>JBBDRO010000018.1:25642-54990 GCA_040905425.1 Gemmatimonadota bacterium | reverse complement strand
CGAGCACGTAGTCCGTGCCGATCTCCGTGACCTCCAGGGCTTCGGGCATGGCCACATGCCCGAGGAAGGCGCCGCTCGGGTCGAAGACCGCCCAGCGCGAACCGGATTCTCCGGGGGGCGTGAAAAGCTCCGCCCATTGCCTGCGGTCAATGCGGGGGGGGGGCGGCTCGCGGACGGACATTATGAGTGCGCGGGGTGTGGCAAGCGGAGCTCCGTCACCGCAGGGACCATCTTCGACCGGACCCGAACCCCGCTCACGGTGTGGTTCGCCGCTTGCTGGCAGTTCGTAAGCGGCAAGGACGGGATCTCCGCACTCCACCTGAAGCGCACCCTCGAGATCGGTTCCTACCAGACGGCGTGGGCGATGCTTCATCGATTCCGCTCTGTGCTGGTACGGCCTGGTCGGGAGCGCCTCTCAGGACGCGTGGAGGTGGACGAGACCTACATCGGAGGTCAGGAACCTGGCCTCGCAGGAGGCCGGGCGAAGGGGAAGAGGTCCTCACAGGCATCGCGGTTGAGGCCCCTACTGAGGGCGGAATCGGCCGGTGTCGCATGGCGCCACTCGAGAACGCTAAGGGCGTCACTCTCCGGGCGTTCATCCAAGACAACGTCGTACCCGGAGCCCGATCGTCACTGACGGATGGAGTGGGTACCGCGGAATCTCGAAACAGGGATACTCGCATGAGCCCTACAATCAGCGATCGGCTCGGGTCCGAGGAGAGGATCCAGGCAATCTACTGCCGGGCGTTCACCGGGTCGCATCCCTCACCAGGCGCTGGTTGCTCGGCACTCACCAATGCGCAGTGGACAGCACACATCTACCGAGCTATCTCGACGAGTTCGTGTTCAGATTCAACCGGCGCACGTCACGAAGCCGCGGAATGCTGTTCTACCGGGTGATGGAGCTTGCGGTAAGGCATGGTCCCGTGCGATACCACGAGTTGCTCAGATCTCGCATACCAGGGACCGGGCCCGGAGTCCCGCCACGTCGAAGAGGGAAACCGGCCAGCCTCCATCGTCCGCCGGCTGACCGACCGTGGCGGCGCAAGTGAGTGGAAAGGGGAGTGTTGGGTAGAGCCTTGCTGTTAGAGTATCCATGAAGTATCTTTGACATACCTCATGAATACTCTAACCACTGAGCAGGATGACCGAAACGCTGAAGCTGTTGCGGTTCCTCAGGCAACACCGGCAGGTGCGGTGGAAAGAAGTGGCAGATGCCGGCTTCGACGCCAACCTCCTGTACCACCTTCTTGAGCGCGGGGACATCGAGCGCATCGGCCACGGTCTGTATAGGGTTCCTGACGCAGTCGTGAGTGAGCACGAAACGTTGGTGGAGGTTGCACATCTCGTTCCGCATGGAGTTATAGCCCTGTTGTCGTCCCTCGCGTTCCACGGTATCGGGACCCAGATGCCTCACACCGTATGGATCGCGCTAAATCACAGAGAAACACGATCTCGGCCTCGCATACGGCACACGTCGGTTGAGTTTGTTTGGTTCAGCGGACGCGCGTTTACGGAAGGGCAGGAGGTTCACGAGATAGAGGGGACCACTGTGCGAGTCTATTCAGCGGCTAAGACGACGGCAGACCTCTTCAAGTATCGCACTAAACTCGGTATGGACGTGGCGCTTGAGGCTCTACGAGAAGGGCTCGCAGACCGACGGTTCACACCCGCTGAAGTGGAGCACTTCGCCCGCATCTGCCGCGTATGGGCAGTGATGAAACCTTACCTTCAAGGAATGACCGCCTGATGCCGCATTGGACTGACGAATTGACCAACGTATCCGAGTCCGTCCGCCAGCGCCTGCGTAACGTGTCGCATGAGACGAAGGAGAGTATGCCGGTCGTGTTGATTCGATATGCGACGGAACGACTGATGTACCGGCTCAGCATTTCGGATTACAGCGAGAGGTTCATTTTGAAGGGAGCATGGCTCTTCTACGCGTGGGGGATCTCGCAGCGAGCCACGAAGGACGTGGACTTCCTCGCCTCCATCCCGAACGCGGCTGAAACCGTGGAAACGATCTTCAAAGAGGTCGTGGGGGTGAGCGTGCCACATGACGACGGCCTAACATTCGATCTCACGTCGTTTTCGGCTGAGGAGATTCAGTTGGACGCGGAGTATTCCGGCGTACGACTGAGGTTGATTGCCATGCTGGGCCGCACAAAGATCCACACCCAGATCGACCTGGGCTTCAGCGAGGCTTTGATTGAAGAGCCCGTGAAGGCAACCCTTCCGGTACTGCTCGAGTTCGAGGCCCCTGTGATTCGCGCATACAGCCCTGAAGTCGTTGTTGCCGAGAAGGCGGAGGCGATTGTGAAGCTCGGTACGGTGACTACTCGGTTCAAGGACTTCTTCGATCTGTTCCTTCTTAGCAACGAGAGGCAATTCGAGGGCCTGAGGCTCATCCGCCAAGTGCGTGCGACGTTTGATCACCGAGGAACGAGCCTTTCTCATGAGGTACCCATTGCCCTGACGGACGACTTCGGAAAGAGTGCCGAGAGCCAGGCACAGTGGAAGGCGTTCATCCGCCGGAACGACGCTGTCGGTGCCCCAGAAGATTTCTCTCGAGTGGTCACCCGAATCCGAGGCTTCGTCCATCCCACTCTACGCGCCGCGGCACAAGAGGGAGGAGAGAACCTGGGGCGGTGGGATCCAGAAGCGGGCTGGGTCAGGTAGGAGGTCGAAGGGGTTGACGAGAGCTGTGGGCCTCGCCCACCCCTCCGGTTACATGGATACCCCCAAGTCGGCTTCCGGAAATGGGATCTGAGGTCAGTCATCACGACTGCGTTCCGGACCCACCGCCTTCGATGGAGAAAACGGCCGCGCGGTGTACGCCGAGTTCATCCGTTTCGCGGATAAGGATGCGGTCGTCACCGATCATGAGGATGTCCTCGGCCACCGGTGCCTGGATGCGGACCGCAGGCACGCCGACTGTGTCCAGCACCGTCCACCAGCTCGGCGCCGGCGCGCCGAGGCCGTCGATGTCGGGCCAGTAGTCCTCCAGCCATGTGCGGCCGGCGGCGTCCAGCACCGCGGCGCGGAAGTGCGGGACCGTGGCGCGCCACTCCGC
The DNA here is from genome assembly GCA_040905425.1 of Gemmatimonadota bacterium. Classification (GTDB taxonomy): domain Bacteria; phylum Gemmatimonadota; class Gemmatimonadetes; order Longimicrobiales; family RSA9; genus JBBDRO01. The sequence goes on along the minus strand of JBBDRO010000018.1, from coordinate 51,917 downwards.
CTCCTCGATGTAGCGCTGGAGGATGGCGTTGTCCCCAGCCTCGATGGCGGCCGTCATCGCCGCCGTGTGCGCTTCGGTCCGCGGCGCCCTGGGCAGATCGATGCGAACGATGCGCTGGAGGTCACCGGCACTGGACCAGGTGCGGAGCTCGAAGGGCTCGTCGCGGACGTTCACCACCCGGTCCTGCCCCGCCGCCCACTTCTCCGTCACGTAAAACGGGGTGGGAAAGAACCAGAGCCAACCCTGATCGTGGACGTTGGTCCACGGCTCCAGATGGACGGTGTCCAACGCTACCACGGAGGCACCGGCTATAAGCCCGAGGAAGCGTGGCCGGGGCTCGATCTCCTCGATCGTGAAATTGGTGGGGCTCTGTCCCGCCGCCGATTGGATGCCGCTCACCACAAGCAACTCGCCGCCGGCCAGCAGGTCGATCCCCTGGCAAAACGGCGATGCACCGGTCAACTCCGGCAGCGCGCAATCGTTCAGTTCCACCGGGCGGGTATCGGTGTTGCCGGTGGCCAGATCGAATGAAGTGATGCGGCTCAGCCGTGCATCGTAAACGGCAAAGGAGGTTGGTCCGGTGGCCCGCAGCCGCCACGCATTGGCGAACTCACCCGGCCCGTTGCCCCGTCCGCCCAAGCGCCGCACGAACGTACCGTCCCCATCGTAGACGCTCAGCGTCTGCGTCTGCCCGTCCACCACGACGAGCTGGCCGCCCCGCAGAAACAACCCTCCGGTGATGCGCCCGAAGGTGTACTCCTCCGCCCCATCCACCTCCCCGATGTGCACGAGCGGCTGGTCGGCCAGGCGCCACTGCGGCAGCAGTGAGAGGTCCAGCCCAGTCACCTCCGTCACCTCGATGCCGGCACTGTCGGCAGTGCTTACACGCGGGCCGGCGGCGGGGCCGTCGGCGGCGCAGGCGGCCAGGGTTGCCATGAGTACCGGGACGGCAGAGCGGAGTTTCACAGGGCGTCTCCAGGGCCTGGCGTGGGAACGGCGCGGGTGGCGCTCGCCGGGGTGTGGACAGACATGGACGGCTGCACGGCGTCGCGTGTCGGCTGAATGGCCCCTCGTGTCACCAGAGGCTCACGCGTTTTCCGGCCTAACGGGCTCCGGCGCGTTTGACAACAAGTAGTATGGCCAATCGCGCAACGGCGCGAAACCATTTCGCCTGTGCGGCGCTGGCCGCTCGCAGCCTGAGCCTCGGCCCGCTCCGGTGCCACCGCTACTCCAGCGTGGGGCGGACCACCAGGATGTAGGTGGGGCCGTCGCCATCCCGTGTGTTGCCCAGGACCACGATCTGGCCGACGGGAACCGTTGCCTCCGTATTCAAAATCGGCCTGTCGTTCGAAAGGAGGTGGATCTCGAGTTCGACGGCCGCTGCATCCTCCCGAATCGTGATACCGCGGACCCGACCACCGATTGCGAAGGCGGCGCCGAGCTGTTGGCCGAAACTGGCCGACCGGCCGACGCGCACCACGCCCTCACTCACTAGCCGGTAGCCCTCAAACGCGAGCACGTCGCGCAGGGCGCTCTCCACATCGGCAATGGCGGGGTCGGTCGAGTCGAAGCCGTTGGCCTCTACGACCTGGAAGCGCAGCGTCACCGTGGCGCCCGGCTGATCGTGCTCGGCCAGGAAGGCCGCGATGGCATCGAGTTGGCCGGAGGTGCCGCGTACCGTAACGACCCTGTTCCCGATGGTGCCGCCGACCCGTGCGCTGTCCCCACCCACGAACGGCGTGATCAGGGGCACGGCGCTCCGGGCATCCAGCGTCTCCAGCGTGAACGCCCGCGTCTCCTCCCGCTCGGCGCAGCCCGCGCCGAGACCCGTCAGGAGCAGGAGCACCAGGAAAGTCCGCGTGATTCGCATGGTCGGATCTCCGTTCGCGCGGCGCCGACGCCGCCTCAGAAGTTCAGGATGAGCGTGATGCGCGGATCGTTGGTCCGCAGCACCGCGACGCCGCCGCCCGGCGCCGCGTTTACCACGGGCGCCTCCGGCACCGTGGGCGGCGGATAGAGCAGCCGCATGGCGGCGGCGGTGCGCTCGAGGGAGTCGCCGCCGAAGCGCGTCGACACGTCATCCCACTGGAGCGCCAGCACGCCGCCGAGCGCCGCGGCGGCGGCCAGCGGTACGAGCCAGGCGGCCGTGCGGCGGCGGCGCGAGCGGGCTCCGGACCGCCGCCCGGTGCGGGAGCCACGCTCCGTCGCCGCACCCTCGGCCCGCTCGACCTCCTCGGCTGAGGCCGCGCGCCCGCCGGTGGCCACCAGCACTTTGAGCCGCCGTACCGGCAGCGCCGCCCGCCACACCGCGCGCATCTCGTCCTCGCGGGCCAGCACCCGCTCCGCCGCCGCCCGGCAGCGCGTACAGCGCGCCAGATGGGCGGCCAGATCGCCCGTCGTAGACGCCGCCGCGCGGAGCTCGGCAGGCTCCGCCTCCAGCATCCACTCCAGGCATGCTTCACAGTTCACGTATGTCCTCCGCCAGTGCGGGATCTTCCTCGATGATGCGGCGCCGCAGGGCGCGCCGCGCGCGCAGCAGGTGGACGCGCATCGTCGCTTCCGCCAGGCCGGTGCGTGCGGCGGCCGCGGCCGTGTCCAGCCCCTCCAGTTCCAGCAGCGTGAAGGCTTCGCGCTGCCGGGCGGGCAGCTCCGCCAGCCAGCCGGCCACCCGCTCCGCGCCACGGCGCGCGTCCACCGGCGGATCGGTCGGCGGCGCGGCCACGGGCATGCTACCCAGCGCATGGTCCTCACGCGCGCGGCGCCGCCGATTCCCTCGCCGCCAGTCGGCCGCCGCATGCCGCACGATGCGCCACAGCCAGGTGGTCACGGCCGCGTCGAACTGGAAGCGCGGCAGCGCCCGGTGCGCCCGGATGAGCGCCTCCTGGGCAATGTCCTCGGCGTCGTCGGCGGAGCCGGTGTAGGCCAGCGCCCAGCGGAAGAGGCGGGGATGGACGGCGGTGACGAGGCGCTGGAACGCGCGGTCGCTGCCCGCGGCCGCGGCCCGGGCAAGCTCGTCCGCTTCTGTTGCGCTCAGCGTCGTCGCGTCAGCCACATCACCCCGGTCGCTGGATCGCCCGCGCGGCGGCCCGGGGGTGGAACGCCGCAGGTGAGGGGGGCGTTTACACGGCGCGGCGCGCGGCCGCCTCACCGGGGGCATCCACCCCTCCCGGCCGCACACGCACGCCGCATCCATCCTACCCCCTGAGCAACGAACCCCGGAGCAACCTCAAGGGGACGCGCAACCAGGCCAACGCCGCATAAGTGCCGCCCGCGCAGCATAAGGCCGCCCCGACATCTGCCCGCGCACACACCCCCCCGCCCCCCGCACCCGCACCGGCGCATCCGCGCCGCATAAGTGCGGGCCTGCGTCTGCCCGGCCCACCGCCCGCCGCCCTCCCCCGCCCCATCGGTCCCACCAAACCCGCACGCGCTGCGACCAGAAATCGCGCGTGCGGGTATAGCGCGAATAATTGCCATCAGGCGTGCAACGGCGGCGCCCGCACTCGCGCGTGCGGCTTCCGCTGCAATTATTGCCACCAAACGCGCAACCGCCGGGCACGGGGGCTACGCGTACAGCGCTGGTCGCACGGGACGCCACCGCCGCGCTCCCGCACCTGCGGCCCACGCAGCATAAATGCGCCAGCGCCGCGGCGCGCGGCTTCCACCCCGGCCGCCCACGCAGCATAACTGCGCCCCAGCGCCCGCCCGCACACCCGCCCCAGCAGCCCACGCCGCATAAACGCGCCTCAGCGCCCGCCCGACGCCCGGCCACCCCAGCGGCAACCCCTACCCCCGCGCGTCCCCGCAGCTCCCCCGCTCATAGCGGAACGTATCCGTACCCGTCAGCGTGAGGACACCGCCGTCGGAGAGGGTAATGTCAAGGTTCACGCCGAGCCGCAGCGGCGCGCCCTGCACCACCGTGACCTCTCCCTCCACTTCCGTGGCCCACACATCCTCCAGGCGGAGCGCCAGGGCGGCGCCCTGCACGGCCAGGGGACCCCAGCCGCCGCCCTGGAAGGTGGTGGTGACGGCCCGCACCTGGCCCGTCTGCAGCGGCGCGCTCAGGGCCACCGCAAAGAAGTCGTTGGCGCTGCCGATGCCGCCGTGGCTCCATACCACGCCGCCCGTGGCCGCGCCGCCCTCCAGCAGGACGTCGTTCAGGTCGCGGAAGCTGGCCACCGGGATGTTGGAGGGGGCTACGGCGTCCTCGCGATCGATCTCGATGACGCCGCCGTCCACGGCCAGGGTGCCCTCGAAATGCGCCACGATGCGGTCGGCGCGGCAGTTGTCCCCGAAGACGGGCGCCTCACAGGCGGTGAGGCCGAGGCACAGGGCCGCGGCGAGGATGCTGGAGCGGCGCGGTGTGGAGGGCATGGGCTGAACCTTCCGCGTTGCGGGTGCGGCTGTCAGGGTCCGGCGCGGGTGCACGCGCGGCCGGTTCATTACAGTAGACCCGCCCCCGGCGTGCACGCCATTTTCCGGGGCAGTCGCTCGTCGCGCCGTCGGAACAGCGATAGGCTGAACACCCGCGTGGTCGCGGCGCCGGGCTCTCCCGCGCCGGCGATCTTCCACGCCGGCGGCCTCCCGCGCCGCCGGTCGCCCGAAGATCGGAAGCCGCTGCCGGAGGGCGGAAAATCGCACAACCACCCCACCCGCCGGGGCCGTTGTGCACGTTGCCGCCCGTACGGCCGCAAGAACGCACAACCGTCCTTCTCCGCTCAGCACGATTGTGCATTTTGCCCCGCCAGGCACGGCAAAATGGACAACCGTCTCGCAACGGCCGGCCGTTGTGCATTTTTGCGCCGGCAGCGCGGCTCAGCTCAGCCACCACCCCGCATGAGCGTCGAGCGCGCGGCCCACCCTTCCCCAACACAAAAACAGATATCACGCCCCACACAAAAATCCGCCTTACTCCGGCAAGCGTCCCGCCCTTCGACTTTGCCACGGCCCCCTTCCTCGGCCGCTCAGCGCCGCCCGCCGATGCGCCCCAGATGCGTGTCCCGGAAGCCGCTCCGCTCCTTCAGGCCGTAGCCCAGCATGCGATCGAAGCCGATGTGGCCCACCCACACGAGCGCCACGGGCACCGCCACCGGCACGTGCGCGAGGCCCCCTGCAACGGCCAGCAGCAGGGGCAGCACGTAGGTGTGCGCGGCGTTGTAGAGCAGCGCACCGGGACGCGGGCCGGCCAGGTAGCCGAGCATGGCCAGGTCAGGCGCCAGGAAGAGCGCCGCGTAGAGCCACCAGCTGGCGCCCGTGCCCGCATAGAGCGCCAGCGAGAGCACCAGCGCGGCCGCGCCCTCCGCCCGCAGCCAGCGCGCGGCCAACGGTCGGGTTTCCATTGCCTGCACGTGTCCTCCTCCATCCGTAAGGATGGGCCACGCCAACGCCGCCCAACTGGCGCAGCCCCACCGCCGCGCCCTACTTTGCCGCCCCCGAAAGACCCGGCACGAAGGAAGGCATGAACGACCGTATCCTGCGCGCGCTCAAACGCGAGCCGCTAGACTACACGCCCGTCTGGTTCATGCGCCAGGCGGGGCGCTGCCTGCCGCGCTACCGCGAGGCGCGCGCCGACCGCGCGTTCTTCGAGATCATCATGGATCCGGCGGCCGCGGCGGAGATCACCGCCATGCCGCTGGACTACTTCAACGTGGACGCGGCGGTGCTCTACAATGACCTGGTGACGCCCTTCTTCGGCGCCGGGTTCCAGGTGGAACTCCGCAAGGGCGTGGGCCCGGTGGTGGACCGTCCCATTACCACGCCCGCCGACGTGGACGCCCTGGAGCCGTTCGACGTGCGCGAAGCGCTCCACTACAACATGGCGCAGATCCGCCTGCTGAAGGAGCGCCTGGACGTGCCCATCCTGGGCTTCGTGGGCGCGCCTTTCACGCTCCTCTCCTACCTGGTGGGCGGGCCGCGCTCCCGGGACCTGGCCGAGCTCAAGACCTTCATCTGGCGCCACCCCGAGGCGTGGGATCGGCTGGCCGACTACTGGGCCAGGCACCTGGCCGACTTCGGCATCGCGCAGTGGGAGGCGGGCGCGGGCGCCGTACAGGTCTTCGACTCGTGGGCCGGCGCGCTCGGCCCCGACGAGTACGAGCGGCACGCCCTGCCCCACACGCGCACGCTGCTCGAGCGCATGGCGGCCAAGGGCGTGCCCACCATCAACTTCTTCAACGGCAACCCGGCGCTGCTGCCGCTCGTGGCGGCGGCGGGCGGCAACGCCGTGAGCGTGGACTGGCGCCTACCCATCAACGACGCCTGGAAGCTCATCGGCCACGACCGCGCCATCCAGGGCAACCTGGACCCCACCACGCTGCTGGCCGGTGAGAAGGTGGCCATCGAGCACGCGCGGGACGTGCTCCAGCGCGTGGGCGGGCGGCCCGGTCACATCTTCAACCTGGGGCACGGCATCCTGCCGGGCACCGATCACAACGTGGCCGCGGCCGTGGTGGACTTCGTCCACGAGCATAGCGCCAAAATCCTGACGGCGGGGAGGTAGGGTGAGCAAGGCAGGCAAGCTGGGCGTGGTGCTGCTGAACTTTGGCGAGCCCGCGGAGCCCACCATGGAGACGGTGGTCCCCTACCTGGAGCGGATCTTCGGCCTGAACGTGGGGCTCGCGGCGGAGCTGACCCCCGAGCAGCTGGCGGCGCGCAATCACGAGATGGCCGTGCGCCGCGCGCCCGGCCTGATCGAGGAGTACCAGGCCATCGGTGGCTCACCGCTCGCGGCGCAGGCGCGCGAGCAGGCGGAGGCCCTGCAGCGCGAGCTGGCCCACCGCGGCCACGAGGTCAGCACCTACGTGGCCATGCAGTTCACCGAGCCCTCCATCCGCGCCGCCGCCGAGCAGGCACGCGCGGACGGCGTGGAGCGGCTCGTGGGCTTCCCCGTCTACCCCATGTGCGGCACCTCCACCACCGTGGCCGCGCTGCGCGATCTGGCGGGTGCGCTGGAGGCCATGGACTGGCACCCGGAGTACGTGGAGATCAGCGGCTGGCACGGCCATCCGGACTACGCCGCGCTGCGCGCCGTGGGCGTGCGCGAACTGCTCCTGGCCCACGACCTGGATCTGAACGCGCCCGGCACCAAGCTGGTCTTCTCGGCGCACGGCATCCCCATGCGCTACATCCACGCGGGCAACCGCTACGACCTCTACACCTACCACGGCTGCAAGCAGATTGCCGACGCCCTCGGCACCAGCGACTACGTGGTGGGCTTCCAGAACCACACCAACCGCCCCATCGAGTGGACGCAGCCGGACATCGAGAGCGTCATCGCGGAGGTGGCGGCGGACACCGTGGTGGTGGTGCCGGTGAGCTTCATGCACGAGCAGTCGGAGACGCTCTCGGAGCTGGACATCGAACTGCGCCAGGAGGCCGAGGAGCGTGGCCTCACCTACTACCGTGTGCCCGTGCCCCACGACGACGCGCGCTTCACCACCTTCATGGCCGACCTGGTTGAGGCCCGCCTCACCGCCCCCGAGCGCGCCGGCCTCGGCGCCTGCCGCTGCCGCGCCACGGCGGCCACCTGCTGCACGAACAGCCGCCTGGAGTACGCCGACCTGGGGCTGGAGGCACCACAACCCGGGTAAGCGACGACGCCCGTCAACGTCCACCCCGATCCCGGACGGCCCGCATGATCCGCATCCCGATGCCGTGCTTCGTGGCTTCCCTGGCCCTGGCGCTGGGAGCCTGCGCCGTGGACGCCTCCGCCCCCAGCGGCGACACGCCGCTCTACGAGCGCACCGACCTCCCCGAGTGGACGCTGGCGGCGGAGCCGTCCCTGCGGGTGGGGGCCGACGAGGCGCTTCCCCTGGCCCGCCTGGCGGATGCGGCACTCGTGGACGGGCGGCTGGTCATTGCCGACATGGGCACCAACGAGGTCCTCTTCCTGGATGCGAGTGGTGCGCTCACCGCCCGGCAAGGCGGCACCGGCGCGGGCCCCGGGGAGTACCGGGGTCTCATCCAGCTGGCCCGTCGAGGGGACGGGGTGGTGGCGTGGGACCGCAATCTGGAGCGGCTCACCTTCCTCGGGGCAGACGGCCGCTTCGAGCGGGTCCTCACCCTGCCGGCCCGGGAGGGTCCCCCCGTGCCCCGCATGCTCGGTGGGGCGGTGGGGGCCGACCACGTGCTCGTCTGGGAGTGGGGGCTGGGTATGGCGGGGCACGCGCCCGTTCCCACCGAGGTGCGGGACTCCAACCGCTATGTGCTGCTGAACGCCACCACCGCCGAGACCATCTGGAGCACATGGGCGCCAACCATGGAAATGATGTCCCTCCGGCAGGACCCGCTGGCTACCTCGTCACCCGTTATCTACGGCCGCACCTGGGCGGTGGTGAGCACCCCGGACGGCGTGGTTCTGGGGGAGAACGGCGCCCTCGACTTCCGGGTCCGCGACGGGGCCGGCGCGGAGCGTCGGGTGGAACTCCCCTGGGAGCCGCCTCCCGCCGTGGCAGCGGAGGTGGCGCTTCTGCGCAGCGGCCTCCGCGCTTCCGCCGACGCGCGGCGGACTCGCCCCGGGCCCGTCACCCGCACCCCCGGCGGCCGCGAGGTGAACCGGAACGAGCTCCTCGCCGATCTGAGCGTCCGCCTGGTGGACGCCCTCCCCGCCCGGGCCACGCTCCCCGCCTGGTCCGAGCTCGACGCCGACGCCGACGGCAACGTGTGGGTGCGGGCCTACCCGCGCCCGGGCCAGGACACCATCCCCTGGCTGATCCTGGACCGGGACCTCGAGCCGCTGGCGCGCATCCGGCTCCCCGTCGACCTGGGGATCCTGGACATAGGCCACGACGCCATGGCCGTGCGGAAGAGGGGCCCCTTCGACGAGCCCATCGTGGAGGTGTGGCCGCTCATCAAGGGATGAGCGGAACGCCCTGCCCGCGCAGGATCTCCAGAACATCCGCCGGCGCGTAGCGGCGCTCCACCGCCCCGTTGGTGTCCCGGGCGGCGGCCGTCCAGTTGACGAAGGGTCCAATCTCCACCACTGCCGGGGTCCCGTCGGTGCCCAGGTGCAGGCGGCCGTGCCGGTTGGCCTCCTCCGGCCGGAGCTTCGGGAGCGAATCGGGGTGCGTGTAGTACCTCCAGTCCGGGTGGATGAAGAAGGCCATCTCCACCACCTGGCCTGCCGGCGGCGTGGCCTCGGCGGCCGGATCCCCGGCCAGCAGGCGCGACAGGACCCGGATGTTGGTGAGATTGTCCAGCATGTAGACGGGCGCCTCCAGCGTGCCGCCGTGGAGCATGATGATGGGCAGCCCCTTCCTGGGGACGGCGGAGCCGTCCGGGGCGTGGAACGCTGCCGCCACGAGGCAGGTGGCGGCCAGAGCCGCGCAGGTGGTCAGGGGACGTCGCATGAAACCTCCAGGGGGGAGGGAAGAAGGTGCTGCGCATCTCCGTTGATACTGTCCGGCGGGGGGGGGGGGGGCCCCCCCCCCCCCCCCCCCAGCCCGGCCCTCAGCCGGCCCTGTACTTCCAGTTGCGGGGCTTCCCCTCCGCCATCCACGCCACCGCCTGCGCGATGCGCCGCTCCCGTGTCGCGGCGCGCTTGGCCTCGGTGATCCACTCCACGTACTCGCGCTTGTGGCTGGGCGGGAAGCCCTGGAAGGTGGCCAGGGCGTCCGGCTCCCGCTCGAGGGCCGCCTTGAGGTCCCCGGGCACCTGCGGCGCCGGGCGCTTCCGCGCCGCCGCCTGTTTCGGCTTCTCGCCCGCCTCGTTCAGCGCCATGGATGCGCGGATGTAGGCCGTGAGCACCTTGCCAGACGGCAGATCATCCACCGAAGTGACCTTCACCGCGCACATGGACGAGCCGCCGCCGCTCTCCTCGAAGATGCCCTCGGGGTCCTCCATGACGGAGGCGTTCCAGAAGCCCAGGCTGACGTGCTTCTTGAAGGCGGCCATGCCGCCCACCAGCCCGTGGTGGCTGTAGTAGGGCACCCCCCACTTGATCTCCTCCACCAGCTCGGGTGAGGCGGCGTGGTAGATCTCGCGGACGCGCTCCAGGATGGGCCGGGCGTAAGCCGGCGCCTTGGCAATGTAGGCGTCCACCCGTGGATTCTTCGTAGCCATGGAAAAATAATGGGGCCGGCCACCGACTCAGGCCATACCCGCCTGCGCACCCCCCAGCGCCGCCTCCGCCGCCCGCCGCACCCGCTCCCGGTCGGCCGCGTCCGCCTCCGACGCCGCAGCCTGCCGCGCCACGTCCGCAATGCAACGCGCCACGGCGGCGCGCGGCTCCCCCTCCAGGCGCGCCGCCAGGCCGCTCAGCGCATCGATCAGGTGGAGCGCCACCAGCGGCGTACCCGCGCCGAAGTGGCGAATGGGATCGATGCCGTCGTTGAGCAGGGTCTCGAAAGCCGGATGCGCCAGGATCATCACGGTGCCGTCCTCCTGGCGGCGCACAACGGGGCCCAGGGCGCGCTGGGCGAGCGCGTGGTAGAGCTCGCTCAGCCGGTCGATGACCACCACGGCGGTGTTGGGGTCGTTGATGCCCGGCGAGAGGGCCTTCACCGCGATGTCCACCAGCTCCACGATGCCGTACGCCACGTCCTGGTGGGGCGTGCGCTCGGTTCCGAGCACCACGTTCTCCCGCAGGCCATCGGCCAGCCCGTCGTCCAATGCGGCGGCGGGCCAGACGGCCATGAGCGGCTCGCCCGGCAGGACGAAGTCCCCCACCTTGCGCTCCATGCGCACGGTGAGCGGCGGGTCGTGGCCGGCCGCTTCGGCGGCGGCGTCCTGCTCGTCCATGCGCAGGATGTAGCCGGCCTCCCGGGCGCCTACCACGGCCGGCTCCTCCGGCGGGATGACGTCGGCCGGGCGCTCGTCCGACTCCTCGCCGAGCGGGCGGAACAGGCGGCGGATCACCTCGTGCGTCTCCCGCGTCACTCGGTCCACGAGCGCGCCGGCCTGGATGGAACGCGCCACGTGATGGATGAAGAAGATGAGGAAGCCGATGCTCACCAGCATGAGCACCACAGCCCCCGTGATGGAGGCGGACGGCATGAAGCCGTCGATGTCGTCGCCCGACTGGCGCACGGCACGCAGCACCATGAGGGCGTACGTGAAGGTGCCGATGAACACGCCCAGCACCACCTGGGTGGGGCGGTCCGCCATGAAGCTGCGCAGCACCCGAGGTGAGAGCTGGGTGGAGGCCAGCTGCAACGCCACGATGGTGATAGAGAACACCACGCCGGTGACGGTGATGATGCTCGCGGCAATGACGCTGAGCACCTCCCGGCCGCCCTGGGCCGTGCCGCCGAAGAGCCACCACATGTCGCGGGCCAGTTCGCCGCCCACCAGCATGCTGTCCACGCGCATGAGCAGCACCGCCAGCACCACGGCGCTCACGGTGAGCAGCCCCGGCACCAGCCAGAGGCTGTCCATCACCTGCTTCCAGAGTTCCTTGAGCTTGGCCACGGGCGGCTCCGCCAGCACGCATCGTGCCCGCCCGTGAAGGTCAACCGGAGCGGCTGGGGGCGCGTGGCCGGCGTCTATGACGTCCTCATGGCCCCGCTGGAAGCGCTCTGGGTGCGCGGCTGGCGGCGGCGCGTGTGGCAGGCCGCGCCGAAGCGCGGCCTGGGCCTGGAGGTGGGCGCGGGGACGGGCGCCAACCTGCCGTGCCATCCACCGGGCGCGCGGGTGGTGATGACCGACGTTTCGTGGCGCATGCTGCGCCGGGCGCGGGAGCGGGCGCGCCGGGAGAGGAACGGGGACGTCGCTTTCATCGTGGCCGACGCACAGCGCCTGCCCTTCCGGGACGGGACCTTCGAGTGGGGGGTGGCCACGCTGGTGTTCTGTGAGGTGCCCGAGCCGGTGGCGGGACTGCGGGCCATGGCGGGGACGCTCAAGCCGGGCGGGCCCATCCTCCTGCTGGAGCACGTCCGCCCGGGCGGCGCCCTTGGCCGGCTGGCGGAGCTGCTGACGCGCGTGACCGGACCGCTCTGGGGCGAGCACTGGGACCGCCGCACGGTGGACAACGCGCGCGCCGCGGGGCTGCGGGAGGTGAGTGCGGAGCCGTTGCTGGGACGCGCGGTGCTGCTGATCCGCGGGCGGGCGCCCTAGACGTCCTGAACCCTACACCATGGCCTCGGCGCCCACCTCCGGATGCGCGCGCACGTAGGCCACCAGGCGGTCCACGTAGGCGGCAAAGTCCGGCGGGGCAATGCCGCTGTCCGCCAGGTCGCGGGCGGCGTGCGTGGTGTCGTGGCGGACGGGGTGCGTGAAGTAGTCGAGCAGGCCGGGCGGCAGCAGCAGGCGGCGCAGCAGGGCGCTCCGGCGCAGCAGCCCCCGCGCCAGCCGCCCGGGCACGCGCACGGGAACGGCCACCCGCCCCGTGGCGCGCGCCAGCATACCGAGCATTTCGGCCGCGCTGGGTGGCGCCGGATGGGCCAGGTGATACGTGCGGCCCGCGCTGTCGGCACGGGCGGCCAGCGCCACCATGGCGGTGACGACGAAATCGCGCGGCACCACGTTCACGGTGGCAGCCGCCATGCCGCCGGGCACGGGCACCACGGCCAGGCGCGGCTGGCGCAGCAGCATGCGGATGACGTGGTAGGGGCCGTCGTACTTACGTGTGGCGCCGGTGGCGCTGTCCCCCACCACGATGCCGGGCCGGTAGACGGTGGCCGCCAGGCCATGGTCCATGGCGCGGCGCACGAGCACCTCGGCCGCGTGCTTGCTGGCCTCGTAGGCGTTCTTGAATCCCTGCCCCAGCTCCAGCTCCTCCTCCCGGAAGACGCCCGTGTGGGTGCCACTCACGTAGCAGGTGCTCACGTAGTGCAAGCGTGGCGCGCCGGGCAGCGTGGCCAGCCAGCCCAGCACGTGCGCCGTCCCCGTCACGTTCACGGGGTGGCAGCGTTCGGCGCTGGCGTCGAGGTCGTAGAGGGCGGCCAGGTGCCAGACGGCGCTCAACTCCTCGGGTACCGAATCGGGCGTGAGCCCCAGCCCCGGCCGCGTGATGTCTCCCTCCACCAGATGCACGCGCGCGGCGGCCGCGGGCTCCAGCGCGCGGCGGGCGCGCTCCGCCTCCGCCCGGAAGCGACCCTGCACAAGGCAGTGCGCCACCACGTCCGGATCGGCCCGCAGCAGGCGGGGCAGGAGCGCCTCCCCCAGAAAGCCCGGGTAGCCCGTCAGCAGGAGGTGGCGCGCGCCGACGGCGCTCAGCGGATCCCCGGGATGCGGCGCATGAGCTTGAGCGCGCGGGCGGTGAGGGCGTCGAAGCGCTCGTCGCTCATCTGGTGGGGGCGGTGGGCGCCGTGCAGCCGCTGGGTGGCCACCGTCTGCGCCTGCGTATAGCGCAGGATGCCCTCCGCGCCGTGGCGGCGCCCCAGCCCCGAGGCGTTCATGCCGCCCATGGGCGCGTCTACCGATGCCCACGCGGCCGCGTACGCCTCGTTCACGTTCACGGTGCCACACCGCAGCCGGAGCGCCACCCGCTGGCCGAACTCCAGGTCCTCCGTCCACACGCTGGCGTTCAGGCCGTAGGGGGAGTCGTTGGCCAGCCGCACGGCCTCGTCCACGCTGTGGAAGGGGGTGATGCTGGCCACCGGCCCGAAGGTCTCCTCGTCCAGCACGCGCATGCCCGGGCGGACGTTGCCCAGCAGGGTGGGCTCGTAGAAGGTGGGGCCCAGATCGGGGCGCGCGCGGCCGCCGGCCAGCAGATGCGCGCCCGCCTCCACGGCCTCCTCCACATGGGCCGCCACGCGCGCCAGGTGCGCCGTGGAGATGAGCGCGCCCATGTCGTGCTCGTAGTTGAGGCCGGGGCCGAGCCGGAGGCGCCGCGAGGCCGCCACCAGGGACTCCGTGAAGCGCTCCACCAGCGTGGCGTGCACGTAGATGCGCTCCAGTGAGACGCACAGCTGGCCGGCGTTGGAGAAGCAGCCGCGCACGGCACCGTCCACGGCGCGCGGCACGTCGGCGTCCGCGAGCACGAGCATGGGGTTCTTGCCGCCCAGCTCCAGTGAGCAGCCGGCCAGCCTCGCGGCCGCAGCGGCGGCCACCTCGCGGCCGGTCGCGGTGCTGCCCGTGAAGGCCACGTAGTCCACGGCGCGCACCAGCGCCGCGCCGGCCTCCTCGCCCGTCCCCGTCACCACGGCATAGAGCCCGGCGGGCAGCGCCGCCTCGGCCAGCACCTCACCCGCCAGCAGCGCCGACAGCGGCGTGCACAGGTCGGGCTTCACCACCACGGCGTTGCCGGCGATGAGCGCCGGAATGGCGTCGGAGAGGGAGAGGGAGAGCGGGTAGTTCCACGGCGCGATGACGCCCACCACGCCGAACGGGCGGCGGTACTCGCGCACGCTGGTCAGCCCCGGCACCACGCCGCGCCGCCGCTTGGCGCCCAGGTGGTCCGCGGCACTCGTGGCGTAGTAGCGCGCCACCAGCGCCACGTCGAGCAACTCCTCGAGGGCGTCCCGGCGCGCCTTGCCGGTCTCCAGCTGGAGCAGGTCAAGGACCTCGTCCTTGCGCTCCAGGATGGCATCGTGGAGGCGCGTGAAGACCTCCGTGCGCCGCTCCAGCGGCAGCTCGGCCCAGGCAACCTGGGCCACGCGGGCGCGCCGCACGGCCTCGGTCACGTCCTCCGGCTGGCCCCGCGGCACGGAGGCCAGCACGCGGTCGTCCCAGGGGCAGCGCACCTCGGTGCGGGGCCGGCGCGCGTCCGCCAGCACGACGCCATCGGACAGCCGGTCGGGAGCGGTGCGCCCGCGCCGGAGCGGGGCGGAGGCGGGGCGGATGGCGCGTTCGTACAGGGTGACCTCCGGGAGCTGGGCATGGTCCGGGGAACAGCAGGCCCGCCCGGACAATGTAGGCGCCGGGCCCGCTTCGCGCGCGGGGGGCCGCCGGCCTGGGCCTGCGCACTCCACGCGCCATGGATTGCGCCGCGCCCTCGCCGGCCCGATGCTTCCCGCCATGCGCATTCTCGTCATCGGCGCCGGCGCGGTGGGCTTCCACCTGGCCGAGCGCCTCTCGGAGGAGGGCCACGACGTGGTCCTCATCGACGCCAATGGGGAACGCGCGGAGCGCGCCGCCGAGCGGCTCGACGTGCTGGCCATCACCGGCAACGGCGCCTCGGTGCCCGTCCTCGAGCAGGCGGGCATCAAGGACGCCTCCCTGCTCCTGGCGGTGACCAGCCGGGACGAGGTGAACGTGCTGGCCTGCCTGGTGGCCTCCCGCTTCAACGTCCCCTTCAAGGTGGCCCGCACCAGCAGCCCACAGTACTACCAGGAGGGGAGCATCCTCTCCAGCCAGGCGCTGGGCATTGACCTCACCGTCTCCCCCGAGCGGGAGTGCGCCTGGGAGACCTTTCAGCTGCTCAATTCGGAAGCGGCCACCGACCTGGTGCGCTTCGCGGACGGCAAGGTGCAGCTCATCGGGCTGCGCGTGAAGGAGGGCGCGGCGGTGGCCGGGCTCAGCCTGCTGGAGCTGGACAGGAAGCTCGTGGACCACAACTACGTCACGGTGGCCATCGCCCGGGACGGCCACACGGAGATCCCCACCGGCCAGAGCCGCATTGAGGCCGGCGACCAGATCTTCGTCCTCACGCCCTCCGCCGAGATGCCGGCCATCCCGCCCCTGGCGGGCTACGAGGACTTCAAGCTGCGCCGCGTCATGATCGCTGGGGGCAACGACGAGGCCATCCACCTGGCGCGCCATCTGGAGGAGCACGACGTGGAGTGCACCATCATCGAGCTGGACCGGCGCCGGGCGCTGGAGCTGGCCGAGCAGCTGCCGCGCGCCCTCATCCTGCACGGTGACGCCACCAACCTCGAGCTCCTGGAGATGGAGGGCGTGGAGGGCATCGACGGCTTCGTGGCCTACACCGGCCAGGACGAGGTCAACATGCTCTCATCCCTGCTGGCCAAGACCACCGGGGCACGCAAGGTGATCAGCCTGATCCACCGCTTCGAGTACATGCGGCTGGTCACCAAGGTGGGCATCGACGCCGCCGTCTCCCCGCGCCTCTCCACCGTGAACGCCATCCTGCGCTACGTGCGCCGCGGCAACGTGCGCGCGGTGGCCACCATGAAAGGCATCCCGGCCGAGGCGCTGGAGCTCAGCGTGGGGCCTGGCGCGCCGATCCTCGGCCGCCCACTGAAGGAGGTGGCGTTTCCCAAAGGCGGTCTGCTGGGCGCCATCGTCCGGGACGGACAGGTCATCATGCCCCGCGGTACCGACGTGGTGCAGAAGGGTGACCACGTGGTGGTTTTCGCCCTTCCTGAGGCCATTGCCAAGATCGAGGCGCTCTTCGCGTGAGGCTGTCCCATCTGGCCCATGTGGTGGGCCTCATCCTGACCGCCACGGCGCTCATGCTGCTGCTCTCGGGCGGCGTGGCGCTGGGCTACGGAGATGGGGACGCCCTGGCCTTCCTCTGGTCCGCCCTCATCACCGCGGGCGTAGGCCTGCTGCTCTGGCGCACCACGAGCATCGGCCGTGACCTCTCCATCCGCGAGGGCTACGCGGTGGTCTCACTGGCGTGGCTCGCGGTGGGTGCGGCCGGCGCCCTGCCCTACCTCTTCGCGGGGGTGACCGAGCAGCCGGTCGCGGCGCTCTTCGAGTCGGTGTCCGGCTTCACCACCACGGGCGCCACGGTCTTCGGGGACATCGAGGCGCTGCCCCACGGCATCCTCTTCTGGCGCGCCCTGACCCAGTGGCTGGGCGGCATGGGGATCATCGTGCTGGGCATTGCCATCCTGCCCTTCCTGGGCATCGGCGGCATGCAGCTCTTCCGCGCGGAGGTCCCGGGGCCCACGCCCGAGCGGCTGTCCCCCCGCATCGCGCAGACGGCTAAGGTGCTGTGGCTGGTCTACGCGGGGCTCACGGCCGCGCAGGTGGCGCTCCTCCTGCTCGGCGGCATGGAGCCGTTCGCCGCCGTGACGCACGGCTTCACCACGCTCTCCACCGGCGGCTTCTCGGTGCGCAACGCCTCCATCGCCGCGTATCCCTCGGCCTATATCCAATGGGTCATCATCCTCTTCATGTTCCTGGCCGGCATCAACTTCACGCTGCACTACCGGGCGCTGACGGGGCGTGGCAAAGGCTACCTGGCCGATCCGGAGTGGCGTCTCTACGCCGTGCTCACGGTGGCCGGCACCATGCTGGTGTTCCTCATCGTGCTCGGCCTGCCGGCCTACGACGGGCTGGGTGTGGAGCGGGTGTTCCGGGACGCCGCCTTCCAGGTGGTGGCCATCAGCACCACCACGGGCTTTGTCAGCTTCGACTGGGAGCTCTGGCCCGCGGCGGCGCAGTTCCTCCTGCTACTCTTCATGTTCGTGGGGGGGATGGCCGGCTCCACGGCGGGCGGCATGAAGACCGTGCGCGTCTACGCCTTCTTCCGCCACGCCACCGCGTCGCTGAAGCGCGCCATCCACCCTCGCGCCGTGATCCTGACGCGCGTGGGCCGGCGCGCGCTCCGGGATGACGACCTGGCCACCATCCTGGCCTTCATCCTCCTCTTCCTGCAGCTCTTCGCGGCGGGAACGCTGGTGCTGACGCTGCTGGGCCACGACCTGCTCACCTCCATCGGTGCCGCGGCATCCGCGCTGGGCAACATCGGCCCCGGCCTGGGCCTGGTTGGCGCCGTGGACAACTACGGCTGGATGGGTTCCGCCACGCACGGCGTGCTCATCTTCCTCATGCTGGTGGGCCGCCTGGAGATCTTCACCGTCCTGCTCCTCTTCCACCCCGACCTGTGGCGCCGCGCGGGCCACTGAACCGATCGGAGGGCGCCATGCGCCGCACCCGTTCCGCCGCACTCCTGCTCCTTGCCCTGGCCTGCGCTGATCCAGGCGACGAGGACGCCGCCCGTGCCACGCCCTCGACCACGCCCGCCACCCCCGCGGAGCGCGTGGCTGCGTGGCGGGCGGCGCGACCCGCCGAACCGCTGCCGGCCTCGCTGGCCTTCGAGGGCACGCTGCCGGACACCGCCGTCGCGGCCTTCCTCACCGCTCACCCCGTGCGCGCCACGCTGGCCTACGTCCGCTCCCGCGGACGGATCGGCGTGGTGGACATGGACAGCGCCCTGGACCCGGAGGCGGCCCTCGCGGCCGTCCGCGAGGAGACTCGTGCCGCGGCGCGCGCGGATGTATGCGCCAGCGTGGCCCGCATCCGCGGCATGTACGGCCAGGGTGAGAGCCAGCTCACCCTCCCCGGCGGTGACCTGGGCCGCGCCCACGCGCTGCTGGCCGACGCGCGGGCGGCGCTGCAGGCCTTCCAGCAGCTCCCCGCTGGCGGCCCGCTCGTCTGGGCGCTCGAGGTGTCGGGCCCGCCGGCGGCCGTCCTGGCCGCGGCCGGGGACGCGCGGGTGCGCGGCTTCGAGCCGGCCGCGCTGGAGACGCGCTCCGACGGCCGCCGCGCCGTGGTGCCGGAGCCGGCGCCACCGGCTACCTGGAGTCGCGCGGACAGCGCTACTTACACCGCCCCCGCAGCGACGGATGAGGCGGACACGGAGGCCGAGGTGCGGGCCGGCTTCGACCAGCTGCTGGCCGCCGCGCGCCCGCTCTGCCCCGCCGCCTTCCGCTAGCCGTCCGGGGCGCCGCATCGGCCCCGACCGGGGTGGCCGATCAGCCCCCACCGAGGTGGCGGCTCAGTCCTCACCGCGATGGCCTACCAGCCCCCGCCGGGGCGTTCTGTCACCCCGTGACGCTGCCGCTGCTACGCGCTATGTTCATTACCGCATGAACATTTTCTGGTGCCGGAGGCGGGATGCTCTCCAACACGGCGGAATACGCACTGCGAGCGGTCCTCTACCTGGCGCGCCATGCCCAGGAACACGCGGTGCGGGTGGACGAGATGGCGGAGGCGCTCGCCGTGCCGCGCAACTACCTCTCGAAGACGCTCCACATCCTGGCCAAGCGGGGCGTGCTGGCCTCCACGCGCGGCCCGCGGGGGGGCTTCATGCTGGGCGTACCGGCAAGCGAACTCACACTGAATGCCATCGTGGAACCCTTCGACCCCATCGAGGCGCGCAAGACCTGCCTCCTCGGCCGCAAGCGGTGCAGCGACCGGGATCCCTGCACCGTGCACTGGCGCTGGCGCTCCATCGCCGACCAGATCGCCAACTTCTTCCAGCACACCACGGTGGCTGAGCTGATCGCCGACCAGGGGCGCGAGGACGCCGCCCTGGCGGCTCTCGGCTCCCGCTGAGGCCGCACGATCTCCAGCTCCTCCGGGATGGTCTCCGCCCCCGCCGGTCAGGCCCGCCGCCGCTTGCTCTTCCGCCGCGAACTGGGTGATCTCCTCCGCCTGGCCACCCCGATCATTCTGAGCCAGCTCGGCCAGATCGGCATGAACACGGCCGACACGGTGATGGTGGGGCCGCTCGGCGCGCTGCCGCTGGCCGCCGTGGGGGTGGGCAGCGCCATCCACATGGTGGCGCTCACCATCGGCATGGGCATCATCGTGGGCATGGGCCCCCTGGTGAGCCAGGCCTACGGCGCGGGTGACCAGCCGCTCTGCCGCCGCGTGCTCGTGCAGGGCGGTTGGCTGAGCGTGGCGCTCACCCTGCCGCTGGTGGGCCTCCACCTCTTCGGCCAGGAGATCGCGCTGCTGCTGGGCCAGCAGCCGGACGTGGCGGCGGTGGCCGGGGACTACCTGGCCGCCCTGCTGCCGGGCATCCTGCCGATCTTTCTTTTCCTGGCGTTCCGGCAGTTTCTGGAGGGCATGGGCACCACCACCCCGCCCATGGTGATCACCCTGGTGGCGCTCGCCATCAACGTGGCCGCCAACCGCGTCTTCATCTACGGCGTGGAGGGGTGGGTCCCCGCCCTGGGCGCCGTGGGCACCGGCTGGGCCACGAGCGTGGTGCGCTGGTCCATGCTCCTGCTCATGCTGGCGTACGTGCTGCGCCGGCCGGACCTGCACCCCTTTCGCGGCGTACCCCGGCGCCCGGACCGCGCCCTCTTCGCGCGCATCCTCCGGGTGGGCACGCCGATCGGGGCCCAGTTCGGGCTGGAGGTGGGACTCTTTGCCTTCGCCGCCGTGATGATGGGCTGGCTCGGGGCGGTGGAGCTGGCCGCGCACCAGGTCACCATCAACATCGCCGCCACTACCTTCATGGTATCGCTGGGGGTGAGCCTGGCCGGGGCCATTCGCGTGGGCCAGTGCATCGGTGCGCGGCGGCCGCGCATGATGCGCCGTTCGGTGCAGGCCACTTACGTCCTGGCCGTGGCCTTCATGGCCGCCTGCGCGCTGCTCTTCGTGGCGGTGCCCGAGGCGCTGGTGCGGCTCTACACGCCGGATGAGGAGATCGTGGTGCTGGGCTCGAGTCTGCTGCTGGTGGCCGCGCTCTTCCAGGTGTTCGACGGCGCGCAGGTGGCGGGTGTCTCGGTGCTGCGCGGCGCGGGGGACACCCACCTGCCCATGCTGATCGCGGGCGTGGGCTACTGGGTGGTGGGGCTGCCCGTGGGTTTCTACCTGGGCTTCGTGGCGGACCTTGGCCCGGTGGGCGTATGGCTGGGCCTCAGCGCGGGGCTGGCCGTGGTGGCCGTGGTGGTGGGCGTGCGGGTCCGGCGCATCCTGTGGGGGCCGCCCGAGCGGTTGAGTGCCCTGCAGGTGTCGGCGCCTCCGCCGGACTGATGCACGCCGGGGCCTTGCGTTCCCGCTCCGGCAAGGTCATGAATGAAGCTGCACCCTCACCGGATATGGAGCTGGCCATGCGTCTGATCGGATTCCTCCTGCTGTTCGCCGTCGTGGCCACCCCGGCCAGCGCCCAGGATACCGCCCAGGTGGGGCAGACCGATCCCGTGATCGCGTCCATCCGCAACATGTACGAGCCCACCAAGCGCTTCATCACGCTGGCCGCGGAGCAGATGCCGGAGGAGCACTACACCTTCCGCCCCACCGAGGAGGTGCGCAGCTTCGGCGAACTCATCGGCCACATCGCCGACGCGCACTACATGATGTGCGCGGCCGGCATGAAGTGGCAGAACCCGCAGCCGCAGGTGGAACGGAACATCCACACCAAGGCCGCACTGGTAGAGGCTCTGGAGGCGTCCTTCACGTTCTGTGACCGCGCCTACTCTGGCGCCCGCGACGCCATGGCCGGCGAGACGATCCAGTTCATGGGCAGTGAGCAGAGCCGCTTCTACCCGCTCACCTTCAACATCGTTCATGACAACGAGCACTACGGCAACATCGTCACGTACATGCGCATGAAGGGGCTGGTACCGCCCTCCAGCCAGGTGGGCGGCGGCTGAGTCCCTGATCGGCGGGACCGGATCAGGAGCTGTAGGGCCGGAGCGTATGCCCCGGCCCTGCGCGCGTTCTCCCCACGATCCCCGGCCGACACCCCTAGGCGGTCGGCTTGTTTCTGCTGCCGTGCCAGATGAAGCCCACGAACACCGCCAGCAACGCGTAGACCACGAACGCGGCCGGGTCGTGCGGGATGTTGCGCAGCATATACCCAACCGTGAGACCCTGCAGAGCCACGACCCCCAGCATCCCTGTGAACATGGTGATCCTCCTGAATCGATCCTCACCCCGCGGCCTCCGGCGCGCGCCGGGGTGCGGCCATGACTCCGCCCGTGCGGAGCCCTGGGACGGTCCATAAGGACCGCGGTTGCAACCGTGTCAGGAGCGGGGTGGGGGCGGGCCAGTATGGAAGTGCGGGAGCCCGGTGCGGGCCGCGCGGATGCCGGCGGCAGCCGCGAACGTCTGGAGTGCGTGAGCACGCGCGCGGCTGCGAGCCGCACCGGCGTCGACAGCCGCTAGGTGTGGAAGCCCGTGGGTGCCGTGCGGCATGGCGCCAGACACCACGCCCGGGCCACCGTCCCGTCCACCCGTCGCTCGCGCCCCAGGATCGGCTGCGACGAAGACGGCCGCGGGCGCACCCAGGTGGAGCGCCGGCGGCGCCCCGGCCAGACTGTCGGCCCCCGGAGGCGTCCACGAGGGGACGCCGCCTGGCGCGCCGCTCCCCGCCGCCAGCCCGAAGGCCAGCAGCAGAATGAAACGGACGGCGGCGCGGCCTGGGATCACCTGCACCTACCCGAAAGGGAGGCGCCGGACGCCTCCCATGGTGGATATCCTGCTACTCTCCTGAATCTCGCGTACGGCGCCAGGCTGTCAATGCCCTGGACCGGCTGGCTAGGTTCTCCGGGGAATGCGCATTTCCGCCGCGGGCGCCACCCCCATGCTGCCACAGGGATGACCAGGGCCCGTCAAGCAGCGGCTGGGGGTCGGCTCCGGGAAAGTGACGGGAGCCGGGCGCGGCCGACGCGACCCGAGCGGCGGGCGACCCCCGTCCCACTCCGCCTTGCCAGCCGGCCCACCCCGCCGGGGCGGCTCCTCGGCACGCGGGCTCCGCGCACCGCGCACGCTCTGGCAGCCGCTCCACCCCACTCGCTGCAACGGTACGTCGGGGTTGACCGCAGCCCCCGCGGCCGGTCCATTGGGGGCCGTGACCCTCTTCAGCTATCTCATGCTGGCGGCCGGCCTGGCGCTCCTCATCGTGGGCGCCGATGTGCTCGTGCGCGGCGCCGCGCGCCTGGCCACCGCATTCGGTACGCCCGCGCTCGTGGTGGGCCTGACGGTGGTGGCCTTCGGCACCAGCGCGCCGGAGACGCTGGTGAGCATCCAGGCCGCGCTGGAGGCCCGCCCCGAGATCGCCCTCGGCAACGTGGTGGGGAGCAACATCTTCAACGTCCTCTTCATCCTGGGGATCTCCGCGCTGATCACGCCGCTGGCCGTCTCACGCGGTCTGGTGCGCCGGGACGTACCCATCATGATCGGCGTATCCGGCCTGGTCATCCTGCTGGGGCTGAACGGTCGTCTGGGCAGAGGCGAGGGCCTCTTCATGCTCGCCCTGCTGCTGGCGTACACGGGCTTCCTCGTACGGGATGCCAACCGCCAGCAGCGGAGCGCCCGCGCGGATGCGCGGACCGCCGCCCTCGCGGCGGGCCGGCCGATCGACGCACCGCCCCGGCCCACGGCCCGCCTTGTGGCCGGCAACATCCTGCTCATCCTCCTGGGCCTGGGCATGCTCGGCCTGGGCGCGGACTGGCTGGTCGACGGCGCCGTTCGCATAGCCACGGCGCTGGGGCTCAGCGAGTTGGTCATCGGCCTCACCGTCGTGGCAGCCGGCACCTCACTGCCGGAGGTGGCCGCGTCCGTGGCGGCCAGCCTGCGGGGGGAGCGGGACATCGCGGTGGGCAACATCGTGGGCAGCAACATCTTCAACGTGCTGCTGGTGCTGGGAGCCGCGGCCGTGGTGGCACCCGCGGGGCTGCGCATCCCGCCGGCCGCGCTCACCTTCGACCTGCCGGTCATGACCGCGGTGGCCGTAGCGTGCCTGCCGGTGTTCTTCACCGACATGGAGATCGCGCGCTGGGAAGGCGCCGTGTTCCTGGGCTACTACGTGGCCTATACCGCCTTCCTCGTGCTGGACGCCACCGGGCACGAGGCGGCTCCGCTCCTCGGTAGCGGCCTGCTCTTCTTCGTGGTGCCTATCACGGTCATCACGCTGGCGGCGCTCAGCGTACGGGCGCTCGGGCAGCGCCGGCGCACGCGCCGGCGCACGCGCCGCGAAGGTTGAAGCAGCGGCTGAAGCGCCGCCAACTCACCCCCCGTCTTCCTCCACCACCGGCCGCGCCAGTCGCACCAGCTCGCCCGGCAGCACGTACCCCGCACCACCCAGCCGCCCCACGGCGCGCAGCGCGGCCGGATCGATGCCGTGCGTGCCCTCCACAGTGGGCAGTTCCTCCGCCACCCGCACGAGCAACACCTCCCCCAGCACCAGCGTGTTGGGGGAGCCGGGCAGCTCCACCGTACGCAGCAGGCGGCACTCCAGGATGGCCGGCGCCTCCGCCACGTAGGAGACAGGCACCGTATCGGCGGTCCGAGCGCTCACGCCCACCATGGCGAACTCGTCCACGCCGGGGGCGTACGCGCCGGAGGTGGCGTTCATGACGGTGAGCAGCTCCTCACTCACCACGTTCACGCAGAAGCAACCGGTGGCCATGATGTTGGCCAGCGAATCCTTGGGCGCGCCGTTCCTGCGCGTGCCGATGGAAATCGCCACGTACGGGGGCGTGGCGGAGACCAGGTTGAAGAAGCTGAACGGCGCCAGGTTGGCCCGGCCCTCCGCCGAGCGGGTGGATAGCCAGCCTATCGGCCGCGGCACCACCAGTGACGTCAGCAGCTCGTAGCGCTCCCGCGGCGCCAGCGAGGCGGCGCTCATGGAGCGGTGGTTGTGGGGATCGGGCATGCGGTTTCCGAAGTAATGAGGTCGATATTATCTTAGCACTAAGATATATGAACCAAGAAGCGGGCGCAATCCAGAGGGACCGCGCCCGTTTCGCCAGCGTCGTGCCTGACCTGCCTGACCTGCCTGACCTGCCTGACCTCTCTTGGCTGCCGGCTACCCACGAGGGGCCATTGCATCGGGGCGCCCGTCACCCGCCCGGCGGAGGTCACCCAGCCACCCTTCCACTCCCACCTCCGTGGCGGGCCTCCGCGGCCGCGCCGAAGCGCGCTACGGAGAGCCGATGGAGCCGGCCAGCCCGGCGGCATCGCACCGGCGAGGACGCCCCCCGTCGTGTGCGCGGCGGTTTGGGCCGCCGCGCACCCCGAGCACATGACCGGTGCCGCCACACTTTCATGAAGCCCCGTCATCCCGTCGGCACCGGTCAGGCGCCCGTCACCGCCGTGGAGGCGGATCGACCGGGACCCGCCGTCATCAGCAGGTCCCCTGGGACACGCCCAAGATGCATGCGGGCCACGCCGCGCGCTGTCGGGCTACGGTGGAAATGGCGGCGGGAAAATCCCCGCATCGATTCCACTCTTTCCCTACAGCCGGGCGCCTTCGTGGGGATCTACGTTCGGGGCGGAGCCGGAGGGCGCGAGCGGGGGCTTTCCCATGTGCCCCTCGAGGCCCCATCATCCTGTGGAGGGAGCCATGCCTGATACTGTCGTGCTTAAGGAGTCCCAACCCATGGAGCAGGCCACGCGGAAGGATACGCTGAGCGTCCGGGACAACCGGACCGGACAGGAATTCGAGTTCCCCATCCAGGCGGGAACCTACCCCAAATACGGTTCGGCCGTCACCAGCGCCGCGTTCCGGCAGATCAAGGTGGATGAGGAGGATTTCGGTCTGCTCTGCTACGATCCGGCGTTCATGAACACGGCCTCGTGCAAGAGCGCCATCACCTTCATCGATGGCGAGCGTGGGATCCTCCTCTATCGGGGAATTCCCATCGATCAGCTCGCGGAGCAGAGCACCTATCTGGAAACCGCGTATCTGACGCTGAACGGCGAACTGCCGTCCAGCGAGGAGATGGCGGACTGGGACCGCAACACCACCTACCACACGATCGTCCATGAGAACCTGAAGAAGTTCATGGACGGCTTCCACCATGACGCCCATCCCATGGGCATCCTGGTGAGCACGGTGGCGGCGCTGTCCACCTTCTATCCGGAGTCGCGCAACATCGCGGACCCGCACGTCCGCGCGCGGCAGATCCGGCGCCTCATAGCCAAGATGCCCACGCTGGCGGCCATGGCCTACCGCCACAGCATCGGCATGCCCTACGTGCAGCCGGACAATGACCTGAGCTACACGGGCAACTTCCTGAGCATGATGTTCCGCATGACGGAGAAGGAGTACCAGGTCAATCCGGTGCTCGAGAAGGCGCTGGACGTGCTCTTCATTCTGCACGTGGATCACGAGCAGAACTGCTCGGCCAACGCCATGCGCAGCGTGGGCAGTTCGCATCCCGACCCGTACGTCTCGGTGGCGGCGGCCGCCGCCGCCCTCTACGGCCCGCTGCACGGCGGCGCCAACGAGCAGGTGCTGCGCATGCTGCGCGAGATCGGCACCGCGGAGCGGGCGCCCGACTTCGTGGAGCGCGCCAAGAAGGGTGACTACCGCCTCATGGGCTTCGGTCACCGCGTCTACAAGAACTACGACCCGCGCGCCCGTATCCTGAAGTCGATGGCGCGTGACGTCCTGGAGGTGACGGGCTCGAGTCCGCTGCTCGACCTGGCCATGGAGCTGGAGCGCATCGCGCTCGAGGATGACTACTTCGTGGAGCGGAAGCTCTATCCGAACGTGGACTTTTACTCGGGGATCATCTACCAGGCCATGGGCTTCCCGGTGGACATGTTCCCGGTGCTCTTCGCCATTCCGCGCACCGCCGGCTGGCTGGCGCAGTGGCAGGAGCTGCTCGAGGACCCGGAGCAGAAGATCGCGCGGCCCAGGCAGATCTACACGGGCTACGACGAGCGGCCGTACGTACCGGCCGACCAGCGATAGGCTGAAGGCCCACGCGGCCCCCCGCCCCCGGCTAAACCCCCCCCC
>JBBDRO010000018.1:2841-25632 GCA_040905425.1 Gemmatimonadota bacterium | reverse complement strand
GGGCTCTCCCCGCGCCGGCGGCCGTCTGGAGGTCGGCACCCGCTCCCGGCGGACGCAAAAGCGCGCAACCGGCCCTCGCGCGCGGGCCGTTGTGCGTTTTGCCGTCGATAGGGCCGCAAAACTGCACAACCGTCCTCCCTCGACCTGCCTGATTGTGCATTCTGCCCCTCCAGACGAGCCAAACTGCACAACCGTCTCGCAACGGCCGGCCATTGTGCATTTTTGCGCCGGCAGCTCAGCCAGCAACGTGCATCAGCGCGCCGCCCACGCGCCTCCCGCCAGCGCCGAGCATGCGCCTCCCGCCAGCGCCGAGCACGCGCCTCCCGCCGGCGCCGAGCACGCGCCCTCGCCAGCGCCAAGCACGCGCCCCCGCCAGCATCGAGCAGCGCCCCCCGTCCGCGTCGGCGGCCGTCCACGTCCGCCTCCGCCCCGGCGCGCGTCCTGGAAGTGGAGGATCGCCTGCGCGCGGCACTCGGACTTCCACGCAGGGAAGCGCTGGGGCACAACGACTATATTCTATAGAATGCAGGATATAATCGTTGCGGCACAACAACTTCCGTTTTCGTTCTCCGAACGCACCGCAAGGCGCCACCGCAAGGCGCCACGGCAAGACGCCACCGCATGATCGCGCCCGCCCATGCCCCCCGGCGGCGGATGCGCCCTCGATCGCGTACCCCGCGCGGCGTTCCCCCACGTGAGAACGGGTATCACCCCCCACAGAAAATTCGGCTTTCCGCTGACAGACGCCCCCCTGGCCGCCGCCTAGCTTGGTCGATGTGGGAGCGGCTCGGCTGCCGCCCACCCCGGAACCCCAAGTCCGGAGCGGACACGTGAAGAACGCGCAGCGCACCCATGGCCACGGCCATGGCAACGGCAAGGGTGGCGGGATGCCGCCCATGGACTTTGCCAGGGCACCCTTTCTGGTCATCTGGGAAACCACCCAGGCGTGCGACCTTGCCTGCAAGCACTGCAGGGCGGAGGCGCAGCCGGATCGTCATCCCGACGAGCTGTCCACCGCGGAGGCCAAGCGCATGCTCGAGCGCGTGCGTGCCTTCGGCCCCATCATCTTCGTCTTCAGCGGCGGGGACTGCCTGAAGCGCCCCGACATCCTGGAGCTGGTGGCCTACGGTCACGAGCTGGGCCTGCGCATGGCGGCCACGCCGGCCACCACGCCGCTCTGCTCGAAGGAGATGATCCAGCAGCTGAAGGACGCGGGGCTGGCCCGGCTGGCCATCAGCCTGGACGGCTCCTGCCCGGAGATCCACGACGAGTTCCGCCGCGTCGAGGGCTCCTTCGGACACGGCCTGCGCATCCTGAAGACCGCGCAGGAGGTGGGGATGACCACGCAGGTGAACACGGTCGTCGCCAGACACAACCTGGAGGACTTCGACCACCTCTGTGCGCTCATGGAGCAGGTGGGCATCGTCTTCTGGGAGGTCTTTTTCCTGGTGCCGATGGGGCGCGCCAAGCCCGAGGACGTGGCCGGCCCCGACGAGTTCGAGGCCGTCTTCAACCGGCTCTACGATCTCTCGAAGACTGCCCCGTTCGACATCAAGGCCACCGCCGCGCCGCAGTACAATCGCGTGGTGCTGGAGCGCAAGGTGGCCGAGCGGCGCGAGGGCCTGCGCCAGGACGCCGGCGGCCTCATGACCGACGGGCTGGCGCACTCCCTCAAGGACGGCATCGGCCGCGCGGGCAACGTCAACGACGGGGACGGCTTCCTCTTCATCAGCCACACCGGGGACATCATGCCCTCCGGCTTCCTGCCGCTCAGGGCGGGCAACGTCCGGGAGGATGACCTGGTGGGAGTCTACCGCACGGCGCCCATCTTCACCGCGCTGCGCGACCGGGCCAACCTGAAGGGGAAGTGCGCGGTCTGCGAGTACCGGCCGGTGTGCGGCGGCAGCCGCGCCCGCGCCTACGCCGTCACCGGGGACTGGCACGAGGCGGAGCCGTACTGCGCGCACGAGCCCGTGCGCTGGCGGCGCATGGTGGAGGCCGGCCAGGCCGAGCCAACCGAGGCGTACTTCGCGCGGCGCAACAAGCTGGTCCGCTCGCTGCCGGTCCACGATGGCCGCCCGGTGCGGCCGCAGCAGGAGGCCGGGGTGCCGTGAATCCGCCGCTCACGCTCGCGCCGCCACCGGCCGGGACCGCCCCCGGTCATGCCTGCCATGGAAGCGACGATGCCCGGCAGGCGCCACCGCCCGCCGTCCGCGACGGCGGCCAGCTCACCCTCCGGGTGGTCCTGGCCGGCGCGCCGAACGTGGGCAAGAGCGCGCTCTTCAACCGCCTCACCGGCGCCTACGTAGCCGTCTCGAACTATCCCGGCACCTCGGTGGAGGTGGCGCGCGGGCACACCCACCTGGACGGGCAGCGGGTGGAGATCGTGGATACGCCCGGCATGTACTCCATGCTCCCCACCACGGAGGAGGAGCGGGTCAGCCAGCGCATCGTGCTGGGCGGCGCCTACGACGTGCTGGTGCACGTGGTGGACGCCAAGAACCTGGAGCGCATGCTGCCGCTCACGCTGCAGCTGGCCGAGACCGGGCGGCCGCTGGTGGTGGCGCTCAACATGATGGACGAGGCGGACCGTCTGGGCGTGCGTGTGGACCACATGCGGCTGGCGGAGCGCCTGGGCGTGGAAATCGTACCCGTGGTGGCGGTGTCCGGTCGTGGACTCGCGGACTTGGGGCGCGCAATTCGGCGCGCGCGGTCCCGGTCGGCTCCGCCCACCACTGTCTATGCCAACGGCGTGGGGCACGCCCTGGCCGCGCTCGAGGAGCGGCTCGCGGGCGTCTACCCCGTGGCGCCCGCGGCGCTGGCCGCGCTCTACCTCCAGGGGGACGCGTCCACGGCCGACCTGGTGCACGCCACGGAGCCCGACGGTGGCGCCGCGGTGCGCGCGGCGCTGGTGGGGACGCAGCAGGAATTGCCGGATCCCTCCTCCTATCGCGTGGCCTACGAGCGCCAGCGCGCCGCCGACCGGCTGTCCGAGGACGTGATGAGCGGGGCGCGGGAGGTCCGCACGCCCGTGCGCGACGCGCTGGGCCGGCTGCTCGCGCGCCCGCTCACCGGGCTGCCCGTGCTGGCCGTGGTGCTCTACTTCGGCCTGTACCAGTTCGTGGGGCTGTTCGGCGCCGGTACGCTGGTGGACGCCATCGAGACCGGCCTCTTCGAGCAGCGCATCAACCCCTGGCTGGAGGGCCTCTTTGCGTTCGTGCCGTGGGAGCTGGTGCGCACCCTTTTCGTGGGCGAGTACGGCGTGCTCACGCTGGGCGTGCGCTACGCCGTGGCCATCGTGCTGCCCGTGGTGGCCACCTTCTTCCTTTTCTTCTCGGTGCTCGAGGACAGCGGCTACTTCCCGCGCCTGGCGCTGCTCGTGGATCGCGCCTTCAAGCGCATCGGCCTGTCGGGACGGGCGGTCATCCCCATGGTGCTGGGCTTTGCCTGTGACACCATGGCCACCATGGTAACGCGCACCCTGGAGACCCGCCGCGAGCGGGTCCTGGCCACCCTGCTGCTGGCGCTGGCCATCCCCTGCTCCGCGCAGCTCGGCGTCATCATTGCCGTGCTGGCGCCCTACCCGGCAGCGCTGGGCGTCTGGGCGCTCTCCCTGCTGGGCGTCTTCTTCCTGGTGGGGCTCATCAGCGCGCGGCTCATGCCGGGCCAGGCGGCCAGCTTCCACATGGAGTTGCCGCCGCTGCGGCTGCCCCGCCCGGGCAACGTGCTGATGAAGACCTACACCCGGGTGCACTGGTACTTCCGCGAGGTGCTGCCGCTCTTCCTGCTGGCCAGCGTCCTCATCTGGGCGGGCTCGTGGACGGGCGTGCTGGCGCTCATCGTGGCGGGGCTGGAGCCCGTGGTGGCCCTGCTCGGGCTGCCGGCCGAGACGGCGGAGATCTTCCTCTTCGGCTTCTTCCGCCGTGACTACGGCGCCGCCGGCCTCTTCGATCTGGGACAGACGGGCATGCTGGGCATGCGGCAGCTCACGGTGGCCGCCGTGACGCTCACACTCTTCGTCCCGTGCGTGGCGCAGTTCCTCATGATGATCCGTGAGCGCGGCGTGAAGACGGCGCTCGGCATGGTGGCCTTCATCACGCCGTTCGCCTTCGGGGCCGGCTGGCTGCTCAACATCGTGCTGCGGGGGGCGGGATGGTGACGTGCGGATTCTGCGGCACCGCGTTCGAGGAGGACCGCGCCCAGAGCGCATGCCAGCGCTGTCCGCTGGGCGCCGATTGCGGGCTCGTGCGCTGCCCGTCCTGTGGCTATGAAAACCCCGGGGTGCCCGCCTGGGTGGCCCGGGTACGGGCATGGAACCAACGCCGGAAGGAGGCGGGTCATGAAGCTGGGTGAGCGCCTCCGGGCGCGGCTGGCGGGCGCGCTGCCCGCATGGGGAGAGGCGTGTCCCGCGGGTGAGCCGGTACCCACCATCGACCACTGCGCGGCGGCCGCGTGCGGCACGGTGCACCTGACGGCCCTGCGCCCGGGCGAGCGGGCCACGGTCTCGTGCCTGGAGGAGCCGGGCAGCACGGCGTCGTGCAAGCTGGCGGGGATGGGGGTGTTGCCGGGCGTGGAGGTGATGCTGGTGCAACGCTATCCCGCATTCGTCTTCCGGGTGGGCTTCGCGGAACTGGCCGTGGACCACGACCTGGCGGGGCACATCCGCGTGCGGCGCCAGGCGCTCCCGACCGCCTGAGCGCGCAGCTCACATCCACCTGAGCTCCTTCCCTACTCCTGGACGCGGCCGGTGATCTCCGCGCCCTCCACAGCCAGCACCCGGAAGCCCATGGCCGCCAGCCCCGCCGCGCCCGAGGAGCTGCGGGTGGGCGCGCCCGGATACTGCGCGCGGATGACGTCCAGCGCTGCGGCCACGCCCGCCTCGTCCTCCACCCAGCCGGCGTCTCCCAGCACCACCACGGAGCGCCAGCGGCGGGCCATGTCCTCCACCTCCACCACGGTCAGGCAGACGCGCGGGTTGGCCTCGATGTTCTCCACCTTGCGGCCGGGCCCCACCACCGAGTAGAAGCGGCTGCCCCGGCGGCCGAAGATGATGGGGACGGCATACGCCTCGTCCCCGGCCGCCGTGGACAGCACGCCCCAGTAGTTGCGCGCCAGGAAGGCCTCGACCTCCTCGGCGCTCATGTCCCGCGAGCCGCGTCGCTTGCTCTCCGTCATCTGCCTTCCTTCACGGCGTGCCCCCCGGCACGCCCTGGCTCAGGTGCCCGCGGCCGGGTCGATCCCCTGACGCAGCACCTCCTGTATGTACCAGGCCGCCGCGTCGATGTCGCGCGCCCTGAACCGCTCCTCGAGCCCCCAGTGGGGCATGCCCCGCACCGCCCCCGTGGAGATCAGGCGGAGCAGCTCCGCATGATTTTCGCCGGGCGCCCAGTCCGGATCCAGGAAGTCGGGCGGTCGCAGCGTGTCCCCACCCTGCACGAAGCCCCCGTCGCCCCGCCCGTACTGCCCGTGGCACTTCTGGCAACTGAACATCCAGACCACGGCGCCCCGGTTGTGCGCCATGCTGTCGGCTTTCCACGCGATGGTGTCGAAGGTAGCCAGCGTGAAGGCGCTCTCCGCCTCCGCCTGCCTGGCCAGCGCCGCGTCCTCCGCCGCGGCCGCCGCTTCCGCCGCTTCCTCCGCGTCCCCCGATCCACCGCACCCCGCCGCGAGCCCCACGGCCAGCGCGGCCATTGCCGTCCAACGCATAGCTCCCCCCCCTCCAGTAGGCGGCCGGCGCTGAGCCACCGGCCGGTGGTGCGCAGCCCCTGAGAGCGCATCGCGCCCGTACTCCAATGTGCGCTCCCCGGGCGCCGCATGCCATGGCAGCGGCCGCGATCGCGGCACCCTCCCTACAGGGGCTGTCAGGACGGTGCCTACCGCCGCGCGGAGCTGCGGGCGCGCGTGCTACCCGGCAGGCGCCCGGGGAGTTGACGGGCATCGTCGCTTAAAAACGGAGCGAAACCTGGCCCGGGCCGCCGCCGTAGTGCCCCGCAGCCGGCACCGGACCACGCCGCCGGCCCTCCCCCAACCCGCGGCTCCATGGCCAACTTCTTCCAGGATCTGCGCTTCGGCGCGCGCATGCTGCTCAAGGACCCCGGCAGCACGGCCATTTCGGTGGTGGCCCTCATGCTGGGGATCGGGCTCTCCACCTTCATGTTCAGCGTGGTCTACGGCGCGCTCTTCCGCGGCCTGCCCTTCGAGCAGCCGGAGGAGCTGGTCCACATTGCCATGACGGCGCCCGAGCGCGGCATCACGCAGACGGGCGTCTCCATTCACGACTTCGAGGACATCCGCGCGGAGCAGCGCGCCTTCGAGGAGATGGGCGCCTACTACTCGGGCACGCTGAACCTGGTTGACGGTGACGCGCCGGAGCGCCTGGACGGCGGCTTCATGACCCCCGGCACCTTCCGCGTGCTGGGCGTGGAGCCGGTGGTGGGCCGCCTCTTCAACGAGGCGGACATGGCGCCCGGCGCCGAGGCGGGCATGCTGCTCGGCTACGATCTCTGGCAGACCCGCTACGCGGGCGATCGCGGAGTCCTGGGCAGGGCGGTGCGCGTCAACGGGGGGCCCGCCACCATCGTGGGTGTGCTGCCGCCGGGCTTCGCCTTTCCCGTGGTGCAGCAGGCGTGGGTCCCCCTGCCGCTGCGCGCGGCCGAGCTGCCCCGCGGCCAGGGGACGAGCCTGAACATCATTGCCCGGCTGCGCGAGGACGTCAGCCTGGACCAGGCCAGGATGTCCGTCACGCAGGTGACCGAGCGGCTGGAGGCGGCCTACCCGGAGACCAACGCCGGGCTGCGGCCGCTGGTGCGCCGCTTCACCGAGCAGCAGATGGGCGGTGAGACGTCGGCCGTGCTCTACACCATGCTGGGCGCGGTGCTCATGGTGCTGCTCGTGGCGTGCGCCAACGTGGCCAACATCCTCATTGCCCGTGCGTCGCTGCGCAGCAAGGAAGTGGGCATCCGCACGGCCATGGGCGCCGGCAAGGGCCGCATCGTGCTGCAGTTCCTCACGGAGGCGTTCGCCATCGCGCTGGCGGGAGCGGCGCTGGGGCTGGTGGTGGCCTTCGGGGCGCTGCGCTGGTTCACCGCGGCCGTCGCCGACACGAGCCCGCCCTTCTGGCTGACCTTCCAACTGGACGGCGCGTCCCTGCTCTTCGTGCTGGCGGCCACGCTCACGGCCACCTTCGCCGCGGGTGTCATCCCGGCGCTGCAGGCCGCCCGCGCCAACACCCATGACATCCTCAAGGACGAGTCACGCGGCGGCTCGAGCTTTCGCATGGGCAGGCTCAGCCGGGGCCTGGTGGTGGTGGAAATTGCCCTCTCGTGCGGGCTGCTCGTGGGCGCGGGGCTGCTGGTGCGCACCATCGTGAACCTGCGCACCATTGACATGGGCGTGGAAACGGAGGTCTTCACCGCGCGCCTGGGCCTGCCCACCGGCTCCTGGGAGGACGAGGAGGAGCGCCGCCGCTTCTGGGAGCAACTGGGCGCGCGCCTGGCCGCCATCCCCGGCGCGGAGGCCGCGGCGCTGGCCAACGGTATGCCGGGCATGGGGGGCGCCTGGCGCGCCGTGCGGGTGGAGGGGCAGAGCTATGACGAGACGCTCGGACCGCCGTCCATGCCGGCCATCCCCACCAGCGGCGACTACTTCGGCGTCTTCGGCATCCAGCCGCTGGAGGGGCGCACGCTGGAGCCCACGGATCGGCGCGGCACGCAGCCGGTGGCCGTGGTCACGGCGTCCTTTGCCCGCGACTACCTGGAGGGGCAGGCCGTGGGGCGGCGCATCCGCTTCGGCACCGACGAGGAGGAGCCCTGGCGCACCGTGGTGGGCGTGGTCCCCGACGTCTACGTGAGCGGCATCAGCAACGAAACGCCACAGGGCGTCTTCTTCCCCGTGGAGCACGAGGCCACCCCCCCGCGCTTCCTCACCCTCATGGTGCGCGGCGCCGGCGATCCGCTCTCCTTCACGCCGGCCGTGCGCCGGGCGGTGCGGGGCCTGGACGGCGACCTGCCCCTCTACTGGGTGCGCACCCTGTCCGAGGGCATACGCGAGAACAACTGGCAGTTCGACATCGTGGGCGCCATCTTTGCCGTCTTCGGTCTGGCCGCCCTCTTCCTGGCCGGGGTGGGCCTCTACGGCGTGATGGCCTTCTCGGTGAGCCAGCGGACGCGCGAGCTGGGCGTGCGCATGGCGCTGGGCGCCGAGCGGCGGGACGTCCTGCGCCTGGTCTTCCGCCAGGGCATGAGCCAGCTGGCGCTGGGGCTGCTGCTGGGCCTGGCGCTGGCGGTGCCCCTCTCGGGCCTCATGCGCGTCATGCTGGTGGACGTGGAGGCGCGCGATCCCGCCACCTTCGTCACGGTGCTGGTGGTGCTCGGCCTGGCGGCCACCGCGGCCTCCCTCATCCCCGCCCTGCGGGCCACACGGGTGGAACCCATGCAGGCGCTCCGCTACGAGTAAGCAGTTGTAAGCGACGACGCCCGGCAGGCCGCGCCGCGCACCGCCCGTCCCGCGGCGGGGCTAGCCGCTCGCGCTATTCCGGCCCCTCCACCCGACCGCGCTGTTCCTTGATCCTGGCGCGGTGCTTCTTCTCCTTCAGGCGCCGCTCCTTGGAGGCGCGGGTGGGGCGGGTGGGCTTGCGCCGCTTGCGCGTGCGCAGCGCCTGCGCCACCAGCTCGACCAGGCGCGCCTCGGCGGCCTCGCGGTTCTGCAGCTGGCTGCGCTGCTCCGAGGAGGCCACCTGCAGCACGCCGTCCGCGTTGATGCGGTTCTCCAGGCGCTTCAGGATGCGCGCGCGCTGCCGCTCGTCGAGCACCGCGGAGGTGGCCACGCTCCAGAGCACCTCCACGCGGGTGGAGGATGTGTTGGCGTGCTGCCCGCCCGGCCCGCCCGAGCGGGAGGCGCGGAAGTCGATCTCGGCCCGCGGGATGGTGAGGCGATCGTTGACCTTGAGGTCGCCTTCCGGGCTCATGCCGGCGCGTCGATGTGCACGAGGCTCATGCCGGCGCGTCGATCTGCACGATGCCGAGCGGCGGCCGCGTGCGCCACGCCCCGCGCGTGAAGTCGGGCGCCTGCACCGGCGCGCTGTCCCGCGCGATGGAGCGCTCGCTCAGATCCGTGATGGCCGACAGCGCCGCGCCGTCGTAGACGTCCATGTCCATAGGGGCGCCCTCATGCAGGGACTGCACCAGCCGGTAGTCCTCGATGTAGTCCATGCCCCCGTGGCCGGCGCCGCGTGAACGCTCCTCGAGCGCCTTCCAGATCGGGTGCTCAAACTCGGCGCGGTAGTCCTCGAAGGGCTCCCACCGGTGCGCCCGGCTGCGGTCCTCCAGGTGGATGAGCGCCTCGGGATACTTGCGCATGATGCCGTTGGCGCCCTGCAGCAGGATGCGGCGGCTGTAGGGGCGCGGCGAATTGGTGTCGTGCGTGAGCAGGATGGTGGCGCCCGTGGCCGTGCGGATGAGCGTGTTCACCACGTCACCCAGCGCGTAGCGCTGCCGCGCCGCGGGGCTGTCGGGACCGATGTGCTCGGCCGCCCAGCGCTGCAGCCCCACGCCCGGGCTGGCCATGGACACCACGGTGGCAAAACGGTTGCCACGGTTCACGTTCAGCCACTGCGCCACGGGCCCCAGCCCGTGCGTGGGATAGAGATCCGCGTTGCGCCGCTTGGAGTGCTCGATGCGCCAGCGCTCCTCGTAGAAGTCGCTGAGCTTGAGTTCGCGCAGGTCATGCAGGTAGCCGCACTCCGCGTGCAGCAGCTCCCCGAACAGCCCCTGGCGGACCATATTCAGGACCATCATCTCCGCGCGGTCGTAGCAGCAGTTCTCCATCATCACGCAGTGGCGCTCCGTGCGCTCCGCGGTGGCCACCAGCTCCCACAGCTCCGCGATGGTGGGCGCCATGGGCACCTCGGTGGCGGCGTGCTTGCCCGCCTCCATGGCCGCCAGCAGCACGGGCGCGTGCCAGTTCCACGGCGTGGCCGTGAAGACCAGGTCCAGGTCATCGCGCGCGCACAGCTCGCGGAAGACCTCGTGGCTGCCCGAGTACCCGGCCGGCTCCGGCTGCCCCGCCTCCCGCAC
The DNA here is from genome assembly GCA_040905425.1 of Gemmatimonadota bacterium. Classification (GTDB taxonomy): domain Bacteria; phylum Gemmatimonadota; class Gemmatimonadetes; order Longimicrobiales; family RSA9; genus JBBDRO01. Next base: position 15,559 of record JBBDRO010000018.1, on the reverse strand, counting down.
CCGCGCCTGCATGCGGGCCACCTTGGCGGGCACCAGGTCACAGATGGCGCGGATCTCCACGCCCGGGATGCGCAGGAAGTTGGCCACGTGCGCCGAACCCTGGTGGCCCACGCCCACGAAGCCCACGCGCACGGTCTCGAGCGGCGGCGCGCTGAAGAGCCCCGCGCGCGGCTCCTGCAGTCCGGGCGGCGGCGCCAGCTCGTCCGCCGCGCGGGCCCGCGCGGCCCCCGCCGCGCCGTCCCCGGTGCTCCCCGCCGCCCCGTCCACACCCACGAAGCCCGCCGCCACCGAGCCGGCCGCGGCCGTGCGGATGAAATCCCTGCGATCGATGCCACTCATGTCACTCTCCCTCGCGTGGTCGGGTCGTGTAGCGCGCGGAGCGCTCGGCGCGTGCCCGCGCCTGCCGGCGGGCGTGGCGCAGCGCCATTACCAGGTACACCAGATTGATCAGCACTCCCACGGGCGCCACGTAGGCGGGCACCGGGAGCAGCGGGGTGGAGCCCAGGACCACGAAGCCCACCGCCATGACCACCGCCATGAACACGTGCAGCGGGGCCGACAGCATCACCGTGCCCAGCATGCCCGGCCGCTTCACGCCGAAGCGGAGCACGGTCCGGTAGACCTCGAAGGCGTAGAGGGCAAGGCCGAGCACGGCCAGGACATGAGCCAGCATGGGCGGCGTCACTTTCTGCTGCGGACGTGCGGCCGGTCGATCCGCATTGACGGTGCGGGAAGCGGCGGCGCGCCGCAAGGCACGGCGGCGGACGGCCGTGGCCGGCGCCAGGGGCGGCGCGCCGTAAGGCAGGGCGACGGACGGCCGTGGCCGGCGCCAGGGGCGGCGCGCCGTAACGGCAGGGCGACGGTTCGGCCGCCACAGTGTGATCAAACCCGCACGCGCAGGGGTCTCGTTCGCTCCGTGCGGGTTCAGTAGCACTATTTGCCACTAAACGCAGCAGCGCCACCGCCGCCACGACGCGTGCACGTTTGGCCGCAATTATTGCCATCCATGCCGCAACGGCTGCGCGCGACCCCTGCGCGTGCGGCTCTGATGACAATCTCCGCCGCCTACCGGCCGCCGCCGGCCGCCTAACTCCGCCGATGGCCGCCGTCGCACCGTCGCACCGTCGCACCTCCGCACCTCGGCGCCCGATCGCCCCCGCGCGCGCCCCTGCGCCCCCCGCACGCCGAAACCCTCACCCCAGCCGCCGCGCCCCGTCCGCCGCCCCCGTCACAAAGAACGCCGCCTCCGCCGCACATTCTGGAAAGCCGCCTTCGTAGTCCGCCCGCCACGCGCGCGCGAACGCGTCCGCCTCCCCGTCGTTCACCAGCGCCCACACCGACCCGCCGAAGCCCGCCCCGAACGGAGAGGAGGCCGCCGCGCCCAGGCGCCGGGCACTGGCGGTGAGGTGCAGCGTCTCCGGCAGCTGGTTGCCGAGCGCCGCGGCGCCCAGCTCGGCGGAGCGCGCGGCGGCGCCGCCGAACGCCGCGCTGTCCCCGGCGCGGAGGGCGGCGGTGGCGGCGGGAATCAACTCCAGCGTCTCGGCCGCGAACTGCGCCGCGCGCCGGGCCAGGGCTGCGGCGTCCCACCCGGCCGGCGCGTGCCGGCGCGCGGCGGCCACGAGCCGCTCCGCGCTGGCGCCCTCCTGAAGCAGCGCGCCGCCCGCCGTGGCAGAGCGCCCGCCCGCCGTGCGCCACGCCGCCCCCACCGCCGCGAGCTCCGCCGCCAGCCGGTTGTACGCGGCGCGCGCGCCCCCCGTCTTCTCCGCGCGCACCCCGCTGGCCGCCACCACGAAGCGCCAGCCATCCGGCAGCCGCACGTGGCCCTCCGGTCGGAGGGGCACGAAGGCGCATTGCAGCAGGTGAGCGGCGCGGCACAGCACCACCGCGGCGTGGTCCTCGCTGCCACCGTGGACGCCCACGCCCGCCTCGCCCGCGAAGGGGCCCCACGACGCACCGGTTTCCACGGCGCCCAGGTAGGCGGCGCGCGCCACCGGGTCGCTGGCCGGCTGCCCGGCCGCCTGCCGCCCGCCCGCCGCCTCGTCCGCCCCGAACCGCTGCGCCGCGGACGGCTCCTCCCCCAGCCCCCACACGTCGGCCAGCGCGGACCACAGCGCCACCACGAGCGCGCTCGAGCTGCTCAGCCCGGCCGCCAGCGGCAGGTCGCCGGCAAAGGCCACGCGCGCCCCCGCCGCGGCGTCCGGGAAGTCGCGCACGGCGCGGCGCACCACCGCCCGGGCGTAGACGCTCCAGGGCGGCTCGCCGGGCGGCACCTCGGCGCCCGACGGCGGGTCGAGCGGCAGCGTCAGCCGCTGGCCGGCAGCTGCCTCCATCCCGGCCCGCCCTGCGCCACCGGCAGCCGCCGCCACCACCTCCACCGTCCGCCCCACGGCCGGCACCGCCACCGCCACCACCCCGCGCTCCACCGCCGCCAGCAGGCTCCGCCCGCCGCCGTAGTCGGTGTGCTTGCCGAAGACCTCGATGCGGCCGGGCACGTACCAGGCGGCCTCCCGGCCGGTGGCACCCGGCGGGGCGGCGCCGCCCTCCAGCCCGAGCGTGCGCCGCGCCCGCGCGCGCAGCGCCTCAGCCCCGCGCACCGCCACCCAACCAGCGCTCCACCGCGGCAATGTCCTCCGGCCCCGTCAGATCCAGCACGGGCTCCGCCACGGGCAGTACCCGCACCACCTCGCCGCGCGCCACCAGCAGGCGCACCGCGTCGGGCAGCTCCAGCTCCCCGCGCGGCGAGGGGCGCACCGCGCGGCAGGCGTCGAATATGGACGGCTCGAAGCGCCAGCACGTCATGCTCACGCGCGCGCCCTCCCCCAGGCGGGCGCGCGCAACCGCGTCCGGCTTCTCCACGATCTCCACCAGACGGCCGTCCGCGTCGGCGCGCACCAGCGCGAAGGCGGCCACCCGCTCGGGCGGGATGTTGCCGCCGGCCACGAGCGCCGCGGGCTCGAAGCCGGCCAGGGCGTGGCCGGTGGTCTCCAGCAGGGGGCGGACGGCGGCGGGCGGGTAGAGGTTGTCGGCATTCACCACCAGGCAGGGCCGCCCGGCCGCCCACGTCTCGGCGGCCAGCAGCGCGTCCGCGGAGCCGCGCGGCGCGGGCTGGAGGGCGTAGGCAATGGACAGCGGCGCGCTGCTCCAGCGCTGGAGATGATCCCGGAGCGGGCCGCCGTGCGGGCCGAGCACCACGCAGACCTCACCCACGCCGGCCGCGGCCAGCGCCTCCAGGACGTGCTCCAGGAAGGGGCGGCCGGCCACCGGCACCAGCCCCTTGAGCCCGGTGGCGGCGGCCGCCCGCTGTGCGGCGGAGAGCTCCGCCCCCGCGCCGGCCGCCGCCCCCGCTCCCGCCCCCGCGCCGGCCCCCGCAGCGCCGCCCGCCATGCGCGTGCCGCGCCCGCCCGCCAGCACCACAGCGCCGGCCACCGGGCTGGCCCCGCACCGCCCAGCGCGCATGGTCCCGGCCACCGGGCCGGCCGCACGGGCCGCCGCACGCATGCCGCCAGCCAGGTCCTCCGCCGGCCCCCCCCGCGCGCTCATGGCGCCACGCCGCGGATTGCTAGCGCCGCAGCCGCCGGGCGGTCATCTCCACCAGGCGGCGCAGCTCGGCGATGGGCTCGCCATGGTCGTCCACCTGGAGGCGCAGCACCACGTCATTGTTCAGCCACACGCCGCGGTCCTTACCCACGATGAGCATGGCGGCCGACTGCATGCCGCGGCGATCCCCGCCAGCGGCCTGGCCGGCCTCCAGCGCGGCCAGCAGGCGGAAGGCCAGGTGGCCCTCGGTGGCCTGGAAGGCCTCCACCATGCGCTCCACCACCTCGGGGCCCGCCAGGATGTTGCCCTGCGCGGTGACGTGGACGTCCGTGCGATGGCCGGCCCACTCGCTGGCCTGGGAGCCGGTGAAGGCGGCCGCATTGCCCCCGGCATCGACCACCGCGAGCTGGCGGCCCTGCTTGGACCAGTTCTCCGGGCGCGGATCCGGGTCGCGCGCCCACACGGTGCGCACCACCTCGGCGGCGGGCATGCCGCCGCGCAGCAGCTCGATCGCCTGCGGCCCGTAGCTCACGTCCACCACCGCCTGCGTGGCCACCACACCCACGCCCGCCTCGGCCCAGAGCACGCCGTTGCCCACCGAGAAGACGCGCGACTGCACGGCGCCGCCCAGCTCGCCGGTCACGGAGTCGTAGGCCAGGATGGAGAAGGTGGCCACGGGCGGCCAGGGCGGCTCCTGCGTGGCGGCGCCGGCCGGCGCCGAGAGCCACAGGAGGAGCGCCGCGAGCGCGTGGAAGCCGGCCAGGGGACGCGGCATCCTCACCGCGCCGCCACCCCCTCGAGCGGCACGGGCGTGGCGGGCAGGCCGTCCACCCGCAGGCGCACCACGTACAGCACGTCCAGGTCGTCACGCAGCACGCCATAGAGGCGGTCGTTCTTCCAGCCGTAGGCCTGGAAGCCCTCGGGGACCTCCACCGTGCCCAGGTAGCGGCCCTCCCCATCGAAGACGTCCCAGACGGGGGAGCCGATGCGGTTCGGATCAAACTCCACACCCGCTTCCTCGAAGTCCCGCGCCGTGCGAATGCGCTGTGCCCACACCATGCCGCCCGGGCCGGCCAGCACGGTGGCCATGGTGGGGTAGTTCTCCGCGAACTGCATGGCGGAGAGCATGGGCTCCATGGCCTCCGCGGGGATTCCCTGCGCCGCGATCTGCTCGCGGATGAGGCGGAGGAGCGCGTTCTGGTCCGCCTCGGTCACGGGTTGGGGCTCCACGGCGCGGCTCACGATACGCTGCAGGTTGCCCTCGGCGTCCGCCACGTGGATGCGGTACTGGCTGTTGTCGGCGTAGACCACCGTGCCGTCGGGGCCCACGGACCAGGTAGGCTCGGCGGCAAAGATGCGCATGCGCGGCATGCCGCCGGTGAAGTCGAAGGACTGGCCGGTGGGCAGCTCGAGCAGCGTGTCCACCACCTCACCGGTGGGCGGCGCGCACCAGGATGCGGTCGGACATGCCGCCGGTGCTGCCCGGCACCGCGCCCTCCCGCACCTGCGTGGCCAGCCGGCCGTCCGGCAGCGCCTCCCACTTCATGGGAATGCCCGCCCGGATGTCCAGCGGGAAGCTGAGCGGCTCCCCCTGGCCCGCGGCCGGATAGACGTTCACGCGCTGGTTCATCATGTCGGGGACGAAGAGCGTATCCCCCACCAGGAAGACGCCGGCCAGCGCCTGGCCCAGCTCCCCCGGGCCGGAGCCCGGCCGACCGATGGTGCGCAGGAAGTCACCCCCGGCGCTGAAGACGCGCACCAGCTGGGCCTGCTGATCGAGCACGTAGATGGTGCCGTCCTCCGCCACCGCGAGGCCGGTGATCTGGCTCCCGAAGCCGGCGCTGCCGCCCTCGGCGCTGCCGATGCGGAGCTCCTCCTCCACCGTGGGCCGCTCGTCCTCCGACCACACGCCCTCGACGGGGTTCTCCACCAGCGTCACGCCCGCGCTGTCCCGAACGGTGCCGGCCCACTCGCCGCCACCCTCACCGCCACACGCACTCAGCAGCGCAGCAGCAGCCACCACCACCAGCGCCCCATGGACCCGCATCCCGCCGCCGCTGTTCTGATCCGTCATGGACCGCCTCCTCGAGTAGTCGCTTTGCGCCGGGAAGATAGCCCCCGTCCCGGGCAGGGCAAAGCCACTACGGCCCGCGCGGCGCGGCCCCCTCAGGCCACCGCCAGCTCCTCCAGCGGCGCGTGGATGGATTCCAATGCAACCAGGGGTTTACAGCGTTGGAAGGCGCCGGGAGGATGGCGCGGAAGTACTACGGGAGGATGAGCAGACCCAGCGCGATGGTGGCGAGCACACTTACCGCCGCGGCGCACCAGTAGCGGACCCGGCCCAGCGCGGCCGAGCGCGCCATGCGGGCCCGGCGGGCGTCCAGCGTGGCCGTGTCCTCGGGCCGCGGATCGAGCGTGTAGGAAGGTCCGTGGCGCGGGTCGGGGGCGGGTGCCAGCGCGGCGCGGCGCCCGGTGTGGGGGCGGAGCGTCCCCTCCAGCAGCGGCACCTCGGCCACCACGCGGAGCCCGGGAATGCCCGCAAAGCCGGACTCGCCCGTGGCACGCGCAGGTACGTGCAGCGGAGGGGCGTCGAGAACGCCTTCCTGGATGAGCGCCGCGATACGATTGCGCATGCATGCTCCTGGCGGACAACTGGGGTGATGCAACGGCAGGCATCTACACTATGCTCCCCGCCGACCCGAAAAGGCAAGAGCGGCGTGCCACGCCTCAACGCTGGCGCCAGGGGAAGCGTCCTCCTCCTGGCGGGGATGAACCGGGGCGCGCGTTGCACGAGTGCGCGCCGCGCCGCATCTTCCCTCCGCTTCCAGCACAGCTCCGGACGCACGATGGCGCACCGCCCGCGCCCGCCGCACACCATGCGGCCAGCCACCCGTGAGGTCGAGGTTTCCGCCCATGGCTCCAACCGCTCAGCCGTCCGCTCCTTCCCCTAAGCGACGTCCCGTGCCGGCGTTCCGCGCGCACGCCACGTGCGCGGCCCTGATCATGGTCCTGGCCGCGCTGGCCGCCCCGCTGGCCGCTCAGCAGCGGCTCGACGAGGAGTACACCCGCCTCATCCGGGACCGCACCACGGAGCCCTTCTTCCTGACGCCGCTGGTGGACCACCTCCCGCTCTCCGAGCGGGTGCCCACGCCGCTCGAGCACTTCGGCACCATTGCCGGGGACACCGGCGTGCTGCACTACCCGGAGGAGGTGGCGGAGTACATGCGCGCCGTGGCCAGCGCCTCCCCGCGCGTGCGGGTGGAGACCATGGGCATGAGCGAGGAAGGGCGCGAGATGCTCCTGGTGGTGGTCTCCGACGAGGCCACGCTGAATGACCTGGAGCGCTACAAGGCCATCACCGCGGCTCTAGGCGATCCGCGCCGCACCAGCCCCGCGGAGGCCGAGCGGCTCATCGAGGAGGCCAAGCCCATGTACTGGGCGCTCGGCGCCATCCACTCCGGGGAGACGGGCAGCCCGGAGATGCTGATGGAGCTGGTCTACCGCCTGGCCGTCTCCGAGGCACCCGAGATCCGCGCCATCCGGGACAACCTGATCGTCATGATCACGCCCGTGGTGGAGCCGGACGGCCGCGCCAAGCAGGTGGACCTGCACATGGGCAAGCGCAAGGACCCGGACGCCGACCTGCCCGGCAGCCTGCTCTACTGGGGCAAGTACGTGGCGCACGACAACAACCGGGACGGCTCCGGCCTCTCGCTGGCCCTCTCGCGCCACGTCACCAAGACCTTCCTGGAGTGGAACCCGCTGGTCATGCATGACCTGCACGAGTCGGCCTCCTACCTCTACACCAGCACGGGTCGCGGGCCCTACAACGCCTGGATCGACCCCATGCTGATCAGCGAGTGGAACCGGCTGGCGCACAAGGAGGTCAAGGACCTCTCCGGCTTCGGTGTGCCGGGCGTCTACACGCACAACTTCTACGACGGCTGGAGCCCCAACTACATGATCTGGGCGGCCAACATGCGCAACAGCATCGGCCGCTTCTACGAGACCCAGGGCGCGCGGGACGCCAGCGCCTACATCGTGCGCGGCAACGTGGACCGCGAGTGGCACCGGCCCAGCACGCCGCTGCCCGAGGTGGTCTGGAACATCAGGAACAACGTGAACCTGCAGCAGAGTGGGCTGCTGGTGGCCATGGGTGAGGTGGCGGACGCGCGCCGCGAGTTCATGCGCAACTACTACCAGAAGGCGCAGCGCTCGGTGGCCAAGGCCACCATGGAGGGCCCCGCCGCCTACGTGCTCCCCGCCGACGATGACCGCCCCGGCATGCAGGCCCGCCTGATCCGCATCCTCCAGCAGCTGGGCATCGAGGTGCACCGCACCACGGAGGACGCCGAGGCGGACGAGCGCACCCTGCCCGCGGGCAGCTACGTGGTGCGCCTGGACCAGCCCTTCTCGCGCTCGGCGGACATGCTGCTCGACTGGCAGTACTACAACCCCAACGATCCGGCGCCCTACGATGACGTGGGCTGGACGCTCGGCGCCCTCTACGACACCGAGACCGTGCGCGTGGAGGACACGTCCTTCCTGAGCACCGCCATGCAGCTTCAAGCGACGACGCCCGTGGCCCCGCACGGCGTGACCAACGCGTCCGGCGCACGCGCGTTCCTGGTGCGCTACGATGCGAGCAACCCCCTCACCACGTTCCGCTACCGGCATCCGGAGCTGGTGATCGAGGCCGCCGAGGCGGCCTTCAGCGCGGGCGGAGAGGCGTACGGGCCCGGGAGCTGGATCATCCCCGTGGACGGGAACGGGGACGTCGCTTCCCTGCTGGAAGAGGCGGGGCGGGAGCTGGGCTTCCGCGCCGTGGGCGTGCGTGAGGTGCCGGGCGTGGCGCGCCACCCCGTGCGCACCCCGCGCGTGGCCGTCATGCACACCTGGCAGAGCACGCAGAGTGAGGGCTGGCTGCGCGTGGGGCTGGACGAGTACCTGGTGCCTTACGACTACATCAGCGTGCACGACGTGCGGGACACCCCGGAGCTGCGCGCGAAGTACGACGTGATCCTCTTCGGGCCCTCCTCCGGCAACGCACTCTCCGTGGTGCGCGGGCGCACCGGGGACGAGCCGCAGCCGTGGCTGGCCACCGCCATCACGCCCAACCTGGGGCGGCAGGCGTCCACCCCGGACATGCGCGGCGGGCTGGAGCTGGCGGGCGTCACCAACCTGGACCGCTTCGTCCGGGAGGGCGGCGTCTTCGTGACGCTCACCACGAGCGCCTCGGTGCCCATCCACTTCGGGCTGGTGGAGGGCGTGAGCGTCCGCGAGACGGAGGAGCTGTGGGCGCCGGGCGGCGTCTTCCGCACCGAACGCGCGGACGCCACCAGCCCCATTGCCTACGGCTTCCCGGAGGAGTTGGGCGTCTACTTCGGGCGCGGGCCGGTGCTGCAGGCGCAGGGCTTCAACGCGCGGGGCAGCCGCGCGCCCGGGGATCCGGGCAGCACCACCGCGCGGCGCTCGGGCCGCGGCGGTGTGGACGAGGAGGATCAGCCGCAGGCGCGCGGGCGAGACTGGGGGCAGGCGGGTGTGGAAGCGTACCGCGCCTGGCAGGATTCCGTGGCGGCCGCCGAGGAGGAGGAGGCCGCGGCCACTCCGGAAGCGCGCGGCAACCGCGTCATCTACCGCTTCACCCCGGACCAGGAGCGCCTGCTCGTCTCGGGCGGGCTCACCAACGGCCACGAGCTGGCGGGCACCGCCGCGCTGGTGGACGCGCCGCTCGGGGAGGGCCACATCGTCATGTTCGCCTTCAACCCGTTCTGGCGGGGGCTCACCCTCGGCTCCTACGCCATGCTCTTCAATACCCTGCTGCACCACGACGCCCTGGACGCCGGCCAGCTGGTGGCCGACCAGGATGACGGCAACGGCCAGAGACAGCGCTGATGCACGTACCACCCACCCGGAACCGGAGCACTCCCATGGCACTTCTGCCACGCACCGCGCGCACCGCCCTGCTGGGGCTGTGCGCCACCCTGCTGCTGGCGGCGCCGCAGGCCCAGGCCCAGCAGCAGGAGCGGCTGGACGCCGAGTACACGCGCCTCATCCGCGAGACCACTACCGAACCCTTCTTCCTGACGCCGCTGGTGGATCACCTGCCGGCGTCGGAGACGGTCCCCACGCCGCTCGACTTCCTGGGGCACATTGCGGGCGCCACGGACGTGCTCTCCTATCCGGAGGAGATCGCCGCCTACATGCGGGCGGTGGCCCAGGCCTCCCCGCGCGTGCGCGTGTTCACCATCGGCCAGTCCGAGGAGGGCCGCGAGATGATCATGGCCATCGTGGGGGACGAGGCCACGATTGCCGATCTGGACGGCTACAAGGCGCGCATCAACGCGCTCTCGGACCCGCGCGCGACCCGTGAGGCGGAGGCGGAGCGGCTCATGGCCACGCTGAAGCCCATGTACTACGCCACGGGCGCCATCCACTCCGGTGAGACGGGCAGCCCCGAGATGCTGATGGAGCTGCTCTACCGCCTGGCCGTGGGTGAGTCCGAGCACATCCGCGCCATCCGGGACAACCTCATCGTGGCCATGACGCCGGTGGTGGAGGTGGACGGGCGCGCCAAGCAGGTGGACCTGCACATGGCGCCCAGAAAGGACCCCGACGGCAACTACCCGCGCCGCCTGCTCTACTGGGGCAGGTACGTGGCGCACGACAACAACCGGGACGGCATGAGCCAGAGCCTGGCGCTGCAGCGCGCGGTGACCGGGGCGTTCCTGGAGTACAAGCCCATCGTGCTGCACGACCTGCACGAGTCGGCGTCCTACCTCTACACCAGCACGGGCCGCGGGCCCTACAACGCCTGGATCGATCCCATCGTGATCAGCGAGTGGGCGCGCCTGGCGCACAAGGAAGTCAAGGACATGGCGGCGTACGGCGTGCCCGGCGTCTACACGCACGACTTCTACGACGGCTGGGCCCCGAACTACATGTTCTGGGTGGCCAACATGCGCAACGCCATCGGCCGCTTCTACGAGACGCAGAGCAGCGGCAACGCCTCCACGCGCATCCTGCGCACCAACGTGGACCGGCACTGGAGCCGCCCCAACACGCCGCTCCCCGAGGTGGTGTGGAACATCCGCAACAACAACAACCTGCAGCAGAGCGCGCTGCTCATTGCCATGCGGGAGATCGCGGACAACCGCCAGGAGTTCCTGCGCAGTTACTGGGAGAAGACCAAGCGCTCCGTGGCCAAGGCGCGCGCCGAGGGTCCGGCGGCCTACGTGCTGCCGGCCGATGATGATCGCCTGGGGCTGCAGGCGCGCCTGGTGGACCTGATGCTCCGCCAGGGGGTGGAGGTGCACCGGCTCGAGGAGTCCGCCAACGTGGCGGGCCGCAGCTACGGCGCGGGCAGCTACGTCATCCGCATGGACCAGCCCTACAGCCGGACGGCGGACATGCTGCTCGACAAGCAGTACTACTCGCCGCGGGACCCCAGCCCCTACGATGACGTGGGCTGGACGCTCGGCGCCCTCTACGACACGGAGACCGCGCGCGTGGAGGACCCCGCCGTGCTGGAGCGGCGCATGGCGCTGGTCACCCAGGTGCCCGTGCCGCCCGGCGGTGTGGAGAACGCCCAGGGCGCCAGCGCGTTCGTGGTGGACTATGACGCGAGCAACGCGCTGACCACGTTCCGCTACGCGCACCCCGACCTGCGCATCGAGGCGGCCGAGCGGGACTTCAGCGCCGCGGGCATGGACTTCCGCGCCGGCAGCTTCGTGATCCCCACCTCCGGCAACAGCGGCAATCTGGCCGCCACGCTGGACGCGGCCGGCAAGCAGTACGGCTTCCGCGCCGTGGGTGTGAGCAACGCGCCGAGCGTGGCCACGCACCCGGTGCGCGCCCCGCGCGTGGCCGTGATGCACACCTGGCAGAGCACGCAGAGCGAGGGCTGGCTCCGCCTGGGGCTGGACGAGTACGGCGTGCCCTACGACTACATCTCGGTCCACGAGGTGCGGGACAACGCCAACCTCAAAGACACGTATGACGTGATTCTGTTCGGGCCCAGCTCGGGCAACGCGCTCTCCATCGTGGAGGGCCTGGGCGGCTCCGAGCCGCAGCCCTGGCAGGCCTCCGAGCACGCGCCCAACATCGGTCGCCAGAGCTCCACGCCCGACATGCGCGGCGGCCTGGAGCTCACCGGCGTGCTGAACCTGGCCAACTTCGTCCGGCAGGGCGGCGTGCTGGTGACGCTGACCAGCTCCGCCAGCCTGCCCACGCACTTCGGCATGGCGGGCGGCCTGTCCATCCGCAGCACCAACGAACTGTGGGCGCCGGGCGGCGTTTACCGCACCCGCAAGGCGGACGGCAGCAGCCCGCTGGCCTACGGCTACGGCGGCGAACTGGGCGTCTACTTCAACCGCGGGCCGGTCTTCAGCGGCGGCGGCGGTGGCGGCGGGCGCTTCGGCGGCGGCAATGACGACCCCGGCAGCACCACCGAGCGCCTTTCCGGCCGCGGCGGCGTGAACGAGGAGGACATCATCCAGGGCCGCCCGCGGGACCTGGGCCGGGCGGGCGTGGAGGCCTTCGCGGAGGCGCAGCGCGCCGAGGCCGAGCGCCAGGGCGGCGGGCGCGGCGGGCCGGGCGGCTTCGGCGGCGGCAACGCGACCGGCAACCGCGTGGTCTTCCAGTTCACGCCCGAGCAGGAAGAGCTGCTCATCAGCGGCGGCCTGACGGGCGGCGCCGAGCTGGCCGGCGCACCCGCGCTGGTGGACGCCCCCTATGGCGACGGCCACGTGGTGATGTTCAGCTTCAACCCCTTCTGGCGGAGTGAGACGCTGGGCGCCTACGGCCTGGTCTTCAACAGCCTCCTGCACTGGGACAGCCTGGGCGCGGGAAGGGCCGTGGCGGACGAAGACGCCGAGCAGCAGCGGGAGGGCGCGGGGATGTAGCCCGGCGGCGCGACCCGCATTACGGAAGAGGGGCTCCCCGCCAGCTGGTGGGGAGCCCCTCTGTTCTGGATACGTGCCGCAGCTGTCGGCGGGCGGCTCCTGCCTCCTGGCTCCGCCCGGCTGGCGCGGCGTGGGCAGCGGTGCGGCGGGCGGCGGGAGGCCCCGGTGGGGGTGGCGTCATCGGTGCCGATGCCCTCGGGGGCCGGCTGTCGTCGGTGCCGGTGCCATCGGGGGCCGCCGTCATCGGTGCCGGTGCCCCTGGGGGGCCGGCGGCTCGG
>JBBDRO010000018.1:0-2741 GCA_040905425.1 Gemmatimonadota bacterium | reverse complement strand
GCCATCGGGGGCCGCCGTCATCGGTGCCGGTGCCCCTGGGGGGCCGGCGGCTCGGTGGCCGGCGCCCCGCGCCGCGCGGTCGCCTCGGCTTGCCCTGACCACCCGGCCAGGTCACCATGCATGGATGGATGAACCACCGCCTGGCCCGCCCGCGTTCGACCCCGCCAGCGAGGCCGCCGCCGACGCCGCCTCCATTCCGGTGCTCGCCGCCGTGATCCAACGCGACGGCCGCTACCTGCTGGCCCGCCGCCCGGCCCACAAGCGGCACGGCGGCCTGTGGGAGTTCCCCGGCGGCAAGCTGGAGCCGGGCGAGTCCTGGCTGGAGGCCGCCCGCCGGGAACTCGGGGAGGAGCTGGGGGTGGGGGTCCTGACGGCGGGCGAGCCCCGTTACCGGCGTGCCGACCCCGGCTCATCCTTCGAGATTTTTTTCGTGGACGTGGAGATCCGCGGCCAGCCGGAGGCGCTCGAGCACGACGAGGTGCGGTGGGTGGCGGTGGGTGACATGGGCGGACTGGACATGCCGCCTACGGATCGGGCGTTCGTGGAGAGTGAACGGATGGGCGGATGAGGCGGATGAGGCGGAGCGGCAGGTGGGCGGATGACCGGGCGTACGGGAGTTGGCCGGCTGGAACGTCCAGGGCAAAGCCATGTCTTCGTGGGGCAACCGCCACGTAGCGGTCGAGGTGACTTTGACAACATATGTAGTCATCTGTCGCACGTGCTCCGGTTCCTGGCCTCCGCCGCCCCCGTGGCGGCCTCAAGGGCAGCGTCGGAGCGACGGGCGGCTTTCGAATGATCGGCCAAGATTTGTGCTATCAGCCCGAAGTATCTTCGATAAACATCCCAGCATTCTTAGTGTTTCGACGCATGTAGAGTATCGATTGTCCGGCTGGCGAACCGAAGTGCAGCCTCAATGTCGGCCTTTTCTAGTACGGGTAACTCCGCCAAGACGTGCTCGACGTCTTGGATCCCCGTGTTCCTCGAGACTCTCCAAGTACAAAGCAATGGCTTCGCACGTGTTTGTAAGCGCCTCCGCGTGAGTCGAGCCCTGACTCACGCAGCCTGGCAAACTGGGCACCTCCGCCACGTACACCCCGTCTTCGTCCTGGTTGATCAACAACTTACGCCTCAAACCTCCTCCTCAATGCCCGGGCAAAGCTCATCGCAAGCTAGCGAATCCTGTTGTTGCAGCGTCGGACATCGCACGCTTCCAGACAAAATTGGCGCTTCTACCGCTTCGGCCACGGCGGGAGAAAAGCGAACGGTGCAACCTCTGAAATCAAGTCGAAGTCTTTGGTATTCGTCGTGATTAACGTGAATCCGGCTTCACGGCACGAGGTAGCGATGAGTAGGTCATTCAAGAACGATCGCGCTACGCCATTCCGAGCGAGCTTCTTCATTCGAATCAGTTCAGAAAGTACCTCACCGGAACGCTTCCATGCGCGGTACGTCGGCGTCACTATCCTCCCCCGTTTTTCATACGGAGCAATGATGCTCCGATCCAACTCGTGTCCCCATTTTGCAGTGGTTGCTCCGGCGATGAGTTCCTGAGCCACCACTGCGTGGAGGTGAAGCTGCGGGAGCCGCCAAGCCGAGAACGCCCGGAGCTCTTCAGCCTTGTCTCGGTCCCGGGCTGCTGCGATGAAGAGGTTCGAATCGAGTACATAGCGCTTCACTCCGATTCGTCCTCATCCGAAAAGATGTCCTGAATCGCACCTGTTCCTGCGATCCGATCAATCCCTACAGTGATCTCCTGCCGAAAGGCAACTAGATCGAGAGCCTCCTCAATTGTTTCGGTCTCGGTCTTAGTGCCAAGAATTTTCTTGGCCCTGTTGATCTTTGCTTGGGTCAGCCTGAGGTTCTTCCGAACGACCCCTGCCTTCGACATGCGAGCCTCCGTTGAAGCGTACAGACAAAACGTACATCCGTACAGCTTCTGGGGCAAGTCCGGCCTGGGCCGATGCCGATCCGCCCAAGACTCGCGTTGCTGCGTGTCTGCCGCAAATCTTTGTTAGAAAGAGCTGCTGTTCTCTATGCAGTTTCCCGGTCTCAAGCCTGGCGCCGCTTCTTATACCGCCGAACGATCTCCTTCATGTCCCGACGCGCATACTCGGTTTCGCTGAAAGGCCTCGACTTACGGAAGATGAAGTCAGCCTTCCATCCGCTCTCAGGGTCGATAGCATTGAACTGGCCACCCGTCGTGAACGCGTCGCGTGCCACTTGGCGGTCTACAAAAAACCCAGCAGACTACAACGCGCCCAAGAACAATTCGAGACAATCTGCTGACGGCTCGATGACAAGATCAACGTCCTGGGTAGCTCGCGGCGTTCCGTAGTACGCCGCTGCGAGAGATCCTGTCAGCATGCAGGGGATATTTGCGTCTCTCAAGGCGTTTAGGACCGCCGCAACAAATGAGGCAAGGTTCACGGCGTCTCAATCCCCCCGTTCGCCACACGTTTCGACACCAGCTGGACGGCCTCCCTTCGGCTCCAGCCCGCATGCCTAGTCAAAATCCCTTGAATCTGAGTCTCTCTGACCCAATCACTCAGTTCGAGGGCGGCCTTCACGCGTGCGGCGGGCGCCATGCTGGACAAGATGCCTAGTTGCGCACGCCAGCTGGCGCTGGATGTGTCACCGGGGCGACTGGACATGCCTTTTCCACCTGCCTCATCTCGGATCGAACTCATTTGCAATCAAGATAACACCAGATCCCCACACAAGGCATTCTAACATCCCTTGAT
>JBBDRO010000017.1:36330-55164 GCA_040905425.1 Gemmatimonadota bacterium | reverse complement strand
ATGGCAGCGAGGCCGTGGCCCGCTCGCTCCAGTTGACGGCCGAGAACCGGCTGGAGTTCCTGGCCGAGGAACTGGACCGGCTGCTCACGCAGATCAATCCGAACTGGAAGACCTGCCGCAGCAACAACTCCTGCGGCGCCGGTTCGCCATGGAACACGGATGACGGCGTCTACACCACGGCCGAGGGCGCCACGTTCAACTACGAGCTGGCGCTCTATCCGGGATCGGCCATCCACAACCCGTTCCTGCTCGAGGCGCTGCTGACCTCCTCCATCCGTCAGGTCAAGACAGACTACGGAGTGGCGGTGCGGGCCGGCGTGAACCTGGAGAACATCCTGGGCAAGTAGCAGCAGAATCCAACCCGCGCCCCGCCCCGGGGCGCGGGACCGCCGTACCGAACGAGACCGGTCGTTGCCGCACCCGCGGCGGCGGCCGGTCTGTGCTTCCGGAGGGAGGCTACCATGCAGAAGAGCACGAGCGAGACGCTGATTCAGGGACTGACGGCGGGACTCATCGGCTACGGTACCGTGGTGGTGCTCTACGGGGTCGTGAACATGGCGGCCGGTCAGGCCCCGTGGGAGACGGCGGCACGGCTGGGCGCTGAGCTGCTGGGCCCCTCCCGGATCGGCCAACCGGGCGCGGAGTTCGGGCCTGTCGTGGCCTTCAACGGGGTCCATCTTCTGGTGTCGCTGGCCGCCGGCATGGCGGCCAGCTGGCTCTTCTTCGAGACCGAGCTGCACCCCCGGCAGTACTACGCGGTGCTGGCGGCGCTGATCGTGGGTCTGGTGGGTGTGACGGTGGTCCTGGGCGTGCTCGGCGCGTCGGTGGCGGGGGCGGTGTCCTGGGGGTCGGTGACGCTGGCGGTGCTGGCAGCGGCCGGAACCATGGGCGGCTACCTGTGGTGGGCGCACCCGCGGCTGCGTGCGGAGTTGGCGGAGCTGGACGAGTAAGCGGGGGCGGTGTGGCAGCGGCGGCGGAGTCCCGTGGCGCCCGCGGCCTCAGTCGCCCGCGGCCACCCGTGCCGCCGCCCGCTCCACCGCCCGCACCACGATGCCGGGACTGAGCAGGGCGGGCAGGATCTCGGGCGCGCCGGCCGGGTCCGCCGGATAGAGGACGTAGAGCGGCACGCCGTTGCGTCCGAAGCCCTCGAGCGCGGCGCCGATCTCCTCGTTGCGGGAGGTCCAGTCCGCCTTGACGAGCGCCACGTTGGCGTCCGCGAAAGCGCGGCGCGCCGCGTCACTGTTCAGCGCCACCCGCTCGTTCACCTGGCAGGACAGGCACCAGGCCGCGGTGAAGTCCACGAACACCGGCCGCCCCTCGGCGCGCAGCTCCGCCACCCGCGCCTCCGACCACGGCTCCCAGTCTCCCACGGTGGCCGCGGCCAGCGGTGGGGCTGACAGGGCGCGGGCGCCCCAGATCGACACGCCCGCCGCCGCCAGCGCCAGGACGAGGGCGGCCACCCGGGCCATGCCCGTGCGCCCGGTGCCGGCCCGCCCGGCCAGCCACGCCGCGAAGGCCAGCAGCGTCATCCCCAGGAGCAGCACAGCCACGGCGTTCATCCCCACCTGCTGGCCGAAGACCCAGACCAGCCACACCACGGTGGCGTAGAGGGGAAAGGCCAGCACCTGCTTGAAGGTCTCCATCCAGGCGCCCGGCCGGGGCAGCCGCCGGAGCAGCCCCGGTGCCGAGGCCAGCACCACGTAGGGCGCGGCCAGCCCCAGGGCCAGCGCGGTGAAGACGGCCATGCCCACCAGCGGCGGCTGCACCAGGGCAAAGCCCAGCGCCGCGCCCATGAAGGGGGCCGTGCACGGCGTGGCCACCAGCACCGCCAGCCCGCCGGTCAGGAAGGAGTCACCGTAGCCGCGGCCGGCGCCGGCGGCGCCCAGACGCGTCAGGCCCAGGCCGATGTCGAAGACGCCGCTCAGGCTGAGGCCCAGCCCGAAGAGCAGCATGGCCAGCAGCGCCACGATGGTGGGTGACTGCAACTGGAAGCCCCAGCCCAGACTCTCGCCACCCGCGCGCAGCGCCAGCAGCAGCCCGGCCAGGACCCAGAAGGCCACCACCACCCCGGCGCCGAAGATCAGGCCGTGATTGCGCGCGCGGGCCGTATCCTGCCCCGCCTGCTCCACGAAGCCCAGCACCTTCACGCCGAGGACCGGGAAGACGCACGGCATGAGGTTCAGGATGACGCCACCCGCGAACGCGAAGAGCAGCGCCAGCAGGAGACCCAGTCCGCCGGCGGCGCCGGCCACGCCCGCCGTGACCTCCTGACCCACATCGCCGCCGAAAGCGGCCGCCATGCCGGCCGGAATCCCGCCCGTCTCGAGCGCGCCCGCCACCTGGAAAGGATCGGCGTCCGCCACGTCCAGCGGCGCCTCCGCAAGCAGCGGCACGTCGAAGCGCCAGCCGCCCTCGTGCTCCGCCTCCGCGTCCCCCACCACGATGCCGCTCAGCCGCGCCGGCTCGCCCAGCGCGAACGCCGAGCGCGGCATGCCCACGCGCACCGCGCCGCTGGCCGCCACCACGCGCTGCGCCATGGCATGCTCCACCACCAGCATGGAGTCCAGGAAGATGTAGGGTGCGGGCAGGGCGTCCGTGCCGCCGGGCGGCGCCAGCTCCACCACGTAGCCCTCGTCCGTGCTCCACGCCCGCACGGCCCAGTCGGCGGCGGGGGCAGCCACGCGCGCACGCGTTTCCCGGATGCTCGACGCGAACGGGCCGTCCGCCGGAGCGCCAGCCCGCACGGGCAGCTCCAGCGCCACGCTGCCCTGGTCGGGGATGCAGACGTCGGCGCATACGAGCCAGTCGGCCTGGCCCGCCAGCCGGACGGTGGTGCCCGGCGCCAGCGCCGCGGGCGGCGTGATCTCGGCCAGCAGGAAGAGCTCGTCCTCGTAACCGAAGCTCATCAGCGGCGGCACGGGAATGCGCTCGGGGGTGGGCCACTGCAGCGGGCCGGCGCTGAAGCCGTCCGGGAGTTGCCAGTCGATGACCAGGGGGAAGCCGGAATCACCCGCGTTGATCCAGTAGGTGTGCCAGCCCTCGTCCATGGTCATGCGCAGCGCCACCGTGAACGGCTGGCCGGGCTGGACCGCCGCCACCTCCGCCACCAGCTCGAGATCACTGTGCGGGTTGGGGTCGTCCGCCTGCTGCGCGGCCAGCGGAAGCGCTCCAGCCGCCAGCGGGATGGCAGCCGCGACCAACGGGAGCGCCGCAACGGCCAGCGCCGCCGCCGCGAAGTGGAAGCAGCGCGCAGGGCGGAGCAGACGCGGGAGTTTCCAGGCGACGTCGCTTAGCATACCCACCGGGGTGCGCTTCCCGTGCTGGCTCATCGAGAGTTCATTCCGGGATCGAGGAGTGGCCGGCCCGCTCCGGACCGGCTCCGACCGCTGACAGCGATAGTACCCGGCAAGGCCCGTTGGTGTCCACCCGCCGGCGGACAGGGGCCGTCGGGTCAGGGCTCCTGGGCCAGCCCCACGTACTGCTCGTCACCCACGGTGACCCGGGCGTAGCGGTTGCGCGCGGAGCAGGAGGGGCACAGGGCGTAGAGCGCGTCGATGATGCGGAGGTCCACCATCTGAGAGCACCCCTGGCAGGGGGCGCGGAAGGACTCCCACTCCTCGTCCGGCTTGAGGCCGCTCTGCGCCAGCTTCACCCCCATGAGGATGCGCGGCAGGCCGAACATGGGGCACAGGGAGCCGGTGCACTTGTGGCCGAAATCCAGGCACACCACGTCGGGGCCGTCATCCAGCGTGGCCTGGCCGCCGTGCACCGGCTGGGGCGTCACCACGATGCGCACCTGCTGGTCGCACGCGGAGCAGTAGGCGGTCTGGGTCTCCATTCTGTCCTCCTGCCGCCGTCGGGCGGCGTCACTGGAAGCGGCGGGCTGGAAGCCGGGACGGACCGGACAGTCGTCGGGCGCCATCACGGATTCCCCTCCCCGGACTTCTCGTACGAGCACGGGCCGCCGGAGCAGGCGCCGCAGCTCCCGCTGCCGCAGCTCCGGGGCTTGAGAGCGCCGAACGCCGCGAAGAGCGCGGCGAAGATGCCTATGCCGATCAGGGGTTCGATCATGAGCTGAACAATCCCGCGAAGCCGGTGAAGGCCAGCGACAGCGTGCCGGCCAGAATGAGCACCAGCCCCATGTTGCGGGCCAGCGCCGGAACGTCCGAGAGCTCGATGCGCTCGCGGATGGAAGCCATGAGCACCAGGGCCAGGGTCACACCCAGGCCGGCGCCCACGGCAAAGAAGAGCCCTTCCGCCAGTCCGTAGCCACGATTGGTCTGGAAGATGGCCAGGCCCAGGATGGCGCAGTTGGTGGTGATGAGCGGCAGGAAGATGCCCAGCTCCCGGAAGAGCGCGGGGCTCAGCTTCTTGATGGCCATCTCCACGATCTGCACCAGCGAGGCGATCACCACGATGAAGGAGATGATGCGCAGGTAGGGCGCGTCGGCCAGCACGTAGCTGTTCAGGAACCACGCGGCCAGCGACGTGATGACCATGACGAAGATGTTGGCCGCGCCCATGCGGAGCGCCGTGGCCACGCGCCCGGACACACCCAGGAAGGGACACAGTCCCAGGAAGAGGGCCAGGGTGAAGTTGTTGACCACCATGGCGCTGATCAGGATCCAGATCAGCTCATTCATCAGGCCACCACCTTGTCACGCTCGCGCGGGGCGGCGTTGGCATGCGTGGTCGTGGTCACGCCGTTCGGCCAGCGCCGCGGCTTGACCGGCGGCTGGGCGCGCCCCTGCCACCAGGCCAGCGCCAGCAGGATGAAGCCCAGCATGAAGAAGCCGCCGGCGGGCAGGATCATGATGATCCAGGGCTCGAAGCCGGGGCCCATGACGTCCACGCCCAGGAGCGAGCCGTTGCCGAGCAGCTCGCGGAAGCCGCTCATCAGGAGCAGCGCGATCATGAAGCCCGCGCTCGTGCCCGCGGCATCCAGCAGGGCCCGGCCCACCGGGCGCCGGGACGCGAACGCCTCCTGGCGGCCCAGGATCATGCAGTTCACCACGATGAGCGCAATGAAGGCGCCCAGCGCCTTGTGGATGTCAGGCACCACCGCCGCCAGGATCAGGTCCACCAGCGTCACGAAGGTGGCGATGATCAGGATGTAGGCGCTGATGCGCACTTCCTTGGGGATGTAGTCGGACAGCAGGGAGACCAGGAGGCTGGAGCCCAGCAGCACGAAAGTGGTGGCCAGCCCCATGGCAATGCCGTTGGCCACGGTGTTGGTGACCGCCAGCGCGGGGCACAGCCCCAGGAGCTGGATCAGCACGGGGTTCTCCCGCCAGATGCCGCGGAGCAGGTCCTCCGTCGGGGTCGTGGCCCTCATGTGGACGCTCCACTGCCGGCTACCCGCGTTTCCAGATGACGCTTCAGAATGGGCCCGAGCGCCTCGATGCGGTGGTTGATGATGTCGATGACGGCGCGCGAGGAGATGGTGGCGCCGGTGATCATGTCCACCTCGGTTTCCGCGCCGCTGCCCGCCCGCGCCTTGACGCCCTGGATCGGCGCGCGCACACCCTGGAACGCCGCCACGAACGCCGTGTCCTTGACGATCTTGTCTCCCAGGCCGGGGGTCTCCTTGTTGTCCAGCACCAGCATGCCCAGCACCTCGTCGCGCGCGGGGTGGTAGCCGAAGAGCACGGTGATGATGTCCTGGAAGCCCGCCTCCCCGCCGCGCACCGCGTAGCCTATCGGTGCATCGGACGCGTCGAAGCCCAGGAAGACCCGCTCCAGTCTGAGGGTGTCACTGCCCTCGGGGGCCTCGGCGCGGAGCTCACCGTCGACCACGAAGTAGCGCTCCGTCCGCTCCGGCGCGGAGAGGACCACGTCCACGGCGGCCGTGACGGCACGCTCCTGGTGATCCAGGATGCGCGGGTGCGCCCACTGGAAGACCAGCACGATGAGCAGCCCCGCGAGCATCCCCGCCACCGCCAGCGTGGTGACCAGCCGCCAGGACTGCACCTCCGCCACCCCAGGGCCGTTGCCGGGTACGGGCTGCGTGCTCACGCGCCCTCCCTGCCGCGGACGGTGCCGAACACCCGGGGCTGGGTGGCCCGGTCGATGAAGGGCACCATGGCGTTCATGAGCAGGATGGCGTACATGACCCCCTCCGGCAGCCCGCCCCACACGCGGATGAGCACCACCAGGAAGCCGATCCCCGCCGCGAAGATCCAGGCGCCGGCGCGGGTGACCGGAGAGGTGACCATGTCCGTGGCCATGTAGACCGCGCCCAGCAGCAACCCGCCGGAAAAGATCATGAAGAGCGGATCGGGGAACGCGGGGTCCACCAGGTTGAGCGCCGCCGAGAGCAGCGCCACCGTCCCCAGGATGCCCACCGGAATGCGCCAGTCCAGATAGTTGCGGAGCGCCAGGTAGGCGCCGCCCAGCAGGATGAGGATGCCCGCCGTCTCGCCCAGCGAACCGGCTGTACTGCCCAGCACCAGGTCATTCAGCGCCGTGGTAGTGCCCTCGAACTTCATCTCCGCCAGCGGCGTGGCGGTGGTGGTGACGTCCACGGCCGGGCTCATGAGCGGCAGCGCGAAGGTGTCCCCCACCTGCGCCAGGAAGCCCTGGCGGGGCGCCGGCCAGGTGGTGATGGCCACCGGGAAGGCCGCCTGCAGGAAAGCCCGCCCCACGAGCGCGGGGTTGAACACGTTCTGCCCGAGCCCGCCAAAGAGCAGCTTGCCGAAAGCAATGCCGAACACGCCGCCGAGCAGCGCCATCCACAGCGGCATGCCCGCCGGCAGCGTGAGCCCCAGGAGGATGCCGGTGATGGCCGCCGAGCCGTCCCGTACGGCTGCGCCGCCGCTGAGCAGCCGCTCGGTGCCCACCGCGCCCACGGTGGCGGTGCCGATCACCAGCCAGGCGCTCACGCCGAAGTACCAGCCAGCCGCCAGCACCACGGGCAGCAGGCTGGCCACCACCGTCCACATGATGCGCTCGGTGCTGTCGGGCGCCTTGATGTGCGGGGAGGCGGTGAGCTGCAGCGCCACACGGCCCCAGTCGGGCGTGCGCTCGCTGGCGCCCCGCCCCGCGCCGGGCCCGGGGATGCCCCGCAGGCGCGCGGCTGCAGTGGCCCGGTCCACCGTGCTCACGCGGCCTGCTCTTTCCTGCGGCGCTCGGCCGCCTTGGCCAGGGCGAACATCTGGGACAGCGGAATGCTGGACGGGCACACGTAGGAGCACGAGCCGCACAGCATGCAGTCGGCCAGGTGGTGCTTGGCCATCTCCTCGTAGCGGCCGGCCTGCGCCAGCCGCCCCAGCTTGGATGGGTTCAGGAAGACCGGGCAGGCGTCCAGGCAGCGCGCGCACTGGATGCAGGGGTGCACCGTGCGCGGCCGCGCCTGCGCCTTCGTGAGGGCCACCACGCCGCTCGTGCCCTTGATGAGTGGCGCGTCCAGATCCGGCTGGGCAATGCCCATCATGGGGCCGCCGAAGACGATCTCCGCCACGTCCTCCGTGAGCCCGCCGCAGTAGTCCAGCACGTCGCGCAGCTTGGTGCCCACGGGCACGATGAGGTTCTGCGGGTCCTTGATGGCGGGGCCGGTGACCGAGACGATGCGCTCCACGAGCGGCATGCCCGTCTCGAAGACCTCGGCAATGGCGGCAATCGAGCCCACATTCTGCACCACGGTGCCCACGTGCATGGGCAGCTTGCCCGAGGGCACCTCGCGCCCCGTGACAGCGTGGATGAGCATCTTCTCGGCGCCCTGCGGATACTTCACCGTGAGCGCCTCCACGCGCACGTCCAGACCAGTGGGCGCGGCGGCCCGGAGCGCCTCGATGGCGTCCGGCTTGTTCTTCTCCACGCCCACCACGCACCGGGGCACGCCCAGCGCGTGCATCATGATGCGCACGCCGAACCAGACGCGCTCCGCGTACTCCACCATGACCCGGTGGTCGCTGGTCAGGTAGGGCTCGCACTCGGCGCCGTTGACGAGCAGGAATTCGATCGGGCAGTCCGGCGGCGGCTGCAGCTTCACGTGCGCGGGGAAGGCGGCGCCGCCCAGCCCCACCACGCCCGCCTCCTGTACGGCCGCCACCACCTGGGCGGGGGTGAGCCCCTCCCAGTGCGGCACCATGCGCGGCCGCGGCAGCTGGGCGCTGAAGCGCGCCACCTGGATGCGGATGGCCTCGGCCATGGTGCCGTCGGCGTGCGGCCACCAGCCGATGGACTTCACCACCCCCGCCGCCGAGGCGTGGATGGGCACGGACACGAAGCCGTCGGCGGCCGCGATCTTGTCCCCGCGTTCCACCCGGTCGCCGGGCTTCACCAGCGGCCGGGCCGGCTTGCCCGTGTGCTGCCGCAGCGGGAGCACCACCTCCGCCGGGAAAGGCATGCGCCGGATGGTCCTGGCCCTGGACAGTTCCTTGGCGTCCGGCGGATGCACGCCGTGCCGGAAACCGGGCCGGGCCGCCATGCCGCGCACCCCGGGAAGCTGGACCAGCGAAGGCGGCTTGAACATCAGCTGAACGGCTCCGCCCGCTTGAGCCACTTCTCCAGGTCCTTCTCCTTGGGATTGAGCGGCGTGCCGGGGTGGATGAGTGCCGCCGGGCAGCGCTCCGCGGCCTGCACGAGCTGCGCGAAGGTGCCGGCCTTCGGGTCCTTGATGTAGGCCTGCTTGTCCTCATTGTAGGCGAACATCTTGCCGTTCAGGTTCGTGCACTCGTTGCACGTGGTGCAGCGGGCCGTGTCGATGTACGGCTCCATGGCCAGGCCGCCGTCCTCATCCTCCTCCACCGCGGCCGGCGCGGGGGCGGGCGCCGCACCGGCCTCCACCGCCGCCGGCGCCTCCGCCACGGCCACGCCGCCGCCGTTGCCGGAGGGCGCCGGCTCGGCGGCCAGCGCGGAGGAGATGTCCGAGAGACGGATGGGCTGCAGGCCCGGGGTCCGGTCCGCCACCTCCAGCAGCTCGGCCACCGTGCGGTCGCCGGCGCCGGCCTTGAGGAGGCCCTCCGCCATGCGCCGCGCGATGAGCGGCGGGTAGGCGGCCTTCAGCTCCGCCATGCGGCCCTCGTACTCGGTCCTGAGCGCCTCCGCGCGGGCATCGAACTCGGCCTCCAGCTGATCACGCACGGCGTCCCGTACCACCTCGGGCGCGGCCAGGCCGGCCAGCTCCCGGAGCTGGCCCCAGAAGAGCAGCCGGTCCTCCGCCAGCGTGACCATCTCCATGGACACGGACTTGCGCACCAGCTGGCGGTCCTTGCCCAGGGCGTGGATGAAGGGCTCCTTGCCCTCACGCTCCGCCGCACCCATGAAGACGAACTCGTGGAAGGGCACCATGTCCTCGGTCCACGCCTCCCGCTTCAGCTCCTTGAAGTGCTTCTTGAAGCGGCCCTCCGTGGCCGCCCAGTCGGCGGTGGATAGCGGCAGCTCCAGCGTCTCCTCCTCCCCCTCGTCATTCACGAAGGTGAGCTCGTAGGTGGGCCACGGGTCGTCGATGGCCGGGTTGCCCTCCAGGGAGATGCACTCCGCGATGGAGGCGCCGCCGTCCGGGTCATAGGTCATGAACGGGAAGGCGCGCGATTCCAGCGCCAGCTTGGCGCCGTAGGGCGCCCACTCGTCGGGCAGCCCGTGCTCCACCGGGCACGGCGTGTAGATGTTGAAGACGGCCGGGCGCCGCGAGTTCAGGCCCTTGATGACGCCCGCGATGAGGTGGCTGGCGTTGGCCTGGGATGACTGGTGCACGAAGGCGCCGCGGTGCGCCAGCGCGAGCAGCGCCAGTTCCTTGCGCGTCTCCGTCTTGCCATGCTGCGCCTTGCCGTAGGCGGACATGTCGGCCACCTGGCCGGTGAAGCCGCTGGTGCACGCCTGGCCGCCCGTGTTCGAGTAGACCTGCGTGTCCAGCACCATGACGCGGATCGGCTTGCCGGAGGCCAGCAGCCGCGAGAGGTTCTGGAAGCCGATGTCCAGCATGGCCCCGTCCCCGCCGATGGCCATGATGGGCGGGCACAGCTGGAACTCCTCGTCGGTGAACTCCCGGTAGTCGAAGGCGGTGAAGAACGGCTCGTCGCGCACGGCGTCGTAGCCGCCGTCCAGGATGAGCTCCGCCCGGCGCACCGCCACGAAGGCGTCCGCCATCTTCCGCATGTGCCCCTCGAAGACGCCGATGGCCAGCGAGGGCGCGTCCTGGAAGAGGTGGTTGGCCCAGGGATACGGATACGGGTTGTAGGGGTAGGTGCTGGCCCACACCGACGAGCACCCGGTGCTGTTCGTGATGCCCATGCTGGCGCGCCCCTCGCCGCTCGGGCCGTCCTCATAGCGCCACTTGAGATCCCGCAGCGCCTTCAGCGTGGCGACGATGCGCTGCAGCGTCTCCCGCTTCCCGTCGTCCAGCGGCACGTCCACATGCGCGCCCTCCGCGAGCGCCGCCAGATCCAGGTCCGCATCCGCGGAGAGGAGGTCCCGCGCCTGCTCGTCCAGCCGGCCGATGAGCTCCTCCAGGCGGGCCACGAAGCGCTTCACGCGGGGCTGCATGAGCGCCTCGATGGTGCTCGTCACCAGGTGGACCGTGGTCTTCTCACCGCAGCCCATGCAGGCGCCGTCTCCGCCCACCATGGAGCGGTACGTCTTCTTCTTCAGCAGCAGCGAACTCAGCACGCCGATGCCCTCGTCCACGTTGCTCACGTTGACGTAGCGGTCCGACGTGTCGGGCAGCGCCTCCCAGAAGTTCCAGTTGCGGCGCAGCCGCTCCACCACCTCCTCGTCCTGCTTGATGGTGATCAGGGCGTTCTCGGGGCACACCTCCACGCAGATGTTGCAGCCCTTGCACGCCTCGGGATTGATGGTGATGGAGAGGAGGCCTCCGGTCCCCTTGGCCTTGCCCTCGTGCACGTCATAGAAGGGCGCGGTCCGGGCCAGCGGGAACTCGGCAAGCACGGAGTGCACGGCCGCGAACTGTTCGTCCAGCTCGGCGCGCCGCTCCGGCTCCCAGCCCAGCTTGTCCGCCACGTTGTGGTAGGCGGCGGAGACCACCTGGCCGAAGTCGTGGAACGGCACCGCCTCCATCACCTTCCTTGACTCCTTGGCAAGGTGCTTGGAGATCTGCCGTACTCGCTCCAGTGCGCGGCCGTTGGCGGCGTGGTCGATGGCCCGGTCGATGAGGTCCTCCACGGGCGTGACCAGTCCCGGGATGGCCGCGTCGGGGCACTGCACCCAGCACTGGCTGCAGCCCGTGCACTTCTCCGCAATGAAGTCGGGCACCTCGAAGCGGATGTCCGTCATGTCCCGCACGCTGCTGCTGGCGGCGGGCATGGCGCTCACGGCGGTGAACGGATCCGCGATGACGTCCTGGCCCACGGCGCAGACGGCGCACACCTGCTCGAAGAACCTGCCCGGATTGCCCAGCCCCTGCTCGGCGTCGGGATGGTTCAGCAGCGCGGGGATCGGCCGCATGGTGTCGTGGACCTCCGCCTCCACCGCCACCTCCACGCTGGTGTCCACCTGAAGGACCTCGTCCCAGCCCCGCCGGATGACGCGCACGTTGTCCTGGATGACCCGCTCGCCCAGCTTGCCGAACTTGGCGCGTAGCTGCGTCTCGATGCCCTCGAAGATGCGCTCCTCGGAGAGGTTCTCGTTGCGGGCCAGGGGTCCGGTGCGGAAGAAGGCCCCCATGAAGGCAGCGCCCTGCATCCGGTAGCGGAGCTCCGGATCGCTGGCCTCCTCGTTGGCAATGCTGAAGCCGTCCAGCACGTAGACCTGGATGTTCTTCTCCCGCACCGTGCGGCGGGCGTCCTCCGAGAGCACGGCCCAGAGGGCCGCCGGCTCGAGATCACTCTGGATGACGAACACGCCGTCCTGCCCCAGCCCCGCGAGCGGGTTGGAGTGGCGGAAGACGTTGGGATCGGGCGAGAGCACCACGTTGACGTTCTTCAGCTCCGCGTTCACCCGGATCGGCTCGCGGGAGAGCGTGGCGTAGAAGGTGGTGGGCTGCCCCTTTTTCTCGGACCCGTACTTGGGATTGGCCTTGATGTGCAGCCCCGCCAGTTCGAAGGCGGTGAGCGCCACGTTCTTGCCGGTGGTGATGGCGCCCCACCCGCCCACCGAGTGGATGCGCAGCGCCACCGATCCCTCGCCGCTCAGATCCACGCCCTCCACCGCCTCCAGGGAGAGGTGGGCCAGGTGCGGGTAGTTCTCCAGCAGCTCCTCCTGCCAGACCTGCAGCTTGGGCAGCTTCGTATCCTTGCGGATGAAGTCCAGCCCCAGGTAGAAGCGACGACGCCCCGCACCCTCCGGCATCATGTTCCGCACCGCGGCCACGATATCGCCCGGCTGCAGATCGCGGCTGCCAAAGCCGAAGCCGCCCGAGTAGAAGTCCGGCAGCTCGTCCGCGCGCACCGAGGCCAGGTCGGCGTGCGGCTTGGCCAGGGCCGGCACCCCGCGGCCCTTGCGGACGTTGACGGCCTCGGCCCGGCCATTCTCCTGCGCCTGGCCGAAGGCGGCCCGGATCTCCCGCAGCAGCGGCGGGTCCACGGCCAGCGGCTGGTCCACGCGCTCCAGCACGGCCACGGCCTGCTTGCCGCGCAGCAGCTGCGTGACCAGGTCGGCCGGGAAAGGCCGGAAGAGCGTCAGGTTCAGCACGCCCACCTTGACGCCCTGCGCGCGCATGAAATCCACCACGGCCTCGGCGTTCGGCACCACGGAGCCCTGCCCCGCGATGACGTACTCAGCATCCTCCAGCCGGTAGCCCATGACCCGCTCGTAGCGGCGGCCCGTGAGCGCGGCGTACTCCTCGAAGGACCGGTCGATCAACGCGCGGGCGTGATCGAAGTAGAAGGGGCGCTGGGCGGCCACGCCCTGGGCGTAGGCGTCCTGGTTCTGCACGGGCCCCAGCATGGTCGGGTAGTCCACGTCGAACATCTCGGGAATGCGCCGCCGCGTGGGCCCGAAGGTCAGCCGCTGCGCCGGCGTGGGGCACTCGATCATGTCCGCGGGATCACCCAGGTACTCGGCGATGAGCTCCCGCTCCGGCAGCTTGATGGACTCGATGACGTGGCTGGTGAGGAAGCCGTCCTGCGCCACCAGCGCCGGCGTCAGCGAGAGCTCCGCCGCGCGGTGCGCGATGAGCGTCAGATCGGCGGTCTCCTGGACGTCCTTGGCAAAGAACTGCAGGAAGCCGGTGTCATCCACGGCGTGGTAGTCATCGTGGCCGGCGTGCACGTTCAGCGCGTGCTTGGTCATGGCGCGCGCCGCCACGTTCAGCACGTAGGTCAGGCGCTTGCCCACCGCCGCGTAGAGCGACTCGTGCATGTAGGCTATGCCCTGGCCACTGGAGAAGTTCGTGGCCCGGAGCCCGGTCATGCTCATGCCCGCCGTGACCGCGGCCGCGGCGTGCTCACCCTCCGGCTCGAAGAAGAGCAGGCGCCGGCCGTGCACGTTCTCGTGGCCGGCCGCCACGGCCAGCGCCCACCCCTCACCCATCTGGGTGGACGGCGTGATGGGATACGCGCCCGCCGCCTCGCTGGCGGCCGTCTCCACGTATACTACGGCGCCGCTGCCATCGGTGGCTTCGGGGACCCCGGGGTACCGAGGGCCGGACTCGGGGGCGTTGGACTTCCGCTTCATGATCATCGCGCTTCACTCCCGGCTGGGGCGGCCGGTTCCTCCGCGAACTGCATCCCGTCGAGCCAGGTGATGGCACCGGTGGGGCAGCGCGCGATGGCGGCGGCGTTCTCCAGTTCGATCTTCGAGTAGTCGATCACGGCCAGGTTGGTCCGCATCTCGATGAGGCCGGGCGCCGCGTCCTGTACACAGCGTCCGCAGGCATTGCAGGCCACGGCACAGACGTCCGTGGCGTCCTCACCGTGCAGCAGGTTGCGGCACTGCACGAGGAGGTGTTGATCCATGGGCATGAGCGTGAAGAGGCCCAGCGGGCAGGCCTCCACGCAGTCGTTGCACGCCGTGCACTTCTCGGGATCCACGACCGGTAGGTCGTGCTCGTTCATGGTGATGGCGTCGAAGTCACAGACCACGGCGCAGTCGGCCAGGCCCACGCAACCCCACGCGCATCCCTTCCCACCCCCGCTCACCGCCACGGCGGCGGCGCAGCTGGCCAGCCCGCGGTAGGTGGCCTTCTGGACCGCCACGTCACTGCCGCCGGCGCACAGCAGCCGCGCCACTCGCTTGTTGGCCTGCCCCGCGTCCACGCCCAGGAAGGCGGCCACGTCCTGGCGCTCATCCGGACCCATGACGGTGCACACGGCGGGCGCCACCTGGCCGGTGATCGTGGCCTCCGCGAAGGCCCGGCAGCCGGCAAAGCCGCAGGCGCCACAGTTGGCGCCGGGGAGCATGTCATTGACGGCGTCGATGCGGGGATCCTCCCATACGCGCAGCTTGCGGTTGGCCGCGGCGATGAGCACACCAAAGGTGAGCCCCACACCGCCCAGGATGGCGGCGGAACTTAGGATCAGCAGCGGTTGCACGGCGCCCCCGTCCTACGCCACGTCGGGGAGATGGGTCTGCCGCAGGAGCCAGGCGGCCAGCCGATCGGTGGGCTGCACATCCTGATCGGGCTCGGCGGGCGCTTGCTGCGGGGCTACCCCTTCCGCCGCGAGCGAGCGCAGCTGCGCCAACTCCTGACCCTGCTGCCAGGGCGAGCGCCCGCCCAGCCAGCGCACCGGCGCCGCGTCGGGCAGTGCCGTGACCGCCAGCCGCTCCCGCAGCGTCTGGCCCGCCAGCGGCCGGTGCGCGAACTCGGCCGCGCCCGCGGGCAGCAGCGCCGCCACGGCCGGGCCGTCCCAGCCGTCCAGCTGGCCGAGCGCCGCCGGGCTGGTGGCCTGCAGTACGAGCGTGCCCGGCGTGATCATGCCCACGAGCGGGGCGGGCGCCGCCGGGCCGCGCACCACCAGGACCAGCTTCTGCCCACCGTCCAGGAAGGCGGCCAGGCCGCCGGCGGCCAGGTCGGCGCCGTCCACCTCCACCACGAGCGGCGGCGCGATGGCCCGCTCTGCCCGGTTCCAGCGGGCAAAGGGCCAGGGTGCCGCCGGATCCTCCCCGGCCGCTCCGCCCGTGCGCGCCCTCTCCACGGCCCGGGCCGCCGCAAAGGCGCGCCCCAGGTGGGCCAGCACCCGGTCCACCTCCACCCCCAGCGACCCGCCTGAGGGCACGTCCACCCGATAGGCGTCATCGGCGGCCGCCGCCGTTTCGGTGAGCACCGCGAGCGCGGCCTCCATCCCGTCCAGCGCGCGATCATCCAGCACGCGCTCACCGGCAAAGAGGCCGGCAAAGCGCTCGGCGTCGATGCGGCCCGCCGCGAAGGCACCCAGGCCGTCCGCGGCACGGGCGGCGGGACCGGCCGCGGGCGCGCGGTTCGCATCCACCAGGGCGCGTACCTGGTCCACGGCCGCGGCCACCGCCGCGTGAAAGCTCTCCCTCGGGGCGGCCAGCGCCGCCAGGGCCCGGGTGGTCCGATCCTCAGACGGCATAGCGATCCAGCTCCTGGTTGAGCAGCGTCACCTTTTCCTCCGCACTCCTGCTGGCCACGCGCCGCAGTTCCTCGTAGCGGGGCCGGGACTCGTCCCGGAAGAACACGCCCAGGCGGATGCGGTCCGACGTCTCGGCCAGCCGCCGCGCCCCGTCCAGGTCGAGGGGGTCATGCGCGATCCGGTTCTTGTACGTGGCCTCGAGCGAGGGGACCTGCACGCCGTCCTCATGGACCATCAACTCCACCACGTCCGGCCGCCGCACCGCCTCGGCGTAGATGAGCGGCGTGAAGACCGGGCAGCGCTGGAGGATGCGCACGAAGGCAAAGCCCTTGTGGCGATAGGCGGCCTCGATGGTGGCGTAGAGATGGGCGGGGATCCACTCCGCCGTCTGCGCCACGAAGGAGGCGTTGGTGATGCCCAGCGTGGCCTCGATGGGATTCAGCGCCGGCAGGTAGCTGCCCGTGGGCTGCGTGTTGCTCTTGAAGCCCTGCGGCGTGGTGGGTGACGTCTGCATCTTCGTCAGCCCGTAGATGTTGTTGTCCAGCATCAGCGCGGTGAGGTTCATGTTGTAGCGCACCGCGTGCAGCCAGTGGCCCGCGCCGATGGAGGTGCAGTCCCCGTCTCCCATGACCACGAAGACGTCCAGTTCGGGCCGGTTCAGCTTCACGCCCGTGGCCACCGGCAGCGCGCGCCCGTGCAGGCCGTGGAAACCGAAGGTCTTCAGATAGTGCGGGAAGCGGCTCGAGCAGCCGATCCCCGACACGAAGACCGTGTTCTCCGGCCGCAGCTGTTCGGCGGTGAGCAGCTTCTCCACCGCCGTGAGCACGGAGTGGTCCCCGCAACCCGGGCACCAGCGGGCCATGGCGCCCTCGTAGTCGTCCATCTCGAAGACGCGGTCGTCATCCACGGCGCAGCCCAGCAGTGAGCAGCTCACGCGGCACCTCCCCTGGTCAGCTTTGCTTGCATGGCGCGCAGGATGGCGCCCGGTCGGAGCGGCTCGCCCAGCACCCGCGTCCAGCAATCCACGTCCACGAGCGTCTGTGCCCGCAGCAGCAGCGCCAGCTGCCCGTAGCGGCGGTTCTCGGGCGTGATGAAGGGGTCGTCCGGCTCGTCGCTGTAGTTGATCTCCACCGTCATGACCCTGCCGAAGCGCTGGAAGATCTCCTTCAGGCCCGGCTGCAGCGGGGACAGGAAGGTCAGGTGCAGTGAGGAGACTTCGAGTCCCGCGGCGCGCCCCCGATCCACCGCCTCCTCGATGGCGCCCTTGGTGCTGCCCCAGCCCACCACCAGGAGGTCACCCTCCGCCGGGCCGTAGAGCTCCGGTGGGCGGAGCGTCTGCTGGAAGACCGCCAGCTTGCGGCTGCGCATGGCGTGGCTGCGCTGCACGGTGGCGGCGTCGTAGGCCACCTTGCTGCGCTCGTCGTGCGCCAGCCCGGTGGCGGTGTGGGCGCCGCCCACCATCCCCGGCACGAAGCGGCGGGAGAGCCCGGTCCGGGTGTCCCAGTCGTACGGCCGGAGCCCCTCGGGTGGGGCGGACAGATCGATGGGCGCGCCCTGCCATGCCGTGCTCGGATCGGGCCGCGCGAAGGGCTGCACGCCGGTGGCCAGATTGGCGTCCGTGAGCACCATGACCACCATGCGGAAGGTCTCCGCGATGCGCCGGGCGGTGATCATGGCGTGGAAGCACTCCTCGATGGTGGCCGCCGCCATGACCACGTGGGGCGCGTCCCCCGGCTGGCCGTAGATGGCCGCCAGCAGGTCCGACTGCTCCACCTTGGTGGGCAGCCCGGTGCTGGGGCCGCCGCGCTGCACGTCCAGCAGCACCAGCGGCGTCTCGGTCATGGCGGCCAGCCCCAGGAATTCCGTCTTCAGCGCCAGGCCCGGCCCCGAGGTGATGGTGAACGCCACCTTGCCGGCCCACGAGGCGCCGATGGCCACGCCCACGGCAGCGATCTCATCCTCCGCCTGATGCACGATGCCGCCATACGTCTCGAACACCTCACCCAGGTGGTGGGAAACGGAGGTGGCGGGGGTGATGGGGTACATGGCCGCCAGCTCCATCCCGGCCGCCACCGCGCCCAGCGCCGCGGCCTGGTTGCCGTTCATGACCACCTTGGCGGTCTGATCCGTGGTTGCGGGTACCTCGAAGCGGAAGTCCAGGTGCTCGGCGGCCCACCCGTAGCCCAGCTCCAGGAGCTCCACGTTGCGGTCGTAGATCTCCTGGCTCTTCTTGCGGAACTGGAAGGCAATCTCTTCCTTGATGCGCTCCACGTCCCGGTCGTAGATCCACGCCAGCATGCCCAGGGCAAACATGTTCTTGCCCTTGCGGGCGTTGTCCACCACGGTGAGGCACTGCTCCTCCATGGGCACCAGCACGATGCGGTAGCTGGCCTCGGAGAGCTCCGCCATGGCCTCGGCCCACGCCGTGCGGATGTCCGCGTCGGCGTGGGTGGCCCACATGTCCTCCAGCAGGATGATGGCGTCCTGGCCGATGGCACCCAGGTGATGGCGGCCCAGCAGAACCTGTTCGTTGAACGCCACCATGAGGTCCGTCTCGTCACCCCAGTTGGTGACCTCCCGCGAGCCGATGCGGATGCGGTTGCCGCTGGCGCCCTCGGCGTTGCGCGGCGGGGGTTGGATCTCGGCGGGGATGATCTCCACCGTCCACACCCCGTTGCCCATCTTGGCGGACACGGAGCCGAAGATCTGCCCGCATTTCTGCGCACCTTCGCCGGCGTCGGAGACCACTTCCACCGTGTGGAGGTCCACACGGACCGGAGTGGGCGCCGCTGGCGCCATGGCTGTGCCCGGGCTCTCCCGGAGACCGGCCTCTGTGGTGGCCATGATCCGCCTTTCAGTCCTGGACTCGGTAGTTATCGGGGTGGCTCGTGATGCAGCGGCTCTCCCAGATCGACTCCCGCCAGCCCGAGCGTGCCGGCGGGCGCCGTGCACAGGCCGTTGCGTCGGGGTCGGCCTTTCGGGTCGGTCGGTCTCCGCGCTGGGAGAGGCCGCCGCCGATTACTGGTCCAGAAGGTAGGCGCGCGAGCCGCTGCGATCTGTCGGGGGATGGCGGAAAATCTGTGGTGAGCGGATCGCGCGGCCGGGTGGTAGATTCCCCTACAGTCCACGACTTTCGTGGGGGCGCTTCCAACACGTCACCGCCGGCATGCGTCACACCCATGGAAGTCCTTCGCTCGGCACTCCTACCCTCCCGGGAGGTCCCAATGCGCCGCACCGCCCTCACCCTGACGGGCATGGCCCTGGCCCTGACGGCCGCCGCTCCCCTGGCGGCCCAGATGATGGCGCCGCCCGCCGATCCGGAACCCGTCATCAAGGAATGGACGGTGCCCTGGGGCGCCGAGGGGCGCCCGCGTGATCCGTTCATGCCGGCCGACGGCAAGCG
>JBBDRO010000017.1:20523-36230 GCA_040905425.1 Gemmatimonadota bacterium | reverse complement strand
GACTGGACGGCCGGCATGCTCGGCCGCCTGAACCCGGAGAGCGGCGAGGTCAAGGAATGGCAGCTCCCCGGCGGCGAGCGCGCCCGCCCGTATGCCATGGGTGTGGACAGCCGGGATCGCGTGTGGGTCTTCCAGACCGGCATTCAGCCGAACACACTGGTGGGCTTCGACCAGAACACCGAGGCGTTCCTCTCGGAGACGGCGGTGCCGAGCGGCGGCCGCACGGTGCGGCACATGCACTTCCACGCACCCACGAACAGCTTCTGGTTCGGCGCGGACACCGGCACGATCGGGCAGGTCATCCTGCCGTGAGGGGTGCCCGCGAGCACGGCGGGCGTACGGGTGTCGGGCGCCGTGCGCTCCTTGCCCTCGACGTGCGCCCCGCACGAGCCACCCGCGGCGCGTCCCCCGGGCGGCCGGCCGGTCCGGTCCGCGGGGCGCGCGCCGTTGCGCTGGGCGTGCTGGCCGCCGTGGCCATCGCAGCCATGGGCGCCGCACCCGCCCGGCCCGGGATGGACGGCGCGCTGCCCGGCCACACCGGAGGCTTCGGGGAGCCCACGTGCCACGCCTGTCACGCGGACGGCCCCGAGCCGGCCGCGCGGGGGGTGCGGATCGCGGGGCTGCCCGACCGCTTCGCGCCGGGCCGGAGTTACGAGCTCAGCGTGGCGCTGCAGGGCACACCCACCCGGGCGGCCGGCTTCCAGCTGACCGTGCGCGGCGCTCCCGGGAGCGCCACGGCCGGGCAGCAGGCGGGCAACGTTGCTCCCATCGACGGGCGGACACGAGTGCGCCTGGAAGAAGGCGTGCAGTACCTCGGCCACACGTACGACGGCATGCTGCAGGCCAGTCAGGACAGCGCTCGATGGCGCTTCCGCTGGACGGCGCCCACCGACGCGTCCGAGGTGGTCTTCCACGCCGCGGCCAACTTCGCCAACGACGACGCCTCCGAACTGGGGGACGAGATCCGGACGGGATCATGGTCCCTGCGCACGGCGGAGAAGGAGCACGCGCGCGGCGTCCGCTGACCGCGCGATCACCCCGGCGCAGTGCGCCGCACGCACGCGGATCTGGCGCGGGCGGCCGATACCGGCTGATATTGGACCGTCCCGTGTTAGATTGAGATATGCTCAGCTACCGCACCTACATCCTCGACGAGAGCACCGACTGGGTCGTGTTCGTACACGGCGCGGGCGGCAACTCGTCCATCTGGTTCCGGCAGCTACGCGCCTTCCGGGAGCACTTCAACGTGCTCATGGTGGACCTGCGGGGGCACGGCGAATCGGCGCAGCTGGGCGGTGACCGGCAGCCCTACACCTTCGAGACGGTGAGCGCGGACGTGGTCGAGGTGCTGGACCACCTGGGCATCGAAAGCGCGCACTTCGTGGGCATCTCGCTCGGCTGCCTCATCATCCGCACCATCGCCGAGGTGGCCCCCGAGCGCGTCAGCTCCATGGTGCTGGGCGGTGCCATCGTGCGCCTCAACCTGCGCTCGCGCTTCCTGGTCACCATGGGCAATGCGCTCAACCGCGTCATGCCCTTCATGTGGCTCTACCGGCTCTTTGCCTGGGTCATCATGCCCCGGCAGCGCCACCGCGAGAGCCGCATGCTCTTCGTCCGTGAGGCCCAGAAGCTGGCGCGCAAGGAGTTCCTGCGCTGGTACCGGCTGAGCCTGGAGATGACCCCGCTGGCACGGCTCTTCGAGGAGCCCGAAGCCCCTGCCCCCACGCTCTATCTGATGGGCGACGAGGACTACATGTTCCTCCCCGCGGTACGCCGCATCGCGGCCCATCAGCGCCGCGCGCTGCTGCAGGTCATCGTCCGCTCGGGCCACGTCTGCAACGTGGACCAGGCCGAGCTCTTCAACCGCCACTCCATCGACTTCCTTAAGGATCCGGCGGTGGCCACGGCGTGAGCGCCGCCCGGGCCGCCGCACCGCAGGTGCAGGCACGACGAACGATGCCGCGGGCCGTGCAGGCCCCGCGGCATCGTCGCTTTCATCCGTTGCCGGACCATGTCCACGGCCACCGCACGCGCCGCCGCGCCGGTTGCGAGGCCGCTCGCGGGGCCGGCTCCCCGCCAGGAGCCTTCCCGGCACGGCCCACCTACCCCGCGGGCCACTCCGCACAACGGCCGGCCGGGCGATCGCCGTTGTGCAGGATGGCCCGCGCTGGGCGCTGTTCTGCACAATCGGCTCCGACCGGCTGGGCCGCTTGTGCATTCCGGCCCGCCCTCGACGCAAAAGTGCACAAGCGCTTCTCCCGGCCGACCGATTGTGCATTCCTGCGCCCCACACGTGGACCTACCCGCCGCGCCGCACGCGCAGCCACAACGAACGATGCCGCGGGCCGTGCAGGCCGCGCGGCATCGTCGCTTTCATCCGTTGCCGGAACTCAGACGCCGTCGATGATCCCGTTCAGCGTGGCACTCGGCCGCATGGCCGCTCCCGCGCGCTCGGGGTCGGGCATGTAGTAGCCGCCGTTGTCCTGCGGGCTCCCCTGCGCGCCGTTCAGCTCGGCCATGATGCGCTCCTCGTTGTCCGCCAGCGCGGCGGCCACGGGCGCGAAGCGCGCCGCCAGCGCCGCGTCGGTTTGCTGTTCCGCCAGCGCGCGGGCCCAGTAGAGCGTGAGGTAGAAGGTGCTGCCGCGGTTGTCGATCTCCCCCACCTTGCGCGATGGGTAGCGCGCGTGCTCCAGGTAGTCCGCGGTGGCGGCGCCCAGGGCGTCCGCCAGCACGCGGGCGCCGGCGTTGTCAAACTTCTCCCCCAGGTGCTCCAGCGACGCCGACAGCGCCATGTACTCGCCCAGCGAGTCCCAGCGCAGGTGCCCCTCCTTCTGGAACTGCTGCACGTGCTTGGGCGCCGAGCCGCCGGCCCCCGTCTCGAAGAGGCCGCCGCCCTTCAGCAGCGGCACGATGGAGAGCATGCGCGCGCTGGTGCCGATCTCCAGGATGGGGAAGAGGTCCGTCAGATAGTCACGCAGCACGTTGCCGGTGACCGAGATGGTGTCCTCGCCGCGGCGGATGCGCTCCAGCGAGAAGCGCATGGCCTCCTCGGGGGGCAGGATCTCCACGGTGAGCCCCGCCGTGTCATGCTCCGCCAGGTAGGCCTCCACCTTCCGGATGAGCTCGGCGTCGTGCGCCCGCGCGCGGTCCAGCCAGAAGACCGCCGGCGCGCCGGTGGCCCGAGCGCGCTCCACGGCCAGGCGCACCCAGTCGCGGACGGGCTCGTCCCTGGTCTGGCAGGCGCGCCAGATGTCCCCCTCCTCCACGGCCTGCTCCAGGAGGGTGGCGCCCGCGGCGTCCACCACGCGTACCGTGCCGGCGGCCGCGATCTCGAAGGTCTTGTCGTGCGAGCCGTACTCCTCCGCCTTCTGCGCCATCAGCCCCACGTTGGGCACGCTGCCCATGGTGGAGGGGTCGAACTGGCCGTGCGCCTGGCAGTCACGCACCATCGCGTCGTAGATGCCGGCGTAGCTGGAGTCGGGGATGAGCGCTTTGGTATCCTGCAGCTCCCCCGCCGCGTTCCACATGCGGCCGGAATCGCGGATCATGGGCGGCATGGAGGCGTCGATGATGATGTCACTCGGCACGTGGAGATTGGTGATGCCGCGCTCGGAATCCACCATGGCCAGCGCAGGACCATCGGCATACGCGGCTTCGATGTCCGCCTCGATGGCCGCGCGCTCCTCCGCGGGCAGCTCGCCGATCTTCCGCCGCACGTCGGCAAAGCCGCTCTTCACGTCCACGCCCAGCCGCTCCAGGGTGGCGCCGTGCTTACGGAAGACGTCCGCGAAGTACACCCGCACCGCGTGGCCGAAGATGATGGGATCGGAGACCTTCATCATGGTGGCCTTCAGGTGCAGCGAGAGGAGCACGCCCCGCCGCTTCGCGTCCGCCATCTGCTCACCGAGGAAGCGCACCAGGGCACGCCTGCTCATGAACGTGGCGTCCAGCACCTCACCTTCGAGCAGGGGCAGGGCGTCCTTCAGCACACGCACCGTGCCGTCCGCCGCCACGTGCTCGATGCGCGCGGTGGTGGCGGCGGGCAGCGTGATGGACACCTCGTTGGCGCGGAAGTCACCGCCGTCCATGGTGGCCACGTGGGTGGCGGAGTCCGCCGGCCACGGTTGCATGCGGGGCGGATTGCGGCGCGCGAACTCCTTCACGGCCCGCGGCGCGCGGCGATCCGAGTTGCCCTGGCGCAGCACCGGGTTCACGGCGCTGCCCTTGGCGCGATCGTAGCGCGCCTGGATGGCCCGCGCCTCCTCGGTCGTGGCCTCATCCGGGTAGTCGGGCAGCGGACAGCCCAGCGCCTGCAGCTCCGCGATGCACGCCTTCATCTGTGGCATGCTGGCGCTCACGTTGGGCAGCTTGATGACGTTGGCTGCGGGCGTGTCCACCAGGCGGCCCAGCTCGGCCAGGTCATCGCTGACCCGCTGTTCCTCCGGCAGCACGTCCGGGAAGAGCGCCAGGATGCGGCCGGCCAGAGAGATGTCCCGGGTCTCCACGGGCACGCCGGTGGCCCCAGCGAAGGCGCGGATCACCGGCAGCAGCGCGTGCGTGGCCAGTGCCGGGGCCTCATCGGTCCACGTGTAGATGATGGGGGGGGACTTGCTCATGGAGCTCCTCTAACAGCGCGAGTCATGGAGTGCGTGCGCGGTGCCATGCACAGCGAATGTGCCGATCCGGGCGCAGTATAGCACCCCCCCGCCCGCGCCGAAGCTGGGAATCCCCGGATTGTGGCGTGGTGGTTCTCCGCACAGGACCCTTGACAGAATTATCTGTCAATACCCATGTTGGGTCATCAACGGCCGGATCCAGAGGAGCGTTGCATGAGCCAGACAACGGTGCGAGTCATCCAGGATGAAGCGGCGGCGGCCTCCCTCCTTCAGCCCCTGCGCCGGCGCATCCTGCTGCGCCTCCGTGAGCCGGATTCCGCCGCGGGTGTGGCACGCGCGCTCCGGGTGCCGCGCCAGCGCCTGGGCTACCACGTGCGCATCCTGGAAGATCAGGGCCTGCTGCGCCGTGTGGGCGAGCGGCCCGCGGGCAACATGACGGAGACGCTGCTGCAGAGCAGCGCCCGCCACTTCGTCATCTCGCCCGCGGCCGTACGCGAGCTGCAGCTCCGCCCGGAGCAGCTGGAGGACCGCTTCTCGAGCGCCTACGCGGTGGCCACGGCCGCGCGCACGATGGCCGAGGTGAGCACGCTCCGGGAGCGCGCCGAGGCCGCCGGGAAGAAGCTGGCCACGCTCACCCTGGAGACCGAGGTGCGCTTTGCCTGCCCGGCCGACCAGCAGGCCTTCGCCGCCGAGCTCACCCGCGCGCTGGCCGACCTCACGGCTCGCTACCACACGCCCTGCGCCGCCGACGGCCGCACCTTCCGCTTTGCCCTGACCGGGCATCCCACCACGCCATCCACCCGAGGTGAATCATGAAGCGACGTCCCCGCTGCCGCCCACGCGCGCGCTCCGCGCGCTGCGCTGCGGCAAGCTCTGCCGCGCTCCTCCTGCTTGTTGCCGGTCCGGACCTAGCGAACGCCGCTGCCCAGCAGCCGCCCGACAGCGTCGTGGCCCGCATGCAGGCGCAGATGCTCCAGGCCAACACGCCCGGTGAAGCGCATGCCCGGCTGGCGGCGCTGGAGGGTGTCTGGACCCAGGAGGTGCGCATCCGCCCGGCGCACGGCGCCGAGGTGACGGTGCTGGAGGGTACGGCGGAGAACCGCATGATCCTGGGCGGCCGCTTCCTGGAGTCCCGCGCGCGCTCGGGTGAGGGTGTCTACGCCACGGAGGCCCTCACCCTCATCGGCGTGGATCTGCGCAGCGGCCACTACGTCACCGTGGGCTTCGACACCTGGGGCACCTACTTCGTCACGGGCCGCGGTGCCTACGACGCCGAGCGCCGCCAGGCCAGCATGCCGGGCACGGACGCGAACCCGCTCCTCGGCCACACCCAGGAGTACCGCTTCGAACTGCAGTGGCTGGACGCCGACCGCTACGCCTTCCGCACGGTCTTCACCGACGAGGCGCACACCGGCGGGCAGGGCCCCCTCACCATGGTGGAGGTGATCCACCGCCGGAGCCGCCAGTGAGCGCCGCGGGCCGGCGCGTGGTCAAGGAGATCACCGTCGATGCGCCCCCGGAGCGCGTGTGGCGGGCCCTCACGGACCCCGAGGAGCTCATGCGCTGGTTCCCGCCCGTGGCGCGGGTGGAGCCGGGCCAGGGCGGGACGATCACCCTGTCGTGGGGTCAGGGCATGGAGGGCACCGCGCCCATTCACGTCTGGGATCCGCACGAGCGCTTCGGTTGGACGGAGGAGCATCCCGGCGAGCCGCCGGTGCGTATAGCCGTGGAGTTCGAGATCGCCGCCGCGGGGGGCGGGGCCACCACCGTCCGGCTCGTCCAGTCGGGCTTCGGCCCCGACGCGGACTGGGACGAGTACATCACCTCAGTGGACGGCGGCTGGACGTACTTCCTGGCCAACCTGCGCCACTACCTGGAACGCCACCCGGACGAACCCAGGACCATGGTGGCCGAGCGGCGTCCGCCCGGCATGCCGCGCGGACAGGCGTGGGAGCGTCTGCTCGGCGAGGTGTTCCGGGTGCGGCCGCTGGCGGAGGGGGAGGCGTGCACGCTCGAGCTGCCGGGGCTGGGCACGCTCACGGGCACGGCGTTCATCGTGCGGGCGCCGCATCACTTCGCGTGCACGGTCGCGGAG
The DNA here is from genome assembly GCA_040905425.1 of Gemmatimonadota bacterium. Classification (GTDB taxonomy): domain Bacteria; phylum Gemmatimonadota; class Gemmatimonadetes; order Longimicrobiales; family RSA9; genus JBBDRO01. The sequence continues at coordinate 29,519 of JBBDRO010000017.1, read as the reverse complement.
TTGGGGGACGGACTGCTGTTCGTGGAGTTCGAGCCGGGGGGCGAGCAGTGGCACTGCGGCATCTGGCTGTCTCTCTACGGCGTGGACAAGGCCACCGGCGCGCGCGCCCGCGCGGGTCTCACCGCCGCCGTCACCCGGGCGTGGCAGCCGGCGGGCGACGGCGGTTGACGGCGGAGGGGCCGCCGGGCGGCGCGGATGGCCGACGGCCAAGCGACCGCCGCCCGGTATAGGCGGCCGACAGGGGCCAACCGCGTCAGCGCTCCGGGCCCGGCGGCGGAGCGCCACCACCCCGCCCCGCTACCGCGGGGTGCAGCGCCGCCCGGAGCGCCTCCTGGCACTCGTTCTCCTCCCGCTCCAGCTCGTCCAGCAGGCAGTTCACCGTCTGCTCGATGAGCTCGCGGACGGAAACGCCTCTGCGTTCTGCCTCCTGCCCGTAAGCGCGGTAGTGATCCTGGCGGACGCGCGCCATGACCGGCACCTCCACGAACGCGCTCACCGGTGCGCCTTCCGCTCCGGGCGCGGTGGGTTGGCCGTGCTCAGGTAGGCTCATGTTCCGTCCTCCAACGGCACACCTTTGTGCCCGTAGCAGAGGATGCCGCCGTGACCCTCCCGGCGGATGAGGCGGAACGCCAGGCTCACCTCCATCCCCGGCCCCACCTCCCCCGGTTCGCAGTCCACCACCTGGACCATGAGACGCCCCCCCTCAGGCGTCTCCACGAGGGCCATGGCATAGGGGGCCTCGGCGGAGAAGTCATCGGGCGCCGCGTGGATCACCGTGGCGGTCACCACGCGCCCGCGGCGCGACAGCCGCATCGGCTCCAGCGCCCTGCCTCGGCAGTGGGGGCAGACGCTGCGGGCGGGGTACACCACCCGCTCGCACGCCTTGCAGCGTGCGCCCTCCAGCCGGTAGCGGGCCGGGATCTCGCGCCAGTATCTCGGGCTGGGCATGCTCACCCCCTCGCGAAGACGTGGACCACGGAGCTGGCACCGGAGCCGCCCATGTTCTGGGTGGCGCCGATGTGGGCGTCGGGCACCTGGCGATCGCCGGCCTCGCCCCGCAGCTGTTCGAAGATCTCGATGGCCTGGGCCACCCCCGTGGCGCCCACCGGGTGCCCCTTGGCCTTGAGGCCGCCGCTGGTGTTCACCGGCCGGCGTCCCCCCAGCGCCGTGAAACCGCTGCGCGCCGCATGGGCCGGGTTGCAGCCGTCCGTGAGGCCCATGGCGCCCGTGCAGCAGATCTCGGCAATGGAAAAGCAGTCGTGCACCTCCGCCACGTCGATCTGCGCGGGTTGGATGCCGGCCATGCGGTAGGCGCGCGAGGCCGAAGTCATCACGGCGTCGAGCGTGGCCGGATCCGCCCGGTCCGCAAGCGCCATGGCGGCGGTGGCCGCCCCGCTGCCCAGAATGCGCACCGGACGATCGGTGAATTCGTGGGCCCGCGTCAGCGGCACGAGGAGCACGGCGGCGGCGCCGTCGCTTACCGGAGAACAGTTGAGCAGGCGCAGCGGCTCGGCCACAAGGCTCGAGCCGAGGACGTCCTCCACCGTGATCTCCCGGCGGAACTGGGCGTGGGGATTCAGCGCGCCGTGCCGGTGGTTCTTCACCGCCACCCACGCCATGTCCTCCTCCGTGGTGCCGTGCGCCGCCATGTGTGCCCGAGCAATCATGGCATAGAGGCCGGGGAAGGTGATGCCATGGTAGACCTCCGCCTCCTGGTCCGCGGCGGAGGCCAGCACGGCGGTCACGTCCGCGCCGTCATTCATCTTCTCCACGCCGGCGGCCATGACGATCTCACTCTGCCCCGAGGCCACCTCCAGCCACGCCGCCCGCAGCGCCATGCCGCCGGAGGCGCACGCCGACTCCACGCGGGTGGCGGGCACACCGCTCATGCCCAGCTGCTCCACCAGCATGGGGCCGATGTGCTCCTGCCCCACGAACTGCCCCGCCGACATGTTGCCCACCCAGAGGCCGTCCAGGTGATCGGCGCCCGCGCTCTCCAGCGCGGCCAGCGCCGCCTCCGCGAAGAGCTCCCGCAGACTCAGGTTCCAGAGCTCCCCGAAGTGCGTCATCCCCGCCCCCACCATGGCCACGTCCCGCATATCGCCTCCTTGTCCGCTCCGGCGCGCCGCGGGCTGCGGCGCGCTTGTCGTGGGCCGGCCGCGCCGGTCAGTCGTTCATGCGGATCTTCTCGCGCACCTTCACATACTCTCCATAAGTCAGGTAGCGACGAGGCCCGTCCAGCATCGCGCGCACGCCGGGTGCGCGGCCGCGCCGCTCCACCAGCAGCTCCGTGGTGCGCAGAACGAACGAGTCGCTGGCGGCGCCCGAGCCGAAGGAGGTGATGAGGACGAGCTGGTCCGCCTCCACCACGTCCAGCGTGGCCGCCAGCCCGGTGGGCGAGCTACCCGAATAGGTGTTGCCCATGGTGGGCACGATCCACCCGGGCTCCAGCTGCTCGCGGGTGAAGCCCAGTTGCTTCCCCGCCGACAGGGGGAACTTGCCGTTGGGCATGTGGAACACGGCGTAGCGGAAATCGGCCGCCTTGAGCCCCGTCCGCTCCAGGATGAGCCGGCTGGCGCTGAGCACGTGCTGGAAGTAGGCGGGCTCCCCGGTGAAGCGACCGCCGTGGCGCGGATAGAAGGCGCCTTCCCGACGCCAGAAATCAGGCGTGTCCGTGGTATAGCTGACCGCGTCCACCACCTCGGCCATGAGCTCCTCGCGGCCGAAGATGTAGGCCGTCCCGCCGGCGGACGCGGAGAACTCCAGGGCGTCCCCCGGCGCCCCCTGCGAGGTGTCGGCGCCGATGGCCATGGCGTACTCCATCCGCCCGGACTCCACCAGCCCCAGCGCCACGAACATGGCCTCCGTGCCCGCCTTGCAGGCGAACTCGAAGTCCGCCACGTGCACCTCCGGGCCGATGTCCAGCGCCTCCGCCACCACGGTGCCGCTGGGCTTCACGGCGTAGGGGTGGGACTCGGAGCCGATGTAGAGGGCCCCCACCCGCTGCGGGTCCAAGCCCGCGCGCTCCAGGGCGTGCAGCCCCGCCGCCACGGAAATGGTGATGGTATCCTCGTCCAGCCCCGGCACGGATTTCTCCTGGAGCAGGAGCCCGCCCCGGATGCTGTCGGGATCCTTGCCCCACTGGCGGGCGATCTCATCCGCGGTGATGCGGTTGCGCGGAATGTAGGCGCCGTAGCCAACGATGCCTGCCATGTTACCTCCCGTGGTATGCGGACCCGCCGGAGGGGCTGCGGCCGGCGGCGTGGATTGGGCTCGCGAAGGGTACGGTGCGCGCGGGCGGCTGGTATGCGTGGTCCTCGGTGGCGTAGAGCGCGGCCGCGGAGTTGTGGGCAAGCACCCGGTCCTTGGCCACCACGAAGACCGCCGGTGTGCGCAGCCGCCGCAGCGTGGCCTCGCGCCACATGTCCGGGCAGTAGCCGATGCCCACGTGGGAGACGCCCAGGCGGGCCGCCAGCTCGACCACCTCGTCGAGGCGTGTCCAGCGCCCGTAGCCTTCACCCTCCACCAGCGTGGCCTGGTAGGCAAGCTGGCGCAGGGCGCGGTCCTGATAGAGCGTATCGAAGGCGGGAAACGGCCCCCACATGGGGCAATCATCAGGCGCCGCCTCGGCGCGCCCCGCCCGGCAGGCGTAGCGCTCACAGCGGCCGCACCCTGGCACGGTCATGCTCGACCCTGCGTCCCCCATCCCCTCCTCCCGCGGACGGATTCTCCCCTACGATACCACCATCATTAACGGAGATCAACGATAGCCTTCCCGGGGGGCAGCTACAACGCCCCGGGGCCGGGCCTCCTGTGGGCGCGGGCATGGACGGCACCGGCACGGTAGAGCAAGCTGGCGGGCCGCCATCCGGGTGGGGGAACGAAAATGAGCGGCGTGATGTACTACCCGGCTAGTTTGGGCCGATGGTCCTGTGTCACCGCCTTTTCTGGACGGCCATCCGCGCGCCTCCGGGCAACGCATGACCCGCCAGCGGCGTCCAAAGTGCGTCCGCCCCCCAACCACCCCATCGAGGAAAGCCATGATGCGCTTCCCAACCGCCCTGCTCGGCATGTTGTGCCTCCCGCTGGCCGGCGCCGCCGCCGCGCCGCTCGCCGCCCAGACCGATGCGGAGCGCCTCCGCGTCTACGTGGACTGCGCGTACTGCGACAGTGACTTCCTGCGCACGGAGCTGACGTGGGTGGACTACATGCGGGACCGCGCGGACGCGGACGTGCACGTGCTCACCACCCAGCAGGGCACCGGCGGGGGCGGCCTGGCCTTCACGCTGGAATTCATCGGCCTGCGTGATTTCGAGGGCCGCACCGACACCCTCAGCTACGTGGCCACCTCCGAGGACACGCCGGACACCCGGCGGCGGGGCCTGACACGCACGATCAAGCTCGGGCTGGTGCCCTTCGTGGCCGGCACGGACATGGCGGCGGAGCTGGACGTGACCCATACGCCACCCGCCGCGGCGGCCGGGGAGGCGGGCGCCGCGCCCACAGCGCCCACACCGCAGAACGATCCCTGGAATTTCTGGACGTTCTCGGTCTCGCTGAACGGCAGCACCTTCGGCGAGTCAAAGCAGTCCTCCGGCAGCTTCTCCACGAGCCTGTCCGCGAACCGCACCACCGAGGACTGGAAGGTGAGCTCGCGGCTGAGCGGTAGCTACTCCGAATCGCAGTTCCAGTACGAGATCAACGGCGAGCAGATCGAGACCCTCTCCATCCGCCGGAGCTACAGCGCGAACACGCTGATCGTGAAGAGCGTGGGGCCGCAGTTCTCGATCGGCGGGCGGGCGGTGGCCAGCATGTCCACCTACGGCAACACGGAGTTGCAGCTCTCGCTCATGCCCGCCGTCGAGTACAACTTCTTCCCCTACGCCGAGGACACGCGCCGGAGCCTCATCCTGCGCTACGCCGCGGGGCCGGCCTACGCCGACTACCGGGAGGTCACGCTCTACGGGCAGGAGGAGGAGACGCGTCCGCTGCACGACCTGATCTTTGCCTACAGCACACGCCAGCCGTGGGGCAGCGCCAATATTTCCCTGAACGCTTCCCAGTACCTTCACGACACCCAGAAGTACAGCGCGGGCATCGGGGGCGGCACCAGCGTGCGCCTGTTCCGCGGCTTCTCCTTCAACGTGAACGGCAGCTACACGCGGGTCCGGGATCAGCTATCCCTGCCCGCGCGCAACCTCACCGAGGAGGAGATCCTGCTCCGTCAGCGCCAGCTGGCCACCGGGTACAACTACCACATGTTCTTCGGCGTGAGCTACCGCTTCGGCTCCATCTTCAACAACGTGGTGAACCCGCGCTTCGGCAGCAGCGGCGGCGGCGTGATGATCATGATGTAGCCGCGGGGGGGCGCTCAGAACTTGAAGCCCACGTTCACCAGACGGATCGTGGGGATCACGTCGATCTCCCCCTCGCCCAGCTTGACGCCGAAGTTCCACCCCGAAAAGACGGTGCCCTGGGGGTAGTAGCGATAGAAAGCGTCCACGTTGAAGTAGCGTTCGTCGCGGTCCGTCAGCTCGTCTTCATAGGAGGCGAAGGATCCTCCCACCCCCATGGTACCGGTCCTGCTCACCCCTCGCTCGTACTCCGCGTTGAAGAACTCCAGCAGGAGGCCGAACGGGTTGGCGGAGATGACCTGCTGGTGGGAGGTGCGGGCCTCCTGGGAATGGGCGGGGAGGGCAAGGCCCGCCAACAGAAACAGCAGGGCCGCGCAGAGCGGCCGGATCGTGCTCGTCATCGAGAGTCTCCGAAAGAGGTCGGGGGACCGGCGTGTGCGTGGCATAGCTACTCCCGCCGGTCGCCGGTAGTTCCAACCCGCGGTCGGACGCTTTGCGCCATGGCGCATCGAGCCGGGGCATTGCGCGGCGCGGGCCCGGTCTCGATCATGGAGGAGCGCCGACGCCGGGTCCTGTCAGGATCCCGGGAACGTAGGATTCCACCGGCGTCCTGCACATCACCAGGAGGGGCGGCATCCCCGTATCCGCGGAGTACCGTGCGTTCGTGCTGGAGCAGCTCGGCCGGGCTGTGCCGGTCACGTCGCGCAGCATGTTCGGCGGCGTCGGTATCTACTCGGACGGCCTGTTCTTCGCCCTGATCGCCGACGACGCGCTCTACCTGAAGGTCGACGACACGAACCGCGGGGATTTCGAGAGCGCGGGCATGGCCGCGTTCCGGCCGTACGATGACGACCGCACGATGCAGTACTATGAGCTTCCGGCGGACCTGCTCGAGGATATCGACGAATTGCGCGTGTGGATTCCGCAATCGTTGTCGGTGGCAACGTCCGCGCGTCGGAGCCGGCGGTGACGCGATCTCCCTTGCCGGGCGCAGCATTGTTCATGGCAGTGCTGGCCGGTGCACTGGCCGGCTGCGCGGGCGTGAGCACGCCGCGAACGGAGTCAGGCAACGTGGCCGCAGCCGGGTCGCCGGGCGGCGGACTGATGGCCGGCAATGATGGACTCGTGGCCATCAACGGCACGCGTCTGTTCGTGCACCGCGAGGGCAGGGGCGAGCCGGCGATCGTCGTGCACGGCGGCCCGATCCTCGATCACGGCTACCTGCGGCCACACCTTGCCGCGCTCGGCGACCAGCTGGAACTGATCTTCTACGACCAGCGACTGAGCGGCCGATCGGCGGGCGCGGTGGACAGCGCGTCAGTCCGGCTCCACACGTTCGTCGAGGACATCGAGGCGCTGCGTGCGGCGGCCGACGCGGAGCGCGTGCACCTGATCGCGCACTCGTGGGGCGGGCTGCTCGCAATGAAGTACGCGGCCACCCACCCGGAGCGGCTGCGCAGCATGGTGCTGATCAGCCCGATGCCGCCGTCATCAGCACAGTGGCAGGAGGAGCAGGCCGCACAGGCGGCGTTGCTGACGCCGACCGATACCGCGGGTGCCGGCGCTCTGCGCACTACGTCCGCCTTCGTCGCGCGCGAGCCGGCCGCCGTCGAGGCGGTGCTGCGGCACTCGTTCCGTTCGCAGTTTCATGATCCCGCGCTCGCCGCGGTGCTGCGTTTCCACGTCGAGCCGGACTACGACCGGCGCAGCCGCCAGTTCGGCTACATGCTGCCGGACCTGCTGACGTACGACGTGCGTGCGGCGCTCGCGCGCGTTGCCGTACCGACGCTCATCATATACGGAGCCGACGAGGTCGGCGCGCGCATCGGCGGTGAGGCCCTCGCGAGCGCACTGCCCAATGTAAGGCTGGTGGTGCTCGACAACGCCGGGCATTTCCCGTTCATCGAGAGGCCGGACGACGTACTCCGTGAGATCCGGCTGCACTTCCGCAGGGACTGACGCCCGTGCCACTGCTCGCGGCGCAGGCTCACCAGCATACCCCGCGCGCGGTGCGAGGCCCGGCCAATGGGCTACTTGTCAGACATTGAACACCCACCCTGGCGCGAAACGCATCAGCGCGTAGACCAGGCCCACGTACGTGGCCAGGAAGCAGACCACGTAGGAAACCGGGGTTATCACTACGCGGACCACCGCACCCGCCGCGGCATCGGGGCCGACGCGATAGGTGGCGAGCCCGAGATAGATCGTCGCGGCCAGCAGCCCCGCCGGAACAGCAAACCCGAGCGGCCAGGCCAGCATCGCGAACACGTAGCCCACCGCGTGAATGTGGAGCGAGCCGACGAGCCTCGAGGCGAAGCGCTCGTTGCGGCGCGGGTCGAAACCCAGCAGCAGGGCGAGCCATGGGACCATGATCACGCCCACCAGGACCGGCAACAGCTCCGCAACCCGGCGGGCGCCTTCGGCCAGGCGACGCTGCAACGCTTCCCGATACGATTGGCGCAGCGCGCGCCGGCGCTCGAACTCCGCGCGCCAGGACGCGACCTGGACGCTGTCATTCCGCACCGAATCGGGGAGCGGAGCCATCACCGGGACATCAGGGACCTCGACGCGGATACGCTCCGGCGCAGCGCCGTAGTACACCCCCTCCACGATGATGTGGAACAGGTTGCCTCCGACCGGTTGATACTCCACCGTCGACACCAGGAGGAAGAAAGGGATCGCCGCCAGGAGGTAGGTCCTGAGCGGGCTGACGTACGAGGCACGGCGGCCACGGCGCCACTCCGCCCACAGCTCGCCCGGCGGCCAGAAGAGCCTCTTCAGCGTGCGCGGCAGCCGCGCCTCCACCAGGAGCAACTCGTCCAGCGCCTCACGGATCCACTGGCTGATGGCGGGTACCGCTTCCTCGGACTGCTCCTGACCGCAGCGGGGGCAGTAATCATGGGGAGCGAGCGCGCCGCAGTTCGGGCAGGCGCGGGTCCCCTGAGGGGTCCGGGTCAGCGTTGCCATGCCTCAAGCTGGCGGCAACCCCGCCCGAAACTCAAGAGTCGTCCGCCGGCACCCACGCATCCACCGCGATCCGCCGCCGACCCCCGTCATCGGTCACCCACGTGAGCGTATACCTGCCCGTCGCCGCGCCCGTCTCGCCCGTGGCCAGGTTCTGCCATTGATCGAACCATGTACCGACCTCGACCACCGCGCCGCCATGGTCCACGAGCCGCTCGGTATAGAGCGCGTGGGCGATGCGACGGTTGCGGGTCGGTGGCTCGAACAGCCGGGCCACCGGCCGCGCGCCGATCACGGTGCGGGCGCCGCCCATGAGCGCCAGCGCCTCGGACGCATACAGCGCGCGGATCGCGGCAGTGTCGCCCACCAGGTAGGCGGCTGAGAAGGCCCGGTTCGCGGTGGAGATCTCGCGCCGGAGCCGCGCGTGCTCCGGATCGACACGACAGGCGTCCCGGGCAAGGCACGCGTCGGCGATACGCCGGGCGAGCGGATCGACCGGAGCCACGCCGTCGTCGCGGCCCTTTACGTTGGCCAGCACCACGATCGTAAGCTGCTCCTCCGGGAAATGGTACAGGTTGGCCGAGTAGCCCTCGATCCCACCGCCGTGCGTGAGCAGCGTCCGGCCGGCGTAGCGGGCCACGAACCAGCCGAACCCGTAGCTCGCGGGCTCGCCGAACA
>JBBDRO010000017.1:0-20423 GCA_040905425.1 Gemmatimonadota bacterium | reverse complement strand
AGCAAGCTCCCCGGCGGGGAAAGGCATGCGGAGCGTCATGGCCCGCGGGTCCGATCGCTCGCGCCATGCCAGCCCGTCCCACACGCGCGGCGCGTAGACCACCAGCGCGTCCGGGACGTCGGCCGGCCGCAGCGCCGGCGACGCAATCCGCTCGACCGCCAGCGGCGCGCCGGCCAGCGCCTCCCGCAGCTCGGCCGAAATCGACTCCGCGGTACCCACGTCCCGCTCCACCATCACCACTCGCCTCACGCCCAGCGACGCCGCGATGCGGCGCACCACATCCCCCGCCTCCGGGTCCAGCTCTAGCCGCAATGCCCGTATCCCCGCTTCGCGCTGCGGCCACAGCCGGCGCATCTCCAGCTCGTGGAACGTCGTCCCCAGGAGCAGGCCCGCCGGCGGTTCGCCGTACCCCTCCAGCAGCCACGGCACCGTCACCACCCCGCTCGCACAGGCCACCTGCCGCGCCAGCGCCGCCGCCTGCGTCATGTTGCACTCGACCACCACCACCCGGCCACCCGCGGCGCAGCCGGGACCGGCCGCGCCCGGCCCGGGCGCAGGCCCTGTTCCCGGCGCGCCCACGGGCCGCCACGCCACCCGCGTCGGACGACCCCGCACCACGGTTCCCACCCCTCGCATCGGCTCCGCCACCCCTTCCTCCGCCAGCGCCGTATACGCGCGCCGCACCGTGTGGTAGTTCACACCGATCGCCTCCGACAGCCACCGGATCGGTGGCAGCGGCTCCCCGACCGCCGCACGGCCGAGCCCGATCTCCCACCGCAGCACCGACGCCACCTGATGGTAGAGCGGAACCGGGTCGTCGCGGTCCAGCGCGTCGCGCAGTCGGGCCACCAGGGTGGACGGGGCCGTGCCTGCCGGGGTTCTCGTCGCCGTCATGGTAAAGATATAGTCTTATAGATCTTTAGAGGCAAGGGACCCCGTGTTCAGCGCCTGCCCATTGCCAGCTACCTGTCATTGCACTATAGTGGATTCGTGAACGAGGAATTTGCGGAGAACTGGACCACGCAGGCCCGGAAGGGTGTCCTGGAACTCGCGGTGCTCAACGCCATCCGCGATGAGCGGCTCTACGGCTACGAGATCGTGAAGCGCCTGCGGCGCGTGCGCGGACTGGTGATCGGCGAGGGGACGATCTATCCGATCATGAGCCGGCTCCAGCGCGAGCGGCTGGTCGAGTCCTCGCTCGAGCCGTCTCCGGAGGGGCCCGCGCGCAAGTACTACCGCCTGACCCCGGTGGGCGAAGCGACCCTGGAGCGCATGAACGCGATCTGGGCGGCAATGACCGGCGGAGTGGAGGAACTCAGGGGTGATGATAGCGCTGACTGACAGGGCACGGGACCACCTGGAAAGGTACCTGGACGAGGTGCGGCGGGTTGCGGCGGCCCGGGACGACGTGGACGCCGACGACGTGGCGGCAGGCATACGGGAGCACGTCGAGGCCGAACTGGCCGACGAGGATCCGGGCGCACCGATCACGGCGGAGCGCCTCGCCCAGGTGCTGGAGCGGCTGGGTACGCCCGGGCGGTGGGAGGGCGGGCCCCGCCTCGCCGGCGCGGAAGCCGCGCCGCCTCGGGGAGCCCCCACGGCCCTCATGGTGGTGATCGCACTCGGCCTCGTGGGGCTACTCCTGGCCACCTTCGAACGACCCGTTCCAGGGATGGCGCTCCTGGCCGCGGGAGGGGCTGTGGCGCGCGTGGCCCTCATGGCCGGAGATCGGGCGTCCTCCGAGCTCGGCGAGCTGGTCCTCCGGACCTACTGGACGCTCACGGTCCTGGCGGTCCTGGTCCTGCTGCTCGCGGCACCCGCGGTGGCGGTCTGGTCGAGTGCCCAGATCGGTGGCTTCCTCGATGGCTGGGCCAATCCCGGCGCGCCACCGATCCCCGGTACCAGAGACCCCTCGTACTGGAGGTGGATCGCGGGCCTCGTGGCGGTCTTCACCGCAGCCTGGTGGACCGTACTGGGGCTGGCTGGCATGAGGTGGCGGCCGTTCGCCAACCGGCTGATCGGACCCGCTCTGGTCCACCTGTCCGGCGCGTCGATGCGTGGGCTGATAGCCTGCGGCGTGTTCCTGATCCTCCCTTCCCTCTGGATCCTGCTGACATGAATCGCTCACTCTCCATCCTCACCTCCCTGGGGCTGGTCGCGACCGCGTGCGGCCCGCGTGTTCCGACCGCGACGACCGACGTGCCCGTTCGCACCGTCGTGGCGGCGGAGGCCTACGGGAGCGCGATCGACTCCGTCCGCTCGCTCCTGCGCCCGATCGCCGAGCGGGGCGCGGGCATTGCCGTCGTGGTGCACCGTGGCCCCTCGGCGCTCTGGGTCGAGGGCCTCGGCAACGCCGACGAAGCGGGGCGCCGGCCGGTTGATCCGGAGCTGACCCTCTTCCGCGTCTACAGCCTCACCAAGGCCATGACGGCCGCGGCCGGCGCCCGTCTCATGGAGACGGGGCGCCTCGATCCCGCAGCCCCCGTCCAGCGCTACCTTCCCTCCTTCCCGGTCAAGAACCGGCCCGTGACCGTGATGGGGCTGGCCAACCATGAGGCCGGCATCCGGCACTACCGGGCAGGCGAGGCGCGCAGCCTGGTCCCCTGCGCCACGGTCCATGACGCTCTGCCGATCTTTGCCGACGACCCGCTGGTCCCCCTGGATCCGGGAGCCGAGGCCTACTCGTCGTGGGGGTACGTCCTGCTGAGCGCCGTGCTCGAGGTGGCGGCGGGCGAGCCCTTCCCCGAACTCATGGACCACCTGGTACTGGATCCGGCCGCCATGAGTCGCACGCGCCTCGACGCTCCTGAGACGCCCGCCGACCTGGCTACACCGCTGGTCGAGACCGCGACCGGCGTGGTTCCGGAAGAAGCGGTGGACAACCGCTGCAAGTGGGGGGCGGGGGCCTATCTGGCAACCGCACCGGATCTGGCACGCTTCGGCGTGGCGCTCTTCGACGGCACCCTCCTGCGCCCCCAGGCAGCCGCCCTCTTTCTGCGGGGCGGCGACGTGTACCGCGCCCAGGGCGTCGGCGCCGGCGCCACCGCCTTCATGCTGAGTCATGCTCCCTCCGGCACCTCGCTCGTCCTGCTCGGGAACGTATCCGGCCAGACCATCGGACCGGCGCTCCAGTCTGCCTTCGAGGTCATGGTAGACCTCTTCCTCACGCCCCCGCCCTGATCGAAGTCGATGTTCGGGCATGATAAACCCCTTGACCACTTAGGTATCACCGACGTAGCTTATACCTAAGTCAGCAAGGTGTGTAGGCACGACCGTTGCCCGCTCACACCTCCGCGAGCCCAGCACCGAACGGGCCGCGCCTCCGCCCCCTGGACCCCGACGAACCATGTCCGGATCGAATCTCTTCACCGGCACGCTCGATCTGCTCGTTCTCCAGACCCTGGCGGGCCAGAAGCTCCACGGCTACGCCATCGGCCGCTCCATCCGCGCCGCGGGCGGGGACGCCCTGGCGGTGGAGGAGGGAGCGCTCTACCCCGCCCTGCACCGCCTGGAGGCGCGCGGCCTTCTCGAAGCCGGCTGGGGCAGGACGGACACCGGCCGCCGTGCCAAATTCTACACCCTTACCGCCGACGGGCGCGCACACATGGAGGCGGAGCGGGCGCGTTGGGAGGCGCACGCCCGCGCCGTGTGGGCGGTGCTGGAGGCGGGAGGTGCGTCATGAGCGGCGGGGGCCACGGTCCCGGCGCGGACCGGGAGCGGGCCATCGAGGAGGAGCTGGACTTCTACCTTGAACTCCGCGCAAAGGAGATCCAGCAGGTGGAAGGGGTGCGGCCCGAGGAGGCGCTCCGCCGGGCCCGGGAGCGCTTCGGGGACCGGGAGCGCATCGCATCGGAGCTGGGCGCCATCGGCACGCGGCACGCCCGGCGGGCCGCGTGGAGGCACCGGTTTGAATCGATCGTTCAGGACGTGCGCTTCGCTGTCCGGGCGCTGGCACGCCGCCCCGGCTTCACGGTCACGGCTGTGGCCACTCTGGCCCTCGGCATCGGGGCCACCACGGCCATCTTCGGCGTGGCCGACGCCGCCCTGCTGCGCCAACCGGCGGTCCGCGCACCCGCCGAGCTGGCCATGGTCTACACCACCTGCCGCAACGGGGACCCGCGCTGCACGCTCTCCTGGCCCGACTACCTGAGCTATCGGGAGCGCTCCACGACCCTGGCCGGACTGGCGGCGTACACCTTTTCGTCTACGAGCATCTCCACCGACGAGGGTGCCGACGTCCTGGGCGCGTTCCTGATTTCGGGAAACTTCTTCGAGGTGCTGGGCGTGTCCATGGCGCTCGGCCGCCCCATCCAACAGGCGGACGAGGATGCCGGGGGCGCCGACCCCGTGGCGGTGCTGGACCACGCGCTCTGGCGCGACCGGTTCGGCAGCGATCGGGGCATCCTGGGCAGGACGCTCCGACTCGACGGCGCTTCCTTCACGGTGGTGGGGGTGGCGCCCGAGAGCTTCCGTGGGGTGGATCTGGGCGGGCCGCCCGACGTCTACGTCCCGCTGACCGACGCACTGGCCCTGCTCGACGGCCGTGCCCGCGATGCATCGCTGCTCGACAGTCGGGCGCAGCGGTGGATTGCCCGTGCGGTGGGACGGCGGGCCCCCGGCACCACGGTCGAGCAGGTGCGGGGTGAGCTCGAGACCATCGCGGGGCAGCTGGCCGCCGACTACCCGGACCTGAATGAGGGTCGCTCCGTCACCGTCGACCCGCTCGACGGCTATGTGCGCCCCACCAACGCGGGCGCCGGCATGACCCGCTTCGTGATGCTGCTGTCAGGCGTGGTGGGCTTCACGCTGCTGCTGGCCTGTGCCAACCTGGCCAACCTGCTGTTGGCCCGCGCAACCGCCCGGCGCAGGGAGATGGGCATTCGGGTAGCGCTGGGAGCCGGCGGGGGACGCCTCGTCCGGCAGCTCCTCACGGAGGCCGTCCTGCTGGCGGTGGTCGGCGGGGCTGCCGGGTTGGCGGTGGCGTGGGCGCTCTTCCGGGCCCTGTCCGCCTTCGCCCTCCCCGGCGGCGTGGCCATCAGCCAGCTCAATACGGGGCTGGACGGGCGCCTCCTGGTCTTTGCCTTCGCGCTGTCGGTGCTGACGGGCGTCCTCTTCGGCCTCATTCCGGCACTCCAGGGGGGGCGCGCGGACGTGGTTTCCGCACTGAAGGACGGCGCGCGGGGCGCTTCCGTGGGTGGCGGACTACGCACAGGCCTGGTGGCGTTGCAGGTGGCCCTCTGCCTGATCCTGCTGGTCGGCTCCGGCCTCTTCCTCCGCTCCCTTGGCAATGCCATGGGGACGGAGAAGGGCTACGACCCCGATGGCTTGGCGCTGGCCACCTTCGACGTGAGCGCGGCGGGGTACGATGGCGATCCGGCGCGCGCCCTGTCGGAACGCATCCTCGCTCGGACGGCCGGGCTCCCCGGCGTCCAGGCGACGGCGCTGGCCATGCGAGCGCCCCTCGAACCCGGCGGGTTCGGCACTTTCATCGAGGTGCCTGGCTACCAGCCAGCGGCGGGGGAGGATCTGCGCATCGAGTACAACTTCGTGACACCCGGCTTCTTCGACGCTGTCGGGGCCACGGTGGTCCGCGGGCGCGGGCTGCTCCCCACCGATACCCGGGAGAGTGGCTGGGTGGCCCTCATCAATGAGAGCATGGCAGCCCGTTGGTGGCCCGATCGGGACGCCCTGGGCTCCTCTTTCCAGCTGGGCTCACGCGAAGTGCGGGTGGTGGGGATCGCGCGGGACATGGAGTGGTTCGGGCTGGAGTCTCCCGGCACGGCGTTCGTCACCATGCCGCTCACGCAGGGGCCCGCGCCGCAACGTCTCACGCTGCTCGCCCGTACAGCCGGAGATACGGACCCCCTCCTGAACGCCATCCAGGACGTGGTGCGGGCGGTGGACCGGGAGGTGCCGCTGCTGTCCATGGGCACGCTGCGCGAGCAGCTCGGCCAGGTGCTCATGCCCCAACGCATGGGCGCCACGCTGCTGACGCTCTTCGGCGCGCTGGCGCTGCTCCTGGCGGCCGTCGGGATCTACGGCGTGGTCAGCTTCACGGTCGGCCGCACACGCCGGGAGATCGGCATACGCATGGCGCTGGGCGCAGGCCGCGGCCGCGTCCTGGCTACAGTCATCCGGACCATGCTGGCGCCGGTTGCGCTCGGGCTGGGCGCCGGAGTGATCGCGGCCCTGGCCCTCACGCGCCTGGTCGGCAGCTTCATGTACGGCGTGCAGCCGGACGATCCGCTGACCTTTGCTTTCATCACCGCACTGCTTGCCGCCGTGGCCCTGGTGAGCGCACTGCTTCCTGCCCGGCGGGCCACGCGTGTGGACCCGGCGGGGGTGCTGCGGGAGGAGTGACAGGATCCGTCCCCCATGGCCTGGCCTCCGTTGTGCAGCCCACCGCCGGCTGGGGCGTTCTCAGGGAGGGTGACGTCGAATGGCGGGAAACTGACCGGACCTCGTGTTCGGACGCCGACACGACACGGCATCCCGGCGCGCGCACCGGCAGCCCCTGCGCGGAACCCGCGGGAGGATCCATGGCCCACAGTCGCTCGCTGGCGGGAGCCGAGCCCGTCCAGATGGGCAGCAGGACGCATAGCGTCTCCGACACCGGCAGCTTCCTCCTGACCGTGGCGCGCTTCCCCGGAGCCACGATCCTCGAGCCGCACGTCCACGAGCGCACCACCTTCGCCCTCATCCTGGAGGGCGGGTTCGATCTGCGCTTCACCAGCGCGGCGATCCGCCGGCGGGCGCTGCCCTGCCCGCCCGGCACCACCTTCACCGAGCCCGCCGGGGAAAAGCACGCCAACCATCTCTTCGCCGGCGGGGCGCGGGTGCTCGTGATCCAGCCCCATCCGGACGCGGGCGTCAACGCCGCCTGTGGCGCCGTGCTGGACCGTATCAGCCACTTCCGCCACGCGGAGGTGGAACAGCTGGGGCGCCGGCTGGCGCGAGAGGTGGGGCGGCGTGACGACCTGAGTCTCCTGTCGGCGGAGGCGCTGGCGCTGGGCATGCTGGTGGAGGCCGCGCGCCTGGAGCCACGCCGGCGCCACGCGCCGCCGGACCCCGCCTGGCTGCGGCGGGTGGTGGAACTGGTCCACGACCGCTTCCGCGAGCGCCTCACCGTGACGGAGGTGGCCGCCGAGGCGGGGGTGGAGCCCGCGCGGCTGGCCACCGCCTTCCGCGCGGCGCACGGCGTCCCACTCGGCACCTACGTGCGGCGCCTCCGGGTGGCGTGGGTGGCCGAGCGCCTCGTGGACGGTGACGAGCCCATTGCCCTGCTGGCCCTCCGCGCCGGCTTCGCGGACCAGGCGCACCTCACGCGGACCTTCCGGCAGGCCACCGGCTGGACCCCCGGACGCTATCGGCGCCGGCGCCGCCCCGACTGAAACGGGCGGCTTTCCTTCAAAACCGGGTTTTCTTCAAGACAGGCACGCGGCCGCCCCGCCATATTCGAGGTGCATCGGGATCCGAAAGGCGGCAGGCCGCGGGCGCGAGGCGCCGGAACGGGCATGCGGTGGCCGACCATCCGTGAGCCTGTCCGCCCCGGTCCCGGCGCATCCCCTCACTCCCCCCGCAACGCCAACACCGGCTCCACCCGCGCCGCGCGCCGCGCCGGCAGCCACGCCGCTGTGAGGGCCACCGCCCAAAGGCTCCCCGCCACCGCCGCGAACACCAACGGGTCCGTGGCCGCCACGCCGTGGAGATGCCCGGCGAGCAGACGCCCCGCGGCGAGCCCGGCCAGTGTCCCCACCCCCACGCCGGCCACGGCCAGCGCACCCGCCTCGCGGAGCACCATCCCGGTCACACCCGCGCGGGAGGCCCCGAGCGCCATGCGCACCCCGAACTCCCGCCGGCGCTGCCCCACAGCCTGGGCCATGACGCCATACACGCCCACAGCCCCCAGGAGGAGCGCCACCGCGGCGAAGGCACCGAGGAGCAACGCCGTAAAGCGGGGCTCCCGAATGGAGGCGCCGACCCACGACCCCAGGGGCGCGACCCCGGCCAGCGTGGTGGCGTTGTCCACCCGGTCGATGGCGGCGCGCAGCGAAGCACGGAGCGCGGCCGGTGCCGCATCGGTGGCCACGAGCAGGTCCACCGGGCCGCGACTCACCCACTGCGCCATGGAGAGGTAGAGCGCGCCGGGCATGGGACCGGTGAGATCCTCCCACCGCACGTCCTCCACGATGCCCACCACCTCTGTGACCACCGTGTCCCCCGGGAAGGTGAAGCGGGCGCCCAGGGCGTCACCCTCCGGCCAGTAGTTGGCGGCGAGCTGACGGCTGACGACGGCCACGCGCTCGGTCCCCGCGCCATCCGCCGTGGAGAAGGTCCGACCCGCCACCAGCGGGATGTCCAGCACATCGAAGTATGCGGGGCTCACCCCGCCCCGCAGGTCGGCCCACGGCCAGCCGCCACCGCTGCTCGCCGGATGGGGCCGGCCCTCGATGACGAAGACGCTCCCGCCGGGCCGCCCGCTGAACGGCGCCCGATCGGTGAGGGCCACGGCCTCCGCCGCCGGCAGGGCAGCCGCCGCCTCGAGGAGGTCCGCGTGCAGGGCGCGCAGGGCGTCATCCGAGGGGTAGCGGTAGAGCGGCGGGGACACGGTGGCCGCCACCACCCCCTCGGTGCGGAAGCCCGGATCCGTGGCCAGGAGGCCGGCGAAGCCCTTGAGCACCAGCCCCGCTGAGAGGAGCAGCACGGTGGCCGCGGCCAGCTCGGTGGCCACCAGCAACCCGCCGGCGCGCCTGCGGCCGGAGCCCGTGGCGCCCCGCCCCCGGGCGCCCACCGCCGCCCGCAGGGCAAACGCCCGGGCCTTCAGCGCCGGGAGCACCCCGATGGCCACCGCCGCCGCCACCGACGCCAGCGCGGTGACGCCGAGCACCCTGGCGTCGATGCCGATGGCGCCCACCCGCACCTCGGCGGGGAGCCACACCAGCAGGAGCGCCAGGAGCCCCCGGGCCAACGCCACGCCCGCCACGGCGCCCAGCCCCGCCAGCACCAGCGCCTCCGTGAGGTGCTGCCGGAGCACCCGCGCCGGTGTGGCCCCCAGCGACGCCCTGAGCGCCGCCTCCTCGCGCCGCGCGGCACCCCGCGCCAGGAGGAGCGACGCCACGTTCACGCACGCGATGAGCAGCACCATGGCCACCGCCGCCCCCAGGAGGAGGAGCCCCGGGCGCGCGTCCCCCACCATGAATTCCTGGAGCGGCGTCAGGGTCAGCCCGCTGCCGTGGTCCGGCGGCATGTCCCACGGGAACGAAGCGCGCATGGCGGGGAGGAAGGAAGCCAGCTCGCGAGTCGCGGACTGGACGTCGCTTTCATGATGGAGACGCGCCACCAGCGTGCCCGCCGTCTGGCTCCAGATCTCGATGGCATCCGCGGGGTTCATGGTCACGGGAAGGACCACCTCGGGCGCGGCGAAGGGGTGGTGGAGCCCCGGCGGGAGCACCCCCACCACGCGCCGCGCCACGCCGTCCACGCTCAGCGTGCGCTCCAGCACCGCGCGGTCCCGGCCGAAGCGGCGCACCCAGAAGTCATGGGCCAGGAGCACCACCGGCTCGGCGCCCGCCCGATCCTCTCCCGCCGCGAAGGTGCGCCCCGGGGCGGCGGTTACCCCCAGCAGGTCGAAGGCCCCGGCCGTGACGCGCACCCCCTCCACCCGCTCCGGATCACCCGGGCCGGTGAGGTCGAAGGACTCGGGCCACCCCACCGCCTCCGCGCGCAGCGTACGGGCATGCTCCTGGAGGTGGAGGAGCTCGCCCTTGTAGCCCAGCGCCTCGATGGCCACCAGCCGCTCCGGCTCCGGGTAGGGCAGCGGCCGCAGCAGCACCCCGTCCACCACACTGAAGACGGCCGTGCTCGGCCCGATCCCGAGCGCCAGCGTGAGCACCGCCGCCGCCGTGAAGACCGGGCTCCGCCGGAGCAGCCGGAGCGCGTAGCGGACGTCCTGCCCCAGCATCTCCAGGTGCCTGCTGCGCTGCTCGTCCCTGCCCCGCTCCCGTGTGCCCTCCAGGTTGCCGAAGGTAAGGCGGGCCCGCCGCCGCGCCTCGGCCGGGCTCATCCCCGCGCGGAGATTCCGCTCGGTGAGGCGCTCCAGGTGGAAGCGGAGCTCCTCGTCCATCTCCTTTTCCAGGCGACGACGCCCGAGCGTCCCTCGCAGCCGACGCGCCAGTTCCCGGAGGCTCCTCAGAGTTCGCATGCCGGGCCTCCCGCCAGCACCAGGTTCACGCCGCGGGAGAGGCGCTCCCAGGTGGCGCGCTCGTGGCCGAGCGCCTCACGTCCCGCGGCGGTGAGCTCGTAGTAGCGGGCCCGCCGATTGTTTTCGGTCTGCCGCCATTTCGAGCGGAGCAGCCCCTTGCGCACGAGACGGTAGAGCGCGGGATAGAGGGAGCCCTGGTTCACGGACAGGAGATTGTCCGAGCCGGACTCGATGAGCTCGGTGATCCCCCAGCCGTGCATGGGACCCACGTGCAGGGTGCGCAGGATGAGGAGGTCCAGGGTGCCCTTGATGACCTCACCGCCACGGGCCTCCTCGGGGGTAGGGTGCTGCCTGCCGGTCGGACTCATTCGTCGCTCCTTTCGGTTTCCGAAAGGAAGGGTGGGATGCGTCCTTCCGTTTGTCAAGGGGAGAGCGAGCGGGTTCGGGGTGCGTAGCCGAAGCGCGCCCCCGCCGGCGGTGGAATACCGTGGAAAGTAGGATTGATAGCGAGATATTTATCGACTAGATTTAGCTCAGAGCCAATACCTTATATCCAGCGAGTGTGATCGGGGGCATATGGCAAGCCGAAAGACCACGGTGGAGATCAACGAGGCGCTGTTCGAGCAGGTGCGCCGGATCCTGGGCACGGCAACGTTGAGAGAGACCGTCGAGGAGGCGTTCCTGGAAGTGATCCGGGACGCGGCGCGGCGGCGTGAGGTCGAGGCGCTGAGCACGATGGAGGGCATGGACCTGGACGATCCTGAGGTGATGGCAGGAGCCTGGGGCCCGTGAGCGCACGGTACCTGGTGGACAAGAGCGCGCTGGCCCGGATGCCGGACGCGTCGGTGCGCGCACGCCTGGACCAGTTGATCCAGGCGGGCCAGGCGGCAACATGCGCGATCATCGAGCTGGAGATCCTCTACAGCGCCCGGAATGCGAAGGATCATCGGACAATTCGCTCCCGGCGGGCGCAGGCGTATGAGCGAGTCGCGGTGGATGATGGGGTGCTGAACCGGGCGATGGACGTACAGGGCGAGCTCGCGCGAAGGGGGCAACACCGGTTGCCGATCCCGGATCTGATCGTGGCGGCAGCGGCTGAGGCGGCGGGTCTTGTCGTCCTGCATGACGACGCGCATTTCGACCAGATTGCGATAGCCACAGGCCAGTCCGTCGAGTGGGTGGTGCCCCGAGGCACGGTGTAACGGACGTCGTCACTCCCCGGCCAGCTCGGGATCGTGAGGCAGGAGCGCGGGCCGGGGGCCCCCGCCCCTAGCCGCCCCCTGAGTCCGGCAGGGCGCGCGCACCGGAGGCGCCGCCGGTGCCCCGGGGCGGATCGCGGGGCCCCGCCGCATCGCTCCCGGCGGCGTCGTCCGGCGCCCCACCGGTGAGTTCGACCAGGTAATCCAGGAAGCGGCGCTCGTCCGCACGCAGTGACTCCGGACCCGCCGCGTCCACGCGGGCGAGCAGGCGCTCCACCTCTCCGCGGTTGATTTCGTGGAGCCGCGCACGATCGATGGCGTGCCAGCGGCTGCGCGTCTCGTTGCGCCGCACACCCTCGGAGGTGTAGTGGGAATTGGGCCGCTCCACCACCCGTCGCTGGGCGCGGCGGCGCGCAAGCACCCAACGCACCATGAGTACGGAGGCCAAGCCGGCCATGAGCACGGCCAGCACGTAGAGCGGGAAGAGCAGAAAGGAGTCCACAACCTACGATCGCGCGAGAAACCGATGCCGACAAGCCCCCGGCAAAGATTCGGGGACCATCCCCGGAGGCAGCGTTCAGGAAGGAAGCACTTTACACCGGCCGTGCAGTCCCCCATCGTCAAGGCGTGGCCACCCGGCCGCACGAACCCGAGACCACCGCGAGGAACCGCCGCATGTTGAAGCTCCGCAACCTCGAGAAGGCCATCGACACGAAGGCCGGCAAGCTCTACCTGCTGCGCCGCATCGACCTGCATGTGAAGCAGGGCGACTTCGTGACGGTGATGGGGCCCTCCGGCGCCGGCAAGTCCACACTCCTGGGCATCCTTGGTATGCTGGACGCCGACTGGGGCGGTGAGTTCTGGTTCCTGGACCAGCCCGTCCATCGCATGAGACAGAAGCAGCGCGCCGAGCTGAACAAGAGCTACATCGGCTTCGTCTTCCAACAGTACCACCTGCTGGACAATCTGACGGTCTACGAGAATCTGGAGATCCCCCTCTCCTACCGGAACGTCCCCCGCGGGGAGCGCGCGGCCACGGTGGCCGACATCCTCGACCGCTTCAACATCGTCGGCAAGAAGGACCTCTTCCCCAGCCAGCTCTCGGGCGGACAGCAGCAACTCGTGGGCGTGGCGCGGGCCGTGGCGGCCAACCCCAAGCTCATCCTGGCCGACGAGCCCACGGGCAACCTGCACTCGGCGCAGGGGCGGGAGATCATGGAGCTGTTCAAGCAGCTCAATGATGACGGCACCACCATCATCCAGGTGACCCACTCGGAGGAGAACGCATCCTACGGCAACCGGGTGGTGGAGTTGCTGGACGGCTGGATGCAGCCCGAGGAGGAGGAGGCGCCCGCCGCGCACGGTTGAGGCGCGGAGGAAGTATTGGGGGGGCGTCACTTACAGACCCACGGATCCCGTCACGTTCGCCGCCGTGGCGCTGGTCCTCGGCGCTGCCGCGGCCGCTGCTAAATCCACAGGCCCGCAGTTCGAAGATTGCTCCCCGTAACACTCATTCCTGTTTACACGCGGGCCTTTCGATCCAATCTTGCGGTCATGGCCATCACAATCGAATCGGCGCCGTCCGCCGTCCGCTGTCCGAACTGCAACGCTACCGATGTCGGCGTCTACTGCGCGGACTGTGGCCAGCGTCAAGTTACGTCACGTCTGACACTGCGGGACTGGCTGATCGAGTTGGCCGACGATGTGTTCTCGTGGGAGGCGCGGCTGCCGCGCACGCTGCGCGCGCTGCTGCTGCGACCGGGACTGGTCGCGCGCGAATGGGTGGACGGCCGGCGCGCGCGCTGGACCGCGCCGGTGCGTCTTTACCTGCTGGCATCGGTGCTGATGTTCGCATTGCCGGCCCTCCTGCCCGACGACCCGTCAGCCGGGATTCCGGAGGCGGCGAACGCCGATGTCCAGGTCCGTGCGATCGCCAGCAGCATGACACTCGGCGAGGGTGTGCAGAATTACGGGGCAGCCGTCCTCTTCGCGCTCGTCCCGCTGTTCGCGGGCTTTACGCGCCTGCTGTTGCGCGGCTCAGGCCTGCTGTACCTCGAGCATCTCGTTTTTGCACTGCACGCGCACGCGGTGGGGTTTCTTGCCATGGTGCTCGTGCTGTCGCTCGACCGCCTGCCGGATCCCTGGAACAACCTGGACGCAGTGCCGATGATCGCACTGGTGGTCTGGCTGTTCTATGGCGCCCGGAACTTCTTCCGGACGAGCGCCCTCCGCACGGCGGTGGCGGCCGGAACCGCCGTGTTCGTCTACCTGGTCGTGGTGGTGTTCGCTCTGCTCATCGTGGCGGATGTGCGCGGCGATTCGCCCGGCGATGCGCTGGGCCGCGCGCATGCGCTCTACCGCGAGGCGATCGCCGCAGATGCGCAGGACACCGCCCGTGCCGCAACGCTGCGCGCGGCCGCCGCCGTGGCCTACCAGCGGGTGGAGACCCACGCGCTCAACCCGCACGCCCGCTATCACATCGCGCATCTGCTGATGATCGACGGTGCCGCAGAGCATGCGCGCCTGTACGCAGAAGAGGCGCTCATCCGCGATCCGGATAATCTCCTGAATCTGGGCATTGCCGCGAGCGCGGCAGAGGCAATGGGCAATGCGGCCGCGGCCGCCGGTTATCATGCCCGCTTCCGCGAGCGGTTTGCGGCTGGCAGGAACGATCCCGAGTACGCACCCCACGTCGATGAGTTGGAGGTGTTTCGGATCGCGGCGCAACCGCGTCCGGAGCAGTGATCGATGCTCCGGACATGCAGCCCTACTCCCCGCGAAGTGTGCCCAGCGGATCGGTTCGCCCCGCACGCCGCGCCGGCAGCCACGAGGCGAACGCGGCCGCCAGGAATACCGCGAGCGCGGCGGCGGCGAAGTGGCGCGGGTCGCGGGGCGCAACGCCGAAGAGGAGCCCCTCCAGGAGCCGCGCGGCGCCCAGACCGAGCAGCAGCCCAGCAACCGTGCCCAGCGCCGTCCAGGCCAGTCCCCTGGCAACCACGAAACGCTGGATCTGACCCGCGGTGGCGCCGAGTGCCAGGCGGATGCCGAGCTCCCGCTGGCGGCGTGCCACGCCCTGCGCCTGCAGGCCGTAGACGGCCAGCGCGGCCAGTAGCAGCGCCGCCGCACCGAAGAGCGCCGCCAGGAGCGCCACTGCGCGGCGGGCCGCCAGCAATTCGGCCACGGCGTCCCCGGTGGTGCGGATGTCGAAGGGCGGTACCGCCGGGTCGATCTGCGCCAGGATGGCCCGCACCTCCGGCGCCAGGCGGGTGGGCGGACCGGCGGTGCGAACGGCGAACGCTGGCCAGCTTATGCGCGCCGCCGCAAGCGGCTCGTACATCACCGGAGCGTGGCCTTCCGTGTCCATGCCGCTCAGGCGAACGTCCCCGGCCACGCCCACCACGTGCACGCTTTCCGGCGTCCGGAAGCTGCGCACGGCCAGCCTCTGGCCGACCGCCGACGTCTCCCCGAAGAGCGTGCGGGCCAGCTCGCGCGCCACGATGACCGCACCGCTCTCCTCGTCGCCGGGCTGAAACGCCCTGCCCTCCACCAGGTCGATCCCCATGGCGTCGAAGAAGCCGGCGTTCACCGCCAGCTGAGTCATGCCCGTTTCGGTGTCTGCGGCGGCCTCAGCGCGCCATACCCGGCCGCCGATGCCCATGCCGTCGGCGAGCGGCAGCCGGTCCGTGACGCCCACGGCCGCCACGCCCGGAAGCGCCGCCAGGCGTGCGCGCACGGTCTCGACATACGTCTGGCGCGAGGCGCCGTCGGGGTAGGCGGTGTCCGGCAACCGCACCTGGAACGTGAGCACGCCCCGCGTGTCGTAGCCCAGCGGCACGGCGCGCAGCTCGGCCAGGCTCCGGCCCAGCAGGGAGGCGACCACCACGAGGGCCACGGCCAGCGCCACCTGCGCGCCGGTCAGGACCCCCTGGAAGCGCAACCCGCCCACGTCGTCCGGGCGCACGCGGTCGGGATGCGGTGCGCTCCGCGCGCCCCGGGCGGCCGCGATGGCGGCGGGCAGGCCCGCCAGGAGCGCGGCCGCGCAGGTGGCCGCGGCCGTGAAGGCCAGCGTCCACAAGCCCGGCCGGATCTGGTCCAGGCGCGGCGTGGCGGCCGGCAGGAGCGCCACCAGCAGCGGCACCATGGCCGCCGCCAGCAGCACGCTCAGCGTGCCGGCCACCAGCGCCAACACGCCCAGCTCCGCCATGAGCTGCCCGAAGATGCGCCCGCCACTGGCACCCAGCGCCCGCCGCATGGCCAGCTCGCCACGGCGCACGGAGAGCCGGGCCAGCGACACGCCCGCCACGTTCACGCACCCCAGCAGCAGGAGCGCGGCGGCCGCGGCGGAGAGCACCAGCAGCGGCAGGCGAACGTCCTGCATGAGCTCGCTCCGCACCGGGATCAGCACCGGATCGCGTATGCGGTCGGCGTACTCCGGTCCAGCCTCCTCCCGGGTCGACGCCGCGTAGGACCGCATGGCGTCCGTGACACTGCTCCCGTAGCCGGGCCGGAGCCGCGCCACCACATCCGGCCCGAGCGCACCGCCGAAGAACTCACCGATCGGCGGGTCGGAGAGCCACAGCTCCGTGCCCGCCGGAAAGTCCACGCCCTGCACGGCCACGCCCGCCACGCGGAAGCTCCGGCCGTTGAGCCGCAGCGTGCGGCCAATGACATCCCGCTCGCCGCCGAAGGCGCGCTGCCACAGGGGATAGCTCAGTACGGCCTGATCCGCTGCGTCGTCACCCGGGCGAATACCGGGCCCCAGCAGCATGGGTGCGCCCAGTACCTGGAAGAAGGCATCCGACACCTGCGTGATGCGCACCCGGCTGGCGTCCGCTCCCTCGACCAGATTAGCGGCGGCGTCCCGGTAGAAGGTGGCCGCGGATGCCACGCCGGGATGCTCCGCCAGCGCCTGCCCCACGAGCCAGTACGGGCCATCGGCACCTCCCACCATGCGGAGCGGCGGCGCCTCCACCCGCATGACGTGGTCGATGTCCTCGTAGGGGAGCGTCTCGAGCAGGACCCCGTGGGTCACCGTGTAGATGGCGGCGTTGGCCCCCAGCGCTACCGCAAGCGTGAGCACGATGACCGCGCCCTGCAGCGGGCGACGCGCCAGCCCGCGCAGGGTGAGCACGGCATCGCGGTGCAACGCGGACGCCGTGCGCCGGGGACTCACCTCCGTGAAGGCCTCGATCACGGCCCGGGCCCAGGCACGCCCGAGGGTGAGCACGCCGTCCGCCAGCACGGCCGCCGGGCGGCCGTGCCCCGCGGCAGCCGCGCGCCGAGCGCTGGCCAGGATCTCCCGGCCGGAGCGGCGCCGGAGGGATGGGGGATAGAGCAGGAGCAGCAGGCGCAGCAGGCGGATGTGTGCCGGGTCACGCATGGTCCCTCCTCAGCCCAGCACGCGGCGGGCGCGCGCGTGATCCATGACGCCCTCCAGCACGGCCACCTCCTCGCGGAGGCGCCGCCGGCCTGCGGGTGCCAGCCGGTAGTAGCGGCGCCGCTCGCCGTGGACCTCGTCGTCCGCGGCGGCCACCGAGGTTTCGGCAATCAGCCCGGCGTCCTCCAGGCGGCCCAGGGAGTAGTACAGCGAACTCGGGCCCAGGGAGAGCTTCCCCCCGGTTCGCTCCTCGATCTCCCCCATCATGGCGTAGCCGTGCTTGGGCCCCTCGGCCAGGCACAGCAGGAGATGGAAGAATGTGGGTGTGAGGCGGAGGTGGCGCGGCGGCATGGGGCGCTCCTGGAGGTGCGTGGGGACGTCGCTTACTCCAGACATTGATATATCGATGTGTGGGGTACCGCAACTCCCCCCCCGGTTGCGCTCCCCTTGCGCGTCTATGGGAACCGCTGTACCCTACCATAGACGCTCTATGGAAGACGCTGCCGGGCGGCCTCCCACCGCTTGCCGGCGCCATCCCTACCCGAACCCCGCATGCATCATGGGCAAGGACCTGGATCTCCTGCACGGCACCCTGGACTTCCTCATCCTCAAAGCGCTCACGTGGGGCTCCATGCACGGCTACGGCGTGGCGCGATGGATCGAGCGCACCACGGAGGACGTGCTGGCCGTGGAGGAGGGCTCCCTCTACCCGGCGCTGCACCGGCTGCAGAAGAAGGGGCTGCTGGAAAGCGAGTGGGGCGTATCCGAGAACAATCGCCGGGCCAGGTTCTACCGTCTCACGGCCGCCGGCCAGCGGGAGGTGAAACGCCAGCAGGCGGACTGGACGCGCTTCGCGGCGGCCGTGTCCCGGGTGGCGGCGGCGGAGGGGGGCGCATGACGGGGCCGCGGCAGTCCGGAAAGCGGCCGAAGGGGCGCGGCCTGTGGGACCGGCTGCCCGGGTGGGCGGGCCGGAATGTGGATGACGATGTGCACGACGAGGTGGATTTCCACATCCAGATGCGCATCCGGGACAACCTGCGCGCGGGGATGACGCAGGCGGAGGCGCGACGGGAGGCGGAGCGGCGCTTCGGCGACCGGGCGCGGGTGGAGGGGGAGGTGCGGCGGCTGGCGGAAAGCCAGGTGCGGCGGGCGCGGCGCCGTGACTGGTTGGGCGGGCTCTGGCGGAACGCGCGGGTGGGCGTGCGCAACCTGCGGCGCCTGCCCGGCTTCGCGGCGGCGGTGGTCCTGACGCTGGCCCTGGGAATCGGCGCCACCACGGCCATCTTCAGCGTGGCGGAATGGGCCCTCCTGCGTCCGCTGCCCGGCGTGGGCGGGCCGGAGGAGCTCTTCACGGTGCGCTTCGAGCGGGAGGAGACGGCGGGCCAGGGCCTGGGCTTCGCGTTCATCTCCCATGCCGACGCCAGCGAGCTGACCTCCGTGCCGGCGCCCGCCGTGGATGGACTCACCGCATCGGCCATCAATCAGGCGCACGTGGTGGCGCCGGGCGGTGGCGCGCCCGAGCGGCGCGGGGTGGAAGTGGCCATGCCCGGCTATTTCCAGGTCCTCGGGGTCTCCCCCGTCCTGGGACGGACCCCCGACCCGCTCCCCGGGGAGGACCCGCGCATCGTGATGCTGGGGCACCGCTACTGGCAGGAGGCCTTCGGCGGCGCCCCGAGCGTAATCGGCAGCACGCTGGAATTCAATGGCCATTCGTTCACGGTGGTCGGTGTGGCTCCACGGGAATTCCGTGGCGCCAGCTATCCCATGAGCAACGTGGACGCCTGGGTAGCCACGCAGGGCTGGGCCACCGTGGGTGCCGGGGCGAACGAGACGCTCCTCACCAACCGGAATCACGGCTTCTACCTGAACCTGTACGGGCGGCTGAAGCCGGGGGCGTCCCCGTCCGCCGCCGAAGCGCAGCTCCGCGCGGCCCGCAGGGCCCTGGTGGAGGCCAATCCAGGCGCCAGCCGGCTGGAGCAATTCGTTCCGGTGGTGACCGTCGGGATGGGTTTGACGCCCTGGGTGAAGGAGCGGATCACGGGGATGCTGGCGGTGCTGGGCGGCGTGGTCGTGCTCCTCCTGGTGCTGGCGGTGGCCAACGCCGCCAACCTGGTGCTGGCCCGCGGGCACGCCCGCCGTCATGAACTGGCGGTACGGCGCGCCATCGGCGCGGGCCGCGGGCACCTCGTCCGCCAACTCGTGACGGAGGGCATGGTGCTGGGTGCAACGGCGGGCATGGTGGGGGTGGGTCTGGCGGGGACCTTCCTGGCCGTTTTCCACGGCCAGCGGCTGGGGCGCAACCTGCCGCCACTGGAGGGCGTGACGCTGGACGGGCGGGTGCTGGCGTTCGCCGCCGGCACCGCGCTGCTTACCGGCATCCTCTTCTCGGTGGTCCCGGCCCTGCTCGCCGCGCGCGCCACCGACGGTTCCCTCCGGAGCGGCACCCGTACGGTCGGCGGGGATGGCCGCCTCCGTGGGGCCCTCGTAGTGGTGCAGGTAGCGCTCTCCATGGGGCTGCTGGCGGGAGCCGGCCTCCTCCTGGACTCACTCCGCGCGCTGGGGGACATGGAGCTGGGCTTCGAGCCGGCAGGGGTTGCGGAGATGACCCTGGATCCGCGGACGCAGGGCTACGGATCGGCAGCGCTGCCCGGTCTCTGGCGCGATCTCCTGGCCAGTGTGCGGGCGGCGCCGGGCGTGCAAGGGGCGGGCTTCGCGGGCGCGGCTCTGCATGGCAACCAGCGGGGAGACACCCGCGTCCGACCTGCCGGCACGCCCGCAGGTGAGGGAGGCGCGGACGCGAACATCAACCAGGTGAGCGAGGGCTACATTGCAGCGCTCGGCATCGATCTGCTGGCCGGTCGCGATTTTCTGCCCGCGGAGGTCATGGCGGATCCCCCGCGGAACGTCCTCCTCGTGAGCCGTGGCGTGGCGCAACGGCTGGCCCCCGGGGGGAACGCGCTGGGCATGGAAGTGGAGCTCACGTTCCGGGAGGGAATCTTCCGGATCGTGGGCATCGTGGAGGACGTGCGCGCGCACTCGGCCAAGGACAAGGAGCGGGCGCTCGTCCTGGAACCGATGGGCCAGCAGTGGACCCCCAGTTGGGGCACCATCTACGCCCGCGGCGGAGGGAGCGCGGCAACGCTGGTGCGCAGGCTGCCGGACGCCGTGGCCCGCGTGGATCCCGCGCTCCCCGCCTATGACGTGATGACGCTCGAGGAGAGGGTGTCTACATCCCTGGCCGAGGACCGCATGCTGGCCCGGCTCACCACCCTCTTCGCCGCGCTGGCCGTGCTGCTCGCGGGCGTGGGCCTGTACGCCGTCATGGCCTTCAGCGTGGCGGCCCGGACCCGGGAGTTCGGTGTCCGCCTGGCGCTGGGGGCGGGGGCGAGCGGGATCCGCGAGATGGTCCTGCGCCAGGGGCTGAAGCGCACCGGCCTCGGCATCCTGGCCGGTCTGGGTGTGGCCTACGCCGTGGGCCGGCTGCTGGCCAACCGGCTCTGGGGCGTGGTGCCCGCCGACCCGTGGGTCCTGGCCACCGCCGCGGCCACCCTGCTGGTGGTGGGCGCCCTGGCCAGCTGGCTGCCGGCCTGGCGCGCCACCCGGGTGAACCCGATACGTGCGCTGAGGGCGGAATAGCGGTCAACAG
>JBBDRO010000016.1:0-11614 GCA_040905425.1 Gemmatimonadota bacterium | reverse complement strand
ACTACCAGGGTCGTGCGGGATCCCAGTCGGGCGGCTCCTCGGCCGGCTCCTCGGCGTCCCGCACGAGGCCCAGGATGGCGGCCTGCGGCACCACCAGGTAGGTGGTGCCCTCGAAGGTGATCTCCACGGCGGCGCGGCGGAAGAAGATGGCGTAGTCACCCTCCCGCGCCTGGACGGGCAGGAAGCGGGCCTCGCCGCTGCCGATCTTCCACGGCTCGTCGCCCAGCTCCGTGGGCGCGGAGATGGGCGTGCCCGGACCCGTGGCCACCACGCGCCCCCCCTGCACGGCCTGGGTGTCCACCGCCGACTGCGGCAGATAGAGGCCCACCTTGCTCCGCTCCTCGCCCTCCTCGGGAGAGATC
Organism: Gemmatimonadota bacterium; assembly: GCA_040905425.1. Lineage (GTDB taxonomy): Bacteria > Gemmatimonadota > Gemmatimonadetes > Longimicrobiales > RSA9 > JBBDRO01. The sequence continues at coordinate 11,252 of JBBDRO010000016.1, read as the reverse complement.
AGGACGCGGTCGCCCACCACCATGAGTTCCTTGCCGTTCTTGCGCATGCTCAAATATCAGCGTGGAGCGCGGGTAAGGGCAAGGCGGGACGGCGGCGGGACGGCGGCGGCGGGTCGGCCCGATCACCCATTCCGGCGCCCCGCGCGGGAGGCCACCGTGCATGCAACCCCATCCCTGGAGGAAGCATGTCCGAAGCCACACGCGTTGCCTTCCGCCGCGGCCGCGCGCCCCGCCAGCGCCGCCGCGTGCCCGTGACCTTCTACCTGGACGAGCGCCTGGTCGACCGGGCGCGGCAGGAAGTGGGGGAGCCGGAGCTGGTGTGCAGCATCGAGGCGGCGCTGGTGGCCGCCGTGGACTACCGGTGCTGGAAGCGGGAGGTGGCGGCCGGCCGCCGGCGCGTGGCGGACTGAGCCAGCGCGCTCAGCGCGGGCCGCTCCAGCGCAGGCCGAAGCGGTGCACGCTGCCGAAGGCGTCGAAGTCCTGGTGCGTGTAGTCCAGGGCAAAGTGGCCCACGGACACGCCGGCGCCGAGGCGCAGGCGGCCGATGTCATCCTGGCCGCCCGACCAGCCGATGCGCGCCACGGCGCCCACCCCGCTGGCAGAGGGCAGCAGGCCGCCCTCGATGCCGGCCGCCACCGCGTTCTCCTCCGCGCTCAGGTAGCGGATCAGATCGGCGCTGGCGGCGGCGCCCAGGCCATCGGGCCGGCTCCAGCGGTACAGCACGCCCAGGCGCGCCTCGCTCGGCAGCGGCGTGTCCGCCAGCGTCCTGCCCTGCAGGTCGCGGCCCAGGCTGCGCAGCGCCAGGCCCACGGCCACCGGCCCCGCGTCCAGCTGCGCGCCGGCGTCGAAGACGGCCGTGGAGCGCGCCTCCTCCGCGATGCGCGTGGTCACGAAGCCGCCCGCCGCGCCCACGCGCAGCCGGCCAGCCAGCAGCGGCGCGGCCAGCACCACGCGTCCTGCGGCCTCGGAGGCGGCGGAGGTGTTGCCCGTGGGGCGGCCGGTCTGGCCGCCGAAGGCGGGGTCGGGGACGAGCACGTCGATGCGCCCGAAGTCCAGGAACGCCGCCGTTACGCCGAGCACCACGCCGCCGATGCGGTAGGCGCCGGCGCCCCCCACGTAGGTGATGTCCACCACATGGCTCTGGTAGGTGGCTGTGGCGGCGGCGTACAGGGCGGCCGCGCCCGCCGGGTTGTAGAAGAGGGCGTCGGCGCCGCCATGGTCGGCCGCCATGGCCCCGGCCAGCGCCGGCGCCCGGCTGCCCGCGGGCATGGACAGCACCGGCGCGCCCGCGCGGGCGCCGGTCTCCTGCGCGCCGCCGGGCGCCGCCAGCAGCAGGGCTGCCAGGACACACGCGCCGAGGCGCGTGCGCGGTCCGCCGCGAAGGTCAGGGGACATGGACGAGCTCCTGGTCTACGCCCCCCGTGGAGCGCGTTAGGACGAACAGTTTCACCCGGTGCACCTCGGCGCCCACGCGCGCCACGAGCAGGTAGACGGCCGGCGTGACCCGGCGGCCGTCGTCGTCGGTGAGGTCCCAGACGGCCCGCTGATCGGATGCCAGCGCCGGCAGCAGATCACGCACCCGCCGACCGCTGGCGGTGTAGACCGCCAGCTCCGTGGGCCGCTCACTGAAATTGAGCAGCAGCCGTTCCCCGCGCACGGGGTTCTCACTCAGACTGAAGCTCTGCTCCTGGCCCAGCACCGTGGTGGCCACCTCCGCGCTCAGCAGCCCGGAGGTGCTGATGGCGTTGCGGGCACCGGAGACGAGGGCCACCGAGCGGCTCTCCTCCGGGACCAGCTCCACACGGTACCGGCTGCCGATCGGGCTGGCGCCGCTGGCCTCCACCGCCACGATCAGCCGCACCGTGGCGCCGACCCCCACCCGCAAGGTGGGCGGGCGGAGCACCACGCGCTGCGTGCCGGTGCCCTCCACCTCCCGCGCCACCAGCCGTGTCTCACCCGGGTCGAGCTGGCCGTCCTGGTCTGTGTCCCGGTAGAGCGCCAGCTCCGCCGCCGGATCACCGCTGGAGAAATCGAAGGCCAGGGCGTGAACGTCAATGGCTTCGATGCCCACCGCGGACAGGGTGAGCGCCTGCACCCCGATGACGCTGCCCGCGCGGGACTGCGCCGGCGCAGCCTCATGGGCGTCCGCGGTCTGCACACTGAGCACGCCCGCGGCCACCACCTCGAAGGCCACGGTGTCCGCCATGCCACCGGCGCTGGCCACCACGCGGGCGTGCCCCAGGCCCAGCGTCTGCACCACCCCCACGGCGTTGACCGTGGCCACCTCGGGTTCCAGGCTGGACCACGCGATCTGCGCGAAGGCCGGTTCACCCTCTGAGCCGTACGTGTCCGCGCGCAGCTTGATGGACGCGCCCAGCGGGAGCAGGGACGCGGCCGGCGTGAGGTCCAGGCGCGTCACCGTGATATCCCCCTCCAGCAGGGCCAGCGCGGCGCGCACGTCCAGCTTGCCGAAGCCCCACCAGTCGGAGGGCCGCCCGCCCGCGCCGCCGTCGTAGACGCGGGTGGTGAACTCGTCCTGGCGGGCCGCCATGGAGAAGATGGCCTTCACGTCCTCGGGCGTCAGCGTGGGGCGCCGCTCCAGGAGGAGCGCAATGGCGCCGGCCACGTGCGGCGTGGCCATGCTGGTGCCCTCCGCCACCACGTGCACGCCGTCCGGCGCCACTCGTACGAAGTGAAACCCAACGCCCCCGGCGGCCGCGGACATGACGGCCAGGCCGGGCGCCACGATCTCCGGCTTCATGCGCCCGTCACGCGTAGGCCCCGCCGCCGAGAAGCGGGCCAGATCACCCACGGTCTCCCGCTCCGTGTAGCAGCTCTGCACGCCGCCGTTCCTGGGCCAGCAGACCCGGCTGGCAAACGCCCCTGCAGTGATGGCACGGGTGGCCGTGCCCGGGCTGCCCACCACGTAGCGGTTGTCGAAGCCCGCGCGGCCGAACGCCACGGGTCCGCTGGCCAGCAGGTCACGGTAGATCCAGAGGTCGTAGGGTGAGCCCGACGCGGCGGCGGCCGCGCTCACGCGGATGGTCCAGTTGCCGGCGGCCACCTGACCGCTCTCCCCGCGATCGGAGAGCCAGATCTCGATGGCGCGGTGAAAAGCCGGATGGGTGCTCTGCACCGTGTTGCGGATGAAGATCTGCCCGTTGGCGGCGTCCTCCTCCACCGTCTGCCCCACGCCGGCGCTCACGGCGGTACCGTCGGGCCGGACCACGGTGACGGTGAGCGGATCCCTGCCGTCGTGCCAGAGCTGCATCTGGACGATGCTGGGGCGGTAAGCGGGTATGTAGGGCAGCACCTCGAGGGTCCAGCTCGTGGCGCTGCCCGGATCGGCGTAGCCGCGGGCATGGATGTTCGGCGTGGGGGACAGCGGCGTGGCGTTGCCGTTGGAGCCCTCGTTGCCCCCGGCGCTCACCACGATGAAGCCGGGCTCGCTCAGCAGGTCGATGGCCTCCTCGATGGGCAGGGTGCCATCGTGCGGGCCCGTCTGGCCGCCCAGCGAGAGGTTCACCACGATGGGCCGGCCCATGGTGCGGGCCCGGTCACGCAGCCAGACCAGGCCGTCCACGATGCGGTCCTCGGAGAAGCCCGGGAACCAGCCGTTCACGATGAGCAGCTCGGCCGCCGGCGCCACGCCGGCGTACTGGTAGGCGGTGCCGCCGGTGCCTACGGCCGAGCCGTCCCCGGCCGCCGTACCGGTCACGTGTGTGCCGTGGCCCAGCGCGTCCCGCTGCGGGCACACCGAGTCGAAGCCCTCGGCCACGCGCTGGATCTCAGCACGCTCGCAGACGCGCCCGTAGTTGAACCCGGGCGGCGGATTGCCGCCCTGCGTCTGGACCCACACCGCGTCCACGCGCGTCTGTCCCGCCGCGTCCAGGAAATCGGGGTGCGTCAGGTCCAGCCCCGTGTCGATCACCCCGATGAGCACGCCCGCTCCCGTGGCGCCGCTCCACACGCCGTCCACCTGTGCGCGCAGGCCGTCCAGGCCGATGGCCCGCATGCTGGAGTCGTGGCTGAGCGTGAGGACGCGCGCCACGTCCACGGTGGCCACGCCCGCCAGCGTCTCCAGTTCGGGCAGCACCGTGAGCGGCACCCGCGCCGTGGCCAGGCGGCCGATGACCGACCCCACGCGCACGCCCCGCGCTTCGAGCGCCGCCAGCGTGGCGGGGCCCTGCACCCGCACGAAGACGCCTACCATGGGTTCGGCGCCCGGCGCGTCGCGGAATACCGACACCGTGCCGCCGAGCACGCGGCTCGCCGGGTCCTGGTCCGCGCCTACGATGGGCGCGTTGGCGCGCAGCTCCGCGGCCACCCCCGGCAGCTGGAGCACGCGCACCATGGGGTCCACGCGCACCGGCTCCTGCGCCGCGGCGGCGGCGGGCAGGGCAGCGGCAATGATGAGCACCAGGACAGCACGAAGCACACGAACTCCTGAGCGTGGGGCGGCCGCGCGGCACGTGCCGCGGACAGGCAATCTAGTGGAAAAGGATCAGGAAGGAGGAGCGTGGAGCGGCCGGAGGTGGCCATGCTCCACGGTGTAGGCAATGGCGCGCACCGCCTCGCGCAGAGCGCCGGGCACGGGCAGCGCGAGCGCCACCGGATCGCCCAGCACGGCCTCTTCCAGCGTGGTCCGCGCCTGCCGCACCAGCGCCCGGTCGCCACCGCGGCGCGCCAGCTCCAGCGCGCTCTGGGCATAGGCCCGGGCCTCACGCGGCAGCCGGGCCAGGCGGAGCGCCCGGGCCATCCAGATGCCGGCGCGCACGGCCAGTTCCGCTTCTTCCAGCCGCTCACCGGCCACCGCCGCCAGCACATCGGCCGGCGCACGCTCCATGGGCCAGCCATCCAGGATCCGCTCCGGGCGGCCGGCTCCGGCCATGGCCAGCGCGGCGGCCGCGCGCAGGAGGAGGAGGATGGCGGGGCTGGCGTCCGGCGGGGGCTCGAGCGCCTGCTCGGCCGCGTCGGCCAGCCCCAGCCGCGCCAGCCCCGCGGCCAGCAGGCCGGACAGCACCGCCCGGCGCCGCGCGTGCGCCGCGGCATCGCCGGGCGCGTCCGAGTTCGGGTCCGCCTCCGCTTCCGCGTCCAGGTAGTCCAGCGCGCGCCAGGCCAACTCCACGGCCCGCTCCGGGTCATCGTCCTCCAGCGCGTGGTCGGCCAGCGCCTCGGCGCCCGCGCGCGCCACCTCGGGCCGGTCCCAGGCGGCGCCCCGCGCGATCATCTCCAGGTGGAGCGCGGCCGCATCGGCCGCGCTGGCCGGATAGCCGCGATGCGCCTCGGCCCATTCCACCATGGCGGCGGCCCACAGATCCAGTTCCTGTAGCTGGAGCGCCAGCGCCGCGGCGCGCCGCCCGAAGCCGACCGCCTCCTCTTCCTGACGGCGATCCGCGGCGGTCCGGCAGAGCACGCGCAGGGCCAGCACCTGCTCACGGCAGGGCTCGTGGGCATCGGCCAGGTGGAGGGCAAACTCGGCGTGCACGGCGGCCTCCGACGGGCGTTCCGCGCGCTCCCGCTCGAGCGCCCGCTCAAGTTCCGCGGCCACCAGGTCAGTGGCCGCGGCAACCTCGATGCGGACGGGCAGCGGCCGGAGATGGCCCGGCCGGGGCACGATGCGTTCGCCGAGTATGCGCATAGGTTCTCATAGGGAGAACGCTCCGCCGGCCCCATTCCGGACGGTGCTCGGCGGCTAATGTGCGCTGGCCACGTCCGGAACCTCCTCCTCCAGCCAGGCGTGCTGCCCCCGCAGCACTTCCAGTGCCACCCGGTAGGTGCGGGCGTCGTCGTTGCTGAAAACGTCGTCGAAGAGACGCTCCACGCGCCGGCGGGCCAGGCGGCAGTGCAGGTCGGCCAGGGTGACGGGTCCCTGATCCTCGGGATGCTCCGCCAGCAGCGCGCGCGCACGCACGCACACCCCCGCCATGGAGAAGAGCTCGGCGCCCACGTCCACCAGCCGGAAGAGCACCGACTGCCGCTTCTCCAGCTTGGGCCCGAAGCGGGCCATGGCCCGGAAGAGCGTGCGGCCCAGCTTGCGCGCCGCGCGCTCCACATAGCGCACATGGCCCGCCAGGTCACCGTACTCGCCGAAGGTGCCGGGCACGCGTCCCTTGCCCACCATGAGGCCCGGCAGCCAGGTGGCAAAGTGAGCGGACAGGCCCAGCAACCCCTTGGCCTTGTCCCCCTTGCTGGCCTTCGGATCCGCCATGGCGCCCGCGCGAATCAGGTGCGGGTCCACCGCCTCGCGCGCAATGAAGAGGCGCATGATCTCACTCGAGCCCTCGAAGATCTTGTTGATGCGCAGGTCACGCATGATCTGCTCGACGGGGATCGGCTCCTCACCGCGGGCCTTCAGCGACGCCGCGGTCTCGTAGCCGCGTCCGCCGCGGATCTGCATGGTCTCGTCCACGATGCGCCACGCCGCGTCGGCGTTGTAGAGCTTGGCAATGGCGGCCTCCAGGCGGATGTCCGAGCGACCCTCGTCGGCCAGCGCCGCCGAGAGCATGGCAATGGCGTCCATGGCAAAGGTCGTGGCCGCCATCTCGGCAATCTTGTTGCCGATGGCTTCGTGCTTGCCCACCGGCGCACCCCACTGCACGCGCTCCATGCTCCACTCGCGGCTCACCTTCACGCACCAGCGCGCGGCGGCCAGGCTGGTGGCCGGGATGGTGAGGCGGCCCGTGTTCAGCGTGATGAGCGCCAGCTTGAGCCCCTTGCCCTCACCCCAGAGCAGGTTCTCCTTGGGCACGCGCACGTTCCGGAAGGAGACCACGCCGTTCTCGATGCCGCGCAGCCCCATGAACTCGCAGCGGTAGTCGTTGGACACCCCCTCCGAGTCCGCCTCCACCACGAAGGCGCTGATGCCGGGCCGGCCGCGGCCGTCGCGGGCGGGGGTGCGCGCCATCACCACGATCAGCTCGGCAATGGGCCCGTTCGTGCACCACAGCTTCTCCCCGTTCAGGATGTAAGCGCTGCCGTCCTCGGTAGGTTCGGCGGTGGCCTCCATGCGCGCGGGGTCGGAGCCCACGTCCGGCTCCGTGAGCGCGAAGGCGGAGACGGCCCCCCGCGCCAGGCGCGGCAGATACTTCTTCTTCTGCGCGTCCGTGCCGAACATCTTGAGCGGCTGCGGCACGCCGATGGACTGATGGGCCGAGAGCAGCACGCCCAGCGCCGAGCAGTAGGCGCCGATGAGCGAGATGGCGCGGTTGTAGCTGGTCTGCGAGAGGCCCAGCCCGCCGTACTCCTCCGGGATCTTGATGCCGAAGGCGCCCACCTCACGGAGCCCCTCCACCACCTCCGGCGGCACCTTCCCCGTGCGCTCGATCTCCGCCGCGTCCACGGTGCGCATGAACGCCTCCACGCGCTCCAGGAAGACGGCCGCCCGCTGCTGTTCCGCGCCTTCCGGCAGCGGCATGGGATCGATCAGGTCCATGCGCAGCCGCCCCAGGAACAACTCCCGCACGAAGCTGGGGTGGCGCCACTCGGTTTCCCGCGCGGCCTCCGCCACGCGCCGTGCCTCCGCCTCGTCCACCCCCGGGTCCGGCCTGGGACCCGCCGCCGCCTCCACCTTGTTCATGCTGTCCTCCCCTTGTAGGTCCGCCTGCGCATCAGCCGGAATCGTGCCGCTCCTCTATTCTCGGCTGCCGGGCGCCGCCCGTCCAGTTTTCAAGCGACGACGCCCGTCCCGTTCCACGCGCGCCGCCGCCGCGCGGCACCCCCATCCGCTGCGCACATCCCCATTGCAGCGAGCACGCGGTTGGCTTCATCTTCGGCGCATCCCTCACGTGAAAGGAGCGCCATGCTCGTGCGTCCGCGCCTCCCGCACCTGCGGGCCGGCTTCCTGGCCGCCTTCCTGGCCGGCTGCCTCGCTGGCTTCCCCGGCGGCTTCTCCGGCGGCTTCCTCCGCATCCTCCTCCTGGCCGTGCCCGCGGCGGTGCTCACGGCCGGCTGCGCCGACACCGGGCCGGCCGACGGGGTTGACGAGGCCACCGGAGGAGACCAAGTCCTGCGCCGCGACAGCGCGGGCCTCAGCGTGGTGGAGATTCCGCGGCGGGTGCTCGACGCCCTGCCGGTCCGGGTTCTGGAAGCCCAACCGGCCGTCCGCATCGGCGCGGTCGACGGCCCCGAGGAGGAGCTGCTCGGCTCCGTTTCAGATGCCACCCTGCTCACCTCCGACCGGCTGGCCATAGCAGACCGGCAGCTGCGTCGGATCCTCATCTTCAGCACGACCGGCGCCTTCCAGCGGGCCATCGGCGGGGAGGGCCAGGGTCCCGGCGAGTTCCGCAACGTGAACCGCCTGGCCGTGCTCGATGACACGCTCTACGTACCCGACATGGGTCGTATCCAGCGCTTCACCACGGCAGGGGACTACGTGGATGGCCGACCCCTCTTCGGCGGCATCGGCACCCAGAGCGCTCTGGACATCCACCGCCCCGGGCGCTTCACCTCCCCCCACGCGTACCGCCTGACGCCGGACGGCTTCCCCCGGGGCGTGGAGGAGGGCCACGGGCCGCATCGCACCGCCTGGGTGGTGGGCCGCTATGACACCCTGGCGGGCGCGCAGCTGGACACCCTGCCCGGTGCGGACACCTGGTATGTCCGGCTGAGCGCGGAGGAGATGGCGGCGGCGCGGCAGGCGGCTGTGCCCCTCGGCATGGTCGGCAGCGTGCTGCACCACCCGGCCGCGCCTGAGGTGCGCGTGGCCTTCCTGCGGGACCGTCCGCTGGTGGCCTGGACCGGCCGTGGTGAGCTGCGCGTGCACGACCCGGACTACACCCTGGCCCGCATCATACGCTTGGACCTGCCGCCCATCGACGTGAACACAGACCAGGAGCGCTTGCCTGAGTGGTTCGCGGCCCGAGAACATCCGAGCAACCGGCCCATCTACTGGCGTGCCTGGAAGGTCCTCGACCCGCCCACCGCGCCCGCGCGCTTCCACGAGCTGCGCACCGGCCGCGCGGACCACATCTGGATGGCCGTAGGCCCGGAGCCCGGACCGGATCCTGACGGTCCTCGGCGCACCCGATGGCTGCGACTGCGGCCCGACGGCACCCCCGTGGAGTGGGCCATCACGCCCGCCGATGGCATCCTCGAGCTGGGTCCGGACGGGGTGCTCAGACTCGAGACCGATCACCTCGGGGTGCAGCGCGTGGCGCTTCACCGGTGGGGGGCGTCGTGAGAACGCCAGGGCGGGGCGGGCAGGTGCCGGGCCGTAGCGCGCGGGCGCCGGTCAGCTGGACGCTGGCGGTGGCGCTCGCCGCCGGCCTCGTGGCATCCGCTCCGGCGGCCGCGCCGGTAGCCGCCCAGGGCGCGGACGAGCGCACGCTGCACTGGGACGAGATCCGGGTGGCGGCGCACCTGGACGCGGACGGCACGCTGCGTGTGCGCGAGTACCAGGAGCCGGTCTTCTGGGGGGACTGGAACGGTGGCGAACGGACCTTCCGGGTGCGGTTCGGGCAGACGCTGCGCGTGAACGCCATGGCGCGCCTGGATCCGGTCACCGGTGATACCCTGCCCATGCGGCGGGGCAGCCTGGACCGGGTTCACGAGTGGGCCATGCTCGACGGCAATACCCTGCGCTGGCGCGTCCGGGCGCCCTCCGATCCGCCGCTGCAGGCCGAGCTGCGTCCCTATGAAATCCAGTACACCCTGGCCCATGCCGTCCTGGTCCGCGAGGACGGCTTCCTGCTCGACCATGACTTCCTCTTTGCCGACCGCGCGGGCACGGTGCGGCGCTTCGTGCTGGAGCTGAGCCTGGACCCCGCGTGGGTACCGGCCACCGCGCTGCCGCCGCGCTACGAGGCCGCCGACCTGTGGCCCGGCCGCGGCTTTGCCGTCACCGTGCCGCTCCGCTACGCCGCCGCGGGCTGGCCCGCCGCGGTACCGCGCCCCCTGGGAACGCTGCCGCGGGCGGCGCTCCTGCTGGTGCTGCTGGGCGGCGCCGGCCTGCTTTGCCGCGGCTTCTACCGCCGTGAGGCGCGCGCCGGGCGCTACGCGCCGCTCACCCCGCCGCGCCAGATCGACCACGCCTGGCTGGGGGAACACGTGCTGCACCTGCCCGCGGAGGTGGTGGGGGCGGCGTGGGACCGGAGCACGGCAGCACCGGAGGTGGCCGGCATGCTGGCGCGCCTGGTGGTGGAGGGCAGGCTGGCCAGCCGGGTGGAGCCCGGCAAGGATGACGATCCCGTCCTGCACCTGGAGCTGCTCGTGGACCGGGACGCCTTCACGGCCGAGGAGCGCGCCCTCATCGACGCGCTCTTCTTCGAGGAGCGGCAGGTCACGGACACGAAGACCATCAAGGAGCACTACAAGAGCAAGGGCTTCGATCCGGCGGCCAAGATCCGCACGGGGCTGAAGCTGCGCCTGCGGGCGCTTCCCGGTGCGGGCTCCGTGGGCCGTGAATGGATGGTGCCGGTCCTGGTGCTGGGCGTGTCCGCCGGACTCATGGTGCTGGCCGGGATGCAGCGCCCCGCGAGTCTGGTCGTGGGGCTGGTGATCGGCTTCGCGGTGCTGGGCCCGGCGCTTATCGCGGCGGGTACCGCGGCCTGGTACGCCGCACGGGTGGTGGGCCTGCGCGGCGGGCTGGTGGGCCTTGCCATTCCCCTCCTGGCGGTCGTGGTCCTCACGGCGGTGGTGGTGTCCGGGACGCAGGAGACCTCCGGCGGTATCCTGCCGTACTTCCGCTCCCCGCTGGCCCTGCTCCTCGGGCTCATCGGGTGGGCGCTCGGATGGGTGATGCTGGTGCTGGCCGTGGCGCGGCCCACGGACACACCGGAGCGGCTGGCTTTCCGGCGCCGCCTGGCCGCCGCGCGCGCCTTCTTCCAGGCCGAGCTGGAGAAGCCCGACCCCGCGCTCGAGGACGCCTGGTATCCCTACCTGCTGGCCTTCGGCCTGGAGGATGAGGTGGACGGCTGGTTCAGCGCCTTCGGCGGCACGGCGGCGGGCGTCACGGCCACGACGGGCACCGGGGCCGCGACCACCGCCATGACGGCGGGCAGCGCCTCTTCGGGAGGCGGATGGAGCGGCGGCGGGCAGCTCTTCGGCGGTGGCGGGGGCTTCGCGGGCGGGGGCGTGGGCCGCACGTGGGGGAGCGCCGCCGCGGGCATAGCCACCGGGGTGTCCTCCCCCTCGTCGGGCGGCGGCGGTGGCGGCGCCAGTTCGGGCGGCGGCGGTGGGGGCGGCTGGTAGCCGCTGAGGCCGCCGCTGAGGCCGCCGCTGAGGCCGCCGCTGAGGCCGCCGCTGAGGCCGCC
>JBBDRO010000015.1:29383-57379 GCA_040905425.1 Gemmatimonadota bacterium | reverse complement strand
CCTCGTTTTCCGGCGTGGCCACCCGCGTGAGCGCCCGCACCTGGCTGAAGCTCAGCTCGCCACGCGCCATGGCGGCGCTGATCTTCGGGAGCTGCTCCAGCGCCCGGGCCACGCGCACCCGCTCCCGGCAGGCGCCCCTGCTGATGCCGGTGCGGAAGTCCAGCCAGGCGGCGCAGTTGCGGAAGCCGCAGACCTCCCAGCCCTGGCGCCGGTCGAACTCGGCCAGCTTGACCAGCAGCTGGTACTCGGCCGCGTGGATGTGGGCGGCGATGGTGGCGATCTCGTTGCCGAGCTCCTCGAGCTCGTCGTTCTCGATGGCTTCGTGGTCGATGGGCTCGGGGTCGACGGGCTCCTGATCCGGGGCCCCTGGATCCTCGACGGCACCGGCACCGGAAGAAGCCGGATCGCCGGCCGTGTCCCATACTGACATCTCGGCCGAAACGTTTTTGAACGCGGCCCCGCTCACATGCGCGGAGGCTCCGTTCCCCGGGCCCTGGCCGCATTCCGGCGTTTCGGCCGAAACGTTTCCGAGTTCGGACCCTCGCACATTCGTCGCGGCTCCCTTCGCCGGGCTCTGGTCGCGTTCCGACGTTTCGGCCGAAACGTTTTCGGGCGCGCCAGCGGCCTCCAACCCCTCCGACACTGCTCCCTCCACCTTCCGTTCCCGAATCATCCATCCCTGCCCCCGCCGCCCGCTCCGCGCCATCCGCTCCGCGTAGCTCACACCCTCCGCGCGTCCACCCATGCACCCCTCCTATGGCCAGTGGTCCCAATGACTTCCGGTAATATAAGGGGTGGTTTTTCGACTCTCTCAGTGGCCGCTGAAAGGCCGGGGAGCCACGTCCAGGTCTACGGGCTCGGCTCATCCCGCTGAGGGCCGCCAGGCGGCTCCCTGCATGCCTTCCTGAAGTTCAGCGAGGGTGGATGTGCTCGCGGAGTTAGGAGAGGCTAAAAATCCGTCAATGGGACATTTGGGACATCCTGATACGCAGATGGCGCACGGGCGGCGGAAGGGCGCATCGGCCGGACCACACTAGGAGACGACGCCCGAACGACCTGGCTACAGAGCGGCGAAGCGGCGGAGTTGCGGAGTGGCGAAGCGAAGGGCGCGAAGGACGCGAAGGACGCGAAGGACGCGAAGGACGGAACCACCCAAACGAATGCGGCGAGCGCCTCCCCTACCCGCCGCCCATCGTCAGGAGCACGTCGGCCGCCTGGCCATCCGCCAGCTCGAAGGCATCGCTCGTTGCGGCGCCGTGCATCTCATGCAGGGCGCGCAGGTGGTAGCGCCCGGGGGCGGGCGCGGTCAGCGTGAATGCGCCGTCGGGGTCGGCGCGGGTGATGCCGAGGCGCTCGCCGTTGGGGCCGACGAGCTCGATCACCGCGGCGGCCAGCTGGGCGCCGGCGGGTCCCAGCAGGGCTCCGCGCACCACGCCGGCCTCAGCGGCCGTGACGCTGCGTGCTCGAAAGCGCAGCTCGAGCCGCGGCGTGGGCGGCAGGCCAGGGGCAGGCTCGGCTACCATCTTGCCGCCACCCGCGACGGCGTCCTCCACGCTCACGCCGTCCGGCAGGCGGCCCCATAGGGCCAGAACCGGGCAGCGGTGGGATGCTGCACAAGATCTACCGGTGTGGTACTCCAGGGGCGCGTCGATCTCGCGCCGATAGAACTCCACCCCCTCCAGGAACTCGATCGGGACCTCGAGGAGCATCGCGGCCAATCCGGGACTGAGTACTTCCTGACCATTCCAGAACAGCGCGCTTCCCGGCAGCTCCGGCTCCCCGAACCAGGTCACGATGTCCTCCAGCCCCAGCGCGCTCCGCATCTCCGGCTCCCCGCGTCGTACCGCGCGCCGCGGTCCCACGGAGGGCAGCTCGCGCCAGCGCTGGTAGAAGCCCTCCAGCGTGGCCAGGTGGCGGGGGTCGATGCGTCGGGCGGTCACCTCCACGGGGGACAGCGCAATGGCCTCGGCGGCCATGCGGATGGTCAGCTCCAGGCGCTCCTGGGCGGCGATCCGCACGGTGTCCAGCCGGACGGTGGCGTACGCGATGTGGCTGGCTTCCAGGCGGTAGGTGCCGCCGGCGGCGGGGATGTAGAAGCGGCCGGCGGCGTCGCTCACGGCGCTGAACACGGGCGTTCCGGCCGAGTCCACCAGGGCCACCGTCACCCCGGCGATCGGCGCGCCGGTGCCCTCCTCCACAACGGTGCCGCGCACCGACTGCGCGGAACCGGGGGCCGCGGTCGACACCAGAACAGAGACGGCCAAGAAAAACGGGATGCCTCGCGTGAGCATCCTCCCTATAAAGCCTCAGTCCGCGATTCGTTCCACGCGCCGCAGCACGTGCAGCCACGGCTCGGCGCGGATGGCGTCCGCGGCCGGCTCGGGCACGGCCTCGTCCGTCTCGATGGTCATGAGGGCGTGCTTGCGGCGGCCGGTGCGGTCCACGCGCATGGTGGCCACGTTGACGTCATGCTCGGCAAAAAGGCTGCTCACGCGCGCGATGGTGCCGGGGCGGTCGTCGGCTACCAGGACCAGCGTGTGGTGGTCGCCGCCCAGGTCCACGGCAAAGCCGTCGATCTCGGTGACCTGGATGCGGCCACCGCCCACCGAGGCGCCGCGGACCTCCACGTTCTCGCCGCCGCCCTCCAGCTTGAAGACGGCCGTGTTGGGGTGGGCGTCCTCACCCAGCTCCACGCGCTCGAAGGCGTAGTCCATGCCGGCCTCGTCGGCCAGGGCATAGGCGTCGCGCAGGCGGAGGTCGTCGGGGGGCAGGCCGAGCAGACCGCCGAGGATGGCGCGATGCGTCCCGTGGCCCTCGCCAGTGGCGGCAAAGGAGCCGTGCAGCTCCACCCGCGCCCGGGCGGGTGTGCACCCCAGGATGGCGCGCGCCATCTGGCCGAGGCGGCAGGCGCCGGCGGTGTGGGAGGAGGAGGGGCCCACCATGACGGGGCCGAGGATGTCGAAGAGGTGGACCATACGTCAGCCTCCAAACTGTGGGGCCGCGGCATCCCGACGCACGGGCGCGGCGCCACCGGCGCCGATCCGGCCACGCGGCCGCGATGAAATAAGGCAGACGCGGTTCTCCGGTGACGCGGAGCGGAGACGTCGCTTAAAGATCATGTGCTGAACCCCGTGGGCTGCGCTGACGGCTTGATCTGCACCAGGTTGCGCGCGGAAGGCGTGGCGGCCAGGCCGCCCTGCGCGGTCTCCCGGTAGGCCACGGGCATACGGCGGCCGACCTCATCCATGACGTCGATGACCTCGTCGGCGCTGACGGGGAAGTCCAGGCCGGCCAGCGCCATCTCGGCGGCGGCCAGCGCCTGCATGGCGGCCGAGGCGTTGCGGTAGATGCAGGGGATCTCCACCAGCCCGCCGATGGGGTCACAGATGAGGCCGAGCATGCCCTGGAGGGAGAGCGCCACGGCGGTGGCTACCTGGTCATCAGTGCCGCCGGCCAGCCAGGTCACGGCGGCCGCGCCCATGGCGGCGGCGGAGCCGGTCTCGGCCTGACAGCCGCCCTCGGCGCCGGCCAGCGTGGCGCGGTGGGCAATGACGCCGCCCACGCCGCCGGCCACCAGCATGGCGTCCACCAGCCGCTCCTCGGGCTCGTCCAGGATCTCACCGGCGGTGACCAGGATGGCGGGCAGCACGCCCGCGGCGCCGGCGGTGGGGGCGGCCACGATGAGGCCCATGGCGGCGTTGGTCTCCAGGGTGCCGATGGCGCGGGCCAGCAGCGTGGTGACGCGCATGCCGAGCAGGCCGCGGCCGTTGGACAGCAGCCTGGCGGCGCGCCCGCCCGTCATGCCGGAGGGGGAGCGCACCTCACCCTTCAGCCCCTCGGCGATGGCGCCGCGCATGACCTCGAGCGTGCGTTGGATGCGCCCGCGGATCTCCTCCTCGCTGCGGCCGCTCTCCTCCATCTCCGCGTCGAGCACCACGCGGGGCAGGGGGCGGCCCGATTCCCGGGCGTCGGCCAGGAGCGTTTCGATCGAGCGATGCATGGGTGCGCTGCTTTCGGGGACGTGCGTCACGGCGTGCGTGCCGCCGCGGCGTCGAAGCTCGCCGGGCGGGCGGAACGCGTCAACGGCGAGCCCGGCCTATTGGCCGGCGGGCCATCCGGCTTGTACACTGTCAGCCTTCCTTCAAGATCCGTGACACCGGCGGAGGTGATGCATGTTCGTGACCCGGCCCGGGCGCCAGCCGCGCGCCCTCCATCGCGGCGCGGCCCTGGCGGCGGCGCTCATCCTGGCCCTTCCCGTGAGCGCTGCCGCGCAGCAACGCGGGGGCGGCGACGCCAGCGCCGAGAAGCCCACCATCGAGGAGCACACCGCGGACATGGAGCGGCTGGACGGCTTCTTCCCGCTCTACCTGGACCGGGAGGCGGGCGAGCTGTTCATGGAGATCGACCGCTGGAACGAGGAGGTCCTGCACGTGGCGGGGATGGGCTCGGGATTGGGCTCCAATGACATCGGCATCGACCGCGGCAGCCTGACCGGCTCGGAGATCGTCTTCTTCGAGCGCGCGGGTCCGCGCGTGCTCATGATCCAGCCCAACTACCGCTTCCGCTCCAGCAGTGACAACCCGGCCGAGGTGCAGGCGGTGGCGGACGCCTTCGCGCGCTCCACGCTCTACGGCTTTCCTATCACGGCCGTGACCGGCGAGCGGGTGCTCATCCCCATGGACGAGTTCCTGCTGCGCGACTCGGAGAACATGGGCAACCGCATGGGCGGCTACCGCTACGAGGCCAGCCGCAGCCGCCTCTGGCAGCCCATGATCCAGAATTTCCCGCTGAACACGGAGATGGAGGTGGAGCTCACCTTCGTGCCCGGCGGCGGGGGCGGCGGTGGGGGCGGCGCGTTCTTCGAGGGCGTGGGCAGCGTGGCCGCCACGAGCGCGGCGGCCAACCTGCGCCTGCACCACTCCTTCGTGGAGCTGCCGGACGACGGCTACGAGACGCGCATCTTCGACCCGCGCTCCGGCTACGGCTCGGTGGGCTGGGAGGACTACTCGGCCCCACTCGGGGAGTCCATGACGCAGCGCTTCACCCGCCGCCACCGGCTGGAGAAGGTGGACCCCGCGGCGGCGGTGAGCGATCCCGTGGAGCCCATCGTCTACTACCTGGACCCCGGTGTGCCGGAGCCCGTGCGCTCGGCGCTGCTCGAGGGGGCCAGCTGGTGGAACCAGGCGTTCGAGGGCGCCGGCTACCGGAACGCCTTCCAGGTGGAGATCCTGCCCGAGGACGTGAGCCCGCTGGACATCCGCTACAACGTCATCAACTGGGCGCACCGCTCCACGCGCGGCTGGAGCTACGGCAGTTCGGTCACCGACCCGCGCACGGGGGAGATCATCAAGGGCGTGGTGACGCTGGGGTCGCTGCGCATCCGGCAGGACTACCTGCTGGCCGAGGGCATCCTGGCGCCCTACGCGACCGGCTACGAGCGGCCGCCCGAGCTGGAGGCGTGGGCCGTGGCGCGCATCCGTCAGCTTTCCGCGCACGAGGTGGGGCACACCATCGGGCTCGGCCACAACTACTACGACAGTGACGCGGGGCGCATCTCCGTGCTGGACTACCCGCACCCGCTCGTCACCCTGAACGCTGACGGCAGCTTCGACCACTCCGAGGTCTACGAGCACGGCATCGGCGAGTGGGACAGCGTGGCCGTGGCGTGGGGCTACCAGGACTTCCCGCCCGGCGTAGACGAGCGGGCGGCGCTGGACAGCATCCTGGATGCGGCGTGGGCGCGGGACATCCGCTACCTGTCCAACCAGGACATCAGCGTCCACCCGCGCGTGGACCAGTGGTCCAACGGCGTGGACGCGGCCGTGGAACTGCGCCGCATGATGGAGGTGCGCCGCGTGGCGCTCGGGCGCTTCGGCGAGCGGGCCATCCAGGCGGGCACGCCGCTGGCCACCATGGAGGAGGTGCTGGTGCCGCTCTACCTGTGGCACCGCTACCAACTCGACGCGGCGGGCTCGGCGCTGGGCGGGCAGGAGTACATCTACAGCTTCCGCGGCGACGGGCGCATGCCCTTCCAGCGGGTATCCGGCACGCACCAGCGGGCGGTGCTCGACGCGCTGCTGGCCACGCTAACGCCGCAGGTACTGGCCCTGCCCCGGGTGGTGGTGGACCGTCTGCCGCCGCGGCCCGGCGGCTGGGGGCGCCACCGGGAGATGTTCCCGCGCTGGACGGGCAGCACCTTCGACGTCATCACGCCCGCCGTGGTGGCCGCCGAACTTACCGTGGGCAACATCCTGGACAACAGCAAGGCCGCGCGCCTGGTGGAGCAGCACGCGGTCGACCCGTCGCTCCCGGGGCTGGGTGAGGTGCTGGACCGCCTCATAGCCGCCGTGGCGGACGCGCCCGCGGCCAACCCCTACCAGGCCGAGATCCGCCGCGCCGTGGAGCGCGTGGCGCTGGCGCGCGTGATGGGCATCGCGGCCAACGCGGCCATGCCGCAGGCGCGGGCGCTGGCCATGCAGCGGGTGCGGACACGCCAGGCCGAACTGGCCGCCGCGGGCAGCGGCACCGGCGACGAGGCGGCCCACGCCGCGCTCCTGGCCGCCGAGATGGAGCGCTTCCTAGAGGACCCGGAGGGCTACGACTTCCCGAGCATCCCGAGCGCACCGCCCGGAGCGCCCATCGGGGAGCCGGCGCTACGCTGGCTGGAGCAGTGGTCACCTGGTATGGCCGGACCGGGCGGGTGGCACTGAACGAGCCCGCGGATGGCGGAGGGGGCACGGACTCCCTCCGCCGTCGGGCCGGCCTGCCGCTCGGGCTGGCGGCGTTCACTCTGCTGCTCTTCCTCCCCGCGCCGTCGGGGATGGAGGAAGCCGCCTGGCGCACGGCCGCGGTGGGCGTGCTCATGGCCGTCTGGTGGGTGAGCGAGGCGCTGCCCATCCCGGCCACCGCGCTGGTCCCGCTGGTAGCGTTCCCGCTGCTCGGCGTGGCACCCATCGGGGACGCCGCCGCGCCTTATGCCAACCCCATCATCTACCTCTTCCTGGGCGGCTTCCTCCTCGCGGCCGCCATGCAGCGCTCCGGCCTGCACCGCCGCGTTGCCCTGAACGTCGTGACCGCGGTGGGCACTGGCCCGCGCCGGCTCGTGCTCGGTTTCATGCTGGCCACCGCCTTCCTCAGCATGTGGGTGAGCAACACGGCCACCACCGTCATGATGCTCCCCATCGGCGTTTCGGTGATCGCGCTGACCGGCACGGCGGAAAGCGACGATGCATCGTCCGCGTCCTTCGCCACCGCCCTGATGCTTGCCATTGCCTACGGCGCGAGCATCGGCGGGCTGGGCACGCTCATCGGCACCCCGCCGAACGCCTTCCTGGCCGGCTACATGAGTGAGACCTACGACGTGCAGATCGGCTTCGCGCAGTGGATGTTGGTGGGTGTACCGCTCGTGATTGTGGGGCTGCCGCTCGCCTGGCTCCTGCTCACGCGCGTGCTCTTCCGGCTGGCCCCGGCCGAACTCTCCGGGGGGCGGGCAGTGGTGCGCGAGGCACTGCATGCCCTCGGGCGTGTTGCGCCGGCGGAGCGGCGCGTGGCTGTGGTCTTCGTGCTCACGGCGGTGGCGTGGATCGTCCGTCCGCTGGTGGCGGACCTGGTGCCGGGCCTCTCCGACGCCGGCATTGCCATCGCGGCGGGGCTGGTGCTCTTCATGACCCCGGCGGGGGCAGGGCAGGAACGCCTGCTCGACTGGGAGACCGCCGAGGAGCTGCCCTGGGGCGTGCTGGTCCTCTTCGGGGGCGGCCTCAGCCTGGCGGCGGCCATCTCCGATACGGGCCTGGCGCTGTGGATCGGTGAGGCGCTGGGGGGGCTGGGCGCGCTGCCCGTCTGGCTGCTCGTGCTGGCGGTCACGGCGGTGATCGTCTTCCTGACCGAGCTCACCAGCAACACGGCCACCGCCGCCGCCTTCCTGCCGGTTCTCGGCCCGCTCGCCGTGAGTCTGGGTGAGGGTCCGCTGCTCTTCGTGGTGCCGGCCGCGCTGGCCGCGAGCTGCGCCTTCATGATGCCGGTGGCCACCCCGCCCAACGCCATTGTCTTCGGCAGCGGCCGCGTGACGCTGCCGCAGATGGCGCGCGCGGGCGTGTGGCTGAACCTGCTCTTCATTGCGCTCATCATGGTGGTGGCGTACACGCTGGTGCCGCTGGTGCTCGGGGCGGGCTGACGCTCAGCCGGCCTCCGCGAAGGCGTCGCACGCCGCCGGGTCGCCGGTCTCGAGGCCGCGGCGGAACCACTGGACGCGCTGCGCCGAGGTGCCGTGCGTGAAGGTCTCCGGGCGCACCTCACCGCCGCTCTGGCGCTGCAGCCGGTCATCACCGATGGCCGCGGCCGCGGCCAGCCCTTCCTCCACGTCTCCGGCCTCGAGCAGATCCCGGCCCTCCTCCGCGTGATGGCCCCAGACGCCCGCGTAGCAGTCCGCCTGTAGCTCCATGGCCATGGAGAGGCCCGCCCCGCGCGTGGCCCCCACCTGCTCCTGCGCTCGCCTCACCTCGTCGGAAATGCCGGTCAGCGTCTGCACGTGGTGGCCCACCTCATGGGCTATGACATAGGCCCGCGCGAAGTCACCGGGAGCGCCGAAGCGCTCGTCCAGGGCGCGGAAGAAGGACAGGTCCAGGTAGACCTTGCGGTCCAGGGGACAGTAGAAGGGGCCCATGGCGGCCTGCCCCGTGCCACACGCGCTCTGCACGGCGTTGGTGAAGAGCACCACTGTAGTGGGTTCGTAACGGTTACCGCTACTGGCGAAGAGGGCGGTCCACGTCTGCTCCGTGTCCCCCAGGATGGCGTCCACGAAGGCACCCGCCGAATCCTCGGGCGAACCGGGTACAATCTCCTGCTGCGTGGGAGGCGCTCCGCCTTCACCCTCGAGCAGGGGGCGCGGGTCCACGCCCAGGAGGAGCGCGCCCACGATGACCACCAGCGTGCCGATCCCGCCGCCCACCAGACCGCGGGCGCCCATGCCCCGCCGGTCCTCGACACGCCCGCTACGTCGGGCGCTGCGCCATTTCACCATGTTGTCCTCCGTGTGAGCCCCGGTGTGCGTCGAGGCATCGGCAGGCGAAAGCCGTGCCGGGCCGGCGCGGCCGCACGCGACCCGCGGGCTCTGCCACGCCAGGTGCCTCACGAACGCCCCCGGGATCCTTGCCCGTAGGCTCACGTCATCCCATATTGGAAACCATATGGTTACCAATGCACTGAATGCTCCGGAGCTGGACGCCATCTTCGCGGCGCTCGCCGATCCCAAGCGGCGCGCCATCCTGGAGCGGCTGGCGGACGGGGACGCCACCGTGGGCGAGCTGGCAGAGCCGTTCGCCGTGTCCCGGCCGGCCATCTCCAAGCACCTGGCCGTACTGGAGCGTGCGGGGCTCGTGCATCGCCTTGCCGAGGGCCGGGTGACCCGCTGCCAGGCGGATCCGGTGCCCCTCGACGCGGTTTCGGCGTGGGTGGAACGGTACCGCGCCTTCTGGGTGGAGCGCCTGGGCGCGCTGGCCCGCTATCTCGAACAGGAGGAGGAAACATGAGCAACGCCAGTGCGGGAGCGTCCCTCAGGGTGGCTCAGATGGTGAATGCACCGCGCGAGCGTGTCTTCGACGCGTGGACCACGCCCGAGCGGCTGCAGGCGTGGTGCGCTCCGCAGGGGATGGAGATCCCGCTGGCCGAGGTGGACCTGCGCGTGGGCGGCGCCTTCCGCATCCGCATGCGGGCTCCGGACGGTAACGTGCACAGCGCCACGGGCACGTACCGGGAGATCGATCGGCCCGGCCGCCTGGTGTTCACATGGCGCTGGGAGGAGCAGCCGGAGCACGGCGGCAGCACGGATACCATTGTGACGGTCGAGCTGCACGAGCGTGGCGATGCCACGGAGGTGATCCTGCGCCACGAAGGCTTCCCCGAGGAGGCACAAGCCACGGAACACACGAAGGGCTGGACGTCCATCCTGGAGCGGCTGGCCGGCGAGTACTGAGCGGCCCGGGAAGGACGAAGGGAGCGGGGCGCCCGCCCGGCGATGTCGCCTGTGGACGCCCCCGCTCCGGCACCCCCGCTGGCGGAGACGCGCTCAGCTGGAGGCGGCGTGGTCCGGGCCGTCCACGTCCCCGTACAGGCGGTCCGCGAAGGCGCAGTTCTCGCCCATCAGATCGCGCATGACGCAGCCGGAGTGGAAATGGACGCCGCAGCGCAGGCACTTCTTCCAGCGCGCCTCCTCGACATCGAGCAGGCTGGTCGACAGCTCGTCGATGACCGCCTTGGCCTCCCGGAGCCGCTGCTCGGAATACCCGCCGAGCGCCTTCTCCAGCAGAGTATCATTGGCCTCGGCGAAGCGGTCCACCAACGCACGTCCGGCCGGTGTGAGCGATAGGTCCACGGCGCGCCGGTCCTCCTTGGAGACGCTTCGATCCACCAGGCCGCGCTGCACCAGGCGATCGGTGGAGCGGCTGGCGGCGGCATTCGTCACGCCCAGGAAGGCTGCCACGTCACTCACCTTGAAGCGGTGGCCGGCGCGGCCGATGAGCAGCAGCAGCTTGAACTGGGAGAGCGCCAGCTGTTCCTCGTGCACATCATCCAGCGTTCGCTCCATGATTTCGGTCACGGTGGAACAGAGGATGTGTGACGCTCCCATCACCTGCCGGATGAGATCGGTCTTCGCGCGCTCGGTCATGGGAGAACCGCTCCAGGTGATATCGTATGATCCCGCGTAATCTTTCTACTGGGGTAGAATATACATTGCGGACATTTTTGTCCGCAATGGTTTCGTACAAGCGGCCTCCAGAGCACCTTTTGGGACAGCATTTCCCAAAACGTGATGTAAATCACGATTTATCTTGCCTTTTGTTAACCTGCGTTTATATTAGATCTACAGTGCTCGCCCCCGCCGCGTGTTGAGGCATGGCGCGGCGGCCGAGCGCACCCCGGACCACCGGGGCTCACCGGAGCGGCCGGTGGCGGAAAGCGGGAGGACGGCAATGCTGCGGCGGTTTGTCAGTCCCGATGCGGGTCAGACGAAGCGGCTGGAAGCCATGAGGGACGAATTGTCCCATGCACTCTTCGAGGCCCTGTACGAGATGGAGGTCCTGCCCGAGAACGCGGACGGTGCCCTCCTGGGTATGTACGCGGTCATGGATGACCTGGACGCCGCCATGCGGCGCACGGAGCGTCTGGACCTGGCGCGGAGCGCCTGATCAGGGAAATGAGGTGAGACCCGCGCGCGCACAACGGCTGCGCGTGCCATAGATGCAGTAGGTCAGGGGGCGCCTCGCGGGGCGCCCCCTGGCGCAGGTTGCCCGAGCCGCGGCGCCGAACGCCACCGAACTCTCCCCGCTTGCCCTCGCCGCCCCGGTGGATCCTCTGGTGGATCCCCTTTCTCCATATTTTCCCTGCTCCCCCAACATCTTTCCACACTATAGAAGGCGGCTCGAACTCAATCGTGATAAATGTCTTGCGTAATAATTAACGCGGTATTACTATTGATGCAGACAAGGAAACTCGGACGTTCCAGTCTGCTCCGCCCCGGGTTTGGAGGCGAATCGGACGGAATCGACGGGGCGACCCCTTCGGGGGGCCGGCCAGGGGCCCGGGGCGGGGCATGGGCCGGCCAGGCTCCGCGGCCCGTCCAGTGACGGAGGCGGTCATGGGATACGTCCTGTTCATCGTAATCGCAGCGCTGCTGGTAGGCATCGACAGCGCTTCCCACAAGCGGCAGGCCCGGCGCGAGCGCCAGAACCTTCTCATCGGCTCCTGACCCGGCATCACGACCGGGATCCATGGGCGCGAGGAGGGGAGGCGAATCATGCCCATAAGCAGGCGTACCGCTCTCAAGTCCCTGGCACTTGCAGGCGCGAGTGTCACGGTGCCGCGGCGGCTGCAGGCCCGCCCCGCCACCGAATCAACGGACGATCTGGTCAGCGTCCTCTACGACTCCACCCGCTGCGTGGGTTGTAAGAACTGCGTGCGCGGGTGCCGGGAGGTCAACGGTTGCAGCACGCCGGAGGACGCGATCACGGATCTCGGCCCCGACGTGCTGAGCATTCTCACCCGCCACGACTGCGCCGACGGGGGCCACGCGTATTTGAAGACGCAGTGCATGCACTGTGTGGACCCGGCCTGCGTGAGCGCCTGCATGCTGGGCGCCATGCACAAGGACGCGCAGGGGGCCGTGGTGTGGAACGCCGACCTGTGCGTGGGGTGCCGCTACTGCCAGATCGCCTGCCCGTACGTGGTACCGCGCTTCGAGTGGGACACGCCGGTGCCCGAGCTGGCCAAGTGCCAGCTCTGCCCGGAGCTGCGCGCGCAGGGCAAACCGCCCGCGTGCGTGGCCAACTGCAAGCGCGGCGCACTCGTCTACGGCACCCGCCGGGACATGCTCGACGTGGCCCACCGCCGCATCGCGGCAGATCCCGACGGCTACAACCCTAAGGTCTACGGCGAGTTCGACGGGGGCGGCACCCAGGTGCTCTACCTGGCTCGCGCCGGTGTCTCGTTCGCCGAGATGGGATTGCCCGAGCTGGGCCAGGCGTCGGTGGCGGTGCTGCCGGAGAAGATCCAGCACACGCTCTACAAGGGCTTCGTGGCACCTCTGGCGCTCTTTGGTACGCTGGCGCTGGTGGTGCGGCGCAACACCCGGGCGGCGGAGCAGAACGCGGACGCCGGGGCGCCCTCACACGAAGTGTCCACGCCGGTGGGCGGCCGGCTCTTCACCTGGCCGTTCATCATGCTCGGCGCGCTGGCGCTCCTGGGCGCGCTGGCGGTCCTGTGGCGCTTCGGCGCGGGTCTCGGAGCCACCACCAACCTGAACGACGGCTATCCCATGGGGCTGTGGATTGCCTTCGACGTGGTCACCGGCACGGCGCTGGCCTGCGGTGGCTACGCGGTGGCACTCCTGGTCTACCTGCTGAACAAGGGGAAGTACCACCCGCTGGTGCGAGCTGCGGTCGTGACGAGCGCGCTGGGCTACACGCTGGGGGGCATCAGCGTGCTCATCGACATCGGACGGCCGTGGAATTTCTACAAGATCCCGCTCTACTTCTGGGACTGGAACTTCAACTCCATCCTCCTGGAGGTGGCGCTCTGCATCATGATCTACACCATGGTGCTGTGGATCGAAGTGGCGCCGGCCTTCCTGGACCGCTGGCGGGAGAGTGAGCGGCTGACGCTGCGCAGGACCGCGCTGGCGCTCACGCCACGTCTGGAGCGGGCCATGCCGTGGGTGATCGCGCTCGGCATGGTGCTGCCCACCATGCACCAGTCCTCACTCGGCAGCCTCATGATGCTGGCCGGTCAGAAGCTGCACCCGCTCTGGCAGACGCCGCTGCTGCCGGCGCTCTTCCTCATCTCCTGCGTGGGCATGGGCTACGCCATCGTAACGGTGGAGTCCACGCTTTCCGCGCGCGTCTTCAAGCGGCCCGCCGAAACGCCAATGCTACGGTCGTTGGGTGTGCCGATCGCGGCGGTGCTGCTGGCGTATGGCGCACTCCGGGTGGGTGACGTGGTCTACCGCGGGCGTCTGGGGCAGATCCTGGCAGGGGACTTTTATAGCTGGCTCTTCGGCGTGGAGATGGCTCTGATGCTCGTGCCCGCGCTCCTCCTTCTCTTCGGGCGGCACGGCGCGGGTCCCCTGCGCCTGGCGCTCGGCGCGGTGGCGGTGGTCCTGGGTGGGGCACTCTACCGCTTCTCCACCTATCTCATTGCCTTCAACCCGGGGGAGCGCTACAGCTACTTCCCGGCGCTCCCGGAGTTCGCCGTGACGGTGGGGCTCGTGGCCGCGGAGATCATGGGGTACCTGGTGATCGTCAAGTACTTCCCCATCCTCCGTGCTCATCCAGCCGCGGTTGTCCAGCTTCAGGCGACGGTAGCCCCGCACGCCCCTGCGAGGGTCGCCTGATCCCGGCGGGGTCCCGATCCACGGGCCCCGCGTTCCCCCAACCGGGCCCCGGCCGCTGCCGGGGCCCGCTTCGTATCAGCTTCCCGCCACCACCTCCACCGTGCCCACCATACCGCCCGACTCGTGCGGCAGGCACACATAGCGGTAGGTGCCCGGCGTGGTGAAGGTCTGCGTGTAGGTGCCGCCGGCGTTCACGATCCCCGAATCCCACGCGGCCGCACCCGGCGGCAGCTCCACGTTGTCGGGATCGGCGGCACGTGCGGGGTCGCCCGTGGCGGTATGGGGCAGCACGGACACATTCTCCCAGCGGACGCTCTGCCCGGCCGCCACCTGAACCGTGGCCGGCTCGAAGGTGAGTTGGGCCGTCATGCGTACCACCACCGCCTCCCCATTGTCCTCTTCAGGACCCGCCGGCGGATCGGAGAAGCACGCCGCCAGCAGGACGGTGCAGAGCAGGGCGGTCCGAGCGGAGATCCTCATGGCTCCTCCTCCACGATGACCACGCCCAGCATGCCCGCGAGCTCGTGCGGCAGGCAGACGTAGCGGTAGGTGCCCGCTCGCGCGAACGTGTGGGTGAACACCCCGCCGGGCGGCATGTCTCCCGAATCGAACGGCGCGGCGCCGGCCGGCAGCAGGACGTTGCCCGCCTCGGCCGCCTTCTCCCGGTCGGCCGTGACCGTGTGCACCACGTCGGAGGTGTTCCGCCAGCGCACGCGCTCACCCACCCGGATGCGCACCGTGTCCGGCAGGAAGCGGAGCGTGTTGGTCATGGTGACCTCCGCCGCCACGGCTCCCTGGTTCCCCTGCGGATCCGTCCCCGCATCCGCGCCGGTGGTCCCGGACGCGCCGCCCAGGTAGCGGCTCAGGGTGAGCGGAATGGTGAACTCGAATCCCCACAG
The DNA here is from genome assembly GCA_040905425.1 of Gemmatimonadota bacterium. Taxonomy (GTDB): domain Bacteria; phylum Gemmatimonadota; class Gemmatimonadetes; order Longimicrobiales; family RSA9; genus JBBDRO01. The sequence continues at coordinate 42,598 of JBBDRO010000015.1, read as the reverse complement.
CGCGTCGCCGCCCCGGGAGGCACCCTGCAGCGTCGTGGTGCGCGCGGTGGAGACGTGCAGCGAAAGGGTGTGCGGCGTATAGGGGAGGCGCGCGTGGATGCCCGCGCTCCACGCCGCGTCCTCGTCACCGTCCAGCATGGAGGCCGCGTCGGCGGCGAGCGCCAGCCACTCGTGCAGGCGCAGTACGGCGCCTCCGGCCAGGGCCATGCGAGCGTCCCCCTCGTGGAAGGCGTCGCTGAAGCCGCGCGCGGCTCCGATCAGGCGCAGCGGTCCCACCTGGCCCGCCACGGAGAGCTCGCCGTCCACGCTGCGGGCGGCGTGGTTCCAGCCCCCGTGCAGCCCCACGGCCAGGGGGGCGTCCGGCGCACGTCCGAGCGCCTGCCAGCGGCCGAAGAACTCCCACTCGTTGGGCACGCCCGTGCGCACCAGCGAACTGGTGGCGTAGCGGGCGCCCACCATGACGCCCGGCACGACCCCGGCCGCCAGCAGGAACGTGGGGCTGTTCAGCACCTTGCGCGCCGGCGCCGGCGTGGCCTCGAAGCGGTGCACGAAGTTGAACTGGAGCACCCCGGGCGCCACCGTCCACGGGTCGTCCAGGCCGGGCGGGCGCTCCGTGAGTGCCTGGCCAGTGGCCGGTGCGGTGCCCGTCAGCACCAGGGCACCGGCGAGCGCCCATGCCGCTACGCGATGGTGGACGGCGCCGCTCACTGGACGCGGATGATGCCGGTCATGCCCGCGCCCCGGTGGGGTGAGCAGTAGTAGGCGAACGTCCCGGTCTCATTGAAGGTGTGGCTGAACGAGCTCCCGGCGGAGGGCAGGTTGGCCTCGACCCACGCCGTGTGGCCGTCAGGCGTGACCGTGTGGAAGGTGTTGTCCGGATTCCTCCACGTGACCCTCGTGCCCGCGGAGATGGTCACGTCGCTCGGGCTGAAGGCGAGCCCCTGGATGTTGATGATCTGGTCGCCGCCGCCCCCCCCGCCGCCGCTCGCCACCAGGGCAAAGGCCACGGCGGCCTGGTTGTTGGCCGTCACGGTGACCCGGCGGCTCGCCGTCTGGCCGCTGGCCAGCGTGAAGCCGGTGGGGACGGTGATGTCCACGTCGTAGGATGCCACCGGCAGATTGCCGAATACGGCCGTGCCGGCCGAGCTGGTGGTCTGGGTGGCGCGCGGCTGGGTGGCGCCCACGTCCAGAACGCGAACCGTCACGCCGCTGCGCGCGGCGGCGTCGGCGGTCACGGAGGCCTGGATGCTCCCTGTGGGATCGTCGTCATTGTTGGTGGGGCTGTCACCGCCGCCGCATCCGGCCAGCGCGATTGCCGCAGCCAGAATCAGGGTCGGTGCGTGATGGGTCGGGATGAATCCTGCGTGCTGCATGCGGTCACTCCTGAGCCGGGTCCATTGGTTAGAGCACGTTCCTTTATGGAAACGCGCCAGGACCTCACATTGTGACCAGCTGGAGCGTCGGACGGGAACGAACCGTTCCGGCTAGGCGGATTCCGACAACGTTTCGTTGTCTAACGACGGGGCGGGAGCCGGGACGTGCACCCTGGCGCCGGGCGCGTCCTTGGCCGTGCACAGCACGATCGTCGTGCGCGTGGACGCCACCTGTTTGAGCGGTTGAATCGTCTCGTCGAGCAGACGACCGAGTGCGGCGGTGTCGGCCACGCGCACCTTGAGGAAGAAGCAGTCCTCGCCCACCACGCGGTGCACTTCGAGCACCTCGGGGATACCGGCCAGCGCCGCCGAGGTCTCCGGCGCCCGGGCGCCTTCGGAGGTGCGCACCGTGACGAAGGCCAGGAGCCCCTGATCCAGGGCCACGGGATCCAACTCCACGCGGTAGCCCCGGATGACCCCCTGCTCCTCCAGCTTGCGGACGCGCTGGTAGACGGCGGAGGGCACGAGGCCCACGCGGCGGCCCATCTCCGCGTTTGACATGCGCCCGTTGCTCTGCAGGCACGCCAGAATGGCCAGATCCAGTTCGTCCATGGTATCAAAAGGGTATATCCTCGGCCCGTCGACCGCAACGACCGAGCGGATGGCTCGTGGTGTGCTCAGAGGCGGCGCAGCGCCGAGCGCGCAGCGTGATAGCCGCACATGCCGTGCACGCCGCCACCGGGGGGCGTGGAAGCCGAACAGATATAGAGGCCGTCCACCGGCGTGGCGTAGGGATCCAGCCGGGGCGCGGGGCGGAAGAGGAGCTGCGTCAGATCCTGCGCACCGCCGCTGATGTCTCCGCCCACCAGGTTGGGATTGTGCGCCTCCATCTGGCGCGTGTCCCGGGTGCTGCGCGCCAGGACGATGTCGCGGAAGCCGGGGGCGAAGCGCTCCACTTGCCGCTCCACCGCCCGGGTCATGTCGCGTGTGGATCCGTGCGGCACGTGGCAGTATGCCCACGCCACGTGCCGACCAGCCGGGGCCCGCGACGGGTCGAATAGTGTGGGCTGCGCAAGAATGACAAGCGGCTCCGCGGCGTGCTCCCCACGCCACGCCGCGTCCGAGGAGCGGGCGATGGCCTCCGCGCTGCCCCCCAGGTGGAGCGTCCCCGCGCGGCGGCACGCGTCGGCCGTCCACGGGATGGGCTCGGAGAGTGCCCAGTCCATCTTGAATACGCCCGGCGCATACCGGAACCGCTCCAGGTGGCGCCGGTAACGTCCCGGCAGGCGGTGCCCCGCCACGGCCAGGACCTGGCGGGGCGTGAGATCCATGAAGGTGATCGCCGCGCGTCGGGCAGGGTGGACGTCGATGTCGCGCACCTCTACGCCCGTCTCGATGCTTCCGCCATGGGTGCGGAGCAGCCGCGCGAGCGCGTCGGTGATGGCCCGCGACCCGCCCCGGGGAATCGGCCACCCCGCACCGTGCCCCGCCAGCGCCAGCATGAGTCCGAACGCCGCCGAGGGAGATCGGTTCATGGGCAGCAGGACGTGCGCGCAGATGCCCACCAGCAGCGCGCGGGCGCGCGGTCCCTCAAAGCGGCTGTGCGCCAGCCCCAGCGCGGAGCGCACGCCCAGCGCGCCGAAGCGGGCCAGCGTGACGGGGTGCCGCGGCAGGCGGAGCGGCGGGCCCATGCCGTGCTGGAAGATGGCCTGCCAGTTCTCCACGAAGGGATCCATGAGCGCCTGATAGGCGCGCGCGTCTACGCCCAGGCTGGCGCCGGTGTCCGCCGTGGAGCGCATGAGCACCGCCGCGCTGCCATCGTCGAACGGATGCGCAGCCAGCACCGGCGGATGGACCCACGTCAGCCCGTGCTCGGCTAGCGGCAGCTCGCGGAAGAACGGTGAGCTGACCGCCATGGGGTGGACGGCGGAGCAGACGTCGTGCAGGAAGCCCGGCAGGGTGAGCTCCTCGGTGCGCGTGCCGCCACCGATGGTATCCCTTGCCTCGAGCACGGTGACGGGGTGGCCCCGACGTGCCATGGCCACGGCGGCGGCCAGGCCGTTCGGTCCGGACCCGATGACGGTGACGTTTCCTCTGCTCATGCCGCGCATATGGTTGCTGGCTCCTGCCGGATGACCCGCCGGCCCGGTGCGGGCGAGAGCGGTGCCCCACCGGGCGCGACAGCACCGGACGCACGAAGGCCCGGTCAGCGCGTTGCGCCGCCGGGCCTCCGGTCACCACCAGTCGGGACGGCCGGATTTGAACCGGCGACCCCCTGAACCCCATTCAGGTGCGCTACCGGACTGCGCCACGTCCCGAGAAGGTGAAACGTAGCCGCTCGGCGGTCCGGATTCAAGCCTTCGCGCCGCCGGTGCCGCCACCGTCGCCGCCGTTCGCCCCCCGCGCTCCGAGGCGCTCCACCCAGGCCACCAGGTCGGCCATCTCCTGGCCGTCGATCCAGTGGCCGATGTCGTAGTCGTGGTCGGTGAGCTGAACGCCCGCCTCCAGGAGCACGGCCCGGCCGGCCTCCCCCCAGTCCAGCGGGATGGCGGGATCCTGCCGCCCGTGCCCCCAGAACACCGGCACGCCCGGGTTTCCGGCCGGCACGTCCGGATGCTCGGCCAGGAAGCCGCTCAGCACGGCCACGGCGTCCACGGACGGCGCGCCTGCCGGTAACTGACCTCCCGCGTGCGCCAGCGCATACGCCAGGGACACCGTACCACCCTGCGAGAAGCCGCCCAGCACCACCGGCCCCGCCGTCTCCGCACGCGCGGCCTTCAGGAATCCGCTCAGCGCCAGCAGGCTCTCCCGGAAGCCCTCCGGCTCGGGCGCCCGGCCGCCGAGGAAGCGGTACCAGGCGCGGCCCGGACCGTAGCCCCACGGGGCGCCGGCGTGCGGCGCGTCGGGGGCCAGCACGCTCCATTCCTTCGGCAGGTACGGCACGAGCCCCATCAGGTCGTGGCGGTCCGCGCCGCGCCCGTGCAGGAGCACCAGGACGGGTGCGCCGGGCGCGCCCTCACGGCGCTCGAACTCCAGCCCGCTCACGAAGGCACCGCCTCCCGCGGCGCCGCCGGCAGCGGCGTGAGCTCCGCCGCCAGGCGCTCCCGCTCGGGCTCCAGCCAGGGCGGCAGGCGGAGCTCCCTGCCCAGGCTGCCGGCGGGCTCGTCCACGGCGAAGCCCGGGCCGTCCGTGGCAATCTCCATGAGCAGCCCGTCCGGCGCCCGGAAGTAGATGGAGCGGAAGTAGGAGCGCTCCATCACCGGGGAGACGTCCAGCCCCATGCCCAGCAGGTGCTCGCGCCAGGCGCCCTGCTCCTCGTCGTCGCGGGCGCGGCAGGCTATGTGGTGCGTCTGCCCCGCGCCGGGCCGCGCGGCGCTGGTGGCGTTCGGCCAGCCGAACTGCGTGAGCGCGCTGTGCGGACCCACCCGCCGGCCGTCGTAGTCCGCCCAGAACCAGTGCGGCGCGGTGGGGTCATCCTGGTTCACCGTCTTCTTCACCAGCCTGAGCCCCAGCGCCTCCTCGTAGAACGCGCCCATGCGCTCCACGTCGGTGGTGATGCCGGTGATGTGGTGGATGCCGTCCAGCGCCATGGCGGGCGTGACGTCCGGCACGGGCTCGGCCCAGGTGGCCGCGGCAATGGCGCCCTCGTCCCGGTGGCCGCGCATGCGCGCCTCGGCGGGCATGATGACGCGCTCGCCCAGCGCCTCCATGGGCTCGTCCAGGTCGTAGCCGGGCCCCGCGGTGGCAATCTCCAGTACCTGCCCGTCGGGATCCTGGAAGTAGATGCTGTGGAACCAGCCGCGATCGTAGGGGCCGCTCACCGCCACCCCGGCGTCCGTGAGCCTGCGCTTCCACATGAGCTGCGTCTCGCGGTCCGCCACGCCGAGCGCCAGGTGGTGCACGCCGCCCACCCCCCAGTGGCCGCGCCGCGCGCCCGCCCACTCGAAGAAGGTGAGGATGGTGCCCGGCTGCCCCGTGGCGTCACCGAAGTAGAGGTGGTAGGCGCCGGGATCGTCGAAGTTCACGGTGCGCTTGACCAGCCCCAGCCCCAGCAGATCCCGGTAGAAGCGGACGGTGCGGGGCGCATCGGCCGAGACCATGGTGATGTGGTGGAAGCCGCGTGTGCGCAGCGTCATGCTGTCCTCCTCGAAGGTGCCGCGCGCCCGTGATCCGACGGGCGTCGTCGCTTGAAATTCATGCCGTTTCCTGGTCCGCGGCGCTCCGCCCGAGGGTGCGGACCAGTGCCGCCGCCGCGCGCTTTTCCTCCATGGCGAGGCCGGCCATGGCGCGCTGCATGGCCCGCGCGTGATCCGGGAAGATCCGCTCGATGAGGGCGGTGCCTTCCCCGGTGAGCGCCGCGTAGCGGGCCCGCCGGTCCTCCGGGCACGGGCGGCGCTCCACGAGCCCCTGCCGCACCAGCCGGTCCACCAGGTAGGTGATGCCGCCGCTGGACACCAGGACCTTGCGCTGCACCGCGCCGAGCAGCAACGGGCCCCGATGGAAGAGCACCTCCAGCACGCCGAATTCGGCCAGCGTGAGGCCGTGGCGGACCACGTCGGCCTGCGCGTGATCCGCCAGGGCGGCGTGCGCGCGGGAGAGCACCACCCACAGTTTAAGCGACAGTTCCCGGTCTTCGTCCTGGGCGCTCATCTTCCTCCTTATCTCACTACTAAGATAATTGCGTCCGTGGGGCGCGTCAACGCTCAGGCGTCCGGGCGAGTCCAAACCATGCATGCCTCGTTTCCCGCGCGGGTGTCGCGCAGCGGGGCCGGTATCTTATCATGGGGCTGTCGATCGTGAGCGGTGCCGAGCGCTACGCGCGGCCGCCGCCGGACCTTGAAGCTGACGGAGGGGAAGATGGGGGCACGCAGGATGGGTTGGATGACGGCGCTGGCCGCGGCGGTGCTGCTGGCGGTCCCCGGCGAAGGCCGGGCGCAGGTGGCCTGGGACACGCCGCTACTGGTCCCGCCGGCGCCCCCGCCGGGACTGGGCGTCTACCTCATGGACGCGTATGGCGGCAAGCTGGGGGTGATGGGCGCCTGGCGCGCGTCGTACTGGAATTTCCAGGTCCGGGCGGGTCTGGCCGAGGACAGCCCCGGTGGGGACCTGGCGGTCTTCGGTGGGGTGGACTACAGCGGCGCTGTGACGCGTGACACGCGTGACTTCCCGCTGGACATCGACTGGATCGTGGGGGCCGGCGCGTCCATCGGGGACGGGGCCTGGCTCAGTTTTCCGGCGGGACTCGTGGTGGGTCACACCTTCGTGGCGGAGAACGTGCGCTTCACGCCGTACCTGTCCCCGCGCGTGATGCTGGACGCCTTTCTGGACACTGGAGGGGAAGACGGCAGTGACATGGATCTGGACTTTGCCGCGGACCTCGGCCTGGACTTCCGCTTCAGTAACGCGCTGCTCTTCCGCTTCGGCGGCACGCTGGGCGATCGCGACGGTGTGGCCATCGGCGTGGTCTTCTAGTGTTTACTCTACCCCAGCCCACGGAGACCGGTAGCCCATGACAAGTATGCGCATCCTTGCCGCTGGCCTGCTCGCCGCCGCGCCGCTGACCGCCCAGGAGACCAACGATCCGTTCCCGGCGCCGATCGAGGCCCGTGAGGGCGTGATCCTGGTGGACTATCAGGACTTTGCCACGCTGCCCGACATCGACGGGGAGCCGGCGCGCGCCATGCTCCTCCTGGACGAGCCGGGCACGCGCCGGCTGTTCGTCAATGACATGCAGGGCCCGATCTATACCGTAGGCTACGAGGGTGGGGACGTGGTGGAGTACCTGGACATGCGTGACGCGGTCTGGGGGGTGGAGGTGCAATCGAGCGGGCGTGAGCGGGGCGTGCAGAGCTTTGCCCTGCACCCGCAGTTCGGCCAGGAAGGCACGCCGGGCTACGGCAAGCTCTACACGTGGACGGACGTGGTCGCCACCGACCCGGCGCCGGACTTCGTGGCGGGCGATGGCGCGCGCGACTCCCACGACACCGTGCTCCTGGAGTGGACGGCGCGCACGCCCGGCGCCGCCACCTACGACGGCGGTCCTCCGCGCGAGCTCCTGCGTGTGCAGCAGCCCTATGCCAACCACAATGGCGGCAGGATCTCCTTCAATCCGCTCGCCGGCCCCGGTGACGCCGACTACGGCCTACTGTACGTGGGCAACGCGGATGGCGGCAGCGGCGGCGATCCCATGAACCAGGCGCAGGACCACGGCTCGGCGTTCGGCAAGATCCTGCGCATCGACCCTCTCGGCTCCAACAGCACGAACGGCAACTACGGCATTCCCGCCACGAACCCGTTCGTCCGTGGCGGCCCGGCGGGCGCGCTCGGTGAGATCTACGCGCTGGGGGTGCGCAATCCGCAGCACTTCGCGTGGGATCCGGCCAACGGGCGGATGTACCTGACGGACATCGGGCAGAACATCGTGGAGGAGCTGAGCCCCGTGAGCGCCGGTGCCAACCTGGGCTGGAATGTGTGGGAGGGCAGCTTCCGTTACGTGGGCCGTGCCGGGGTGAGCACGGAGGCGCAGCGCGGCGACCCGGCCATGATCTACCCGGTGGCGGAATACGACCACCGGGATCCCATCCTGGTAGGGCGCGCGGCCGCCACGGGCCTGCACGTCTACCGGAGCACGGCCATCCCCCAGCTCACGGGCCGCATCCTGTTCGGGGACCTGCCGAGCGGGGAGATCTTCCACGTGTCCGCGGACGACCCGCCGGAGGGCGGTCAGGAGCCCGTGCGCCGCGTGCTCCTGCACCACGAGGGACAGGCCGCCACCCTGCTGGAGGTCATCCGGAGTCGCAACGCCCAGCAGGGCCGTGAGCCCGCGTCCAGGGTGGATCTGCGCATGGGCCCCGGACCGGACGGGCAGGTGTTCCTGTTGAACAAGTCCGATGGGGTGATCCGGCGGCTCGTCCCCTCGGGCGGCGGCTGACGGCAGCGCCCGCGACGGGGCCGGGTGAGGACTGCCCCGCCGGCAGCGCGTGAGCGCCGCGGCGGCGCGCTCGCTCAGTGCCTGCCCGCCGCCGGGCGGTCCAGGACCTCGCGGATGCAGGCCAGCAGGGTGTCCGGTGTGAAGGGCTTCTCCAGGAACTCGGCGCCCTGCCGCAGCACTCCGTGCTCCGCGATGGCGTCCTCGGCGTAGCCGGAGATGAAGATCACCGGCACGCCGGGCAGGCGCGCGGAGACCTGCTCGGCCAGCGTGCGGCCGTCCATCTCGGGCATGACCACGTCGGTGATGAGCAGATCGATCGGCCCCGCCGTGCGCTCGAGCAGCTCCAGGGCCGTGCGCCCGTTCGTGGCCGCCAGCACTTCGTAGCCCCGCCCCCGGAGTACACGGACCGCCAGGTCCCGCACGGATTGTTCGTCCTCCACGAACAGGATGGTCTCGGTGCCTCCGGCAGCCACGACCCGGCGCGGCTGCGGCTCCCCGCTCGCGGGGGGTACGTCGGGCGCCTGTGGCAGGAATACAACGAACGTGGAGCCCTGGCCCGGTTGGCTGCGCGCCTCCACCCGGCCACCACTCTGCTTGACGATGCCGTAGACCGTGGACAGGCCCAGGCCCGTGCCCTTGTCGGCCTCCTTGGTGGTGAAGATCGGCTCGAACACACGGCTCAACTCCTCCGCTTCCATGCCCTGGCCGTCGTCCGTCACGGAGAGCCCCACATAGGGCCGTATGATGCCCCCGTCCGGACCCTCCTCGAGTTCGGGGAGCTCCGTACGGAAGGTGCGGATCGTCAGGTGCCCGCCCGTGGGCATAGCGTCCCGGGCGTTGACGCACAGATTGAGGATGACCTGCTCCACCTGCCCCGGATCGGCCACGATGCTGCCGATGTCGCGCTCCAGCTCCGTCGTGAGCTCGATGTGTTCGCCGATGAGTCGGCTGAGCATCTTGTGGATGCCCTCCACGGTGGCGTTCAGATCCATGACCCGTGGCTGCATGACCTGCCGGCGGCTGAAGGCCAGGAGCTGGCGGGTGAGGGTGCCGGCCCGCGTGGCGGCTGAGCGGATCTCCTGCAGGTCCTGCTGCGCCTCCGCGTGCTCCCCCACGTGCGGCGCGAGCAGTTCCACGTGGCCCTGCATGGTGGTGAGCAGGTTGTTGAAGTCGTGTGCCACGCCACCGGCCAGGCGGCCGATGGCATCCATCTTCTGGGCCTGCAGGAGGGCGTTCTCACTCTCGCGCAGCGCATCCTCAGCGCGGCGCCGGTCCGTGACGTCCCGGGCGTTGATCACGATGCCCCCCACCCCCGGCACGGAGCTGAGGTCACGGCCGGATGCCTCCAGGATGCGGTGGGAGCCGTCCGTACGCCGCACCCGCAACTCCGTGTCGTACGCCCGCGTGGGGTCTTCCAGGACACGCGCGAGGGCGGTGCGCGCGGTCTCCACGTCATCCGGGTGGATGAGGTCCAGTACGTTCCGGCCGCGCTGCTCTTCGCGCTCGTAGCCCAGGATCTTCTCGATCGCGGGGCTCACGTAGCGAATGGTGGCTTCGCGGGAGAGCAGGACGATGAGATCGGCTGAGTTCTCGATGAGGGCACGGAAGTACTCCTCCGAGCGCCGCACGGCCTCCTCCGCCTCGTGCCTCTGCGTCACGTCCATCAGGGTGCCGAGCGCCCCCGTCACCTGGCCGGCGTTGTTCTGCGTGGGGATGAGGTTCATCTCCACCCACCGGTCACCGCCGTCGCGGGTGACGCAGCGGGCTTCCATGCGCAGGGCTGGACGGTCTCCCGCGAGCAACCGATCGAACGGTTCGCGCACCACGTCGTGGTCATCCGGGTGGATGTAGGCCAGGAAGTCCCAGCCCGTGGATTCCGCCGGATCGAAGCCGGTGAGGTTCTTCCAGGCCAGGTTGAGGAACGCCAGCCCGCCCTTCTCGTCCGTGGTGAAGAGGACTTCCTGCACGTTCTCCACCACGGCGCGATAGCGCTCCTGGCTCTCGCGCAGTTCCTCGATGGCCTGGCGCCGCACGGCGCGTACTTCCTCGCTGAGCTGGCGGTTGCGCAGCATGGCGTCGCGCAGCCGGTCACGCTCATCCAGGAGCGTGCGGAGGCGCGGTGCCAGGGACCAGGGATCTTCCTCGGGGAGATGGTAGGCATCCACGCGCGCCAGCAGTAAGTTCCGGTCGAGGGTGCCACCGGCGGTGCGGGGCAAGCCAATGATGCGGGTGGCCGGCTGCCGGGCGCGAACTTCGGTCACCAGGTCGGGCGCGCCGCCCGTCCCCGAGACGATGTCCACGAAGACCACGTCGTATTCGGCCTTGATGGCGTCCACGGCCAGCGCCATCTCCGGCACCTCCCGGACGTCGAAGGCGGCGTCCATCAGGTAGCGGCTGAGGCGTTCACGCAGGACCGCGTCCACGGAGAAGACCAGGGCGCGGCGGCCGTCGCCCAGGGGGCGCACGGACTCCCGTTGTGCCACGCTCACCGCCTCGGCGCCGGCATCGGCCACGCCCGGGGTCACCTGCTGGTCGCGCAGCGCCTCCGCGCGGCGGCGGACGCCCGCCACATCCGCGCTGGCGATACGGATCCGGTCCCTGCCATCCGCCTTGGCGCTGACGCACGCCTCCTGGGCGGCTGCCACCAGTTCGTTCGCCCGGGTCATCCCGGGTCGGAACGCGGCGATCCCCACGCTCACGGTGGGCAGCGGCACGTCATACTCCACGGCGCGGAAGCGCTCCTGTACCCGCTCGGCAAAGATCAGGGCGCCTTCCTCCCGACAGGCCCCGAGCACGGCCACGAATACGTCGCCACCCCAGCGGGCGGCCAGGTTCATCTGCCGCGTATTGGCCCGCACGATGCCGGCGAACGCACGCAGGGCGTCGTCGCCCGCGGTGCGGCCGTTGTCGGCGTCGAAGGTGCGCATGTGGTCCAGGTCGAAGACCGCCACCGCCACGTCCCGTCCGCGATCACCCGCGGCGAATTCGCGCTCCAGGAAGAATTCCGCGTGCGCGCGGTTGGGCAGCCCCGTAAGCGGATCGGCCATGCGGAAATTGCTGCCCAGCTGGAGCAGGCGCCTGCGCGCCACCCGTTCCGTGTGCCATCCCACGAGCAGGGAGAAGGCAATGAACGCGGCCACCACCGCCAGCAGGAGATCGGGCATCGCCTGGCCGAAAACCCGGCCCGTGGCATAGGACAGGGAAAGCGCGGCCATGCCCATGGCCAGCGCCGTGGCCACGCCCCTCCAGCCACGATGATAGGCAAGCAGGAACGCCGGCACGACCGCCAGGAGCCAGAGCAGCGCCTCGTAGTCCGCCATGGCGTCGGGGAAGTTGAACGCCCCGACGACGGGAACGGCCAGGGCCAGCAATGACAGCAGCAGTGCGCGCCGCAGGTCATCGGCCCGTGGGCTCGGCTTGGACACGGGATCGGTCATAGTGCGAGTTCCGGTGACGTGCCTCCGGCACGGCATCGGGCGGGCGGGGGAGTGGCAGGCAGGGACCGCTCGACCGACGATTCCACCGGAAATGTAGCGGCCAGGGCCGCACGGACAAGGCACGGCGTTGGCGCGGGGTCCGCGATCACCCTCCGCAGGCCTCGACGGCGGCGCGTGCGCCCGCATGATAGGGCAGCAGGCGGACGGCCGCGCGCGCGTGTGGCAGGCGCTCGGCGCACCCCCCCTTCGCTCCCAGGAGCAGGTGCAGACGGTGCTCGCCCGGCGCGAGCCGCGCGGCACTCGCGAGCGCCGCCCGATCGCCGCTGGTGGCGGTGCGCACGATGGCGGCGCTCCACGTACCCGTGAGCACGACCAGCGTCAGGGCCAGGCCGAGCGCCGCGAATTGCAGCGGGGGGCCGCTCCCCGGCAGGATCCGTCCGCGCTGGCGCGGGAGCAGCACACCGCTCGTGGCCGCCGCCAGGAAAGCGGGCCCCGGCAGCAGGAGGACGGCATCGAAGAGGCCGGTGACCATGGTGGCCACGAGCGTCCCGGCCGCCGCCGCGCCGGCTGCCGGCCCCGTCCACGTGCGCGCCCCGCCCCCGCGCACCTGGCGCAGGGCCAGTGCCGCGGCCGCCCCACCGGCCAGCAGGACCAGGAGCGCGCCCGGCAGGCCACGCTCGGCGAGCAGCGCCATCCAGTCGCTGCTGGGCCAGGGATTGGTGGGAATGGTCAGGTGGCCGGCAAAGGACGGGTCGCCAGGCTTGGTTACACGCGGGTAGTGCACAAACCAGTTGCCGGGGCCTACCCCGAGCAGCGGCGCCTCCCGCACGAGTTCCATGGAATGGGTGTACTGGATCAGCCGGCCGCGGCCCGAGCCCTCACGATAGTTGGTGAGTCCGGTGAGGGTCTCGGCGTAGGGAGACGCGGAGCGCCAGGCCAGACGATTCGGCACCGTCACGGCCGCGGCCGCGCCGACGGCCATGAGCACGAATACGGGCACGAAGCGGCGCAGGCGCGGCCGGGCGGCGCCCAGGAAGAGCAGCGGCAGCGTGACGCCGATGCCCGCCGCCGTGCCCAGCCAGGCGGCCCGTGAGCGGGTGAGCACCAGGGTGAGCACCAGGAGCGCCAGCACCCCCCCGGCCAACAGCCTGGACGAGGGGCGCCGCCCCGTCAGGGTCACCGCCACGCCAGCGGGCGTGGCGATGGCCAGGAAGTGTGCCAGGCCATTCCGGTTCCCGAAGCTGCCGGCCGGTGCGCGGGACTCGGCCTGCCAGATCCAGTCCACGCCGTACGCCCCGGCCGCGCCGATGGCGGCGGCCAGCGCCGCCGCCGCCAGCAGCCCGCCGAGCACCAGCGCACCGCGGCCGGCATCCCCGATGCGCCGCGCGGCCATGAACACCACGGCGGCGGAGAACGCCAGCCCGGCGCCACGGGCGGCCAGCCAGGGATTGACGGCCAGGGCGCTGGACACCAT
>JBBDRO010000015.1:22395-29283 GCA_040905425.1 Gemmatimonadota bacterium | reverse complement strand
TGTTCCTCACCCGGAGGTCGTTCATGAAGCCGTTCCCGCTCCTGCTCTGCACCGTTTTCGCGCTGGGCGCCTGCGCCTCGACACCGGCGGCGCCCGCCCCCGAGCCGCAGCCGCGCGCCGAGCCGGCCACCACGCCCGAGCCGGCCGAACCGCCCGCGGCCGCCGCCGAGCCGCCGGCGGACCCGCCGGTGCCGGTGGCGCCGGAGCGGTGGCTCCACCTCCACACGTTCGGCGCGGGCGTGCCGGGTGCGGCGGTGGACAGCGCGCACGCGCTGCTCGCCGGGCGGACCGCCAGGCGGGAAGTGGTCGTGGCGGTCATCGACGGTGGTGTGGACATCACGCACGAGGATCTGGACGGTGTCCTGTGGGCCAATGAGGACGAAATCCCTGGCAACGGGGTGGACGATGACGGCAACGGCTATGTGGATGACATCCATGGCTGGAACTTCATCGGCGGTCCGAGCGGGGAGAGCGTGGGCCACGACACATACGAGCTGACCCGGCTGCACGCCGCCTGCCTGGGGCGGCCCGCGGCGGGCCCGTTGCAGGCTCCGGGGGCGGCGGAGTGCGCCGCGCTGGAGGCGGCCTATGAGGAGGAGCGCCAGGAGCTCATGGGCATGAGCATGCAGCTGCAGCAGATCAGCGCCATGGTGGACAACGCCATGGCGGTCCTCGGCCGTGCGCTGAATGACAACGTCACGCCGGAGCGGGTGGCCGCGCTGCGGCCGCTCGACGCCCAGGTGGGCCAGGCGCGCCAGATGTACCTCCAGTTGCAGAGCATGGGCATCGACCAGGAGGTGATCAGCCACGAGGGTGAGGCCATCCAGAGCCGCCTGGAGTACGGGCTGAACCTGGACTTCGATCCCCGCCCCATCGTGGGCGACGATTACGCCGACCCCACCGAGCGCTTTTACGGCAACGCGGACGTGGCGGGGCCCGACCCGGGGCACGGCACGGCGGTGGCCTCGCTCATCGCGGCGGAGCGGGACAACGGCGTGGGCATCGACGGCGTGAGCGATGCCGTCCGCATCATGGCGGTACGCGCCGTGCCGAACGGCGACGAGCGGGACAAGGACGTGGCCAACGCCATTCGTTACGCGGTGGACAATGGCGCCCATATCATCAACATGAGCTTCGGCAAGGCCTACTCACCCTTCAAGGAAGTGGTGGACCGGGCGGTGGCGTACGCCGAGGAGCACGGCGTGCTGCTGGTGCACGCCGCGGGCAACGACGCCACCGACCTGTCCGAGACCCCCAACTTCCCCAACGACGTGCTGCCGGGCGGGCAGGCGGCGCTGTGGCTCGAGGTGGGGGCGTCCGCCTGGCAGGGGCCGGACCGTCTGGCCGCCGTATTCACCAATTACGGCGTGGCGGAGGTGGACATTTTCGCCCCGGGCACCGGCCTGATGACGGCCAAGCCGGGGAACGAGTACGGGCCTTCGGACGGGACCAGCCTGGCCGCACCCGTGGTGTCGGGCGTGGCGGCGCTGCTCATGGCCTACTTCCCGGAACTCGGCGCCGCCGAGACGCGCGCGCTCATCCTGGAGTCGGCCACGCCGCTCCGGGACCGGGTGGTGCTGTTGCCCGGTGCGGAACAGGAGACCATCCGCTTCGGCGAGCTGTCCGCGACGGGGGGGATCGTGAACGCGGCGGCCGCCGTCCAGGCGGCTGGCGCCGGGAACCGGTAGCGGCTGCGCGGTCATGGAGGATCTGCCCTACCAGTTGATCGCGCACTACGGCGTCATCGGGGACACCCGCACCGCCGCCCTGGTGGGCAAGCACGGATCCATCGACTGGTGCTGCTTTCCGCGCTTCGATTCCCGCAGTGTGTTCGCGGCGATCCTGGACCATGAGCGTGGCGGGCGCTTCTCCATCGAGCCGGCCGAGCCGTACACCTCGGACCAGCGCTACCTGTCCGCCACGAACATCCTGGTCACCACGTTTCATACGCACAGCGGCAGCGGGGTGGTGGAGGTCATGGATTTCATGCCCGCACCCGGGGAGCCGGAGATCGCGGGCCCGCTCGAGATCCACCGGCGGGTGCGCTGCGTACGCGGCAGCATGACGCTCAACGTCCGGGTGGATCCGCGCCTGGATTACGGCCGTGGGGAGACCCGGCTGCGTGCCGTCCGGCACGGCCTCATGGCCGAGCAGGACGGGGAATTGGTGACCCTCGCGGCGCCCGACGATCTGGAGTGGGAGCTCGGCGCCGACGGTGCCCGCGCCGTCATGCGGCTGGAGAGCAACGCGCGCCGCTGGCTGGTGCTCCGCTACGATGATGACGAGGTCCTGCCGGTGGGTGACTACCGGTCCCAGGAGTGCCTCGAGCGCACCGCCGAGTTCTGGAACATGTGGGCGGCGGGGCTCACCTACACGGGCCGCTACAGGGCGGAGGTCGAGCGGAGCGCGCTGGCCCTGAAGCTGCTCTTCTATGCTCCGACCGGCGCCGTGGTGGCGGCGCCCACCACCTCTCTTCCCGAGGCCATTGGCGGCACGCGCAACTGGGACTACCGCTTCTGCTGGCTGCGTGACGCCGCCTTCACGCTTTCCGCTTTCCATATCGTGGGGCTCTACGACGAAGCCGACCGCTTCATGCGCTATCTGCGCTGGGTGGCGGCCAGGGGGGTGGCGCCGCTCCAGGTCATGTACGGGATCGGCGGGGAGACGGAACTGGAGGAATTCGAGCTGTCCCACCTGCGCGGCTATGAGGGCTCGGCGCCCGTGCGGGTCGGCAACGCCGCCCACAGCCAGCTCCAGATGGACGTCTACGGTGAGTTGCTGGAGGCCGCCTGGCTGTGGCACCAGCGGGGTATGGTGGAGCCGGACTTCTGGGCGCTGCTGCGGACCGTGGTCGACTGGGTGGCGGAGAACTGGGAGCAGCCCGATTGCGGCATCTGGGAGGTGCGGGCGGAGCCGCGCCACTACGTGCACAGCAAGGTCATGTGCTGGGTGGCGCTGGATCGGGGCATCCGCATGGCGGAGCAGTTGGACGAGCCCTGCCCGTCCTGGATACCGGCGCGTGACGCCGTCCACGCCGCCGTCATGGAGCATGGGTGGAACCAGGAGAGGAGTGCGTTCACCCAGAGCTTCGGATCCGAGGCGCTGGATGCGGCCAACCTGCTCATTCCCCTGGCCGGTTTCCTGCCGCCCGATCACCCGCGTGTGAAGGCCACCATCCAGGCCACGCTGCGCGAGCTCACCCGGGATGGCATGCTCTACCGGTACACCAACGACGACGGCATCGAGGGCGGTGAGGGTGTCTTTGCCATCTGTACGTTCTGGCTGGCCGATGCGCTGATTCTGTCCGGCGCCGTGGACGATGGCGAACGGGTCTTCCGCCGCATGCTGCGCTTCTCCAGCCGCCTGGGGCTCTACAGTGAGGAGCTGGACCCGCGCACGGGAGATTTCCTGGGCAATTTCCCGCAGGCGTTCACCCACATCGCGCTGATCAACACCGCGGAGCTGCTCCGCCGCGCGCGCTCGGGTTGAGGTTGCGGTGATACCATGATGCGCACCGGTGGGAAGGCACACGCCGGGAGCGCGGACCGGGGACGTCGCTTACAGGAGAAAGCATGGCCATACGCGTGTTCGTGACGGGCGGGACGTTCGACAAGGAGTACGACGAGGTACGCGGCAGCCTCTTCTTCCGGGACACGCACCTGCCCGAGATGCTCCGGCTGGCGCGCTGCCGGCTGGACGTGCAGGTCCGCACGCTGATGATGATCGACAGCCTGGAGATGACCGACGAGGACCGCGCCACCATCGTGGACCACTGCCGGCGCTGCGAGGAGACGCAGGTGGTCATCACGCACGGCACGGACACCATGGTGGAGACGGCGCGGGCGCTGGCCGCCGGGATCGAAGGCAAGACCGTGGTGCTGACGGGGGCCATGATCCCCTTTGCCTTCGGCAGCTCCGACGGCCTCTTCAACCTGGGCAGCGCGCTGTCCTTCGCGCAGAGCCTGCCGCCCGGCGTTTACGTGGCCATGAACGGGCTCTGGTTCCCCTGGGACGGCGTGCGCAAGAACCGGGAGCTGGGCATCTTCGAACCGCTGTCCTGACCGGCCGCGCCTATTCCGGAACGACGGCCACCGCGCTCAGCTCCACGAGCACGTCGTGCAGTGCCGCGCCCACCGTTGTGCGGGTGGGATAGGGCGGCTCGAACGCCTCGCGGTAGATCCGGTTGAAGGCGTCCCAGTCACCGATGTCGGCCAGGTAGGCGGTGACCGAGACCACGTCCTCCAGCCCCGCTCCCGCGCCCTCCAGGACGCGCCGCAGATTGGCGATCACGCCCAGGGTCTGCGCCTCCAACTCCGCACCGAGCAGCGCCCCCGTCTCGAAATCGCGCGGGACCTGACCCGAGATGAACAGCAGGCTCCCGGCGCGGATACAGCGGGAGTAGGCGCCGGCGGGAGGTGGGGCGTTGGGCGTATCGAGGGGCGTCCAGGTGCGCGTGCTCACGGTTGCTCCAGGGTGGCGGGTGGCAGATGCTTCGTCATTCTGCGCGTTCGCGGGCGCGCGTGCCAGGGGAGGGCTGGTGTGCGCCCGCGGTTCGTGACCGTCGGAGCGCCCCGGGTCAGAAAACCATTGACCGTGCCGGTGTGCCCACCCCATCGTGGAAGCCCCTTCTCCGGGAGTCTCCATGAGTGATTCGAACACCACGCGCAGGGCGTTCCTGTCCAGCTCCGCGGCCGGCCTGGGCAGCGGCTGGCTGATGCTGAACCTGCCGCTGCTCACCGCCCTCTCGGGCTGCGCGCGCGAGGCGGCCGAGCGCGGCGATCCCTTCACGAACCTCAGCGTGGCCGAGGGGCACACCCTCGAGGCCTTCGTGGCGCGGGTGATCCCGTCCGACGACGGCACACCGGGCGCCACGGAGGCGGGCGCGGCGTACTTCGTGGACGGTGCCATCGGCGGTCCCTTCGCGGGCATGGCGGAGCCGGTGCGCGCGGGGCTGGCGCAGCTGGACGCGGAAGCGCGCCGCGCGCACGGCGCCGCCTTCCACGAGCTCGACACCGCCCTGCAGGACGAGCGGATGACGGCGTTCCAGGAGGCGGAGACCTTCTTTCCGCTCCGCTTCCTCACCGTCATGGGCGTGATGGCGGACCCCTCCCGGGGCGGCAACCGCGATAACGTCGGCTGGGCCGTGCTCGGCATGGAGCACGAGGGGATCTACCAGCCGCCCTTCGGCTTCTACGACGCCGACTACGTCCCGGAGCAGGGAGGCGGCGCGTGATCCAGCAGCGGACGTTCGCCGCCGACGATGCGATGGATTTCGTAATCGTAGGCTCGGGCGCGGCCGGCGGCGTGCTGGCCCGCGAACTGGCCACCGCTGGTTTCCAGGTGGTGGTGCTGGAGCAGGGCGGGTGGACGGAGAGCCATGACTTTCGCCACGACGAGGTGGCCAACTGGTTCCTGTTGGAAGGCCTGAGCAAGCCCGCGGAGCAGAGCTTCCGCCGCACGGCCGCCGAGACCGCCCAGCCGGCGCAGCCGGGCGCGCCTCCCCCGGTGGTGTACGCCACCGGGGTGGGCGGCAGCAGCGTGCATTTCACCGGTAACTACTGGCGCTTCCGGCCGGTCGATTTCAAGGAGCGCTCCCTGCTCGGACCCATCGCGGGGACTGGCTTTGCCGACTGGCCCATCAGCTACGAGGAGCTGGAGCCCTACTATACGCGCGTGGAGTGGGAGGTCGGCGTCTCGGGGGCGCCCGGGCCGTTCGACGCGCCGCGCTCCAGGCCCTATCCGCTCCCACCCATGCCCGTGAAGTCGTCCGGCGTGCTGCTCGAGCGGGGCGCCCGTGCGTTGGGCCTCCATCCGCAGCCCGCGCCCGTGGCCATCCTGTCCCGCGCCTACGACGGCAGGTCGGCGTGCAACCACTGCGGCTTCTGCATGCTCTACGGGTGCGAGTATGGCGCCAAGTCCTCCACGCTCGTGACCATGATCCCGCAGGCCGTGGCCACGGGCAACTGCGAGGTGCGCACCCTGGCTACCGCCATGCGCGTGGAGACCACGCCGGCGGGCCGGGTGGACGGGGTGGTCTACCGTGATCGGGACGGCGTGGAGCACAAGCAGCTGGCGCGCGTCGTGGTGCTGGCGGCCAACGGGGCCGAGACCCCCCGCCTGCTCCTGCTGTCCGCCTCCCCGCGCCATCCGGACGGCCTGGCCAACGCGAGCGGCCTGGTGGGCAGGTACCTCATGTGGAACGGGCACGGGGAGACCTTCGCGCGCTTTGCCGAGCCGCTGAACGAGTACAAGAGCATCCAGGCCACGCGGGTGGTGCACGACTTCTACGATGCCGATCCGGCGCGCGGCTTTTACGGCGGCGGCGGGATGGACGGGCGCATGGTGCCCGGCCCCGTGCTCTTCTCGCTGTTCGGCCTGCCGCCGGACGCCCCGCAGTGGGGCGCCGAGTACAAGCGTATGCTGGGCGAGTACTTCACTCACACCATGGAGGTGGCGTCGGCCACCACGTCCCTGGCGGTGGAGGAGAACGGCATCGAGCTGGAGCCCGGCATCACCGACGCGGCGGGCCGCCCCGGGATCCGCGTGACGTACCGGGATCATCCGGATGACCTGGCCATGGTGGCCTTTCTCCAGGAGCGCGCCATCCAGATCCTGGAGGCCGCCGGGGCCGACCGCGTGTGGAACGTCCCCGCGCAGGAGCAGACCATCGGCAGCCACCTGCTCGGCACGGCGCGCATGGGAGACGATCCGCGCACCTCCGTGGTGGATCGCTACCACCGGGCGCACGACGTGCCGAACCTGTTCATCTGTGACGGCAGCAGCTTCGTCACCTCGGGCCGCGGGCAGCCCACCATGACCATCCAGGCGCTGGCGTTCCGCGCCGCCGAGCACATGGGCCGGATGGCGCGGGCCGGGGAGCTGGCGTAG
>JBBDRO010000015.1:0-22295 GCA_040905425.1 Gemmatimonadota bacterium | reverse complement strand
GTTCCGCGCCGCCGAGCACATGGGCCGGATGGCGCGGGCCGGGGAGCTGGCGTAGCCGCCTACGTGGCCGGGCGGGCGCGGCTGCCGGTGTGCGTCAAGGCGCGGGCGGCTGGCAGCGCACGCGACTCCTCGGCCGGATCGCCGCGCTCATGCTGCGCGACGCGCACCCCCGCGGGGACCGCCGCTTCGAGGTCCTGCAGGTGCTCATGCCCCCGGCGCCTCCGTAGCCTCCGCGCGGAGACGGAGCGTCGTGCCCCACGGGTCGCGCGCCAGTACGCCGTCCTCCGCGGGCTCCACGGCATGGCCGCCCGCCCGCAGGTTGGCTGCGGCCGCCGCCACGCCTTCGCTGTCGGGAATCAGCATCTCCCAGTCGAGCAGGCGGGCGTCTTCCTCTCCGGGGGGTGGGGCGCCTGTGGCCCAGGTGTTCAGCCCGAGATGGTGATGGTAGCCGCCCGCCGAGAGGAAGAGCGCGCCCGGGTAGCTCCACACCGTGGCCTCCAGCCCGAGGCCATCGCGGTAGAAGGCCGCGGCCTCCTCCAGATAACCCACGTGCAGGTGGATGTGGCCCATGGTGGTGCCCGCCGGCATGCCGTCCCAGCGCCGGCCCCCGGCGGCGGCCACGATGTCCGCCACGTCGAGCGGATTCGTGGCCATGAGGAGTTGTCCGTTCTCATAGCGCCACTCCGTGCGCGGGCGGTCGGCGTAGACCTCGATGCCGAGTCCGTCCGGGTCCTGCAGATAGAGCGCCTCGCTCACCCGATGATCCGCCGCGCCGGCGCGCACGCCCCGGGCGCTCAGATGCGTGATGAACGCACCGAGTGCGCCCCGGTCGGGGAGCAGGAGCGCGAAGTGGTAGAGGCCCAGGCGCCCCTGCGGCGCCACGGGGGCGGCCCCCGGGCGCTCGCGCAGTTCCACGAGCGGCGTGGCGGCGCCCGCCGCGCCTATGGAGGCGTGCTGTTCCTCACGCGTGAGCACCGCGAGGCCGAGCACCCCCTGGTAGAACGCCACGGAGCGCTCGAGCTCCGCCACCTGGAGCCGCACGCGGCCGGGATGGGCGCCCGGATGAAGTCGAAAGGCCTGGCTCATGATTCCCCGGCGTGTGATGCCGGTGGCCCGGGATGGTCCCGGTCCACCCGCAGGTCACCGGCGTAGGCCGCCGCCAGCAGCTGCATGGTGTGCACCACGGGGGGCGCGGCCGGCTGGCCGGGGGCGCTCAGATGGCTGCGCACCTGGACCATGCAGCCGATGTTGCCGGTGGCCACCAGGTCACAGCCGGTGCGCCGCACGGCGGCCGCCTTCCTGCGCCCGAGGTTGGCGGCGATGGCGGGCTGGTCGATGTTGTAGGTGCCGGCCGAGCCGCAGCACAGCTCACCGTCCTCCAGCTCGAGCAGCTCCAGACCCTCGATGGCGGTCAGCAGCCGGCGGGGCTCGGCGCGCACCTGTTGCGCGTGGCAGAGGTGACAGGCGTCGTGGTAGGCCACGCTCAGCGGTGCGGCGAGCGGGGGAGGTGGCTGGATCCCCAGGCGGTCCAGAAAGACGGACACGTCCAGGGTGCGCCCGGCCAGGGCGTGCGCCGCCTCTTCCTCCGGCCGCCCGGCGAACATGAGCGGATACTCGCGCATGGCCGAGCCGCAGCCGGCCGCGTTGACCACGACGGCGTCCACATCCTCGGGAAAGGCCGCGAGGAGTCCCGCCGCGGAGCCGCGCGCCGCGTCGGCCTCCCCGATGTGCCAGGCCAGGCCACCGCAGCAGCCCTGCCGCTCCGGCACCACCACCTCCACCCCGTTGCGCGTCAGGACGTCCACCGTGGCGCGGTTGATGACCGGCTCCAGGGCCTGCTGCACGCACCCGGTGAGGAGCGCCACCCGCGCGCGGCGCGCACCCACGGCGGCGCTCACCGGCGGCAGCCTGTCCGGCGCCGGCAGGGCGTCCGGGAGGAGGTCCAGCATGGGGCGGAGTGGTGCGGGCGTGAGCGGCCGGAGCCGGCGCAGCAGGCCGCCAACGCGCACCGCCAGGCGGAAGCGACCCGGATGGGGCAGGGTGCGCAGCGTCAGCCAGCGCCGCAGGCGCTCGACAATCGGTCGCCGGGCGTCAGCGGCCCGCGCCGCGCGGTAGGGCAGCAGGAGCTCGTGATAAGCCACCCCCGACGGGCAGGCGGTCTCGCACGCCATGCACCCCAGGCAGCGATCGATGTGCAAGCTGGCGTCGGCCGCGTCCAGGCTGCCCTCGAGCACCCCCTTCATGAGGACGATGCGGCCGCGGGGCGAGTCCATCTCCTGCCCCAGTTCCTGGTACGTGGGACAGGACGGCAGGCAGAAGCCGCAGTGGACGCACGCCGTGACGGCCGCGGCCATGCCGGAGCCGTTCGGTCCGAGATCCTGGATGGGGATATGGTGCTGCATGGTGTTGCCCGTAGTCAGACCAGCGCCGGCAGGCGCTGCCGGGGATCGAGGGCGCCCTTGACGGCGCGCGCGAACGGCGCGGCGGCGGCCGCGGGCAGGCCAACCCACGGGGAGGCGCCCCGCAGCTCCGGGCCACGCACCACCAGGCCGGCCAGACCGTTCAGCGACAGCTCGGTCAGGGGGCGCTCCGCGGGCCACGAGAGCCATGCCACGTTCGCGGCCACGCCATAGCGCCGCGGGACATCCTGCCGAGCCAGTTCGGTTTCCAGTTCGGGCACCTGGCGTGGCGTGAGCGGCACCTTGATCAGCCACGCCCCGGGCTCGACCCAGGCGAACGCCCGCTGGGTGCGCCAGTAGCTGGCGTCCTCCGCACCGGTGAGGATGTCGTACGGGCGCCCGGTGGCCTCACCCACACGGCGCGCGTGGGTTGCCAGGGCGTCCTCCCGGCCGGACACGCGGATCACCAGCCGGGCGGGCGGCTCCAGGTCCAGGGCCTCCAGGTCGAGGGGCATGCGGCCGAGCGCGCCGATCCGGTCCAGCGCGTCCTCCAGATCCGTGCACGCCACGCGCAGCGTGCACCACGCCGGCGGGGCGGGGAACACCTTGAAGCTGAGCTCCGTCAGCACCCCCAGTCTGCCCATGCTGCCCACCATGAGCTTGGGGAGGTCGAAGCCGGCCGCGTTCTTGACCACGCGCCCGCCGCCGTGCACCAGGCGCCCGGTACCGTCCACGAAGGCCACGCCGATGATGAAGTCCCGCACACCGCCGTAGCGCAGCCTGCCCGAGCCGTTCAGGCCGGCCGCCACCGAGCCGCCCAGGGTGGCGCCTGCGTCAGCGAGCGGCGGATCGAACGGCATGTACTGCCCGTGCGCGGCGAGCAGCGTCTCGAGCTCGGCTAGCGGCGTGCCGGCCAGCGCCGTGAAGGTGAATTCCCCGGCGTCGTACTGGCTCACCCCGCTCAGGCCGCGCATGTCCAGCCCCACGGCGGCGCCGTGCACCGCCACGAGCGGGGCCTTGGTGCGCTGACCGTGCGGCACCACGCTTTCGTTCGCCCGCACCGCCTCGACCACATCCTCCACGCTGGTCGGCCGGAGCGTGGTCACGGGGTCACCGGCGGGAACATCTTGCCCCGGTTGGCCACCTGTCGCGGGTCCAGCGCCGCGTGGATGCGGCGGCAGGCGTCCAGGGAGTCGGCGCTGAACATGAGCGGCAGGAAGTCCCGCTTCTCCATGCCCACGCCGTGCTCACCGGTGATGGAGCCGCCCAGCTCGATGCACATGCGCAGGATGTGGCCGGCCAGCGCCTCGGCCCGCTCCAGCTCCCCCTCCCGCTGCCCGTCATAGAGAATCAACGGGTGGAGGTTGCCGTCCCCGGCGTGGAACACGTTGGCCACCCGCAGCCCGTGCTCCGCCGCCAGCTCGCCGATGCGCCGCAGCGCGCGGCCCAGACTGCCGCGCGGCACCACGCCGTCCTGTACGATGAAGTCCGGGCTCAGCCGACCCACGGCGGAGAAGGCGCTCTTGCGCCCCTGCCAGATCATGGCCCGCTCGGCGGCCGACGCCGCCACGTGCACGTCAATGGCACCCGAGTCCCGGATCAGCGCCTCGAGCTGCCCGCGCTCGGCCGCGATGAGATCGTGCGCGCCCTCCAGCTCCACGATGAGGACGGCCTCGGCGCCCGGCGGATAAGTGCTCTGGACGGCCGCCACGGCCGCCTCGATGGCCAGGGCGTCCATGATCTCCATGGCCCCCGGCAGCAGGCCGCTCGCCACGATGCGCGCCACCGCGTCCCCCGCCGCCTCGATGGTGGCGTAGCCGGCCAGCAGCGTGTGGAACTCCTCGGCCGGTGGGAGCAGCCTGAGCGTGATCTCGAGCGCCACACCGAAGAGGCCCTCCGAGCCCACGAAGAGGCCTGTCCAGTCGGGGCCGATGCCCTCCAGGCTGGCACCGCCCAGCTCCACCACCTGACCGTCGGCCAGCACCGCCTTCAGCCCCAGCACATGATTGGCCGTCATGCCGTACTTCAGGCAGTGGGCGCCGCCGGAGTTGAAGGCCACGTTGCCGCCGATGGTGCAGATCTGCTGGCTGGAGGGGTCGGGAGCGTAGTGGAGCCCGTGCGGCGCGGCGGCCCGGGTGACCTGCAGGTTGAGCACGCCGGGCTCCACCACGGCCACCCGGCGCTCCGGATCCAGCACCAGGATGCGGTTCAGGCGGTTCAGGGCAATCACGATCCCCTCCGCCACCGGCAGCGAGCCGCCCGAGAGGCTGGTGCCGCTCCCGCGGGCCACGAACGGGACGCCGTGCGCGTGGCACAGACGCACCGTCCGGATGACCTCCCCGGTGGATTCCGCCACGACCACCGCGCGCGGCGTGACCGCGAAGGCGGTGAGGCCGTCCGATTCGAAGGCTGCCAGCCGGGCGGGGTCCACGTAGAGCCGCTCCGGCGGATAGATGGCGCGCAGCTCCCCCATGAAGCGCGCGCCCTCGGCGCCGTCGGGCCGCGGCCGCTCCGCCGTGCTCCGGGCCGGCGCGGGGTGTGTCAGGAGCCGCCGCGCACGCCCAGGTCGAGCGTGCGACCCGCGGCGGGATGGTAGTACATGGCGCCCGAGCCGCTCGGGTCGGGGAAGCCCGTGGTGCTGTACGCCGCGTCCAGCACGTTGCGCACGTCCAGGAAGAGGCGCATGCCGGCCAGCGGATGCGAGGCCCGTGCGTCCACGCGCGTGAAGGCGGGCAGCCGCAGCGTGTTGGCGTCATCCAGCCAGATGTCCCGGGCGTGGCTGACCAGGAGGCCCACCTCGAGCTCGCCGAACATCGTACCCAGCCCGCCGCTCAGGAAGTGGCCGGGGATGGCCTTGAGCACGCGGCCGGCGTGCTCGCCCGCGCGCGCCGTCACGGCCTGGCGCGTGTAGTTGAGGGAGAGCGTGGCGGCATCGGAGCTCGTAAGCGCGAGCCCGGCTTCCACGCCACGATGGCGGCTGCGCCCGATGTTCACGTAGCGCAGCTCCTGGATGCTGAAGTCCAGCTCGTCCTCCATGTCCATCTGGTAGGCGGCCACGGAGAGCGCGGCGTGCAGGCCGCCCGGTCGGGACACCCCGTGGTAGAGGCCCACCTCGAGGCTGGTGCCGCGCTGCGGCTCCAGCAGCTCGTTGGACGTGGTCACGGCGAACGGGGGGAAGGGCACCGGCAGCCGGCGCTGGTCGAAGAGCTGGTCCAGGGTGGGGGCCTTGAAGGAGCGGCCCGCCGACGCATACACGTGCCCATCGTGGGCATCCGTGTCCACGTAGGCCACGTTGACGCCCAGGCGCGGACTGACGGCCGTGTGCGTGGCATCGATCCGCTCGCCCGGCTCGGGCGCCCGCGCCTCGTAGGCGTCGCGCAGCCAATCCGCGCGCACGCCCAGGGAGACCCGCACCGCTTCCGCGGGCAGCAGCGCATACTGGACGAACGCCGCGGCGGCGCTCCGCTCGCCGCTGCCGGCAGCGTCCAGCTCGCCGGGCCCACCGGGAGCACCCTCGTAGGCGCTCCGGTCACCGCGCAGGATCACGTGGTACTCCGAATCCAGCGTGCCGAAGGAGGCATCCACACCCACGATCAGCCGGTCCGCGACAGGCAGGCCGGTGTTCTCGATGGCCAGCTGCGTGGTGGCCAGCGCCCGCCTCGTACCCAGATCGCGCGCCTGCGTGTCGGCGAAGTCGGGGGCC
Organism: Gemmatimonadota bacterium; assembly: GCA_040905425.1. Lineage (GTDB taxonomy): Bacteria > Gemmatimonadota > Gemmatimonadetes > Longimicrobiales > RSA9 > JBBDRO01. The sequence continues at coordinate 16,193 of JBBDRO010000015.1, read as the reverse complement.
AGTGCCAGCGTGCGGACGGCCGCCACGTCCCGCAGCTCCCCGAGCACGGAGCCCGACAGCCGCGCCCGCGCGCCGAGCATCCGGCTGCCGTCCAGGCCAAGACGGTAGCCGCGCTCGTCCGTCTCGTCGAAGCGGAAGAAGACGTCCGAGGCCGCGGGATCCAGCTCCGCGGCGCTGCCGAGCAACGGTCCGGGCTCGTCGAAGCGGCGCCAGTGCGTGCGCGCCCGGAGCTCCAGGGAGCCTGCGGGTCCGCTGGCCAGTGCCAGGGTGGCCCCGGCGCGGCCGGCCGTACGCGCGGCGTGCGTGCGATAGCCGTCGGTGCGGTCGAGGCCGCCGTACACCGTCAGATCACGACCCGCCACGCGCGTGTGCGCGTCCCCGCTGCCGCGCCACGTGCCGTGCGAGCCGGCCGCGAGGCTCCAGCCGAGCGCCCCCGCTCCTGGCCGCCGCGTGATCACGTTGATGACGCCGCCGAGCGCCGCGTCCCCCCACAGCGGGGAGGCGCTCCCACGCACGATCTCCACGCGCGCCACGCGTTCCAGCGGTATGGCGTCCCACGGCACGCGCCCGCCGGGCAGGTCGTTCAACGGTTGGCCGTCCACCAGCACCACCACGTACTCCGCCTCGCCGCCGCCGTAGAAGCCGCGCACCATGAGCTGCGGGTCGTAGCCCAGGCCGTCGAAGCCCACCACCGCGAAGCCGGGTACCTGCCGCAGGGCGTCCGCCAGCGTGACCTGCGGAATGCGGGCGAGCTGATCGGCCGTGAGCACGGAGACGGCCGCGGTCGAGGAGGAGAGCGTCGTCGCTTCACGCTCCGCGATGACGACGAGCGAATCGATGGTCACGACCCGCTCTGGCGGCGGCGGCTGCTGCCCCGCCAGCGGCGTTCCGAGCGCCAGGAGCAGGGCGGCGCAGAAGCGGTTCACGCGTTCACCCTCAGTTCCTTGAAGCGGCGGGTCTGCGCCTCGATGGCGGGCTCCGTGGCCAGCCGCTCGATGCTGGAAGCACCGAAGAAGCCCGCCACGCCGCTGGTGCGTTCCAGCACGTACTGGGCGTCCTCGGGCTGCGCGATCGGACCGCCGTGACAGAGCACCATGACCTCCGGATTGACCGCCCGAGCGGCGTCGTGGATGGCCTGCACGCGCTCCACGGCCTCGTCCAGGCTCATGGCGGCGGTCTGCACGCCGATGGAGCCGGCCACCGTGGTGTTCACGTGCGCCACCACCACGTCCGCGCCCGCCTCCGCGAAGCGCCGGGCCGTGTCCTCATCGAAGGCGTAGGGGCAGGTGAGCATCTCCAGCTCGTGCGCCTGGCGGATCATGTCCACCTCCAGCTGGATGCTCATGCCCGTCTCCTCCAGGATCTGCCGGAACTGCCCGTCGATGAGCCCCACGGTGGGGAAGTTCTGCACGCCGTCGAAGCCCATGGCCTTGAGCTCCGGCAGGAAGACGCGCATGAGGCGGAAGGGATCGGTGCCGCACACGCCCGCCAGCACCGGCGTGTCCCGCACCACGGGCAGCACCTCGCGGGCCATGTCCACCACGATCTCGTTGGCGTCTCCGTAGGGCATCATGCCGGACGCGCTGCCGCGCCCCGCCATGCGGAAGCGGCCCGAGTTGTAGATGATGATGAGGTCCACGCCGCCGCGCTCGGCGAACTTGGCCGAGATGCCCGTGCCGGCGCCCGCGCCAATGATCGGACTGCCCGCCTCCACCTGGGCGCGCAGCCGCCGCAGGCACTCCTGATAGCCGATGAAAGGCATGTGCGGTTCTACTCCTCGGGTGGGGAGACCAGACGCAGCAGCTCGTCCGCGAGGGTCTCGGCAAAGACGGGATCGTTGATGTGGGCGTCCATTTCCAGGATGCGCACCGCCTGGCCCGTGTGCAGCTCGAGGGCCTCGAAGAGCGCACGGTCGGCCTCCGGGTCATCGAACGGCTGTCCCTCGGCGTCCAGCATGCTGACGCCGCGCAGGGGCAGCACCAGGACCACGGGGCCGGTGGCATGGTTGAGCTGCTCGGCAATGCGCCGGCCGATCTCGCGACACTCCTCCGGGCTCGTGCGCATGAGCGTGACGGTGGGATTGTGCCGGTACAGCGTGCGCGCGCGGAACCGTTCGGGCACCGTGTCCAGCGCGCCGAAGTTGACCATGTCCAGCGCGCCTACCGAGACCACCTGCGGAACGCCCGCCTGCCCGGCCGCCGTGAGCCGGTCGGGCCCGGCCGCGAGCACACCCCCCACCACCTCGTCGCACCATTCCGTGGTGGTGGCGTCCAGCACCCCCGCGAAGTAGCCGTCCCGGATGAGGCCCTCCATGGCGCGCCCGCCCGACCCCGTGGCATGGAAGACGAGCACGTCGTAGCCGGCCGCTTCCAGGCGCGCCCGCGCCGCGTCCACGCAGGGGGTGGTGACGCCGAACATGGTGGCCGCCAGCAGCGGTCGATCCGCCGCGCTCGGCACCTCCTGCTCCACCATGCCGCAGACAGCGCCCGCGGCGTTGGCCAGGATGCGCCGGGAGAGCGGGTTCAGCCCGGCCACGTCCACCACGGAGAACATCATGGTGATGTCCTTGACGTCCACATACGGCGCCGTGTTGCCGGAGGCCATGGTGGAGACCATCACCTTGGGCACCCCCACGGGCAGGGCACGCATGGCGGCCGTGATCATGGTGGTGCCGCCGCCGCCGCCCATGCCCAGCACGGCATCGAAGCGACCCTGCTCGTACAGCTCCGCGGCGAGCGTCCGCGCGCCGGCCAGCATCACCTCCACGGCGGAGCCCCGGTCACCGCGGGCGCGCAGCTCCTCCAGCGCCGTGCCACCGCGCCGCGCCACCTCGTCCGCCGCCACGTCGGGCGCGAAGGCCGGCTCCCCCTGGATCCCCAGGTCCATCACCAGCACGTCGTGGCCGCGCGCCGTGATGAGGTCGCGCACGTAGGCGTATTCCCGCCCCTTGGTGTCGAGCGTCCCCGGCAGCAGGATCGTGTTCGCCACGTTCGCCTCCCTCAGCCGGCCGGCCGCCGGTCGCCGTCCACCGGCCGCAGCGAGCGCCACGGCTCCTCGTCCGCCACGTCCACGAGCGCGGGCCCGTCGAACTGCGCCGGGGAGAGGATGGCCAGGAAGACGAGCGTGTCGGCGCCGGCGTTGTAGGTGCCGTGCACAACGTCGCGCGGGATGTGGGCACTCTCGCCCGCCCGCAGCGTGCGTGACTCGCGCTCCACCCACTGCTCCGCCGTCCCGGAAATCACGTAGATGATCTCCTCCATGGCGGGATGGCGGTGGAAGGCGTGACCGGTGCCCGGCGGCATGCGCACCCGCACGAGCAACAGCTCCTCGGCCGCCGTGAGGCCGGGACGCGAGAGCCATTCGTGCGGTCCCCACGGCAGTTCCTCCACCTCCATCTCATGGGCGGTGACGAAGCGCTGCGGACCATCCGGGCTCATGGGCGCGACTCCTGGAATGGGGGCAAGGCCGTGTGTGCCAAACTGGCGGTGGGGCGTCTCACCCTACATTATAGCGTGCCCCCCTCGGGCGCCAACCAGCCAAGCCAACACACTGACCAGGGCGAACCATGGCCGAACTCAGCGCTCAGCCGGCCCGCGTGGACCGGCGCCGCCTCTTCACGGGAATCTGCCTGGCCCTCATCCCCACGGGCGCCTCCTTCGGCCTGGTGAGCAACGTGCTCGTCCAGTTGAAGCAGGAGTTCATCCTGACCAACTACCAGGTGGGGCTCATTGCCGGCGCGGCGCTGTGGGGCATGGCCATCTCGCTGCTGGTGCTGGGCCCGCTGCTGGAAGGCTTCGGGCTCAAGAACGGCGCGCGGCTGGCCTTTGCCGGCCACCTCGTGGGGCTCACGCTGCTCATCTCGGCCGTGCTGCGGGTGGGCGATCCGTCCGCCTTCTGGATCCTCATGAGCGGTGCCGCCATCCTGGCCATGGGCAACGGCATGATCGAGGTGACGGGCAACCCCCTCGCCGCCGCGCTCTATCCGGAGAGCAAGACCACGCGGCTGAATTACTTCCACGCCTTCTTCCCCATCGGCATTATCCTGGGCGGGCTGGCCGGCTTCGTCCTGGACAACTGGGGAGGGGCATTCGGATACTGGCCCTATCAGCTGGCGGTGGTCTACGTCCCCGTGCTCATCTACGGCTACATGATCCTGCTGCAGCCGTTTCCGAAGACGGAGAACGCGGAGGCGGGCGTCCCGGTGGGGGAAATGTTCCGCTACACGCTGACCAACCCGCTCTTCCTGCTCATGCTGGCCATGATGGCCATCACCACGTCGCTGGAGCTCGGGCCCATGCGCTGGATCCCGGCGGTGCTCCAGGCGGTGGGCATGCACGGCATCCTGGTGCTCGTGTGGATCAGCGGCTGGATGGTGGTGCTGCGGCTGCTGGCCAGCGGCTTCGTGGAGCGGTTCTCGCCTCCCGGCATGCTGCTCGGCGCGTCCGTCCTGACCGGCACTGGCCTCTTCCTCATGAGCTTCGTGACGGGGCTCTGGAGCGCGCTGGCGGCAGCCACCGTGTTCGCCTGGGGCGTGGCCTTCTTCTTCCCCACCATGGTGGGCACCGTGAGTGAGCGTCTACCCAGGACCGGCTCGCTCGGCATCGTGCTCACGGCGGGCGTGGGGCTGGCCGCGGCCGGCGCGGTGGGCGTGCCGCTCATGGGCAAGCTGGCGGACGGCTATCTGGCCGAGGAGCTGCCGCCGGCGGAGACCACCGCGCTCCTGCAGGAGGTGGACGCCACCTTCCCCGCCTACATCGAGCGGGCGCAGGCCACCACCGACCTCGCGGAGCTGGGTTACCGCGAGGCCGAGGTGCGCGACGCGCTCGAGGCCACCCGGACGGCGCTGGCAGAGCTGGCAGCAACGGGCAGCGTGCAGCACGACGCCACGGCCAACGCCCTGCGCGCCGTGGTGGCCACCGCCATCCCCGACGAGCCGCTCGTGGGGGAGGCCAACGCCATCCTGCAGCCGGCCGAAGCCATGGGCGGCCAGAAGTCCTTCCGCTACATCGCGCCCGCCGCGCTCATTCTCATCCTGGTCTTCGGCAGCATGTACCTGAGCGACCGCCGCCGCGGCGGTTACCGTGCCGTGCGGCTGGAACGGACGCCGGAGGGAATGCCGCCCCACGCCGGGGTCCACACGGCGCTGCTGGTGCCGGCGGCGCTGCTGCTGGGCGCGCTCGCGGCGCCCGCGCCGCTGTTGGCCCAGGCGCCGGACGGCGGCCGCGTCCAGGCGCTCTTCCTGGGGGACCAGGGCCACCACCGGCCCCACGTGCGCGCCAAGGAGATCCTGCCGGTGCTGGCCCACAACGGCATCGACATGGTCTTCACGGAGGATCCGGCCGATCTGGATCCGGAGGTCCTGGACCGCTACCACACGCTCATCTTCTACAACAACCAGCCCGCCATCTCGGATGACCAGTTCGCGGCGCTCGGTGACTTCCTGGAGAGCGGCGGCGGCCTGGTGGTGCTGCACAGCGCCTCCGCCTCCTTCCAGAACTCGGAGGCGTTCATCCGGCTGGTGGGCGCCGCCTTCAAGAGCCACGGCACGGGCACCTTCCGCGCCACACGCACGGCGCCCAACCATCCCGTCGTGCGCGGCGTGCCCACCTTCGAGAGCTGGGACGAAACCTACATCCACACCAAGCACAACCCGGATCGCACGGTGCTGGAGGTGCGCAGCCTGGACGGCCACGACGAGCCGTGGAGCTGGGTGCGCTCCTACGGGGAGGGGCGGGTCTTCTACACGGCCTGGGGCCACGATCAGCGCACCTGGGGCAACGAGGGCTTCCAGCAGCTGCTCACGCAGGCGCTCAAGTGGAGCGCGGGGGACTGGGCGTTGGCGCAGCGGCTGGATGAGCCGCAGCCGCCGGTGCAGCGCCTCGAGGTCGGGCTGCCCGTCTACGAGCCGCCGCCCGCGCCGTGGAACACGCTCAGGGAAATGGTGGACACCGCGCAGGTGGCGCTCCCGCCGGACGAGTCCTATGCCCTCATGACCGCACGCCCCGGCTTCCGCATCGAGCCCTACGCGGCGGAGCCCACCATCCGCAACATCATCGACTTCACCTGGGACGAGCGCGGCCGCATGTGGGCCGTGGAGACGGTGGATTATCCCAACACGGTCCTGCCGGAGGGCGAGCCCGGCAACGACCGCATCCTGATCCTGAAGGACACGGACGGGGACGGCCGGCCGGACGAGACCACGGTGTTCGCCGACGGCATGAACCTGGCCACCAGCCTGGCCTTCGCCAACGGCGGGCTGGTCGTGGGCCAGGCGCCGCACATGCTGTTCTTCCGGGACACGGACGGGGACGACGTGGCGGACGAGCGCCAGGTGCTCTTCACCGGCTGGCCGCGCGGAGACACGCACGGCACCATCAGCAACCTGCGCTACGGCTTCGACAACCAGCTCTGGGGCTCGGTGGGCTACAACGGCTTCCGCGGCACGGTGGGCGGCGTGACCTTCGGCCGGGGGGTGGACGCCGTCTCCATGGGCGCCGGCTACTTCCGCTTCGCGCCGGACGGCTCCTTCCTGGACTACGTGGCGCGCACGAGCAACAACACCTGGGGCCTGGGCTTCACCGAGGACGGGCACGTGTTCGGCTCCACCGCCAACCGGAACGCCAGCAACTTCGTCCACATCCCGGGCCGCCACTATCGCCGCCTGCTCGGCGAGACGCCCACGCTGCCCCGCATCGCCGACCGCGAGGACGTCTACCCGCTGCGCAACATCTACCAGGTGGATCAGTTCGGCATGTACACCGCCGGCTCCGCGCACGAGATCTACACGGCGCGCGCCTTCCCGTCAGAGTACTGGAACCGCGCGGCGTTCGTGGCGGAGCCCACCGCCCACCTGGTCGGCATGTTCGAGCTGGAGCCGGAGGGCACCGGTTTCCGCGCCCTGAACCGCTGGAACCTGGTGGCCAGCCGCGACGCGTGGCAGGCGCCGGTGCAGGTCAAGGTCGGTCCCGACGGCGCCGTCTGGATCTCCGATTTCTACTCGCTCGTGGCGCAGCACAACCCCACCCCCGAGGGCACGGAACTGGGCCCCGGCAACGCCTACGAGACGCCCAACCGGGACAAGATCCACGGCCGCATCTACCGCGTGGTGTACGAGGACGCCCCGCCGCAGGCCACCACCAGCCTGGCCGGCGCCACCCCGGCGCGGCTCGTGGCGGCGCTCACGGATGACAACCTGTTCTGGCGCCTGACGGCCCAGCGCCTGCTCGTGGAGCGCGGGCGGACGGACGTGGTGCCGGCGCTCACCGAACTGCTGCGCGACCACACGGTGGACGCCCTGGGGCTGAACCCGGGCGCCCTGCACGCGCTCTGGACGCTGCATGGTCTCGGCGCCCTCGAGGCGGATACGGATGCAAGCGACGCCGCGCGGCTAGCGCTCCATCATCCAGCTTCCGCCCTGCGCAGGGCCGCGCTCGCGGCGCTGCCGCGGGACGAACGGTTGCTGGACGGCATCTTCGCCGCCGGCATGCTCCCCGACCGGACCTCGCCGCACGATGTCGAGTATACAGTGGGCAACACCGTGCTTCAGGACGCCGATCCGCACGTACGGCTGGACGCCCTGCTCGCCGTGGCGGAGCTGCCGCCCTCGCAACGGGCGGTGGACGCCGTCGTGGAGCTGATCACCGTGCCCGGCAACGCGCGCGACCGCTGGTTGCCGGACGCCGCCGCCATGGCGGGGATCCAGCAGGGCCCTGACGCCGCGCTCGCGCTGCTCGGCCGGGAGCGCCTGCCGGAGCGCGACAGCGCGGCCATGGCGGGAATCCAGGCCACGCTCCGGCGTATGACCATCCACTTCGCCGCAGCGGAGAACGCGGCCGCCGTGGTGGCGCTCCTGCAGGCCGTGCCCGAGGCCAACCCGGCGCTGGCCGAGGCGGTCTTCGTGGGCATCGCGGGGATCGCCGACGACGGTGAGGAGCGGCGCGGACGCCGCGGCATCGACACCCGCGGTGGCTGGCCCGAGGAGCAGCCGCCCACGCTTTCGGCCGAGCAACGTGCCGCCCTGGCGGCGGCCGCGCGCTCGGCACCGGCGGCGATGGCGGACGGCTTCGCGCGTGTGGCGGCACGCTGGGGGATGCCCGACCTGTTCAGATGAACCGGATGAAGGAAGTATTCGCATGAGCATCACCGGCCGCACCCTGTTCACCGCGGCACTGCTGCTGGCCGCACCTGGGCCAGGCATCGGCGCCGGCGCCGGGGCCGCCAGCGCCCAGGAGGCGCCGGATACGGTCATCACGCTGCGCACCACCGGCAGCAACATGACCTTCGAGCCGGACCACATCTCGGCCCGGCAGGGCACCCGTGTGACCGTGCGCTACATCAACGACGGCACGCTGCCGCACAACTTCGTGCTGGTGAAGGAGGAGGCGGACATCGACGTGCTCGGCCCCGCCGCCTTCCAGGCCAAGGACACCGGCTACGTCCCCCTCGAGCACGCCGACCGCATGATTGCCTACAGTGACCTGGCCGTGCCGGGCGCCACCGTGGAGATCACCTTCGTGATGCCCCCCGCCGGCGACTACTTCTTCGTCTGCCTCTATCCGGGGCACTACAACATGATGTTCGGCACGCTGAAGAGTCTGAAGTAGGCGCGCGGCCGACCCGCCCCCGTCCGGGGCAACCACCATCCGCCGGCGTGCTCGAAGAACGAGACTCCCCGCCTGGTGTTAGAACATCTGTTTCATACTGCTATACAGCCGCTTTCCTTTGGGGCTGAACGTATTTCGGCGCAGCATCCGATACAGAAGTTCCGAAAATGCCCGCCGGTATACTGAATACAGTATACAATATAATGGCTCAACCGCGCGACGACGCGCGGAAAACTCAGAGCGTTCCAGATCGTCGCAAGGTGTTGCGGCGTTGGCGCCGGAGGCCGGCCCGGCGCGCGCCGCTCGCGTAGCGAAGACGCAAGGGGTCGAGACCCTCCACCGGATGCAGAACGCCCGCACGATTGATGGCGGGCGCTAACCGTCCTTCAACCAGCCTAGCGGAGGTGGAGGGACTCGAACCCTCTGGGCTTCAGGGTGTAAGTTGTTGCTCTGCCTGCACATCGCTTCGCATCTGTGACGGCTCGTGTGACACAATCCCGGAGCGACCAGCCAGATCCTGCGAGCTCGTGGGCCTTGCCGGTCACGGGTGAGCACGCCGGCAGACCGGAACACCGGCCGTCCAGCCTGTCTTGCGCACCACTCGGGATCGTATCATCTTCCGCTGATATGAACACGGCTTGCGCTCACCAGGACAACGCCGGCCTGCAGAGCGGCATCGACGCCAAGACGCGACTGCTCCGCGGGCTAGCGGACGCATCCCGCCTCGCCATCCTCGAAACACTCCGGAGTGGCGAGCAGAGCGTGGGTGAACTGGTGCGAGCAACGGGTTTGGCGCAATCCAATGTCTCGAATCACCTGGCGTGCCTGCTCGGATGCGGACTGGTGGAACGGGAGCAACGCGGTCGCCACGTTTTCTATCGCCTCGGCGGGACACGCGTTGAGAAGCTACTCGGCGCGGCCGACGATCTGCTCGGCGGACTCGCCGATGCGACAGCTACATGTCCGCACTGCGGCGGTCGAAAGGTGGCCTGATCGTGCGGCGGCTCCTGTCTCTGCTCCTCGTGCTCACGCTGTCGATCTCCTCTACGGAAGTATTGTGGGGCGAGCATCCCGACGTAGCGCCCGACGCGCACCTCCTTGTTGACGTAACCGCTACCCCGGACGCAGCTGACGAGGACACGGACGCCGAGAGCGAGGACTGCGCGTGTCTCTGTGCGTGCGCCTGCGCCGGCGCTCAACCGGCTGAGCCACCTTCGTTCTCCCTGGCGTCCTTCGCCGCCACCGCGGAGGGCGACGCATCGCTTCTGCGGGAACGCCTCATTCCTTCGCCTGCCCCCGCACCCGCCCTGCGACCACCTCTGGCGTGACCTCACGCGGGGGCATTTCGTCCGCGCCGCCTGCTACATCCGATCAGCGACCCGGCCGCCACGTGTCCTCGTGGCAGGCGAGGGTGCACGTACCCATTGGGATCATGAGAGACACGTACGAACCAACAAGACGTTACGCGACGTGCGCCGCTCGTGCGGCCGCCTGCATCGTCGTGATCTGTTCCAGCACGTTCGCAACACGTGCGGCCGCACAGGAGAGCGGGGCGGCGGCCGCGCTGGGGCACGACGTCCTGAGCGGGACCATTACCCGCTCGAGCCCGGAGCTTCAGGCACTGCGTGCGGAACTGGAGAGCGCTCGCGCCCGCGCTGCCGCCGCTGGTTATGCAGGTCCGGTCGTGCTTTCCGGCGAGATCGAGGATGTGCCGAATGGCTACGACATCGGTGGCGCTGCCATACGCGTCGAGCTCGGACGCGAGTTCCTCACTGGCGGCCGGAGTACTGCCGCGCGTGCACTTGCGGCGGCGGACGTTGCCGCGGCAGAGGCGAGTCTACAGGCGGCGGGCCGGCGGCTCGAAGCGCGCGTCGTACAGGAACTCACGCGATTGTGGACGGCCAAAGGTACGGCACGACGGCTCGCAGGTGAGGACTCGCTCCTGTTCTCTGCGGAAGGGTCCCTCCGTGCGCGTTTCAGTGTTGGGGAGGCTCGGTACGTGGACGTGCTCCGGCTCCGAACAGAACGGCTTCGCATTCAGACCGATCGAGCCGACGCCGTCGCCGATGCGCGCGTCGCTCGCGAGGCGCTTCTGGGTCTTGGCGGTCCCGATGTCGCGCCCCTGATCGCAAGCACACTGGATTCGCTAACGGCGACATCGGCTCGCTGGGAGGAGCCGCTCCCGCCCGTCCCCTCGCTTGATTCTCTGCTGGCGCTCTCGGGCGACGTGCGAATGGCCGAAGCCACCGTTCAACGCGCGCGCGCCACGCTGGATGTCGTTCGGGCCGAGCAACGGCCGCGGCTTGCGGCCTCTGTGGGAGCCCAGCGCACCGTAGGTGAAAGCGGCAACAGCCGATTCGGCCCGGTTCTCGGCGCGTCCGTCTCACTACCGTTTACCCGCCGCCATGCAAACGAATCCGCTGAGCTCGCGGCGGAGCGGCAGCTGGAAGCCGCCCGTGCGGCGCGCGCGGCGGTCGTCGCCACGGTCCGTGCAAGTCTCGCCGGATCGCTGGTCCGCTACGAGGCGGCGCGTGAACGTCTGGCTGAGTTCGATGCCACCCTCCTCCGTGGCGCGCGAGAAGAGCGGGAGAGCGCGCTTGCCGCCTATCGCACCGGCAACCTTTCCCTGATTGAATTGCTCGATTTCGAGCGTGCACTTGCACGCGCCGAAATCGAACGTCTGCGTGCCCGCGCCCAGGCGGCGGAGGCTTTCGCTAACCTGATCGCCGCCTCGTCAGGCGGCCGGTGATTACAATGACACAGAACATTCTGATTACATCTCGGCGGCGCCTCGGCCACATCGCGTTGGCACTGCTGGCGTTCTCGATGGGCGCGTGCTCGGACGACGAGGCTCCGTCGCTCGCCGCGGGCGAGGAACAGCACGACGAACATGGTGATGAGCACGCGGATGAGGACGGCGCGGACGGCCGCGTCGAACTCACCGAGGCCGCCATACGCAACGCCGGCATCGAAGTGGCGGAAGTCGCGGCTCGCGAGGTCTCCGGCGAACCCTCGGGAGCGGCCGTTCCGGGGCAGGTGGAGTTCGATCCCTCCAGAGTCGTGCTCGTCTCTCCCCGGACCGGAGGGCGGATTGAACGCCTGACCGCGGTTGAGGGCGACCAGGTCCGTGCCGGTCAGCCGCTCGCGTACGTGCTCAGCTCAGCCTTCCTCACGGCGCAGAATGATTTCCTGCAGTCCGTGCGACGGGCTCAGGTGCTAGCGGGGACCGGCGACGAGGAAGGGGCGCGCGCATTGGCCGAAGCCGCGCGGCGCCGGCTCAGACTTCTCGGTGCCACCGACGCGCTCGTCGAGCGCCTCGCGGGTGGCGGCGATCCGCTGGATCTGCTCCCGATTGGATCGCCGATCGGCGGGAGCATTGTCGAGGCGCATTCCATCACCGGCGCCGCCGTTGAGGCCGGGTCCCCGATCTATACGGTGGCGGACCTCTCGGTAGTGAATGTGGTGGCCGAAGTGCCGGAGCGCGCGCTCTCGACCCTCCGCCGCGGACAGACGGCAGACGTGCGGCTCTCTGCGTACCCGGACGAGCGTGTCCAGGGGACCGTGGACCGTATTCGCGAGGAGCTGGACCCGTCCACCCGCACGGCTCGCGCGGTCATACGGGTGCCTAACCCGCGTCGTCTTCTGCGCCCGGGGATGTTCGCATCAGTAGCGCTCTCGGCTGGTGCCGCGGCGCCGCGTGAGATGCGGCCGGTGATCCCGGAGAGCGCTGTCGTGACGGACGGGGCGGAACGCTACGTCTTCGTGGAGGTGGCCCCCCGCACGTTCGAGCGGCGCACGGTGGATGTGGCGCCGCTCGGTGGTGGCGAGCTCCTGATCCGGTCCGGAATCGCGGCCGGCGAGCGCATCGTAATCCGCGGAGCATTCACTCTGCAGTCGGAGCTCGGCAAGGCCGAGTTCGGCGGCCACGCTCACTGAGGCGCCGAATGATCGATCGAATGATCCAATGGGCGGTAGCCAACCGCTGGACTGTGCTGTTCCTGGTCGGAGTACTGGTCGCCGGCGGCCTCTGGGCGATGCGTACGCTCCGCATCGACGCGTTCCCCGATCTCACGAATGTGCAGGTGCAGGTGCTCGCGGAGGCACCGGGGCTCTCCCCGGTCGAGGTCGAGCGGCTGGTGGCGTTCCCGATCGAAGTCGCCATGAACGGACTGCCGGGGGTCGCGGAGATCCGATCGACGAGCAAGTACGGCTTTGCCATTGCCACGGTGGTGTTCGAGGATGGAACCGATCTGTACTTCGCCCGCACGCTCGTTTCGGAACGACTCCAGGGGGTCCGTGAAGAGCTGCCACCGGGAACTGAGGCGGAGCTCGGGCCGCTCGCAGGTGCCACCAGCGAGATCTACCTCTACACCGTGGAAGGCGGCGGCCTGGACCTCATGGAGCTTCGCACGCTCCATGATCGGATCATCAAGCCCCAGCTTCGCGCTGTGCGAGGCGTGACAGAGATCAACGCCTTCGGCGGTCAGGTGCGGCAGATGCAGGTGATCGTTTCACCCGAGCGCCTGACAGGGTACGGCCTGACGCTTCACGACGTGATCGAAGCCGTCGAGGCGAACAGCCGCACGCCGGCGGGTGCCTACCTGGAGACGGGTGACCAGCAACTCATCCTGCGCGGCATCGGCCAGGCGGGTGACCCTGACGATCTCCGCCGGACGGTGATCAGGTCGAGCGCGCGCGGGGTTCCGGTCGTGCTCGGCGACGTGGCAGAGGTGCGCTACGGCCCTGAGGTGCGGCAGGGTGCCGTTAGCCGCGATGCGCAGGGCGAGGTCATGAGCGGCATCGTGATGATGCTCCGCGGTGAGAACAGCCGGGAAGTCGTGCGACGGGTGCGAGAGAAGGTGGAGCAGATCAATCGCTCTCTGCCGGAGGGGGTGAGCCTCTCGCCGTATTACGACCAGACGGACCTGGTCGAGGGGACACTGCACACGATCCGAGAGAACCTGCTCCTCGGCGGCTTTCTCGTAATCGCCATCCTGCTCCTGTTCCTTGGCAACCTGCGTGCGGCACTGATCGTTGCCGCCACGATTCCGCTCTCGCTCCTGTTTGCGATGATCGGCATGCGTTGGCTGGGGCTTTCGGCCAACCTGATGAGCCTCGGCGCCATCGACTTCGGCATGATTGTGGACGGCTCTGTAGTCATGGCCGAGAACTACGTCAAGCGACTGCACGAAGACGAGGAGGCTTCCCGCTTTCCGAACTCACGCTCCGCGCTGTTCGCCCGCTTGTCTGCCGTGGGTCGCGAAGTCGGCAGACCGATCGGCTTCGGTGTGCTCATCATCATGCTGGTCTACGTGCCGATCCTTACGCTCCAGGGGCTCGAGGGGCGGCTCTTCCGGCCGATGGCACTCACCGTCGGAATGGCGCTGTTCGGGAGTCTCCTGCTCGCGCTCCTGTTCATCCCCGCGGCCGCCACCTTCCTGTTCCGAAGCGGCGCCCGCGAATCCGCCTACGCCGTTCGCCTGGCGGAGTGGCTGGATAGCCGGTACGCGCCAGCGCTCCGCGCGACGATGGCGCATCCGGCGCGAACGATCGCTGTTGCGCTCCTCGTCTTCGCGGGCGCGGCCCTTCTGGTCCCGCGGCTCGGGACCGAGTTCCTGCCGGAGCTGGACGAAGGATCGATTCTGATCCAGCCTACCCGGGACCCGAACATTTCGCTCACGCATTCGATGGAGGTGGCGGCCCGCGTTGAGGAGGTGGTGAAGCGGACGCCGGAGGTGAGCACCGTCGTCAGTCGTGTCGGGCGGCCCGACGTCGGGAGCGACCCGATGGGCATCAACCAGTCCGACGTCTTCGTCATGCTGAATGACGGGGACGAGTGGCGGGATGGTCTTACGAAGACCGACCTCGAAGCCGAGCTCCGCGAGCGGCTGGAGGCGGAAGTGCCCGGCGTCGCTTTCGCATTCACCCAGCCGATGAAGATGCGGCTCGACGAATTGATCAGCGGTGTCCGGAGCGACCTGGCCGTGAAGGTGTTCGGTGACGATCCGGAGCAGAATCTCCGAGTGGCGCAGGAAGTCGCTGGCGCGATCCGGGACGTTCAGGGCACGGCTGAAGTGCAGGTCGAGCAGACAACAGGGCAGGGGTACCTGACTGTGCGAATGGACCGTTCGGCACTCGCGCGCTATGGCATTCCCGTAGCGGAGGTGCAGGAAGCGCTGGAAGTGGCGCTGGGCGGGGGCACCGTTGCCGAGGCCGTCGATGGCGCATACACGATCCCGATTGCGGTTCTATATCCGAAGCATGTCCGCTCCTCTGCCGAGGCGATTCGTGGCATTACGGTGCCGAGCGCTACCGGCGCGCTGATCGCCCTGAACGAACTCGCCGACATCCGCATGGAGACGGGGCCCGTTCAGGTGAGCAGAGAGCAGGCCCAGCGGCTCGTCATCGTGCAGGCTGACGTGGAGGGCCGCGACCTCGGCGGCTACGTGGCCGACGTGCAGGACGCAATCGAGACGGGCGTCGAGCTTCCGGCGGGAGTCTTCCTGGGCTACGGCGGCCAGTTCGAGAACCAGGAGCGTGCGATGCGGCGCCTGCGCATCGTCGTGCCACTCTCGATCCTGCTGATCGCGCTCCTGCTCTACGGATCCCTGCAGTCGTGGCCGCTCGCGCTACTGGTGCTCACGAACCTGCCGTTCGCGGCGGTCGGCGGCGTCGTCGCGCTCTGGCTACGGGATCTGCACCTGAGTGTCTCGGCATCCATTGGCTTCATCGCGCTGTTCGGCGTCGCGGTGCTGAACGGGCTCGTGCTCCTCACCACCGTGCAACGGCTCCGGCAGGAGGGAGCCGGCGCTGACGAGGCCGCGCTGGCAGGCGCCCGGGAACGGCTCCGCCCGGTGCTCATGACCGCGCTCGTGGCATCGATCGGCTTCATCCCTGTCGCCGTTTCGCAGGGCGTCGGCGCCGAGGTTCAGCGCCCGCTCGCCACCGTCGTGATCGGCGGCCTGGTCACGTCCACTCTGCTCACACTCCTCGTGCTCCCGACGCTGTACGCGTGGATGGAGCGGCGGCGCGACCGGAAGGGCCGGGTCAGGAGCGACGCGAGCAGGACCACGTCAGTTCAGGTGGGGTGAACCCGTTATGGGCATCAACACCAACGGATGGAATCAATGTCGGCCAAGGTCGGCCGCGGGGTCGTGGCGACTGTCGGCGGTCAGCGCGTCCACGTTGGCAGTGAGCGCATGTTCCGCGAGTTGGGCGCACTGGATGACGAGGCGCTATCCGTTCTCGACTGATTCCATCTCGTCGGACGCACCGTCATGCTGGTCGGCGTTGCTGAAGGGGCCGAAGACCATCCTGAGGTTCGTGGTGTGCTCGCCCTTGCAGACCGCACCCGCTCACAGGCGGCCGGGGCGTTCCGCGCACTGCACGAGGCAGGCATCGAGCGTGTCGTGATGCTCACCGGCGACAACGAAGCAACGGCTCGATCGGTGGCTCGCGAACTCGGTCAGCCCGGGGTTGATGAGATCCGGGCCGGTCTCCTGCCCAAGGACAAGGTGGCCGCCATTCGCGAATTCCAGGAGCATGGCGCCCTCGTTCTCATGGTAGGGGACGGAGTCAACGATAGCCCCG
>JBBDRO010000014.1:24453-57882 GCA_040905425.1 Gemmatimonadota bacterium | reverse complement strand
TCGACGCCCAGACCCTCATCCAGGCCGTCCGCGACGATCCGAGCGCCTTCAAGCCTGAGATCCGCGTCCGCATAGGGTGGTAAGCGACGACGCCCCGCACCTTCCTCCCGAGCGCGCGTCAGCGCCACCGGAGCGGTCACCCCCGTGGCGCGCCGGACGGGGGATCGACGGCCGGACGCCCTGGAAGCAGCGAGCGCCCGGACCTTTTGGCTGGTCCGGGCGCTCGAATGGAGCCGGGGGGAGTCGAACCCCCGTCCGCGAATAGATCCGGCAGTGCATCTACGTGCGTAGTCCACCGTTGTTTTTTTCTCGTCCCACGGGTTCGGCCGATGGACAGCCATCCGGGGACCAGCTCCGCTTTATCTCATCCGTGCGCCGCAGAGCAATGCGCCTGGACCAGCCCGATTCATCGTCGCCTGCCGCGCCACCTCGGGCCGGGTCGCTCGGCAGACGGGACACGTAAGGTTTAGTTACGCGGCCAGCGCCATGTTGTTGTTGGCACCTATGGTGTTTTCCCGGTGTTTAGCGAGGCCACGGGACCTCGGCACGCAGCTCCGACTTCACTAGACACGTCGAATCCAGGTCGGCCCCTGCACGCACAAAGTAACGGAATTGACGTCCCGGGTCAAGGTGTTTCACAGCTCTGACAAAGCCCGGATAGGATGCTGTTATCTGGTTGTAGAGCCGCTACTTGGACAGCGACACTTGATGTATGTTCCAGGTGATCGCGTGGTTCCGCTCCGCGATGGATATCACGCGATAATGAACCGTCCGAAGGGCGGCGAGCTAGCGGGCCGGTACGGCTGGCGGGGCCACGCTGACCCGGTCCCGACCGTTCTGCTTGGAGGTGTACAGGGCGGCGTCCGCCGCCTCCAGGAGGTCGGCGGGCGCACCCGCGGATTCCGGCCACGCCGCCACACCCGCGGATACGCGCACCTGGATCCGCTCTCCCTCGTGCTCCACGACGGTGGACGCGATGGCGGCCCGGAGCCGTTCCGCCACCTCCCGGGCGGCGGCCGCGGATGTCTCCGGCAGCACCAGCACGAACTCCTCCCCGCCCACGCGCGCGGCCACGTCCACGTCCCGCACGCCCTCCGACAGCACCACCGCCACGCGGCGCAACACGGCGTCACCGGCGGCGTGACCGTAGCGATCGTTCACCGGCTTGAAATGGTCCACGTCCAGCGCTACGACGGCCAGCGACCGGGCGTAGCGGCGGGCGCGCGGCCCCTCCTGCTCCAGAGCCGCGTCCAGTGCACGGCGATTGCGCAGGTTGGTCAGGGGATCGCGTTCCGAGCGCTCACGCATGCGCCCGTAATCCAGGACGCTCGCCAGCTGCATCCCCGCATGCGGGGCAAGCGCTTCCAGGAGATCCACACTGCCGGGAGAGAAATGGTCCGCGGCACTCGACCATACCGTGAGTACGCCAGCCACGCCGTCCGCCGTGGTGAGGGGTACGGCGAGCACGGCGCGCGGCCGGGCCGCCCAGAGTTCGCCCCGGGCCACCACAGCGGGCCCTTTGCGGCGCCCTCGGTAGGCCTCGCGCAGTAAGGTGGCGCCCGCGCGTACGGCAAGCGCGGCCTCCGACTCGAGCGATTGGTACGCGGCACCCACCGCCGGTCCGCCATCCTCCCCGAGGCTGCCTATCACCTGGCCCCGCTCCCCGTCCCACGTGGCCAGGGCCCCGCCGGTGCCCTCCACCATGTCCACGGCAAGGGTGAGCAGGAGCTCGGCGAAGGCGGGCTGCTCCCGCTGCGCGGGCAGCTCCCGCAGCGCGTGGCGCAACGCTTCCAGGCGCCTGCGTTGGTGGGCGGCGCCGGCCAGCGCGTCCAGCAGCGCCAGGCGTCCCTCCAGCGCTCCAGCGGCGCCCTCCAGCGCCATGGGCTCGGGGGCGGTGGCCTCCGCGCCGAATTCATAGCTCAGCAGCATGCCGCCGGGGGCGGGCCGCACGCGGAGCACGGTGGGGCGCGTGCCGCGGAGGCCCCAGTAGGGCGTGGAGTCGAAGGCCGTGCCCCTGCCCTCCTGCCAGACCCAGCCCAGCGGGTCACCCCGCAGATCCACCGTGCGGGGCGCGCTGCCGCCCACGGCGCTCCGCGGGCGGGCCTGCGCGGCCTCTTCATCCACCCACCAGAGCACCACCCGGCGGGCGCCCGAGCGCAGGCGGAGGTCCTCCAGGGCATCCGCCAGCTCGTGCGCACGGGCGGCGGCGTCCGCCTCCACGCTGGCGGCCAGCCCGGCGTCCAGCTCGGCATCGATGCGGCGCAGACGGTCCCGCATGGCGCCATCGGCGCGCCGGCCGGCCCGCCAGGCCAAGGCGGCGCCGCCGCCCACCGCGAGGCTGGCCGCGCCGGCAACGAGGCCGTGCGCACCGAATCCGAAGAGGAGACCGTCGCTTACGAGAAGCAGCGTGAGGAAGGCCAGCGTGATGGCCACCGCCAGGTGGCGCGGCCCGCGTGCGCCAGCCAGCGCGAACCAGCCGGCGGCCAGCGGGAGGAGGGGCGAGCGCATCCCGCCGGTGCCCAGCAGGACGAGTATGAGCACGCCACCCCCGAGGAGGATGGGGCGCGCGCCCCGGCTCACGAGACCCGGGCCCGCAGACCGTTGATGCGCGTGGCGGCGCACGCCGCGCCGAAGCCATTGTCGATATTGACCACCGTGATGCCCGCCGCGCAGCTGTTCAGCATGGAGAGGAGGGCGGCCACACCGCCGAACGAGGCGCCGTAGCCCACGCTGGTGGGGACCGCCACAACCGGCGCGGCCACCAGGCCACCGACCACGGACGGCAGGGCCCCCTCCATGCCGGCCACCACGATGACCACGGCGGCGCGGCGCAGCGTTTCCTCATGGGCCAGCAGGCGGTGCAGCCCGGCCACACCCACGTCGTAGAGCCGCTCGACGGGATTGCCGAAGGCCGCGGCGCTCACGGCGGCCTCCTCGGCCACGGGCATGTCCGCCGTGCCGGCCGAGGCCACGAGGACCGGCCCGAGTCCGGCGGGGGGCGGCTCCGTGCCCGCCAGGCGCACCGTGCGAGCCAGTTCATTCACCTCGACCGCGGGAAATCGCTCGCGTAATGCCGTGGCGGTGGCCGGCCTCACGCGCGTGGCCAGGAATCCCCGTTCCCGTGCGGCCAGGCGCGCGCAGATCTCGACTACCTGGCTGGTGGTCTTACCCTGCCCGAACACCACCTCCGGCATGCCCACACGGATGCCGCGATGATGGTCCAGCCGTGCCCAGGCAGCCGCGCCGTCCGCCCCCGTCACGTCTTCGGTGGCCAGGCCGGCCAGGCGGCGGGCCGCATCCTCGACCGTGGCCCCGCCCTCAGCAACGGCCGCCAGCAAGCGGTGCAGTTCCGCGGGGTTCACGCCGCCACTTTGGACCACTGGAGGCGGTAGGCCTCCAGGCGCGCTTCAGCTTCGGCGAGCGTGCGCACCTGGAAGAGCTCCTGGCGGAGCGTGCGGCCGTCGGGCAGACCCTTGGTGTACCAGCCGAGGTGCTTACGGAACTCGCGCATGGCCCGCTCCTCGTCCCGCTCGAAGGCTATGGCGTTCCGGGCATGCTCCAGGACCACCCGGAAGCGCTCGGCCACGCCGGGCGCCACCGGCACGGCTCGACCCTCCAGGGCGGCGCGGGCCTGGGAGAAGATCCAGGGCGCGCCATGCGAGCCGCGCGCGATCATGATGCCCGCGCAGCCGGTATGCTCGCGCATGCGCCGCGCATCCTCTCCGGTCCATACGTCCCCGTTGCCGACCACCGGGATGTCCAGGGCCTCCACCAGCGCACCGATCTCGTCCCAGTCGGCCTGGCCCGAGTACATCTGCGTGCGCGTACGGGCGTGGAGCGTGAGCACGCGCGCGCCGGCGTCCTGGCAGCGCAGGCCGATCTCCACGGGATTACGCTGCTCCTCGCTCCAGCCGCTGCGGATCTTCACCGTCGTGGGGATGGAGATGGCGCCCGCCACGGCGCGAATGATGTCCTCGACCAGGCCCAGGTCCCGGAGGCACCCGGAGCCGCCGTTGCGCTTGACCACCTTCTTCACCGGGCAGCCGAAGTTGATGTCCAGGAAGTCGGGCGCGTAGAGTTCCTCCACGAGCGCCGCCGCTTCGCCCATGGCGGCGGCCTGGCCGCCGAAGATCTGCACCCCGATGGGACGCTCCGCGGGGTCGAAGCGCAGGTAGTCGTGCGTACGCTCGCTGCCGCGCCGTATCCCCTCGGCGCTGACGAATTCGCTGACCACCACGTCGGCCCCGAAGCCGCGGCACAGCCGGCGGAAGGGTGATTCGCTGACGCCCGCCTGGGGCGCCAGATAGAGCGGGACGGAGCCGTCCCGCAGACGGGCCATGAGATTCTCGAACATGGACGAAGTTACAGGCCCGACGGCCGGCGATCAATTGCCCGGGGCGCTTTTGACACACTTCTGCGGCAGGTCTATTATTCGCGGCGTCCCGCTCTTACGGCGGTGACACCCTGTTGGAGGTACCATGGAATTGCGTGATTTTTTCGATAGAGATGCCATTCGACTGCAGCTCCAGGGAGCATCCAAGGACGAGATCCTGAAGGAGCTCATCTCCCTGCTGGGACTGGACGAGAAGAGCGAAGGCATCCTCTACAAGATGCTCAAGCGCCGGGAGAACCTGGGGTCCACCGGGATCGGGCGCGGCATTGCCATTCCCCACTGTCGATCGCTGGTGGTCGACGAACTCCGGGTGGCCTTCGGGCGCAAGCCGGCGGGCGTGGATTTCGGCGCGATCGACAGTCAGCCCGTGCACCACTTCTTTCTGATCGTGGCGCCCCCGCTCGAGGTGAGCAACCAGTACCTGCCGGTGCTCGGCAAGCTGGCGCAGTTCGCCAAGAACGTGGAGGTGTCGGGCAGTCTGGACCGCATCGAGAGCGCCGACGAGTTCCTGGGCTTGCTGGAGTCCCAGGCCGCCTGATCGCAGCTCTGCAGCCCCCCTCAAAACACCGGCGCCGGCCCCCTCACGGGAGCCGGCGCTCGGCTTACTTCGCTACGACCATCCTCTGGAGTGGTGATGGCACTCCATTGACGATCAGCTGGTACAGATAAATCCCGCTGGCTACCTGATTGCCGTTCCGATCAAGCCCGTCAAAGTGGGCCACTTTCCGGCCCGGCGTACTGTACTCCAGGTTCTCCAGCTTTGCTGCGTGCCCCTGTTCGGTATCCAGCGCCGTGGGGATCGCCACACGTACCATCAGCACGTTGTAGATCACCATCGTCACCTTCACCGTCTTCCCCCCTTCGAAGAGCGACTCCCCGAGTGTGAAGGGGATCTTCGTCTCCGGATTGAAGGGATTGGGGAAAGCGGCTCCCAGCTGAAAGCCACGATCTCGGCCGCCCGTTCCCGCCGTCTGGGCGTATGCGTCCGCGGGCAGGCAAACGAGCGCGAGAAGGAGGACGATTGTGACGCCTAAAACGCGTCTCATCGTCACCTCCGCACAATCACTTCTGTGCAGTAGCAGAGTTTGCGGATGTCCCTCCGTCGAAAGGGAATTGCCTGTGCTGCCCGATTTCCTCCGGTAGTCCCACGATAGGGTTCCGGCTGCCCCCTGTCAAGATGGCTGACCGGCTCGAGCCGGTGCGGCGGTGTGCGGGGTACGGGGCGAAACGGGCGGGCCCGGGCCACTCACCGCTCCGGGGCGGTGGGCAGGAGACGGCGGCGATCCCCCTCGCGCCGCGTCACGCCGATGCCATCCATGTACTCCAGCAGTGGAATCAGATGTTTCCTGGTGAGCCCGAGGGGCGCCTTGAAGTCGGCCGCGGCCAGCGGCTCGTCCAGGGGCAGTGTGGCGCGCAGGCGGGCCACCGCATCGATCAGCGCCCGGGCGTCCACGAGCAGGCCGGGGCGCAGCTGGACCAGTTCCCCCGCCCCTTCCATATACGCCAGCAGATCCTCCAGGTCCGGACGCGCGCCGGGTTCGCCGGGCAGGTCCGACGTCCCGGGCGGCGCCAGCGCGGCGGTTTCATAAACTTCTCGCAGGCCGTCGAGCGCTTCCCGCTGGGACGCGGTAGGGGCCGGAACGAAGTGGCGCTCGCGGACGTGCGGTCCGACCTGCCGTACCGCCGCCCGGCCGACGAGCGCCGCGACGGCGGCATCCACCAGGCCCGGCGCGGCGCCGGCGGGGGCCATGGGACGGAGTGCCTCGACCGGTATGCCGGGGTGGAGGGGGCGTTCCGCGTGCCAGCCGTGCACCGCGGCCAGGATCCGCTCCGCCGCATCGGCCAGTACCGGTGCCGGGACCAGGCGCTCGCCAACCCGGGCCACGCCGTCCGCCGTGTCCACCGTGTCCACCGTGTCCGGGGCCACGGCGCCGGCTACGGCGCCCGGTGTCAGCCCGGTACGCACGGCAAGCTCCGCCACGCACACGCCGGCCGGTCCCGCGAGCTCCACCAGCGCCCGCACGCCGCCCGCCGCCTGGCCGTCCAGCAGCGCGCTCAGGTGATTGGCCACGTCCGCGGGCAGACGCCGGCGCTTGGGCGCGGCCACCTCCGCGACCACACCGCCGCCGAGCGTGATCACCGGGGAATAGTGACGCATGACGAAGCGGTCGCGACCCCGCGCCACCACCGGTGCCTCGAGGCGGAACTGCGCCCACGCGGCCTGGCCGGGTTGGATGACCGTGCCTTCCAGGAGGCGGACCCGGGCCAGCACCTCCGCCGTACCCAGATGGAGACGCACGCGCTGCCGCTGGCGCAGGGGCGCCGCTGCGTCCGCCAGGACGGCCAGCCGGACGGTCAGAATGCTGGAGGGCAGCCAGCCGGCATCCGGCGCTACCAGCGTGTCACCGCGGCGGACCGCCTCCCGGTCGAGCCCCGCCAACGCCAGCGCGGCGCGCTCTCCGGCCGTGACCTCCTGGCGCTCCTGCCCGTGTACCTGGGCGCCGCGCGCGCGTACGGACTGGCCCTGCGGCTGCAGTTGCACGATGGCGTCCGCGGCCACCGTGCCGGACCAGACGGTACCGGTCACCACCGTACCCGTGCCCCGTACGGTGAACGCACGGTCCACCGGCAGGCGGAAGAGATCCCGGGCATCGCGCCGCCGCACCACCGCGCCGGCGGCGGCCAGGTGGGCGCGGAGCTCGTCCAGACCCTGACCCGTCCGGGCGGAAACGGCCGCGAGAGGTGCATCGGCGTTCGCGGTGCCCTCCAGCACACCGATCACCTCATCCCGCACGAGTTCGAGCCAGGCCTCCTCGACCAGGTCCGCCTTGGTGAGCGCCACCACGAGCCGCGGCACATCGAGCAGCTCCAGGATGGCCAGATGCTCCCGCGTCTGCGGCATCACACCCTCGTCGGCGGCCACCACCAGAAGGGCCACGTCAACCCCGGCGGCACCGGCCACCATGTTGCGGACGAAGGCCTCGTGCCCCGGCACGTCGATCACACCGAATTCCAGCCCGTCGGGCAGCATCAGCCGGGCGAAACCGAGATCGATCGTGATGCCACGCCGCTTTTCATCGGGCAGACGGTCCGTGTCCACGCCGGTGAGGGCGCGTACCAGCGCCGTCTTGCCATGATCGATGTGACCGGCGGTACCCAGGATGAGCCGCCGATCCCCTGTGGCGCCGCCGCTCATCGGTCCAGTGCCTCTGCCAGGAAGGTGAACGAGCGCAGGGTGGCGCCCTCGAGCACATGATGCGCCAGGAAGCGCTCCAGGACCAGCCAGTGCCCCTCGGTACGCGGCAGGTCCACCACCTGGCCTGCGCTCATGCTGCCCAGGGCGGCACGGGCGTGGGGGGGCAGGGCGCGTCCCGGCCGGCCACGGGCGCACGAGGTGCAGCGCACGCCACCGGCGCCGTAATCGAGCGCGGCCTCCTCTCCCGCGGTGATCTCCTGCCCGCACGCCAGGCAGAAGTCCAGGGCGGGAGCAAAGCCCAGCAGCGCGACCAGGTGCCACGCGCGCGCCAGGATGGTTGCTTCCAGCGCCTCCACGGGCACGTCCTCGAGATGATCCAGCGCGCTGGAGAGCGCCTCGAAAAACTCGGGGTGAGCGGCTTCACTGCCCGTGCGGAGCGTCAACTCGGCCAGCAGCGAGGCACCGCCGAAACGGACCAGGTCCGCCCCCAGACGGTGCCGGGCGCGCAGCAGGTCGAACCCGGCCAGCGTCTGCAACTCGCGATTCGCTCGTACGTGCAGGGTCGCCAGCCCGTGCGTGAAAGGATCGAGCACACCGCCGAAGCGGCCGCGCGGCCGATTGGCCCCCTTGGCGATGACGGATTGGACACCCAGTTCGGGCGTGAGCAGGCGCAGGATACGGCTCGTTTCACCGTAGGGAAACGACTGCAGGATCAGGGCGGGGGTGGTGATGGCGGCCACGGGCCGCGCGCTCCGGACTAACCGGCCGAGGCGGCGCGCAGGCGAGCCACCGCCTCGGCGTGCTCGCGCTGGAGGTCCGCCACTTCCTCATCGGCGGCCCGGGCGGCGTCCAATTCCTCCTCCAGGAGAGCCACCCGCAGGAGCAGTTGGTTGCGCTCCGGCACTCCCCCGCCCTGGCGCCTGAGCGCCAGGTAGATCAGGAAGCCCATGAGCGCCAGGCCAACCACCAGGGCGATCCCCCAGCGGCGCCAGCTCACCAGCGGGCGCACCTGGGCCGGTGCGCCGCCCATGGGCAGCGCGGTGGTGCCGGCGTCCGCCGCGGCGCTCATGGCGGCGGTGCCGGGTACGCCCACCTGGAGCACGATGACGGAATCCGCCTCGGCGGCGCTGGCGAAGGGTTCGGCGATGTAGAGATCACCCTCCCAGCGCGCGGCCACGAAATAGAGAGCGTCGGGACCGTCGGCGGCTGGGGCCGGGAGCGCGAACTCCCCCGCGGCGCCGGTGGTATCCCAAGCAATGGAGGCACCGCCGCTATCGGTGACCCGGTGCAGGACCACCTCCACGTCTGCGAGCGCCTCCGCCGCGGCGCCGATCACCCGGCCGCGCAGCGAATCCGGCGCCTGCCCCGCTACGGCGGATGCTTGCAGAACGGCCAGCGTCAGCGCCATGCCGGCCGGCATGTGTATGTGATTCATAACAACCGGTCTCAGGGGTTGAAGCGACCGAAGTCTTCGGGGTTCATGCGACGCAGGTGGTCGCGCAGTTCTTCCGGGGAGAGCGAGCCGCGCTTTTCACCCTCGGGCTCATCCTCCGCGGACTCGAGATAATCGGGTTCGTCACCCGCGTCGGCGATCTCGATGGAGGTCTCTTCGAGGAGCTCGTCGGAGGCGTAGATCGGTGCCTCGAGGCGCAACGCGATGGCAATGGAATCGGACGGTCGGGCATCCACGGTGAAGACCTCGGCGCCCCGGCGGATGCGCAGCTCCGCGTAGTAGGTGTTCTCCTCCACCCGGGTGATGGCAACCTGCTCCAGCCGGCCACCCAACCCGCGGATGACCGAACGAAAGAGATCGTGGGTCAGCGGCCGGGCAAATTTCATCCCCGCCAGCTCCATGGCAATGGCGCTGGCTTCACCGGGACCGATCCAGATGGGCAGCACCCGGGCGCCCTCCTGCTCCTGCAGAATCACCACGGGCGTGTTGGAGGTCCGATCGAGCCCCAGGCTCTGCACGCGTACCTCGATCATGGGTGCTCCTTGGTTCACTGCGGCCCTCGTGTCTACGCGCCCACTGCCTTGCGCAGTTCCTCGATCCGGTCCGCTCGCTCCCACGGGAAGAACTGGAGCTGGGTACCGTTCACGGTCTCGACCACCGGCTCGCGTCCGAAATGGCCGTAGGCCGCCGTGCGCTTGTAGATGGGGGTGCGCAGGTCGAGCGCCTCGATGATGCCGGCCGGGCTGAAGTCGAATACCTGTCGCAGCGCGCGCGCCAGCGCTTCGTCGCCGACTTCGGCCGTTCCGAAGGAGTCCACATGGACACTGACGGGATCGACCACCCCGATGGCGTAGGCCAGGTGAACTTCGCAACGCCGGGCCAACTTGGCGGCCACGATGTTCCTGGCTGCCCACCGCGCCGCGTAGGCGGCGGAGCGGTCCACCTTGGAGGGATCCTTACCGCTGAACGCGCCGCCACCGTGCGGCGCCGAGCCGCCGTATGTATCCACGATGATCTTGCGCCCCGTGAGGCCCGCGTCCCCGTGGGGGCCACCCACCACGAAGCGCCCGGTGGGATTGATGTGCACGATGCAATCGTCCGGATCGTAGAGATCCTCGGGCATCACCGGGGTGATGACCCGCTTCACCACCTCGGCGCGCAACTCGTCGAGCGTCACGTCGGGGGAATGCTGGGTGCTCACCACCACCGTGTGAACCTTGACGGGTCGATCTCCTTCGTACTCCAGCGTCACCTGTGCCTTACCGTCGGGGCGCAGCCACGGCAGCGCCCCGTCCTTGCGCTGCTGGGAGAGCCGCCGGGTCACGCGGTGCGCCAGCTGCAGTGGCATCGGCATGAGTTCGTCCGTCTCGTCCACGGCGTACCCGAACATCATACCCTGATCGCCGGCCCCGCCGGTGTCCACGCCCTGGGCAATGTCCGGCGACTGTCGATCGATGGATACGAGGACGGCGCACGTCTCGCCGTCGATGCCGTAGCTGGAATCCGTATACCCGATGGAGCGCAGCGTGCCGCGCACCACGCCGGGGATGTCCACGTAGGTGTGGGTCGTGATCTCCCCCGCCACCATGGTCAGGCCGGTCGTGACGAGCACCTCGCACGCCACGCGGCCGGCGGGGTCATCGGTCATGATGGCGTCCAGGATGGCATCGCTCGTCTGGTCCGCGATCTTGTCTGGATGGCCCTCGGTGACGGACTCCGAGGTGAATAGGCGGCGGCTCAAAGCGTTCTCCGGTTTGTGGATCG
Source organism: Gemmatimonadota bacterium (assembly GCA_040905425.1). Lineage (GTDB taxonomy): Bacteria > Gemmatimonadota > Gemmatimonadetes > Longimicrobiales > RSA9 > JBBDRO01. The sequence continues at coordinate 47,076 of JBBDRO010000014.1, read as the reverse complement.
GGACTCGGATCAGGGGCGCGAAGTTAGCCGGCGTGCGGCACCACGACAAGCATTCACCGGCGCGCCGAGGGAGCTACTCCGATGGGGTGTCGTTCCAGCGGCCGGGGAAATAGGACAGATCCAGATGCTCCGCGATGCCCCGCTCGAGGATGGCCACCACCTCGCGGCCGGTGGAGGCGCGCAACGCCTCGTGCGCGGCCGCATGTGCCGCGGAGGCGGGAACGCTACGGATGATCTTCTTGATTTCGGGCAAGGAGCCGGGGCCCACGCTGAGGGAGGGGATGCTCAGCCCCAGGAGCAGGAAGACGGCCAGCGGATTACCCGCCATCTCACCACAGACGCACACCTCGATGCCCGCGGCGCGACCGGCGGCGCCGGTCATGTCCAGCAGACGCACGACGGCCGGGTGGAAGGGGTCGTAGAGGGGCGCCAGGCGCGCGTTCCCGCGGTCCACGGCCAGGGTGTACTGCACCAGGTCGTTGGTGCCGATCGAGAAGAAATCGGCATAGCGCGCCAGTTCGTGCGCCACCAGGACGGCCGCCGGTGTCTCGATCATGATGCCCAGTTTGTAGCCCGGATTGAAGGCCACCCCGTCCCGCTTCAGGTTGTCAGCTTCCTCCTCGAGCAGCGCCCGCGTGCGCTGCACCTCCTCCACCTGGTTCACCATGGGGATCATGATGCGAACGTCCCCGTGCGCCGTGGCTCGCAGGAGCGCCCGCAGCTGCTTGCGGAAGAGCTCCGGCATGTCCAGGCAGACGCGGATGGCGCGCCAGCCGAGGAACGGGTTCTCCTCGGAGGGCATGTTCAGGAACAGTGGGAACTTGTCACCGCCCAGATCGAAGGTGCGTATGTAGACCGCATCATCGGGAAAGACCTCCGCCACCTGCCGGTAGCAGCGGTACTGCTCCTCCTCGTCGGGCGGCGCGCTGCGCCCCACGACCAGGAATTCCGTGCGATAGAGGCCGATGCCCTGGGCCCCGTGGACGAGCGCGTCCGGCGCCTCACCGGGGAGATCGATGTTGGCGCGCAGCAGCACCGGCTGGTGATCGGGTGTCACGGAATCCAGATGGGCCAGGAGCACCAGCTCCTGCTCCCACTCACGCACCTTCACGTCCCGTTCCGCGTAGCGGTCCCGCTCCTCATGCGACGGCTCAACGATCACGCGTCCGGAGCGCCCGTCCAGCACCACGGTGGCTCCATCCTCCACCTGGTCCGAGAGATCCCCGAGGCTCACCACGGCCGGCAGATGGAGTGAACGCGCCAGGATGGCGGAGTGGGACGTACGGGTGCCCGCGTCCGTAGCCACCCCCAGGATGGCGTTGCGATCCAGTTGTACGGTCACCGACGGCGTCAGGTCCCGGGCAACGAGTACGACCGGCTCCGCCAGGCTCCCCAGCGAATAGTCGGGGTCGGGCAGGTCCAGCAGGCGACGCACCACCCGCATCTCGATGTCCAGGAGGTCATTCAACCGGTCCATCACCATCGGATGACCGGTGCGTGACCAGGCCGATTCGAATTCGAGCATGCGCAACTCGAAGGCCCGCGCGGCGGACAGGTGGTTGGACCGTATGTATTCCACCGTCCCCGCCACGAGGTCGCCATCATCGAGCATGAGGATCTGGGGCTCGAAGATCTGTGCCTCCACGGCACCGAGCCGCTCGGCCGTGCGCTCCTGGATGTCCCGCAGCCGGTCCTGCGCCCAGCCGCGCGCGTCGTGGAAGGCCGCCACTTCCTGATCCACCTGCTCGGCAGGAATGGTCACGTGTGGCACGCGCGGTACCTCCACGCGCAACACGTGCGCTGGACCGATCACGATCCCGGGCGAGACGGCAATGCCGTCACGTACGATTCTCACGTGCCTCCTCTGCCCTGACAGAGTATGGTATCCGGTTGCCGCCGTGCCGCCGAGATCATGTCTCTCCGAACCCGTTCTCGATCAACGTGGTCAGCGCGGTGGCCGCGGCCTCGGCGTCCGTCCCCAGGGTGCGGATCAGGAGCTCGCTGCCGCACTCCGCCGCCAACATCATCATGCCCATGATGCTCTTGCCGTTGACTTCGAGATCATCCTTGGCCACCCAGACGTCCGCCTGATAACGACCGGCCAGCTTCACGAACTCCGCGGCGGGCCGCGCGTGCAAGCCGAGCGGATTGGTGATCCGGATCCTGATCCGGTGTTCGCCGCCGGTCATCAGGCGCCCCCCAGAGCGTAGGCCACGACCACCCCGAGCACGAGTACCACCGCGGCGGGCAGCCGTATCGCGGTCCCGAACCGCACGCCCACCGCCGTAGCCAGCGCGCCCGCGAGAACCCAGGCGATGGGCAGTCGATCGGCCAACAGCTCACCCGCCGCGACGAGGGGGGCGAGCACGCCTACGAGGAACGCGCCGGCATGCCACAGGGAACGCTGCACGCGATCGAGGGGCAGCTCGCGCAGCTGCTCCGCCACGTTCCTGCCATAGCGCAGCCCGAGCTGAAAGGCACCGACGCGGATGGCCAGGTGCCCCGCGTTGTAGAGCACCAGGAAGAGGAGCACCGCCAGCCACCAGGAGGCCCCCGCCAGCGCTCCCGCCACGCCGAGGAGCGCGCACACGGGCCGCCATCCCGCCCATACGAGACGATCACCGAGTGACCCGAGTGAACCACGCACCGCCGACTTGAAGCGCTCCACGAGCTCCGGCTCGGCCCCCTCCGCCTCGAGACGTGCTACCGCCCCGGCCGCGATCCCCACGAGATAGGGATGGCTGTTGAAGATCCCGCTGTGGCGCCGCACCGCGTCTTTCAGCTGCTCCCCGCCGCCGTACACCGCCCGCAACACCGGCAATAGCACGAAGCAGAAGCCGGTGCCGATCAGGGTACGGTAGTTCCAGCTGGCCTGCACGGCGAAGGAGCGCAACAGCATGGCCAGGCCGGCCCCCCGGGTCAGCCGCATCAGGCCACCGCCAGCAGGATCAGGCCGCACGCCACGCCCAGCAGGAAGGTGCGCCCCTTCTCCCGCCATCCGCCGAACACGTCCAGGGTCCCGCCGAGCACCGCCGCACCCGCGATGCCGAGCGCCGCGGCGGCCACCGTACTCTGGGCGGGCCACGCCGCCGCCAGGCGGACCGCCAGCAGCGTGGCGAGCGCACCGCTCACCGTGACCACCAGTCCACGGATGCCGTCCACCCCCGCCGCGGCCAGATGGCGCCGCTCGAGCTCACGGTCGGGGTCCGGGCCGGGCCGCCATACCTGTACAATGCGCTCGTTCAGGCGACGTCCCAGGTCCACCGACCTGCCCGTGACACGCTCCCACAGCAGAGCCAGCAGCACTGTCACCAGGACCACCGGAGCCTCCGCCGGGAGGCCCGCGGCCGCGAGTCCGCCGGCGGCGGCGCACGCCGCCGTGCCACCCTCGGGATGGCGGGCCGCGCCGATGGGCAGCGTGCCCACATGGTAGACCTCCAGGATCACACCCACCACGGCCCCCTCGAGCGGACGCCCGAAGACCAACCCGCCGAGCGCACCGGATACGAGCGGGCGCGAGATCATGACCTGTGGGAAGGAGGTGGCATCGACCGCGACCATGGCACCCACGAGCGCCAGCAGGATCCACCCCGTCACTCTGTCCCCTGCTCGAGTATACGATCCAGCGGCACCTTGCGGGCGCTGGGCAGATCACGGGCGCTGATGAGCGCGCCGGTCCCGGCCAGCTCCCGCAGACCCGATCGCTCGGCGCTGCTCAGATAGAGATAGGGCAACACCTGCTGCCGCTCCGTTCCGTGATGGATGCCCCCCAGGTTGACTTCCGCACCCGCCAGCGCGCCATCCCGGGCCACGCGCAGCATGGAATCCACGTCCCGCGTGAGGATGATCACGCGGCGCGCTCCAGCCTGGAGAGCGGGCAACTCCTCCCGGGCGGTTCGCACGTCGTGGAAGACCGCCTCGAGTCCCTCCGGCAAGCCGAGGGCGTAGAGCTCCTGCTCCCATGCGGAAGCGGCCAACTCGTCATCGGCCACCACGATCAGGTCGGGGTGGAGGGTATTGCCCCAGCCCAGCACCACCTGGCCGTGGATCAGCCGCTCATCGATCCGATACAGCAGGACTGCCATGCGCTTTCATGTTGGTCGGGGAGCAGCCGATGCCGGCACGTCCCTTGTCGAGCAGGCGCGGCACGAGTTCCTCGAGGGATTTCTCACGGTGGAGCACGAACTCCAGCAGCACCGGGAGATTCACGCCCGAGATGACGAGCAGCTCGGGAAGCTCGTGCGCCAGACGGCGGGCGGCAATCCCGCAGCTCCCGCTCTGCAGGTCAGTGAAGAGCAGGGCCGGCCGGCCGGCCACCAGCTCCCGCACCGCCTGGGCCAGACTTTCGGGATTCTTGCCCCGGTTGCTGAGCGGGAAGAGGACGTCCTCGTCCACCCCTGTAATGGCGCGGACGGCATCCACGATGCCCGCCGCCATATCCCCGTGGGCGAGCAGGACGCCGACGCGCGGCCGCGGCTCACTCATAGTCCTCTTCCAGGTAGTCACGCACGGGCTGCATGGCCTCCTGCAGGCGGCGATCGAAGAGTTCCGCGGAATGGGTGCCGGCGTACTTGAGGAGGTGGTCCATGGCCACCACCTCGGAGACCACCGTGATGTTCTTGCCGGGGTTCAATGGGACCACCACCTTGGGGATCTCCACACCCAGGACTTCCACCTTCTCCACCACCAGTCCCGTCCGGTTGTAGGTGGCCTCGGTGTCCCAGTCCTCGAGCTGGACCACCACCTCGATGCGCTTCTGCTGGCGGATGGCGCGAATGCCGAACAGGGCACGGATGTCCACGATGCCTATACCCCGGATCTCCATGTGGTGACCCTGCAGGTCCAGCGCGCGGCCGATGAGGACGTCATTGCCGCGACGGGTGATGCGCACCACGTCGTCGGCAACCAGCCGGTGCCCGCGCTCCACCAGGTCGAGCACGCACTCGCTCTTGCCGATACCGCTGCGGCCCACGTAGAGGAGTCCCACACCGTACACGTCGGCCAGCGAGCCGTGCATGGTCGTGGTGGGAGCGAACGCCTCCTCCAGGTAGGGCTGCAGCCGGCGATAGAAGTCGCCCGTCTTGAGCTGCGAGCGGAAGAGCGGTACCCGCCGCTGGCAGGCCGCATCGAGCAGGGTCGCGGGTACTTCCTGGCCCTTGGTGACCACCACCGCCGGCATGTCCAGTTCGAGGAACGCTTCGACGCGCGTGCGCATCTCGCCGTCCGGCAGGCTGGCCAGGTACTCCATCTCCGTCTCCCCGAGCACCTGCACCCGGCGACCGCTGTAGCGCGGCGGATAACCCGTGAGGACGAGCCCTGGATTGGAGATGGTGGGGCTCTCGATGACGCGTTCCAGCGCGCAATCCGGATTGAGCAGCTCGAGCTGCAGCGGCTCCCGCTTGCTGCGGAAGAACTCCTCGACGGTCAGCGGCGTCACGCTGCTTCAGTCCGGCTCATGCGGGCGAGGCCGCAGCGCGCCGGGCGCGCGCACGGGCGCGATCCCGCTTGACCTGGCGCTCCAGCCGCTCTACCGCCCGGTCCACGGCCGTGCGGAAGGTCGGCGCCTTGGCCTTAGCCATGTGCGCGCCACCGCCCGCGATGTGCAGCAGGACCTCGGCGCTCTTCTGCCCGTGATCCTCCTGAAAGTTCAGAGCTACCTCCGCGGGTCTCTGTTCGATGCGCCGCAGCCTGCCCACCCGACGGGCGGCATGCTCACGGGTGCTCTCCGAAACCGTGCAGTGGCGAGCGCTGAACGTGATCTGCATGGCGAATCTCCTCTCGATAGGGGGACCGGATCCCGTGGGTGAGCATCCTCATACAGCCGGTGCGCGCGGACCCTGAAAAACCGTCTCCAGGTGCGCGGCGGTGCTGCGCGCGGCCCGGTCCCACGAGAAGCCGCGCGCGAACGTGCGGGCCTCCGCGCCGAGCCGATCCCGCAGAGCCGCGTCGCCCAGGATGGCGCCGAGCCCCTCGGCCAGCGCCGGCACGTTCCCGTGCGGCACCAGGAAGCCGGTACGCCCGTGCACCACCGAGTCGCGCAGCCCGGGGGCGTTGCTGGCCACAGTGGCGGTGCCGCACGCGGCCGCCTCCATGTTGCTGATGCCCCACCCCTCCTTGGGCGAGGTCAGCGTGTGCACCCAGGCGCGGCGCATGAGTGTACGCTTCTCCTCCTCACTCACGTACCCGGCGAAGCGCACCGCCGCGCCGAGCTCGAGCCGGTCGGCCAGCGTGCGCAGCGCGCGTTCGGCATCGCCACGTCCGGCCACCACGAGTCGGGCAGGTACACCGCCCGCGCGCAGGTGAGCCACCGCCCGGAGCACCAGATCCACGCGTTTGTAGCGCTTCAGGCGGCCCAGGTACAACACCGTCGGTTCCGCGCAGCGTGGCGTGTCGGGCGCGGGCGTATAGAAGGACAGGTCCACGCCGTTCGGGATCACCTCGATGGCATCGGCGGAGAAGCCTCGCGCTTCCAGGTCCTCGGCGGTACTCCGGGAAACGGCCTGCACGGGCACGCCGCGGTAGACCCGTGCCAGCGGACGCTCCAGCAACCAGGTGGCCGCGGCGAACGGCACGGAGGCTTCCTGGAAGGCCGTCCGTCCGAAGAGATGGTGAACCAGCAGCACGCAGCGTTTCCGGGCCCATAGGGGAGCGAAGAGCGGAACCTTGTTCAGATCCTCGACCAACAGGTCGATCCCCGCCCCGGCCAGGTGCCGGCGATAGTAGGCCGGCGCCGCCACCGAGAATGTATGACGTCCCCCGGTACGCCGCACCTCCATGCCGTCCAGCTCGGCGCGGGGCACGCATCCCGGATAGCCCGAGGCCAGCAGGGTGACGCGATGCCCCATGGCCGCCAGCCGGCCAAACACCTCGTGCAGGTGGATCTCCGCGCCTCCCGCGGCGGGATTCTCCCGATCCTGCCAGTTCACCACGAGGAGGTTCAGGACTCCGCTCCACCGTTCTCCTGGTTGCCGGCGCGCATGAGCGCGTCCAGTACGCCGTTCACGAAGCGGGGGCTCTCGGCCGTGCCGTATCGATCCGCCAGGCGCAGGGCCTCCTTCACGGCCACCTTGGGCGGCACGTCCGGGGCGTGACGGAGCTCCGCGGTGGCCAGGCGAAGAATGTTGCGGTCGATGGCGGACAGGCGCTCCAACCGCCAGTTGGTAAGCCCCTGTGCGATCTCCGCGTCGAGCGTATCGCGGTGGATTTCCACGAGCTCCACCAGTCGGCGCAGATAGGGCCGGACCGTCGGGCGAATGCGTCGCTCCCGCTCGAACTGGTCGAGCGTATCCAGCGGTGTGGTGATGCCGCGCGATTCCCAGACGTAGAGGACCTGCAGGGCCCAGCTGCGGGCGCGGCTACGCTCCAGCACGGGGCTCCTCGAGCCGGGCCAGCAGGTCCGTCATCTCCAGGGCGGTCTGCGCGGCCTCCCATCCCTTGTTGCCGAGCTTGCCCCCCGCGCGCGCCAGCGCCTGATCCGGGTCCTCGGTGGTGAGCACGCCGAACGCCACCGGCACGCCGGTCTCGTTGGCCACCGCCATGAGACCCTGCGCCGCCCCGCCCGCCACGTAGTCGAAATGGGGCGTGTCTCCCCGGATGACGCAGCCGAGCGCCACCACGGCGTCCACGTCACTCCGCAGGGCCAGCGTGCGCGCCGCCACCGGCAGCTCCCAGGCACCCGGTACGGACACCACGAGCACCGCGTCCGCGGCCACTCCATGCTGCTCGAAGCACGCCCGCGCGCCGGCCAGCAGCCGCTCGGTGACCAGCTCGTTGAAGCGGCTGACCACGATGGCATAGCGGCGTCCACGCCCGCGCAGCTCACCGCGTATGGGCGGGGGCACGGGCAGCATCCCATCCACTCCGTGCGGCACTTCGGCCGGGCCGCGAGGCCCGGCGCCGGGATCCTCATGCACGGGCGTCATCCTCCTCCGCCACGACGCCGTCCACGACGGCGCTGCCCGCGGATCCCGGGGTGCCGGTGGCATCCACGGGTGCCCCGGAGCTGGAAGGGGCATCGTCGCTTGTGAGAAGGTGACCGAGCTTGCTCCGCTTGGTGTCCAGGTAGCCCCGGTTGTACGCCGTGGGATTCATCTGGATGGGTTCGCGCCCGGTGATGCGCAGGCCGTAGCCCTCCAGGCCCACTATCTTGCGGGGATTGTTGGTGAGAATGCGCACCGAACTGAGGCCCAGGTCGAGCAGGATCTGGGCACCCACACCGTAATCGCGCAGGTCCGGCTTGAAGCCGAGCGACTCGTTGGCCTCCACCGTGTCCTGGCCGCCATCCTGCAGCGCATAGGCGCGGATCTTGTTGGCCAGGCCGATGCCGCGCCCCTCCTGGCGCAGGTAGATCACGGCGCCGAGCCCCTCGTGTCCGATGCGCCGGAGGGCTGCGTGGAGCTGCTCACCGCAGTCGCAGCGCATGGAGTGGAAGACGTCTCCGGTGAGGCACTCCGAGTGCATGCGCACGAGGACGTTGCGCTTGCCGGCTATGTCCCCCTTCACGAGCGCCACGTGCTCGCGATGATCCACCTGGTTCTCGAAGACGATGACGTTGAAGTCCCCGTGCGGCGTGGGGATGACCGCCTCGGCCACGCGCCGGACCAGGCGTTCGTGGCGCAGGCGGTAGGCCACGATCTGGGCCACGGTGATGAAGCGCAGGTTGTGCTCCCGCGCAAAGACCTCGAGTTCGGGTCGGCGCGCCATGCTGCCGTCATCGTTGAGGATCTCGCAGATCACTCCCGCCGGCGGCAGTCCCGCCAGGCGGGCCAGGTCCACCGAGGCCTCCGTCTGGCCAACGCGGCGCAGCACGCCGCCCGGTACCGCGCGCAGCGGGAAGACGTGGCCGGGCCGCCGCAGATCCCCCGGCTTCGTGTCCCCCTCCGCCAGCATCTTGATGGTTGTGGCGCGATCGAAGGCGCTGATGCCCGTGCTCACCCCGAACCGTGGGTGGGCGTCCACGGAAACCGTGAACGCCGTGCCCATGAAGTCCTGGTTCTGCTCCGTCATGGGGGGCAGACCCAGCAGTTCCGCCCGCTCCCCTGTCAGCGCCACGCAGATGAGCCCGCGTCCGTACTTGGTCATCACGTTGACCATTTCGGGGGTGACCCGGGCGGCGCCGCCCACCAGGTCCCCCTCGTTCTCCCGGTCCTCGTCATCCGCCACGATGACCAGCCGACCTTCGCGAATGTCGCGAATGGCGTCTTCCACGCTGTCGAACGGCACGGCCACCTCCCCGCCCGGCACGCTCATGACGGGCCCGCGGCAGGCTCACGCCGGCGCAGGTACTCCACCACGAAGCGTCCGAGCATATCACCTTCCAGGTTCACCCGGGCGCCGACAGCCAGGGTACCGAAATTCGTCACTTCCAGCGTATGCGGGATGAGCGCCACCTGCATCACGTCGGGTGCCGGCAGAGCGTTCACGGTGAGGCTCACGCCGGCCACCGCCACCGAGCCGTGCAGCACCGTCACTTCCGCCACCTCGGGCGGCATGCGTACGTCCACGAGCACGTGCTCTCCCACGGTCCGCACGGCCTCCACCTCCCCCACGCCATCCACGTGGCCCTGCACCAGGTGCCCTCCCAGACGCTCGCCGAACGCCAGGGCGCGTTCCAGGTTGACCGGGTCCCCCGCCGCCAGCCCGCCCAGGGTGCTGCGCGACAGCGTGGTACCGATGACGTCCACCGCGAAACCGTCCCCCGGCAACTCCACCACCGTGAGGCATACTCCATCCACGGCAATGGAGGCGCCGATGACGGCGTCCTCGACCACGTGCGTGGCGGCCACATGTAGCCGTAACCCGCCCTGACCGATGGGCGCTACCGAATGAACGCGGCCCACCTCCTCCACGATCCCCGTGAACATGCTACCCCTTCCCCTCCCTGCCGGAGCCATCCGGTGCGCGATCCAGTGTCAGAAGAACATCGCCTTCCAGGCGGCGTACGTCCACCAGCCGCCAACCGGCCGGAAACGCCGTGCCGGGAAAGCCGGCCGCGCCGTGCTGGCCATAGAGATGCGGCGCGTAGAAGAGGTGCATGCGCTGCACGCGGTCCTCCGCGAGGAGGGAGGCGGCAACGCGCCCGCCGCCCTCCACCAGCACGGCATCGGCCCCATCCTCCGCGAGCGCCTCCAGCACCCCGTTCCAGGCGACGCCGGCCGGTCCACCTGCTACCGCGCGCGTCCGCACCCCGCGCTCCGCAAGCGCCGCGACCGCTTGGCCCGGCGCGGCGGCCGTGTGAAAGTGCCATACGGGGCTGTCGTGCGCCGTGCGCACGAGGCGCGCCTTCTCCGGCAGCCGCGCCCGCGAGTCCAGCACCACCCGCCGTGGGGGGACGCGCGGTGCGGCCGCATCTCGGACGGTGAGCAGCGGATCGTCCGCCAGTGCGGTGCCGATGCCCACCACCACCGCGTCATAGCCGGCCCGCAGCCGATGCGCGTACGCGCGCGCCGCCGGACCGGTGACCACAGCCGGAGCGTCCGGCTGGTCCGAGAGACGGGCGTCCAGCGAGAGCGCCAGCTTCAACGCCACGAACGGCCGCGCGGCCTCGTGCGCGTGGAAGAACGACGCGTTGAGTGCCCGGGCCGCCTCTCCTTCGATGTCGCGGGCTACCGCGATTCCCGCATCCAGCAGACGCTCTGCGCCGCCCGCCGCGGCGCGGTTCGGGTCGGCGCAGGCAAAGACCACGCGCGCGATGCCGGCGGCGATGATGGCGTCGGTGCACGGTGGAGTGCGGCCGTGGTGGGCGCAGGGCTCCAGCGTGACCACGAGCGTGGCGCCGCGGGCCGCCGGCCCCGCCCGGTTGAGCGCCACCACCTCGGCGTGCGGACCGCCGTACTCGGCGTGCCAGCCTTCCCCCACGACGTGGCCGTCACGCACCACCACGGCGCCCACCATGGGATTCGGGGCCACCCGCCCCCAGCCTCGCTCGGCGAGCTCCAGCGCCCACCGCATGGCCGCGCGCTCGGGGCCGTCCATGCCGGAACTACAGCGTCAGGCGGATCGACAGGCCGCCGTAGAGGCTCCCCTGCTCCAGCAGCTCCGGTGACAGCGCGCCGGCGAAGGACTCCCCGCCCTCCTGCCAGCCGGCCTCCGCCACCAGGTGCAGGATCACGAAGGTCATGCTGAGGTTGCCGAAGTACGTGAGGCGGTCGGTCTGCAGGTCCTCGTTCTGCAGCCGCTGCGCGGGCAGCACGCTGCCGGCGCCTCCGTTGCTTACACGCATGTCCACGCTGCCGCTGGAGCGGTCCCAGCCCACGCCGGCGGTGGCGCCGAGCATCAGCAGGCGCTTGCCCACGGCGGCGCGCAGACTCAGTACGCTGGCGTCCGTGAGCGCGAAGTAGGCGTCCTCGTCCTCGAACGTGGCGTCACCGTATGCCATGTCCCCCATACGCCGGTAGCTGCCCGACACCGAGACGCCGGGCACGGTAAAGGACTCGTTCAGGATGCCCAGACGCGCCCCCACCGACCAGGACGCGGGGGACGTGTCGGCGAATCCCTCCCGCTCTGGCACGGGCACGAGCGCCACGCTGCCGAGCAGATCCAGGGCGCCCACGCCACCCAGGGTGGGGGCCAGGGAAAATCCCGAAAAGACACCGACCGAGGCGTCGGCCGCGATGGCGGGCAGGAAGAAGTTCAACTCCTGGCTGGCGCCGATCTCCCCGATGGGCGGCAGTTCGGTGCGCACGGCCGTGGCACGCAGCCCCAGGCCGATGCGCGGCAGCGTGCCCAGGCGGAGTCCCAGGGTGCTGGCGGTGCCCTGCACCGGGTTGCCGCCCGTCATGGCCATGCCCAGGCGTGGCTGCAGAATCTCCACCGCCTCCACCACGCGGATGCAGTAGTCGCGCGGGGTCAGGGCGCCGTAGCACCCTTCCGACCAGTGCCCCTCCTGCGCGGCCACGGGTGCGGTGCCGGCCGCGATCAGCGCCAGGGCCGCCAGACCGACGATCGAATACGTTCGTTTCATGCCCGCTCTCCAGCTTCAGATGAGGACGACGGGGCTTTCTCCCTCGTCGACGGAGCCGATGGTCCAGGCCCGCTCGCCGCTCTCCCGCAGTCGCGCGACGAGCGTGTCTCCGGCCGAGCCTTCCACCACGAGGATCATGCCCACCCCCATGTTGAAGGTGCGCATCATCTCATCTTCATCGATGCCGCCGTGTTCGGCCACGGCGCGGAACTCGGCCGGCACGGGCCAGGCGCCGCCCTCCACCCGGGCCGAGAGACCCGCCGGCATGGAGCGGTCCAGATTCTCCAGGATGCCGCCCCCGGTGATGTGGGCCAGCGCGTGCACCTTCCCCTCGTCCAGGAGCGGCAGCACGGCCCCCGCGTAGCTCCGGTGCGGACGCAGCAGCACCTGGCCCACCGAAGCGTCCACGCCCTCGGCGGGATAGGGGTCATCCACGTCCAGCCCCATGCGCTCGAAGAAGAGCCGCCGCAGGAGGGAATAGCCATTGGTGTGGAAGCCGTCTGAGCCGATGCCCACGAGTACGTCCCCGCGCTGGACGCGATGCGCGCCGGGGCGGCCGTCCTCTTCCACCACGCCTACGATGAAGCCCGCCAGGTCGTACTCGCCGGGCGCATAGAAATCCGGCATCTCGGCGGTCTCGCCTCCCAGCAGGGCACAGCCGTTCTCGCGACAGCCGCGCGCCACACCGGCCACGACCGCCTCCACCGTACCCGCCTCGAGCGCGCCCATGCCCACGTAATCCAGGAAGAAGAGCGGGCGCGCGCCCTCCACGAGGATGTCATCCACACAGTGGTTGACCAGGTCCGCGCCCACCGTGTCGTGGATACCGGCGCGCATGGCCACCTTGAGCTTCGTGCCCACGCCATCCGCGCTGGACACCAGCACGGGACTGCGCATGTCCGCCGGCACCCGGAACAGCCCGCCGAAACCGCCCGCCTCCGACAGGACACCGGCCGTGCGCGTCGAGGCCACGAGCGCGCCGATGCCCCGCTTGGCGCGCGCGGCCTCGTCGCGATCCACGCCGGCGTCGCGGTAGGTCAGGCCGCCATCGGCGCCACGCTCAGGCACCTGCGTCCACCAGGGCCACCTGTTCGAAGGAGGTGATGTCGCGGAACTGCTGCACCCGGTCGTGGATCTCCTCCGTGCGCAGCTCCAGGAAGCGCTCGATGCCGAATCGCTCCACGGCAAAGGAGCCCATGACGGAGCCATAGATCACGGCCCGTCGCAGATGCTCCCCGTCCACGGTGCCCGTCCTGGCCAGATAGCCCATGAAACCACCCGCGAAGGCATCACCCGCACCGGTCGGATCGAAGATCTCCTCCAGGGGATAGCCAGGCGCGAAGAAGACGAAGTCCTCCGCGAAGAGAATGGCGCCGTGCTCCCCCTTCTTGACCACCACCATGGACGGGCCGTGCTCGCGGATCCAGCGCGCCGCCCGGAGCAGGTTGTACTCGCCGGACAGCTCGCGGGCCTCGCTGTCATTGACCATCAGCAGGTCCACCCGGCCGAGCAGCCGGACGAGCGCTTCCCGGCGGCCCTCGATCCAGAAATTCATGGTGTCGCAGGCCACCAGCCGCGGGGCGCGTACCTGATCCAGGACCTCCAGCTGCAACACGGGATCAATGTTGCCCAGAAACACCCATTCCGCATCCCGGAACGATGCGGGGATCTTGGGGCTGAAGTCCGCGAACACGCCCAGGCGCGTTTCGAGGGTCTCCCTGCTGTTCATGTCGTAACTGTACACGCCGGACCAGCGAAAGCTCTCGCCATCGGCGGTCTCGAGACCGGTGAGATCCACGCCCCGCTGCTCGAGCAAGTCGAGTTGGGCGCGGGGGAAATCCTTGCCCACCACACCCACCACGCGCACCGGGGTGAACAGGCTGGCGGCGGCGGCAAAGAACGTGGCCGAACCGCCGAGCGCGTCCGTGACGCTGCCAAAGGGGGTTTCCACACTGTCCAGCGCCACACTGCCGACGACGAGTACGCTCATGCCGTTGCCTCGTTTTCCTGAGATGGCAGTTCGCCACTGCGGTCCATACGGTCCGGGGCCGTGAGCCCCAGGGCTGCCAGTCCGTTGCGGAGCACGATCCTCACCGCGCGGGTGAGCACGAGGCGCGCCTGGCGGAGCGCTGGATCCTCCACCAGAACGGCCAGTTCAGGGTTTCTGCTGGGGTTACCGGCATGGTACCACGAGTTGACCAGACCGGCCATGCGCTCGAGATAATCGCACAGCAGATGGGGGGCGCGCAGGCGCGCGGCCGTGGACACGGTATCCGGGAACTCCGTAAGGGCGCGCACCAGCTCCCGTTCCGTCTCATGTGAGAGCAGGGAGAGCTCTGCGGCCGAAGGATCGGCCCGGTCCGGCGCCACTCCCGCCTTGCCGAAGATGGACGACATGCGGGCGTGGGCGTACTGGATCTTGTATACCGGGTTCTTCTCCGACCGGTCCAGCGCCTGGTCCAGGTCGAAGAGGAGTTGCGCTTCGGGCTTGCGCATGAGGAAGAAGTAGCGCGCCACGTCCACGCCCACCTCGTCATACAGCTCGCGGAGCGTGGTATAGGCGCCGGCGCGTTTGGAGATCTTCACTTCCCGCCCGCCCCGCTCGAGCCGCACCATCTGGTGCAGCACATACTCCGGGTACGCCTCCGGCAGTCCCAGCGCCCGCAGGCCCGCGCGCACGCGTGCCACGGTGCCGTGGTGGTCGGAGCCCTGGACATTCACCGCGTGATGGAAGCCTCGCTCCCACTTCGTGAGGTGATAGGCCACATCCGGGAGGAAGTACGTGGGATTGCCGTCCCCGCGCACCATCACACGGTCCTTCTGGTCCCCGAATTCCGTGGTGCGGAGCCAGGTGGCGCCTTCGTGCTCGTACACCAGCCCGGTCTCCCGGAGGGCCGCGATCGCCGCTTCCACGCGGCCTTCCTCGTAGAGCGACGATTCAAGATAGTGCTGATCGAAGCGCACCCGGAAATCGTTCAGGTCACGGTCCTGCTCCGCGCGCAACAGCCCGACCGCGAACTGGCGCATGGCATCCAGGGTGGCAGCGTCGTCACGCCCGGCGTGCCCCTGGCCGTGCTGGTCCCGGAAGGCGGCCGCGATCTCGCGGACGTATTCGCCATGATACCCCTCCTCGGGGAACGGCGCGTCACCACCCGACAGTTCCTCGTAGCGGGCGCGCACGGAATGCGCGAGCAGCTCCATCTGCCGGCCCGAATCGTTGTAATAGAATTCCCGATGCACGCGCCAGCCGGTCAGCTCCAGGAGGCGGCAGATCGCGTCACCGAGCGCCGCCTGACGGCCGTGCCCGAAGTGCAGGGGCCCGGTGGGATTGGCCGACACCCACTCGACCACGATCGGCTCGGCGCTTCCCTCGGTGCTCCGGCCGTACGCGTCATCGGCGCTGACCAGCGCGGCCAGATCATCCTGCACACGCTCGGCCGCCAGGCGAAAATTGATAAAGCCGGGACCGGCGATTTCGGCGGAGGCCACGCCGGCCTCCGCGGTATCCAGGCGTGCCAGAATGTCCGCGGCAATGCTGCGTGGGGCCCGGCCCAGGGGGCGGGCCAGGAGCATGGCCAGATTGGTCGTGAGGTCACCGTGCTCCGGGTTGCCGGGCCGCTCCACCTGCACGTCCACGTCATCCGGGGCACCCAGCTCGGCGGCGGTACGTGCGAGCTGGGAGCGCAGGCGCTCCGCCGGCATCAGCCCGCGGATCCCGTGGAGGAATCGCCCTTGCCACCGGAGGGCTTGGTCTTCTCCTTGCCCGAGCCGCTGTCCTTGCCCGAGCCGCTGTCCCTGGCGGGCTTGTCGGACGCGCTCTTGCTGTCCGCCTCGGCAGCTTTCTTGTAGCTGTCACTGCGGTAGTCGGTGATGTAGAAGCCATCTCCCTTGAAGAGGATGCCCGCGCCGGCGGAGAGCTGCCGCTCGGCCGCAGCGCCGCATTCGGGACACGTCTTCAGGGGTTCTTCACTCATGCGCTGGAAGGCCTCAAAGTCGTGCCCGGCAGCGCAGCGGTATTCGTACGTCGGCATTTCAATCTTCGGTTATAGGCGTTCGACAGGGCCTATTCTAACCGCGGGCGGCAGGCGGACGCCACTCCGCGGGCGCGCGGCGCACGCGCGTCAAGATCCGTCGCCACGGTAGACGCCCCAGCAGTCGCGCAGCACGTCACTGATCTCACCCAGGGTGGCCATGGCCTGCACCGCCTCCACCATGGCGGGCAGCACGTTGGCGGTGCCTTCGGCCGCGCGGCGCACCGCGCCCAGCGCGGCGTCCACCGCCGCTTGGTCCCGCGTGGCCCGGACCTCCGCAAGCCGCTCACGCTGCCCGGCCTCCAGGCGCGCGTAAGCCGGAGCTTCGATCCGCGGGGGGGCATCCTCCGACGTGTGCACGTTCACCCCCACGATCCGCCGCTCCCCTGCTTCCACGGCCTGCTGGTGGGCGTAGGAGGCGCGATGGATCTCCTCCTTGAAGTAGGGGATGGCCCGCGCCGCACCGCCCAGTTCGTCCACCCGCTCCAGATAGGCCAGGGCCTCGGCCTCGAGAGAGTCCGTGAGTGCTTCTACGTAGTAGCTGCCGCCGAGCGGATCCACCGTACTGGCCACGCCCGACTCGGCCGCCAGCACCTGCTGGGTGCGCAGCGCCAGCCGGGCCGATTCCTCGGTGGGCAGCGCCAGTGCTTCGTCGTAGGCGTTGGTGTGGAGGGACTGCGTGCCGCCGAGCACGGCGGCCAGCGCCTGCACGGTCACACGCACGACGTTGTTCAGGGGCTGCTGCGCGGTAAGCGTGACACCTCCCGTCTGGGTGTGAAAGCGCAGGCGCCCCGCCGCGTCGCTGGCGCCGTGGCGCTCCCGCATCAGCCGGGCCCACAACCGACGCGCGGCGCGGAATTTGGCGGCTTCCTCGAACAGATCGTTGTGCGCGGCAAAGAAGAAGGAGAGCCGGGGTGCGAAGCTCTCCAGATCCAGACCCGCGTCCAGCGCCCGCCGCACGTACTCGAGCGCGTCCGCGAAGGTGAAGGCTATCTCCTGCGCAGCCGTGGAG
Organism: Gemmatimonadota bacterium; assembly: GCA_040905425.1. GTDB lineage: Bacteria > Gemmatimonadota > Gemmatimonadetes > Longimicrobiales > RSA9 > JBBDRO01. Next base: position 30,071 of record JBBDRO010000014.1, on the reverse strand, counting down.
CCGGCCTCGCGGATGTGGTAGCCGCTGATGGAGATGGTGTTCCAGCGTGGCACCTCAGCGGCGCAGAAACCAAAGAGATCCGTGACCAGGCGGAGCGACGGCTCCACGGGATAGATGTAGGTGCCGCGGGCGATGTACTCCTTCAGAATGTCATTCTGCACGGTACCGGCCAGGCGGTCGCGCGGCACGCCCCGCTCGTCCGCGAGGGCCACATACAGCGCCAGCAGCACGGCGGCCGTGGCATTGATGGTCATGGAGACCGACACCTCTTCGAGGGGGATGCCCGCGAACAGGGTACGCATGTCGTCCAGTGTGTCGATGGCCACGCCCACGCGGCCTACCTCACCGGCCGCCATGGGGTGATCGGAGTCGTAGCCCATCTGCGTGGGCAGATCGAAGGCCACGCTGAGACCGGTCTGGCCATGTTCAAGAAGAAACCGATAGCGCTCGTTGGTTTCCGCCGCCGTCCCGAAACCGGCATACTGGCGCATGGTCCAGAGGCGGCCGCGGTACATGGACGGGTACACACCGCGGGTGAAGGGCGGAGCGCCTGGCTCACCCAATCGATCCGCCGCGGGTCCGGGCACGTCCGCCTCTCGATAGACGGGCTGCACCACGATCCCGTCCGTCGTGCGAACCTCCTCCTCACGAGCCACCTAGGCCTCCTCTCCCGCAGGCAGCGCGAATTCGACGAGCACGACGCCCTTTTCCACGGCAGCGCCGGGAACGGCGTGGACCCGAGCCACGACGCCGTCGGCCTCGGCGCGCAGCTCGTTCTCCATCTTCATGGCCTCCATGATGACCACACCCTGCCCCGCCGCCACGCTCTGCCCCTCCTCCACCTCCACCCGCACCACCAGACCCGGCATGGGTGCGCGCACGGGGCGTGGGCCGGCGGCGGCGCCGGTGCGGGCGGTGAGCGCCCGGATGGCGCGCGTGCGCTCGTCCACGACCTCCGCCCGCACGGGCAGCCCATCCACGTGCAGCTCCCAGACGCCGCCACTCGCACCGGGGTGAGCGTCCAGCGTATGGGAGGTGCCATCTAACAGCAGGTGGCGGACTTCGGTGCCCGGCACTGCGGCAAGGTCCGCGCGCAAGGCCCGGCCGTCCACGAGCACTTCGCCGCCGGAGAGTTCCACCTCCACCGTGCGGCCGTATACCGTCACGAAGTACTTCATCGTTGCTCCAGCTCCACGACCGTTTCGACGTGAGCCGTCTGGGGAAACAGGTCGAAGGCGCGCACGCCGCGCAGCCGATAGACCGCCTCCAGGCGGCCAAGGTCCCGGGCCAGCGTGGCCGGATCGCAACTTACGTAGATCACCCTGCGGGTCGGCGCGGCAAGCAGGGCAGCCACCACGTCCGCAGCCATGCCGGCGCGGGGCGGGTTGGTGACGAGCAGCGCCGAGGGGAGCAGCTCGGGCAGGGCATCCTCCACCCGCCCCGCCACGAAGCGCGTGCCGGCTGGGGCGCCGCGACGGGCCTCCGTCACCGCGTGCGGATCGGCCTCGATGCCCACGGTCGGCACGCCCATCGCGGCCAGCGCCCGGGCGTAGCGACCCACACCGCAATAGGCATCCACCGCCGTCTCTGGACCGGCGTCCCGCGCCAGGACTAGCACGTGGTCCTCGAGGAGTGCCGCGGCGCCACGGTTCACCTGGAGGAAGAGGGCGCCCTGCAGGCGAACAGGCTGATCGCGCCAGCGGTCCATGACGAGCTCGGCCCCCGCCAAGAGCACGGGAGGCTCGCCGGCCGTCGACCGCCACCATACGGCGGCGAGCGCCGGGACGGCCGCCACGAGTTGCTCGGCTCGCGGGCCGGCCGCCTCACCCTCCGCCTCAACAACGGCTGCCTCACCTCCTTCGACGAGCAGGGTGCACACGCCATCCACCGTAGCACGCAGCGTGAGGCGCAGCCGTTTGCCGGGCGGCAGCAGGCGCGCACCCGGCCCCCACTCATGGCGCAGCGCATCCCAGGTGCGGGCCACGGCTTCCTCGGGCAGCAGACAGCCACCGTCGACGTCCACCACCGTCCCCGGCTGTTCGAGCGCATGGAATCCTGCCTGCACGCGGCCTGCCGAGCGCAACAGTGAGAAGGAGACCCGATTGCGGTAGCGGACCTCCGCCGGCGAGGCAACCACCTCGGGCACGTACGCCTCCACGCCTCCGATACGGCGCAGCGCCGCGGCCACGACCTCACGCTTGGCGCGGAGCTGGGCCGCGTAGGTCATGTGCTCAAGTGTACAGCCGCCACAGCGCCCGTAATGGGGGCACGGCGGGGGCCGGCGATCCGGTCCCGGCCGCTCCACGCTCACCAGGGTGCCCCGCGCCCAGCGGCGCTTCTCCTGCACCACGCGGATGCGTGCCTCGTCACCAGGCGCCGTGCGGTGCACGAAGACCGCGCGACCATCGGGCAGTCGACCCACGCCGGCGCCGCCGGCGGCGATGCCGTGAATGTTGACCAGGGCTTTCCTCGGGCTGTTCACGGGAGGAAGATAGGGGCAGCCGGAAGGCGGTGAAAGAAGGGGCTCAGGGGGCCAGTGCCGCCGCCAGCAGCTCCGGCAACGCAAAGGGATCGAACGGCTTGGCCAGCACGCCGGCAGCGCCATCCGCGCGCAACCTGGCACGGGTGGCATCATCGTGGCGTGCCGTGAGGTAGACCACCGGCACCCGCTCCCAACCCGGCCGCGCGGTGAGCGACCGGGCCACGTCTTCGCCATCGTGGGGTCCCAGCAGCAGATCCATCAGAAGGACATCCGGCACCTCCTCCAGCGCGGCGGCGGCGGCGCCGTCCGCCGCCTCCGTGACACGGTGGCCAGCCTTTTCCAGCCCGAAGCGTGCGGCCAGCCGCATCTCCGCATCATCATCCACCACCAGAATGTGCATGCTCATCCGCGCTCGCCTTCGGCCACGGCCCGGATCACGGCCAGGAGCCCATCGACGGCGCCGAGCAGATCCGCTTCGGACGCCTCCTCCACCCGCGCGGCCGCGGCCGTCACGTCGGGGAAGCCGTAGGTGCTACCGGAGCCGCGCAGGGCGTGCGCCATGCGTCGCATCGTGGTCCGCGCCGCAGGGTCGGAGGCTGCGGCACGGGCCGCGGCGAGCGTCTGCACACGCTCGGCCAGGGCGCTACGGTAGAAGGCGCGAAGCTCGTCCAAGAGGGATGCGTCAGCGGTCCAGGACGCCGCGAATGGCGTTCAGCAGGATCTCCTCGTCCACGATCGGCTTGGTCACGTAGGCGTCGAAGCCCATCTCGAGGAATCGTTCACGGTCTCCCTGCATGGCGTGCGCGGTGAGCGCGATGACGGGGAGTCCTGCCAGTGCCTGGTCGGTCCGGATGGCCTGCAGCACCTCCGTACCATCCATGCCCGGCAGCGAGATGTCGAGCAGCACAAGATCGGGGCGCCGGGCTCGCAATCCAGCCAGCGCCGCCGGACCCGACTCATACTCCGCCAACTCGTAGTCCCCCCCCAGAATGGCGCTCACGAGCAGGCGGTTGTCCGGATTGTCCTCGACCACGGCAATCGTCCTCACGTGCCCAGCTCCGCGTGTATCGTTCGCAGGGACGCAAGCGCCTCCTGGAGGGCAGCGTCAAGCGTATCGAAAAGCGCCGCCACCCGATCGTGATCGCCTGCCGAGGCCGCATCCTCTACCTGGCGAGCCGCCTCCATCAATCGCTCCGCACCCAGATTGCCCGCAGTGGACTTGAGCGAGTGGGCGCCGCGTTCGGCACTCTTCACATCCGGGCCGTCCACCCCGCCCCGCACGGCGTCGAGGCGCTCCGCCGCGTGCTCCATGAACAGGTCGATCATCTGCCGGGCCAGCGCCGCCCCACCCAGCCGCGTGAGGCGTTCGATAGCGGCTCTGTCGATCACGGCGCGGCCGTCAACGCCGCTCATCCGACGAGCTCCGCGGCTGCCCGGCGGTGCAGCGCGGCAGCGACGCGCGCCAGGAACTGCGTCGGATCCAAAGGCTTCCGCACGTAGTCCTCCGCGCCACCCGTCATGGCCCTCCGCTCATCCTCCGGATTGTCGGAACCGGTCAGCACGACCACATGTACGCCGGCGGTCAGGATGTCCGACTTGATGCGGTGCAGGACCTCATGGCCGTCCATGCCGGGCATGAGCAGATCGAGCACCACGAGCGCGCAATCCTCTCCGGTGACGAGCCGCTGCAGGGCCAGTTCCCCATTGGCGGCCTCTTCCACCCGATAGCCGGCACTCTCCAGGGCACTGCGGGCCAGCACGCGCGTCTCCGCATCATCGTCCACCACGAGCACGAGGGGCGCCAGTGCAGGCTGGCCGGCGGGGACCGGGGGGGCCGCGACCACGCGCTCCACCTCCGCCAGCGTCGTGTCTCCCGCGGCCACCCTGGCCAGGGCCACCTGCAGGAGCGGACGGTATCCCGCCGTGCGCGCCGCGCGCTGCAGTTCGTCCGCACCCGCGAGCTTGCCGAGCAGCCCTCGGACCCGTTCATCCACCGGCAGGACCGCCGCCACCTGAACGGATCCCCGATAGCCCGTCTGGCCACACCGGGGGCATCCGACAGCCCTGCGTGAGGGGCGCGTGCCGAAGGCCTCGGCGCGGCCCGCCTCGGACTCGTCGAGGTCACCGGCGGGCTGGCTGCACGCGTCGCACAGACTGCGCAGCTGCCGGAATGCCACGGCGCCGCGGGCAACGGCTGCGATTGCCGCCGGCTGTCCCAGACGTTCTGCGGCGCCGCGTAGCGCCGCGGGTGCGTCCGGTGCGTCCACGACCGCAAGCACGAGGCGGTCGTGCGCCGCCTCCACCACGGCGGCCAGCGCGGGAGCATCGTGGACTTCGTCCACCAGCAATACGTCCCGCCCGCGCGAGACAGCCAGCACCGCCGCCGCCATGGCGCCGCCCGGCCCGGGACGTGTGTGGGCCACGCCTTCGACCTCGCTGCCCGCGCGCTCCTCCACCGCGGCCGGGCGCCGGCCGCCGGCCACGAACGCGCGCAGGAGGGCGCGCGCCACGGTGGAGCGGCCACTTCCCTCCGGACCCGCGATGAGCAGGAGGCCGGTCCGTGCCGCAACCAGTTTCTGGAGTGCCGCGAGTTCCCGCTCGGCAATGCCGAGCTCATCGAGTCGGGGGTGCCACGCCGTATCCTGGATGCGTACGAAGGCACGCTGCGCACCGCCCATCTGGCCCACCACCAGGTGGAACGCGTACGTGTGCTCCCCTGCCTTCACCCGTGCCGCTCCGGTGCGTCCGCCCGCGCCGGGTACGGCCCCGGCCAGCGCGGCCAACCGCTCGATCACGCGGTTCATGGCCACCACCGAGAGATTCATGTAGCGACGTTCGATGCCGTCCACCCGGAAGCGCACGATGCCGTTGCCGCCGCCGCTGGACTCGATGATGATGCGGGTGGCTCCCTGCCGGATGGCGTCGAGCAGGATCAGCGAGGCGAGCCGGGCCACGGCCTGCGCCTCACCCTCGGCGGCCGGCTCCGGGGCGGTCTGTGCAGCGGGTGTCGGCGCTGGGTCCGGTCCGGCGTCCGGGTCGGTGCCCGGCTCGACGTAGGGCTCGGTGTAGGGCTCCGGGGCGGCCTCAACGTCCGGCTCGGCCTCCGCCTCAACGTCCGGCTCGGCCTCCGCCTCAA
>JBBDRO010000014.1:0-24353 GCA_040905425.1 Gemmatimonadota bacterium | reverse complement strand
GTCCGGCTCGGCCTCCGCCTCAACGTCCGGCTCGGCCTCCGCCTCAACGTCCGGCTCGGCCTCCGCCTCAACGTCCGGCGCGGCCTCCGGCTCGGCCGCTGCCCCGGCCGACTCCGCGGGCACCACGGCGTCGAACGCTCGCTCGAGAGGCGAGGCCGGTGGCGACGGCGGCGCCGCGGGCCGATGCTCCACCTCAGGCTCGACGCTGACGGACTCATCGACGGTCCGCGTGACCTGGCTCAGCAGGCTCGACACCGGACCTTCGCTGGCGTAGCACCGGTCGATGGCTTCCTGGACGGCCCAGGGCGTGGCGATCCGGAAGACCGGCGTGCGACCCGAGGCGTAGTGGAGCGCCTCCACCACCTCCTCGTCCGTGGGATCCGCAGTGGCCACGTAGATCTCTCGATCGTTCTCGCGCAGCGGGAAGACGTTGTAGACGCGCACCACTTTCTCAGGGATGAGGCGAATGGCCGCGGGCGAGGGATCCGTGAAGTCTGCCCGGTGGGTCATGTAATGGTCGGCGATCACCATAATGAGGTGATCCTCGTCCAGCCCGAGCGTCTCGAGCGCATGCTTCCAGGCCTGCTCGATCGGTGTGTTCGTCGGCAGGTCGAGGTCATCCGCTTCGGGAAGACCCGCCCGCAGTGCCACCGTACGCAACCAGTGTTCGCTCATCCCCACCCCCTGTCTCGCCAGTTGGAAGAGACACTACCCTCGATACGAGCTACCGCCCGCCGGCCGCGCCGCTCCTCCTCGAGGAGTGCTGCCACCACGGCCGCCGCCTCCAGCGTGTCCTCCGCGACCCCGCCGTCCAGCAAATCGGGATGCCGGTCCAGAAAGCGGATGTCCAGTTCCCCCGCCCTGAAGTCGGGCTCGGCCATCAACCGGCGATGGAAGGGGATGCTCGTCTCGACGCCCCGGACGGACAGCTCATGGAGCGCGCGGGTCATGCGCGCTACGGCCGACGCGCGGTCAGGGCCGTGCGTGATGAGCTTGCCGAGCAGAGGGTCATAGTAGAGTGAGATGTCCACGCCGTCCGCAATGGCTCCGTCCCAGCGCACGCCGGGGCCGCCGGGAAGCCGCACGCCGTGGATGCGGCCCGTCGAGGGCAGAAAGCCGTTCGCCGCGTCCTCGCTCGTGATCCGGCATTCGAGCGCGTGTCCCTGGATGATCACGTCCTCCTGGGCCAGGTCGAGGTGCTCACCGCCCGCGATGCGCAGCTGCCACTGGACCAGATCCAGGCCGGTCACGAGCTCCGTGACCGGGTGTTCCACCTGGATGCGAGTGTTCATCTCCAGGAAGTAGTAGGCTCCATCTTGCAGGAGGAACTCGATGGTGCCGGCGTTCCGGTAGCCCACGGCGGCGGCCGCCGCTACCGCGGCCTCCCCCATGCGGCGGCGTAATTCCGGTCCCACGGCGGGCGATGGTGCCTCTTCGACCATCTTCTGGTGCCGCCGCTGGATCGAGCACTCACGCTCCCCCAGGTAGAGCACCGTGCCCGCGTCGTCCGCCAGGATCTGGATCTCCACGTGCCGCGGGTGGTCCAGGTACTTTTCGAGGTAGACGGTACCGTCTCCGAAGGCGTTCTCGGCCTCGTGTACGGCGGCCTCGAGCGCCCGCGCGATGTTGCCCTCCTCGCGCACCACGCGCATGCCCTTTCCGCCCCCGCCCGCCGCGGCTTTGAGAAGCACCGGGTAGCCGAAATCGGCGGCTGCCGCCGCGGCGGCGGCCGCGTCCGGCAGCGGCTCGGTGGTGCCGGGCACGACGGGCACCTCCGCAGCCACCATGCGCCTGCGGGCCTCCGTTTTGTCCCCCATCGCGGCAATGGCCGCGGAGGTGGGGCCCACGAAGATCAGGCCGGCCTCCTCTACGGCGGCCGCGAAGGAGGCCCGCTCGGCCAGGAACCCGTAGCCAGGATGGACCGCGTCGCAACCGGATCGCCGCGCTACGTCGAGCAGGGCGTCAGTGCGCAGGTAGCTCTGTGCCGAAGGGGCGGGGCCGATACGATAGGCCTCGTCGGCCGCCATCACATGCGGCGACAGGCGGTCGGCATCGGAGAACACCGCCACCGAGCCGATCCCGAGTTCGCGGCAAGCGCGGATGACGCGCACCGCGATCTCACCCCGGTTCGCGACCAGGACCTTGTTCAGCATGCCCCGCCGACCGCGCGCGTGCATCCAGCGACGACCGGCTCGATCAGCGCCAAGGGGCCTCCATCCTCAGAGGGGCAGGTTGCCGTGCTTCCGGGGCGGGTTGGTGTCCCGCTTGTTCCGCAGCATGTCCAGGGTGTTGATGAGCCGCGGCCTGGTGGCGCGGGGGTCGATGACGTCATCGATGAAGCCCCGCGCCGCTGCTTCGTACGGGTTGGCAAACCTCTCACGGTACTCCGCTTCGCGCTCGGCCGCCACCGTACCGCCCTCCCCGGCTTCGGCGATTTCCTTGCGGAAGAGGATCTCCACGGCGCCTTTGGGCCCCATCACCGCGATTTCCGCGGTGGGCCAGGCCAGGTTGACATCGCCGCGGATGTGCTTGGAGTTCATGACGTCGTACGCGCCGCCGTAGGCCTTGCGCGTGATGACGGTGATGCGCGGCACCGTGGCCTCGCAGAAGGCGTAGAGCAGCTTGGCTCCGTGCCGGATGATGCCGCCGTGCTCCTGGGCCACGCCGGGCAGGAAACCGGGGACGTCCTCGAAGACCACGAGTGGAATATTGAACGCGTCGCAGAAGCGCACGAAGCGCGCACCCTTCACGGCACTGTTGATGTCCAGCACCCCGGCGAGCACGGCCGGCTGGTTGGCCACGATCCCCACAGCGTGCGATCCCAGGTGCGCGAACCCCACCACGATGTTGCCCGCGTAACCCGCGTGCACCTCGTAGAACGCGCCGTCATCCACCACCCGGCCGATCACGTCGTGGATGTCGTAGGGACGGGACGGCTCATCCGGTACGATGTCGAGCAGTTCCTCATCCTGGCGGTCGAACGGATCGTCCGTGGGACGCCGCGGCGGATCCTCACGGTTGTTCTGCGGGATGTAGTGGAAGAGGTCACGGATGGCAGCCAGGCTCTCCATCTCACTGTCGTGGGCAAAATGCGCCACCCCGGAGGTCCCGGCGTGCACGTCCGCTCCGCCCAGCCCCTCCATGTCGATCTCTTCGTGCGTGACCGTCTTGACCACGTTGGGACCCGTGACGAACATGTAGCTCGTCCCGCGTACCATGTAGACGAAGTCCGTGATGGCGGGGGAATAGACGGCGCCACCGGCGCACGGGCCCAGGATGGCGCTGATCTGTGGCACCACACCCGAGGCCAGGGTATTGCGCAGGAAGATGTCCGCGTAGCCGCCCAGGCTCACCACTCCTTCCTGGATGCGCGCACCGCCGGAATCGTTCAGGCCCACCACCGGCGCCCCGTTCTTGAGCGCCATGTCCATGATCTTGACGATCTTCTCGGCATGCGCTTCGGCCAGTGAGCCTCCGAACACCGTGAAGTCCTGGCTGAAGACATAGACGAGGCGTCCGCGGATCGTACCCCACCCGGTGACCACGCCGTCACCCAGAACTTTGTTGTCTTCGAGGCCGAAGCCCGTTGCCCGGTGGGTGACGAAGGCATCGATCTCCACGAAGCTGCCCTCGTCCAGGAGCAGATCCAGACGCTCCCGGGCCGACAGCTTACCGCGCTCGTGCTGAGCCTTCACGCGTGCGGGGCCGCCTCCATCCGCCGCCTGCCGGCGCAGCTCTGCCAGTTCCTCCAGCTTTTCGCGCATGCTCATCGCGCCACCGGTCCCACGCGCCCATCCCGTATCATCACCAGGTAGGGCCGCCGGGTTATGGCACCGTCGCGCACGCTGAGCAGTCCCGTGGCCCCCCGCAGCTCGGTCACGGCGGCCAGGCGCCGCGCCACCGCGGCACGGTCGCCACCGCCTGCCAGCGCCTCGAGCACCAGCAGCGCCGCATCGTGGCCCAGCGCAGCCGCCGGCGAATCCAGGGAGCGGCGGAAGCGCTCCTCGTACCGTCGGGCGAACGCCTCCCACGCTTCCTCGTCCTCTGGTGACACCGGCGTGGCCGCCACCACCCCCTCCAGAACCGCCCGGTCCACGCCGCGCAACACCTCGGCGCTCACCCAGGCTTCGTTGCCCAGGATGCGCACGCCATCCAGCCCGAAGTAGCGCACCTGCGGGGCGATCTGGCGCACGTCCCGCTCGCTCCCGGGAATGAACACCGCCTGTACGCCCGCCGCGGCCAGTTCCTCCAGTGGCTCCCCGAACGTGGTTGTGCCCGGTGCAAAGGGCCGATCCACGACCCGCGCGCCGTTGCGTTCCGCTACCCGGCGGAAGGCTTCGGCCTGCGCCATGAAGCCCGGTATGCTCGGATAGAGCAGGCCCACCGTGCGGAGCCCGCGCTCCCCTGCCCAGGCCGCGAGTGCTTCGGCCCCACGCACGTCTTCACCGTTCAGCGCGTAGACATTACGGGCTCCGAAGGGTGCCCGACTGGCGGTCGGACTCACCAGAGCGAGCTCAGGGTCCGTACGGGCCTCGCTGGCCGTCACGAGCGCCTGCTCGTCGAGCGGCCCGATCACCACGAGGGCGCCCCCCGCCTCCGCCGCCGCCACGCCGGCGGCACCGCCCCGGTCCTCCACGAGCAGGTCCACCTCCATGCCCCCCTCCTCGACCGCCAGGCGCACGCCTTCCACCACCCGCTCCCCAAAGCCGCCGAGGGAGGGGTCGGCAAGCGCCACAGCCACGGCCAGCCGGGGCAGACCGGCCGGCGCGGCGGCCGCCGCTTCTGGACGCCCCTCGGCGGTCCGAGCGGTATCGGGCACGGGGATCGACTCGGCGGGCGGCAATTCACCGCTGGCGCAGGCGGAGATGAGGATAGCCGCGCAGGTTCCCAGGCTTCGTGGCGTCAGCAAGGATCTCCGGGGTAAGGGGAAGTGCGCCGCAACATACGCACGGCCGGGGCACGAAAAAAGGGATGGGGCCCCGCGTGGCGCCCCATCCCATTCATCGGCCAGAGCAACGGTCAGGCCTTCTCGTCCTCCTCGGCGGCCGGCTCCTCCGCGTCCGCCGCCTCGGCCTGGCCCTCGGGCTCGGCGTCAGCGGACTCCGACTCCGCTTCCGCGGCAGCCGTGGCTTCGGGCTCGGCAGGCGCTTCGGTTTCGGCCTCTGCCTTGGCCTTGGCCCCGGTCTCCGTCTCGGCTTCGGGATCGGCAGGCGCTTCGGTCTCGGCCTCTGCCTCTGCCTCTGCCTCTGCCTCTGCCTCGGCCTCTGCCTCTGCCTCCGGCTCAACGTCGGCCTCAGCCTTCGTCCCGGCCTCAGCCTCAGCCTCGGGTTCCGTCGCGGCCTCGGTGCCGCCTGAGGCCTCCGGTGCGCCGGCCTCCGCCTCCGCGGCGGGTGCTTCGGCGGCCTCCTCGTCGCTCTCCGGGCCCTCGGCGCCCTCCTCGTCGGCGGGCTTTTCCGGCTCGTCCGGCAGCCGCTCCGGCGCCTCGGTGATGGTCAGCACGATACGGCGGTTGGCCACGTCCACCTCCATGACGCGGACCGGGAGCGGCGTACCCTCATGCACGTAGTTCTCCATGTCCTGGCCGTCGGGGATCTGCGTCTGGCTGCGGGGCACGAAGCCCTCGATGTCATCCCCCAGATCCACCACCACACCGTCCTCGAGGACGCGCACGCCCTTGCCTTCCATCTCCACGCCCGGCGAGAAGCGCGTGGCCAGCTCCTCCCACGGATCCTCCTGCGTCTGCTTGAGACCCAGTGAGATGCGCTTGTTCTCCGGATCCACCGAGAGGACCACCACCTCCACGTCATCACCCTTGCGGAGCACCTCGGAGGGGTGCTGGATGCGCTTGGTCCAGCTCATGTCCGAGATATGGATGAGCCCGTCGATGCCGGGTTCGATCTCCACGAAGGCACCGAAGGAGGTCAGGTTGCGGACCTTGCCCTCCACGCGGGTGCCGACCGGGTACTTCTCCGGCAGCGCCAGCCACGGATCCTCCTCGATCTGCTTCATGCCGAGCGAGATCTTCTCGTCGTCGCGGTCCACCTTCAGGACCACGGCCTCGATCTCATCCCCGATGGAGACCAGCTTCGAGGGGTGCTTCACGTTGCGCGTCCACGACATCTCGCTGATGTGGACCAACCCCTCCACGCCCTTCTCCAGCTCCACGAAGGCGCCGTAGTTGGTGATGGAGACCACCTTGCCACGAATGCGGACGCCCACGGGGTACTTCCGCTCGATGTCCTTCCAGGGATACGGCAGCAGCTGCTTCAGCCCCAGGGAGATACGCTCCCGGTTCCAGTCGATGTCCAGCACCTTCACGTCCAGCTCGTCGCCGATCTGCACGATCTCGGAGGGATGACCCACGCGGCCCCAGCTCATGTCCGTGATGTGCAGCAGGCCGTCCAGCCCGCCCAGATCGATGAACGCGCCGAAGTCGGTGACGTTCTTCACGATGCCGTGGCGCACCTGCCCCACCAGCAACTCCTTCACGAGCTGCTCGCGCTTGGTCTCCCGCTCCTCCTCCAGGATCACCCGGCGACTCACCACGATGTTGCGGCGCCGCTTGTTCAGCTTGATGATCTTGAAGTCATACTGCTGGCCGATGAGGTCCTCGATGTTCGGGACCCGGCGCAGCGCGATCTGGGAGCCCGGCAGGAAGGCGTCCACACCCATGAGGTCCACCGTCACGCCGCCCTTGATCTTGCGGGTGAGGATGCCCGGCACCTGGTCGTCACTCTCGTAGGCGGTCTTGATCTTTTCCCAGACGCGGAGGAAGTCCGCCTTCTTCTTGGAGAGCACCACCACGCCCTCGGAGTCCTCCAGGTTCTCGAGGAAGACCTCCACCTCGTCACCGGGCTCGAGTTCGTCCGCGTTCTTGAACTCGTCCCGGGAGATGGAGCCTTCGCTCTTGAAGCCCACATCCAGGATGACGGCGTTTTCCGTCAGGCGCAGCACCCGCGCGGTGACGATCTCACCTTCCTCGATGTTGCTGAGCGTCTCCTCGTACATGCCGAGCAGCTCTTCGTACTCCTCCATGGAGTACTCGTCCTCCTCGAGGAAGTACGAATCGGCATATTCCGTTTCCGCGCTCCGCTTGGCGGGGCGCTCCGCGGTATGCGTGCTCGCGTCCGCCTCGGCGGCGGGGGTCACGTCTTCGGTTTCCTGGGGGGTATTGGCGTCCGCCATGATCGCGCTCCGAGCTCCGGGGCCAGGGGATGGCACCGGGTTGGGGTGGTCGGCACGGACCGTCGTGGTCCGCCCGCCCCGCACCGTGCGGGGGTACAGATCGTTATAATCGCGGATTCTGCATGGGACGTCAAGCCATTCCGAGGACTGTGTCAGGCGACGACGCCGGTCACCCCACTCCCTCTGGAACGCGCTACGCGCCCCGCGCCCTCGCCAGGCGCACGATGCCCTCCACCTGCTCCGTGAAATCCAGGTGGGTGGTGTCCAGTTCCACGGCATCCGGCGCACGCCGCAGGGGGGCAACGGACCGTTCGCTGTCCACCCGGTCGCGTGCGCGCAGGCGTGCCTCCTCGGCGGCCACCGCGGCGCCGTCCGGCTCCGCGCTGCCCTCCTGGCGGAGGCGGCGCAGTGCCCGTACGGCCGGATCGGCCACCAGGAAGACCTTGAGCTCCGCTGCAGGGAAGACCACGGTGCCCATGTCACGGCCGTCGGTGACCAGGCTGCCATGCCGGGCGGCCGCGCGCAGGTGACGCAGCAGCCAGCTGCGCACGGCGGGCACCTGCGCCATCGCGGAGACCCGTGCGGTTACCTCCGATGAGCGCAGTTCCTCCCCGACCTCCTCATCGTCGATCCGCATGGCGAAGCCCGCCGCCACCGGCACCGCCTCCACGGTCAGCGCCTCCACCGCGGCGGGCGACAGCGCGTCCCACGAATCCGGCGGCAGACCGGCGCGCAGGGCCGCCAGTGTGAGCGCGCGATAGAAGGCGCCCGAATCCAGGTGCCTGAATCCCAGCCGCGTGGCCACCGCGCGGGCCGTCGTGCTCTTCCCCGATCCCGCCGGACCGTCGATGGTGATGATCACCGGCGCCCGAGTTCAGCCAGCAACTCCCAGAAGCCCGGAAAGCTCACGCCCGCCACAGCCGGATCATCCACCTGGATGTCCGCGCCCGGCGTGGCGCCGAGCACGCCGAAGGCCATGGCAATGCGGTGGTCGCCGCGCGCCTGCACCCGGCCGCGCAGGGGCGCGTCCGTGCCCTGCACCACCAGGCCGTCGGGCAGCTCCTCGGCCGCCACACCCACCGCGCGCAGGTTGGCCGCAAGGGCGGCCAACCGGTCCGTCTCCTTGACGCGCAGTTCGGCCGCGCCCGTAATGCGGGTCTCACCCTCCGCGCGTGCGGCCAGGATGGCCAGCACCGGCACCTCGTCGATGAGCGCAGGCAGTTCCTCGGCCGCCACCTCGGTGGCGCGCAGTGAACCCGGCTCGGCACGGAGCGTGGCCACCGGTTCGCCGGATTCCTCGCGCCGATCGACCACCTCCACCACGGCTCCCATGCGCTCGAGCACGGCCAGGAAGCCGGCGCGCGTGGGATTTACGCACACACCCGGAATCTCCACCGGCCCCGTGCCACCGAGCAACGCCAGCGCCAGCGGGAAGGCGGCCGCCGAAGGGTCGGCGGGAACCACGTACGCCCGCGCTCCGAGCGGGGCGCCGCCCGCCAGCGCCACCCAGGGGCGGCCGTCCTCGGCCGTGCCGCGCTGCACCGGCACGCCGGCGGCGGCGAGCATGCGTTCCGTGTGATCACGCGACAGGAGCGGCTCGGTGACGCGCACCTCCGTCCCCCCCACGTGGGCGGCCAGGAGCAGGGCGCTCTTCACCTGGGCGCTGGCGTGGGGGCTGTCCCACACCAGGCGTGAGAGCGGGCCGCCGGTGACGGCGAGCGGCAGGCAGCCGGGCTCGTCCAGCGCTTCGAAGCGCGCCCCCATGCGGGTGAGCGGCTCGGTGACGCGGCCCATCGGCCGCATGGACAGCGACGCGTCTCCCCGCACCTCGGCCCGGAAGGCGCATCCCGCCAGGATGCCCAGCAGCAGCCTGGCCGTGGTGCCGCTGTTGCCGCAGTCGAGCGGCAGCTCGGGGGCCCGCAGCCCGCCCGCGCCCACGCCCTCGAACGCCAGCTCCGCCGCCAGCTCCGGCACGTCCACACCGAGCCGCCGCAGCACCGCCGCCGTGGCCTGCAGATCCTGACCGGTGAGGATGCCACGCACGCTGCTCCGCCCCTCCGCCAGCGCGGCCAGGAGCAGCGCACGGTGGCTTATGGACTTATCCCCGGGTACACGCACCACACGCGGCGACGCGCTGCGGCTCACGGTGTGTCCCGCCAGCGCGAGGAGGCCTCGAAGAGCGCCAGGAGCGTGGCCACGTCCTCCTCCACCAGGGCCTGTTCGATCAACGCGATGTGCTCCCGCAGGCGCTTCAGCGGTTCGGCCAGCGCCGCCGTATTGTGCAGGAAGATGTCCGCCCAAAGCTGCGAGGGACTGGCCGCCAGGCGGGTGGTGTCCAGCCCGCCGGGGCCGAGCTCGTCCACGCGCACGTCGGCCGCCGACAGGGCGGCACCCAGCGCGAAGGCCACGGCTTGCGGCAGGTGGCTGGTCCAGGCCAGCAGGGTGTCGTGCGCCGCGGCATCCACCACGCGTGGCCGAGCGCCCACAGAGCGCCACATGGCCGCCACGGTGCGCATGGCCTGGGTGGCGTACTCGGCCTCCTGCACCAGGTAGACGAGCGCATCCTGATAGAGCTCCGCCCGCGAGGCGGCAAAGCCCCGCTCGTGGCGCCCCGCCAGCGGGTGGCCGCCCACGAAACGATCGGTCAGCCCCGCGGCCCGCGCCGCCGCCATGACGGGGCCCTTCACGCTGGCCAGGTCGGTCACGGCCGGTACGCGCGCCAACACGGAGGTGAACCGGCCGAGCATGGCCACGATGCTCTCCACGGGCGTGGCCAGCACCACCAGATCCGCCCCGTCCACGGCATCGTCCACGCCGGTGGCAATGCGCTCCACGACGCCCGCCGCGAGGGCGGCCTCACCTTCCGCCGCCGTGTAGCTCCAGCCGACCACGTGCGGCGGCGCCGCGGATGCACGGAGCGCCCGCGCCAGGGAGCCGCCCATGAGGCCGAGCCCCACGATGGCCACCCGGCGGGGCGCCCCCCCGCTCTCTCCTCCGCTGAACTCGATCTCCGTCACGCTTCCTCCCCGGGATACGGTACCTCCACCAGGAGCCCGTCGTGCGCCACGACCGCGCCGGGAAAGTGCTCACGCGCCTCACGCTCGAGCATGCGCGGATCCTCCGCGTAACGCGAGGAAATATGCGTCAGCACGAGGCGCCGCGCGCCGCACGCGGCCGCCAGTTCGGCCGCCTCCCGTGCGGTGGAGTGCCCCGTCCCGCGGGCGCGCTCGGCCTCGTCGTCGGCGAAGGTGGCGTCGTGAATGAGCAGGTCGGCCGCCCGGGCCGCCGCGGCGGTCTGCCGGCACGGCCGCGTGTCACCGGTATAGACCACACGCCGGCCGGGGCGCGGCGCGCCCACCAGTTCCTCCGGCTGGATGAGGCGGCCGTCCACCTCCACGGCCTGGCCGCGGTGCAAGCGGCCGAAGAGTGGTCCTTCGGGAATGCCCAGCGCCCGGGCCCGGTCCGGATCGAACCGGCCCAGGCGGTCATCCTCTACCAGCGCGTAGCCGCGCGATTGCGTGCCGCGCCCGTGCTGTGTGGCGAACGCCTCGATACGGTAGCCGTCACGCTCCACCACCTCACCGGAAGCGAGTTCACGGATCTCCACCTGGAAGGGGACCCGCTCCACGCCCAGGTGCACGGCTTCCTCGAGAATCCGGCGCGTGCCCGTGGGAGCCCACAGCCGAACGTCCTCCTCCCTGCCCTGCAGCCCCATGGTGCGCAGCAGGCCGATGACGCCCAGAAAGTGGTCGGCGTGCAGATGAGAGAAAAAGATGTCCGCCACGGCAAAGCCGGTCCCGAAGCGCATCATCTGCCGCTGCGTGCCCTCGCCACAGTCGAAGAGCATGGTCTCTCCCTCCCGCTGCAGCGCCACGGCGCTCACGTTGCGGCCTACGGTGGGGCGGCTGGCGGAGGTGCCCAGAAAGGTGAGGCGGATCACGTCAGCGCCGCCGCCGCGGAAACAGCCAGAGCAGCGCGTAGGCGGCGTAGATGCCCTCCGGCCAGGGCGTCAGTGGTGGCGCCGCGAGTAACGCGATCCAGACCGCCAGCTCGGCCACGGCGCCGCGCCGCCGCACGCGGGCGTCCCGCCGGGCCTGATCGGCGTCGGACACGCCGGTCAGGTCGCCGCGCAGCGCCCGCTGAGCGGCCACCTCGCCGGCCAGGAAGGAATCCGCCCCGCGGGTCAGGAGACGCACCCCGGCCCGGACCGCACGCGCCAGTACGGCCACCGCACCGGCCACCGAGAGGAGGAGGAGAATGCTGTTCATGTCCCTCGAGCAATGCCGGGAGTGGGACTCGAACCCACATGGCCTCGCGGCCCGCCGATTTTAAGTCGGCTGCGTATGCCCATTCCGCCATCCCGGCCGACCCGCTGAATCTAGAGGCCGTGGCCGGGCGCCTCAACGCCCCACCGCCGCCCGCAGCGCGGCCAGGTTGGCGGCCACGTCACCGGAGCCGCCGAAGACGGCCGCGCCCGCCACCAGCGCCGTGGCGCCGGCGGCCACCACCCCGGGCGCGGTGTCCGGGGCAATACCGCCGTCCACTTCGAGCTCGACGCCGTCGATACCGCGCGCTTCGAGCGCCTGCCGCAGGGCGGCCACCTTGGCGGTGCTGGTGGGGATGAAGCGCTGTCCGCCGAAGCCGGGATTGACGCTCATCACCAGGACCAGGTCCACGTACGGCAGCACCTCATCCAGGGCGCCCACCGGTGTGCCTGGATTGATGGACACGCCCGCCTTCATGCCCAGGTCCCGGATGCGCTGCAGCGTGCGGTGCAGATGAACGGTGGCCTCCTGGTGCACGGTGAGGATGTCCGCGCCCGCGTCAGCGAACGCCTCCAGCAGGGCGTCCGGCCGCTCGATCATGAGGTGCACGTCCAGCGGCAGCTCGGTAACGCGGCGCAGCGCCTTCACCACCGGCGGTCCGATGGTCAGGTTGGGCACGAAGTGGCCATCCATGCAGTCCACGTGGATCCACTCCGCGCCGGCGGCCTCGGCGGCCGCCACGCCCTCACCCAGGCGCGCGAAATCCGCCGACAGGATGGACGGTGCAATCTTGACGCTCATGCTTGCAGCACCTCCGTGCCCTCCGGAGCGGCCACCACCACCGCGCTGGTCATGCCCACGAAGAGGCCGCTCTCCACGATCCCCGTGCGTTGCTGGAGCATCCGCTCCAGCTCCGGCGCAGCCGGAATGCCGTCGGGAAACGTGAGGTCCACGATGTAGTGGCCGCCGTCCGTGACGAAGGCGGCGTCATCGTCGCTTGGACGAAGCTTGGGCTCGGCGCCCAGTGCGCGAAAGAAATCCAGGTGACTCTTCCAGCCGAAGGGAATCACCTCCACCGGCAGCGGCGCCCTGGTGCCCAGGCGCGCCACCCGCTTGCCCTGGTCCACCACGATCACGAGGCGCTCCGCGGCGCTGGCCACGATCTTCTCCCACAGGAGTGCCCCGCCCAGCCCCTTGATCAGGTCCAGCGCGGGATCGAACTCGTCGGCGCCGTCGATGCAGACGTCCAGGCGGGGGGTGTCATCCAGCGTGCTCAGCGGGATACCACGCTCGGCCGCGTACGCCTGGGTGGCGCGTGAGGTGGGCACACCCACGAGGTCAGTGAATTCACCCGCGGCCAGCTTCTCGCCGAGCACGTCCAGGACGTGGCGGGCGGTGGAGCCGGTGCCCAGACCGAGCCGCATCCCCGAGGCCACGAAGCCCACCGCACGCTCCGCCGCGCGCCGCTTCAGCCGCTCCGCGTCACTCACGCGGAGGATCGGCCGGCGCCGGTCGAAGCCGCGCTGCCGCGGCGCTCCAGGAGACGCTCAGCCGCCGCCAGCACGGCATCGGCGGTGAGGCCGTACTTGCGCAGCAGTGCCGCGGGCGCGCCGCTCTCGGCGTAGGTGTCCTCCAGCCCCACGAACGCCACGGGCGCCGGGTGCAGGCGGCACACGGCCTGCGCCACCATGGCGCCCAGCCCGCCGGTGACCAGGTGCTCCTCGGCCACCACGATGCCGGCCGTTTCGGCGGCGGCGGCGCGCACCTCCTCCGCGTCCAGCGGCTTCACCGTGGCCATGTCCACAACGCGCGCTTGCACGCCATCCTCGGCCAGCCGCTCCGCGGCGATCAGGCAGGCGGCCACCAACAGGCCGTTTGCCATCAGCGTGATATCCGTGCCCTCCCGCAGGCGCTTGCCCTTGCCGAAAGCAAAGTCGGCGGGCGTAGCGTCATAGACGAGCGGCGCCTTGGGCCGCCCCGAGCGGATGTAGACGGGGCCGTGGTGTTCGAAGGCCGCCCGCACGGCCGCCCGCATCTGGTGCTCGTCACTGGGAACGCACACCACGAAGCCGGGCAGCCCGCACGCCAGCGCCACGTCCTCGATGGCCTGCTGGCTGGCGCCGTCCTCACCCAGCGAGATGCCGCCGTGGCTGCCCACCACCTTCACGTTCAGGTGCGGGTAGGCCACCGCCATGCGCAGCTGATCGAAGCCCTTCAGGATGACGAAGGAGGCAAAGCTGTGGATGAAGGGCACCTTGCCGGCGTGCGCCAGCCCGCCCGCCATGCCCACCATGTTGGCTTCCTGGATCCCCACGTTGAAGAAGCGCTCGGGGAACTCGGCGCCGAAGGTGAAGCTCTTGGTGCTCTTGGCCAGGTCGGCGTCCAGCACCACGATCTCCGGGTGGTCGCGGCCCAGGTCCCGGAGCGCCTCACCGTACGCGTCGCGCGTGGCCTTGCCGAACGTGAAACCGGGGTACAGGTCCTTCATGCGCCGGCCTCCTCTTCCACCGATGCCAGGGCCTTTTTGTAGGTGTCCAGCTCGGCCAGCGCCCTGGGCAATTCCTCGTCCGAGGGCGCTACGCCGTGATAGGCGTTCTCCCCTTCCATGAAGCTCACACCCTTCCCCTTCACCGTGTGGGCCACCACGCAGGCCGGACCATCATGATGGTCGCGCGCCCACCCAAGGGCCTCCATGACCTGCCCGATGTCGTGGCCGTCGATCTCGCGCACCGTCCAGCCCATGGCCTGCCATTTGGCGGCCAGCGGCTCCAGCCCGATGATGTCCTCGATGGCGCCGTCGAGCTGGAACTTGTTGTAGTCCACCACCGCCACCAGGTTGGTCAGCTTCATGTGGGACGCCGCCATGGCCGCCTCCCACACCTGCCCCTCCTGGCACTCGCCGTCCCCCAGCAGCACGTAGACGTCGAAATCCGCGCCGTCCAGCCGCGCCGCCAGCGCGGTGCCCACGCCGATGGAGAGCCCCTGGCCGAGCGAGCCCGTGGAGGCCTCGATGCCCGGCAGGCTCCCCAGCACGGGATGGCCCTGTAGGCGGGAATCGATGCGGCGCAGGCTCTTCAGCTCCTTGACCGGGAAGTAGCCCGCCTCCGCCATGGCCGCGTACTGGACGGGTACGCCGTGCCCTTTGGAGAGGATGAAGCGGTCCCGGTCGACGCGTTCCGGATCCTCCGGGTCGTAGCGCAGGATGCCGCCGAAGTAGAGTGCCGTGACGATCTCCACGGCGGACAGGGAGCCGCCGGGATGGCCGCTCGCCGCTTCGTGGAGCATTTCAAGTATGTGGCGGCGCAGGACCGTGGCGCGCCCGCGGAGCGCCTCCAGGTCCGCGGCGCCGCCGCTCGTGCCGGGTGCTGTGTTGGCCATGCCTTCAGGGGTCGGAGATCGGGGGTCGAAATAGCGCGGCAATGTAGGGTGGCCTACGGCCGGGCGCAAAGCCGCGGGGTCCGTTTCAAGCGACGTCCCCGCGGCCACTGCCGGCACCCCCTCCGGGGGCCGGCGGCGGCATCCTTCGATGGCACCGGCCTTGACAGCCGTGCGCCCCGCCGTCACCCTTCATTCATGCGACCCAGCCACCACACGTACCGCTTCAGCTATTTTGGCTACGCCTATCGGGGCACCACCCCGGGGGCCGGAGCGCGCGTGTAGCAGCACAGTCCGTACGTCGCGTGTCCACGAGGCCCCCGCTCCGGGGGCCTTTTCTTTTGCCCGTACCCGAGCCCACACCTGGAGAGGCAGCATGATCATCGTCACCCGCGCCGGCATCACCGCCGACGAGCTGGATCACATCCGCGAGCGCATCGAGGCGGCAGGCCTGCGTACCCACGTGTCCCGCGGCGAGGTGCGCACCATCATCGGCTGCATCGGCGACGAGGACCGCCTGCGCGACGTGCCGCTGCACGCCTTTCCGGGCGTGGCCAGCGTGATGCCCGTGCTCAAGCCCTACAAGCTGGCGTCCCGCGAGTTCGCGGCGGATCCCACGCGCATCCGCGTGGGCAGCGTGGAAATTGGCGGGCCGGAGATTGCCGTGGTGGCCGGGCCGTGCTCGGTGGAGAGCGCGGCCATGCTGCATGAGACGGCGGTGGCGGTCAAAGCGGCGGGCGCCACCCTGCTGCGCGGCGGCGCCTACAAGCCGCGCAGTTCGCCCTACGCCTTCCGCGGGCTGGGGGAGGAGGCGCTGCACATCCTGGCGGAGGTGCGCGCCGAAACGGGGCTGCCCGTGGTGACCGAGGTCATGGATACGCGGCAGGTGGAGCAGGTGGCGGAGCACGCGGACATGCTGCAGATCGGCGCCCGCAACATGCAGAACTTCGCGCTGCTCTCGGAAGTGGGCCGCGTGCACCGCCCCGTGCTGCTGAAGCGCGGCCTGTCCGCCACCATCCAGGACCTGCTGCTGGCAGCCGAGTACGTCATGAGCCAGGGCAACATGCAGGTGATCCTCTGCGAGCGTGGCATCCGCACCTTCGAGACCGCCACCCGCAACACCTTCGACCTGGCCGCCATTCCCGTGCTCAAGGCGGAGACCCACCTGCCGGTGGTGGCGGACCCCAGCCACGCGGGTGGCCGCCGTGACCTGGTGGCGCCGCTGGCGTGGGCGGCCATCGCGGCCGGCGCGGACGGGCTGCTGGTGGAGGTCCATCCCTCTCCCGAGGACGCCCTCTCGGACGGCGAGCAGTCCCTCTCGTTCGCGGAGTTCGAGGTGGTGATGGAGGGCGCCCGGCGCTTTGCCGAGGCGGCCGGCCGCGCCGTGGGGGCGCCTCCAGTGGCGGTGGGCTCCGTGGGGGTCTGACGCGCAGGCGTATCCCCGAACGCGGCGGGGCGCGCCCTCCCCGTGGGGACGGCGCGCCGCGCGTTCGACCGGGCTCGGCCCGGATCAGTCGGTGTCCACCGGCGCGCCCGGCGCGTCGCGCTGGCCCGCCACGGACGACGCGTCGCGCTGGGCCGTCACGGACCGCTCGTCGCGCTGGCCCGTCACGTCGGGTGTGCGGGACCGGCTGTCACGGTTCGGCAGATACTCGTCGGCCAGGCGGGAGAGCGTGATGTAGTACGTCACCTCCCCCACGCTGTCGCGCACCTCGAGTGCCTCCAGGTACATCTCCACGGCTTCGCCCAGTGGCTGCTCGTCCTTGAGCAGTTCCACGAAGTTCAGCGCGTTCTGCACGTGCGTCTCGAGGATGGCTACCTCGGTGGTGGCCGCCGACAGCTCCACATAGCGCCGCAGGTCCTCCTTGACCCGGCCCCGGAGCCGCTCGCGCATGCCCTTCATGAAGGAGCGCCGCTCGGTGTCCGGTGACACCCGCTCCTCCGCCACCAGATCGGGCCATTCGGAGGATTCCGCGGCCTGCTCTCCCAGGATAGCCAGCGCCCGCGTGGTGATGACGCGCGCCTCATCATCCGAGAGGCGCAGCATGCGCGTATAGATGTCCAGCGCGCTTTCGAAGGGGACCTGGTCACCCACGAGCTGGATGAGCCTCAGCGCGTGGTCCACGTGGGTGGTAAGGAGGCGTTCCTGCGCCACGGCCACGGCCAGGTCGAGGCGGCGGCGCAAGGCTTCCGGCAGATCGTTGGCTGTAAAGGGGTTTTTCACGCGTACTCCCGACGCGACTCGTGCGCTGCATGCCGGCGCGCGGGGAGCCCGCGGCCGACGCTCGTCGGTGGCGGGGCGGGTGCAATTCCCGTTCCCGTCCGCTTCAGCCCAGAGTGGCGCGCGCGGCGGACAGCTGCTCCAGTACGGCTGCGCGCGCCGTACCGCCGATGGTGCCACGCGCCTCCACGGACGCCTCCGCGTCCAACGGGGGGCGGCCGCCCTCGAGAAAGGCGGCGTGGGCGGCGGCCCAAGCGTCGTCCTCCAGGGCGCTCGGCGCCACGCCGGCCGCGGCGGCGGCGCGCAGCAGCCGCCCGACCGCGCCGTGCGCCTCGCGGAACGGCACGCCGCGGCGCACCAGGGCATCCGCCAGGTCGGTGGCCAGCAGTGCCTCGTCGGCCAGCGCCGCCGCGATGGCGTCGGGCTGGAAGCGCAGCCCCGCCACCGTCTCCCGCGTCACAGGCAGCAGGGCGCCCATGGCATCGAAGGCGCCGAACAGGAGCGTCTTGTCCTCCTGCAGGTCCTTGTTGTAGCCGGCGGGCAGCGCCTTCAGCACGCCCAGCGCCGCGGCGGCGTCCCCGGCCAGGCGGGCCGCCTTGCCGCGTGCCAGTTCCAGCCCGTCGGGGTTGCGCTTCTGCGGCATGAGGGAGGAGCCGGTGGTGTAGGCCTCGGGGAGCTCCACGAAGCCGAATTCGTCACTGCCGTACAGGATCAGGTCCTCGGCCAGCCGGGACAGGTGGGCGCCCGTCAGCGCCGCCCAGAAGACCAGTTCGGCAATCCAGTCCCGGTCCCCCACCGCGTCCATCGAGTTCGGCGCCACCGCCCGGAAACCCAGCAACTCCTGGAGGCGGGTGCGATCCACGGGAAAACCGGTGCCGGCAATGGCGCCCGAGCCCAGCGGCAGCACGGCCACTCGTTCGAGCGCGTCGTGCAGGCGATCGCGGTCTCGCTGGAAGGCCCAGAAGTGGCTGAGCAGCCAGTGAGCCGCGCGCACCGGCTGGGCCCGGCGCAGGTGGGTGTACGCCGGCATCAACAGATCCACGGTGGCCGCCGCCTGCTCCACGAGCGCCGCCTGCAGCGCGGCCAGTTCAGTGGCCAGGCGGGCCCCGGCGCGCATGGCCCAGAGGCGCGTGTCGGTGGCCACCTGGTCGTTGCGCGAGCGCCCCGTATGGAGCTTGCCGGCCAGTTCGCCCACCTCCTCGTACAGCAGACGCTCGACCAGAGAGTGGATGTCCTCGTCCGGTGCGCCTTCCGCCGCTCCGTCCCCCAGGCGCTCCGCCACCGCCTCCAGCCCGGCGTCCAGCGCCGCGGCCTCGGCCGCGTCCAGCACGCCGGCGCCGAGCAGCCCCTGGACCCAGGCGCGGCTGCCCTCGATATCCTCGCGCCACAGGCGGATGTCCACCGGCAGGCTGCGGTTCAGAGCGTCGAGGGACGGTGCCGGCCCGCCCTCGAAGCGCCCACCCCACAGGCGGTGCCCCTGCGTCCCCGACCCGTGCTGATCGGTCTCGTGCTTTTCCATGGCGGCAAGCTGGCTACCGGCGTGGCCGGGCGTCAAGCCGGCCATCTTGCGTCGGCACGCGATATCCGACAGAATGATCCACCCTCGCCCCGACCGCCTGCCGGCGCCGGTGTGATCCGACCCGGGCCGAGGGATTCCCGACCGCGATCATTGGTCCATACACGTACGGAGCCCGTGCAATGACGCACCCTCGGACGCTCATCCCTTGCTGCGCTCGCCCCGGCCGGTGGGTGATGCCCCTGCTGGCCGGCCTGCTGCTGGCGGTGCCGGCGGCCGCGCAGGACGGATCCGCCGCGCTGCCGGTCGCCACCGCGACCGCAACCGCGGCCATCGGCAAGACGCAGCGCCCGGCGGGGCCGACCCTGGCTGGTGAATTCGGGCTACTGCGTGCCACCTTCGTGCACTCGTTAAGCTCACCGCGCAACTGGGATGAAGAGGCGTGGACCGCCTTTCCCTCGTGGGTCGGCGGCATTGCCGGCATCTCGCTGATGGACGAGTGGGCCCGCGAACTGGCCAATCGGCCGCTCCCCGACGCGGCGTACGCCGTGCTGGACGTCGTGGAGCCGCTGGGCATGGAGGCCAGCTTCGGCGTGCTGGGCGGCTTCTACGCCGCGGGGCTGGTGCTGGACGATCGACGCGCGCGTAGCGTGGCGCTCGAGGGGCTGGCGGCCAGCGTGCTGGCGGGAGGCATCATCACACCGGTCCTGCAGCGCGTCGTGGGCCGCAAGCGTCCGCGCCACTCGCCCGATACCCATGATTTCGAACCCTTCAGCGGCCACATCGGCTTTCCCTCTGGCCACGTCACGCAGGCGTTCGCGGTGGCATCCGTAATCGCCACGGAGTACGACAGCGGCTGGGTGGACGCCGCGGCCTACGGCCTGGCCGGCGGCGTGGCGCTGCACCGCCTGGTCAACGATGCGCACCACCTCTCCGACGTCACGGCCGGCGCGCTCATCGGCACCGTGGTGGGCCGCTGCATTGCTAGTTTCGGGCAGGAGCATCGGCGGGCGGTGCGGGTGCAGCCCTTTAGCGAGGCGGGCATGGAGGACGGCACGGCGGTGGGGTTGTCCGTGGTGTTCTGAGGGACGCGTCCATGCGCGGCCTGCATACAGATCCGTCGACGTATCTGTTGACAGGAGCACGGTTCTGCCGCTAGGATCATCCTGGCTGCCCATCAAGATGAGAAGGCAGACTCCCTCCCACGGTAGTCCACCGTGAAGCATGAGGTACCTGCATGGCAACACAAGCTCGCATCTCCCCCGATACCCACAAGCGCTTGACTCGCCTGGCCGACCTGACCGGGAAGACACAGTCGGAGGTGATCGACACGGCCCTTCGTGCGTTCGAGCGGGACGTATATCTTGAGCGGCTGAACGATAGCTTCACCGCCCTGCGGGCGGATCCCGATGCCTGGCAGGAGGAACTAGCGGAGCGGGCTGAGTGGGACGCAGCCGGCCACGTCGAGGACAACGGGTGAAGCGCCACCCGAGCCGGGGTGAAATATGGCTCGTGGACCTCAACCCGATCAGGGGCCGGGAACAAGCTGGTAGGCGACCGGCGCTGGTCCTTTCCGTGGATAAATTCAACCACGGTCCAGCCGACCTGGTGGTTGCGTTGCCGATGACCACGAAGGACAAGCGGATCGTTTCACACATCCGGGTGGAGCCGCCGGCCATGAAGAAGGTGGGCTTCATCAAGTGCGAGGATGTCCGCAGCCTTTCGAAAGATCGGTTTGAGCAACAACTGGGAACCGTCGATTCCAAGACCATGGCGGAGGTAGAGTACGCCGTGTGCGCCTTGCTTGGCTTGTAGCCTGCGTGGATGTGCGGATCGCATCACGAAAGCGCCCCCACCGATCCCGGCAGGGGCGCTTCTTGGTGCCGAATATCGGCAAATCTGTTGGCAACCGGCTTGTGGAAACCTCGATCTCCCTAGAGGCCCCGGGCGGATTCGAACCGCCGCATAAGGGTTTTGCAGACCCTCGCCTTACCACTTGGCTACGGGGCCGGATACTCGTCCTACCCTCCAATGGCCGGCAGGATTCGCGGGCCCGAGTCTAGCCCCGGATGGGAGCAGAATCAAGCCGCTGCGGATCCTCCCGGCGGCTTCTCGCCCAGCACCCGTGCCAGCGTCCAGCCCAGCAAGCCGGCCAGGGCCGGGCGCGGCGGCCCGACCAGGTCACCGGTGGCGGGGTCGTAGGCCTCGCGGGCAAAGCCGTCGGGTGCGCGCAGCGCGGCCAGGGCGCGCAGCGCCTCCGCCCGCCGCGGCCCCAGGAGGTCGGCGCATACGGCCGCCAGACGGCCCTCGGAGGGTCGGTCTCGCCGGGCAAGCGCGGCCACCACCCCCGCCTCGCTCCACAGCTCGTAGTCCGCGCCACGCAGAAACGCCATGCTGGCCGACCACACCGGGTCCTCCGGGTCGCAGAAGCCCAGTTCGGGGAGCAACGCCAGGCTGGCGTCGGGATCGTCATAGACGGCCGCGGCGCCCTCCAGGTCCGTGGAGGATGCCAGCACGGCCTCCCCCGCCACTGGCACGGTGCCATGCTGCCACACGGCCGCGCGGACCTCCTCCCCCGCCCCGTGCAGACGCGCGGGCGGCTCCCCCTCCATGGGCCGCCGTAGCCGGTCCATGGCATCCGTGGCGGCCGCGAGCAGCGCGTTGTCCAGCACGGCGAAGGGATGGTCCGCCTCCTGACCCGAAAGGAGCGTCTCGGTGCCGGCCAGGAAGATCTCCGAATGCAGGCGCGCGGCCAGCAGCACATCCAGATCACGGAGCAACTCCTGCACGAGCGGATCCTCCGCCAGGGAGGCGTCTCCGGTCTCGCGTGCGTAGCGTTCGATGGCCACGGGCCAGAGCGCGGCGCTGGCGGTGGAGAGGCCCGGCGCCAGCAGGCCGCCGTCCATGTAGCGCACGCCCTGGCCCGCACGCTGCCCGTGCAACTCGAGCGCACTCAGCATGGCCTCGCGGGCCAGCGGCGCATCCAGTAGCGACAGCGCCGGCAGGGTCCAGAGCAGCCCGTCCCGCTCCGTGAAGACGCCGCTCGGACCCGCTCCGGGATCCCGCCCCGCCACCAGATAGGGACGATCATCGTCGAGCGCCCGGCCCACGGTGCCGTAGTAGGCAAGCAGCAGATTCCGATTCAGTACACCCGCCCATTCGCCCTGGCGCGGTGCGCGGAGCAGGCTGGTCAGCTCCAGGCGGGCGTGGCGCAGCAGCTCCGCAGCGCCGATCCGGCGCAGGCGGCGCGTGCCCGCGGCCGCGCCGTCCCGCTCAGGCGCCACTGCCAGGTGGAAGGCCACGGTGACCCGGGCGCGGGCACGCACCCGCACCGCCACGCGCAGTGTGCTGGCGAGCGGCTCCCCCCCGGCCGCGCGGCGCTCCTGGCCCGCCACCAGTTCCGCCCCGTCCACCAGGAAGGTGGTGCCGGCGGGGCCGGCCAGCGCAAGGGCGGCCCCGTCCCCGGCACCGCTGCCCATCTCCAGGACGAGCGCACCGCCGTCCACGTGGCGCAGCAGACGGCGCGGCAGGTCCAGGACGCGCGCGTGCTGGACGCCCAGCCGGGCCTCCGCCCAGCGCACGTCCAGGCGGACCTCCAACTCACGATCCTGGTGGGCCTGATTGTCGAGCTCCAGGAGGTACACGGCGCCACGCACCTCCCCGCCCCACGCCCCTGGCGCGCACACCGTCCCGCTGACACCTAGCGCCCGGGGACCCGCCGCCTGGAAGCGCGGCAGCCAGCGGTCCAGGCGCTCCCAACGGAGCCGGCCCAGGTCGAGCGCTGCGCCATCCTCCAGGATGACCGGGCGCAGCAGCGGCTCATCCCCGCCGTCCCATGCCAGCACCCCGCCGAGCCCGCGGTGGAGCGCCGTGACACTGCCCAGCGCCGCGTCGGCCGTACGCACGTCGGGAAAGAAGAGGTAGTGATTGCCGGTGAGCTCGGTGGGGCCGCTCGGGTTCTGCTCGCGCATGGCGCCAGTATCGCGGGGCGCCGCGGTAGGGTCAATGCGTCCGGGGGCGCCGCAGCCTCCCTGGATGTTTTTGCTTGACCCCCTGCACGTAGGCATCCTACCTTTGGCGGGTCACGAACAGAGCCGATCGCACCGTCTAACGGTGCAGGTGTCATTACCCCATCCCCGCGGCGGCCCTCGACAACGCACGTTCGTCCGGCGACGGACGCTCGCGCCCCGCGATGGTCGACCGTGGCATGGCCACCCGTCAACCGAGAGGTATTTCATGGGCGCGCTGCTCCGACGGTCATTCCTGCCAACCCTTCTGATGGTCCTGCTGGCGGCTCCGACCGCCGCGCAGTCGGGAGCCATCACTGGACGGGTCACGGACGCACGCACGAATACGGCGCTGCCGGGCGTGGTGGTGCAGGCGTACACGCAGGGCGGGCGGGTGGTCACGGATGGCATCAGCAACACCGAGGGGCGCTTCCTGCTGACCGGCCTGGCCGCCGGGAGCTACGACGTGTCCGCGATCCTGATCGGCTTTGCTCCGTTCAAGCGGGAGGGTGTCAGCGTCACGGCGGGCGGCACGGCCACACTGGACCTGGCCCTGGCCCAGCAGGCCATCGGCCTGGGTCAGGTGATCGTGACCGGTTCGAAGAAGGTGGAGCGTGCCCTGGAAGCGCCCGCCCACGTGGAGGTGATCGACGAGCGGGAGATCGCCGCCCGGCCCACGCTGACGCCCGTGGATCATCTGCGCGGCACCCCGGGCGTGGACGTCATCACGCAGGGCATCCTGTCCACCAACGTGGTGGTACGCGGCTTCAACAACATCTTTTCGGGCGCGCTGTACACGCTCACGGACCACCGCCTGGCCAGCGTGCCGTCGCTGCGGGTGAACGTGATGCACTTCGTGCCCACCACGAGCGAGGATCTGAGCCGCATGGAGGTGGTGCTCGGCCCGGGCGCCGCGCTCTACGGACCGAACACGGCCGACGGGGTGCTCCATCTCATGACCAAATCGCCACTGCTCGAGCCCGGCTCCACCGTGGCGTTCACCGGCGGCAACCAGGACGTGCTGCAGGGCACCGTGCGCACCGGCCACCGGCTGAGTGACAACGTGGGCTTCAAGGTCTCCGCGCAGCTGCTGCAGGCGGAGGAGTTCAGCTTCGTGGACCCCGACGAGGCGGCGGAGCGGCAGCGCTTCGACGGAGCGGGCGGCGCCGCGGCGCGGGCGGCGTACCGGCGCGACCTGGGCCTCACCGAGGCCGAAGCCAACGCCCGCATTGCCAACATAGGCATGCGGGACAATGACGTCAGCCGATACAGCGGCGAGGCGCGCCTGGACTGGCGCGCGTCCGACGAACTCTCCACCACCTTCCAGACCGGTCTCACCAACGTGGGCAACGGCGTTGAACTGACCGGGCTCGGAGCGGCACAGGTGAAGGACTGGCGCTACGGCTACTACCAGGCGCGCGCGGACTGGAACCGCCTGTTCGGGCAGGTCTACCTTAACACGAGCAACGCGGGGGACACCTACCTGCTGCGCACCGGCCAGCCGATCGTGGACGAATCCACTTTGCTCGTGGCTCAGCTCCAGCACGGCATGAACGTGGGCATCTTCGACCTGGTCTACGGTGCGGATTACTTCTACACCAATCCGCAGACGCGGGGCACCATCAACGGGATCTACGAGGACGAGGACGAGACCACCGAGGTGGGCGGCTACCTGCAAGCGGAGACGGCGCTGACCGGCAATCTCAACCTGGTCCTGGCCGGCCGCCTGGATGACCACAGCGCGCTGCCGGATCCCATCTTCTCCCCGCGCGCGGGGCTGGTCT
>JBBDRO010000013.1:0-12143 GCA_040905425.1 Gemmatimonadota bacterium | reverse complement strand
CGCCCGCACGCCCGCGCGACCCCGCGACCCCGCGCCGGGAGGCTCGGGGCCGCGTTCCTGACGCGCACCGGAAGGTGACGCGGGACGTCGCTTACACCGGACAGGTGCGGCCCGGGCCGGCGGGTCCCGGTCGGACCGCTACGCCTCAGTCACCACTCGGGGCCGGCTCCTCGGCGAGCCCCGGGAAGAGCTCGCGCTCTCCCATCACCACGGGCTCTTCCTCCTCATGTGACGCCTCCACGTCCACCTTGAACTCCACGTCCTGGCCCCGGAAGATGCCGGTACCGGCGGGAATGAGGTGGCCGATGATGATGTTCTCCTTCAGGCCGATGAGCTCATCCCGGGCGCCGCGCACCGCGGCGTCCGTCAGCACCCGCGTGGTCTCCTGGAAGGAGGCGGCGCTGATGAAGGACTGCGTGGTCAGGCTGGCCTTGGTGATGCCCAGCAGCAGGGGCTCGGAACGCGCCGGCGTCTTGCCCTTGTCGATGAGCTTCTGGTTGGCGTTGCGGAAGATCGTACGATCCACGTGCTCGCCTTCCAGGAACTCGCTGTCCCCGGCGTCCGTGATGCGCACCTTCTGCAGCATCTGGCGGACGATGCAGCCGATGTGCTTGTCGTTGATCTTCACGCCCTGCAGGCGGTAGACCTCCTGCACCTCGTTGAGCAGGTACTCCTGCACGGCGCGGGGGCCCTTGATGCGCAGGATGTCGTGCGGGTTGACCGGACCCTCGGAGAGGCGGTCACCCGCGCGCACCTGGTCACCCTCGTGCACCCGGAGGTGCTTGCCGACCGGCACCTCGTAGACGCGCTCGGCGCCCTGCGGCGGCTCCACCACGATCTCACGCTTGCCGCGCTTGATCTCACCGAACCGGATGAGCCCGTCGATCTCGGTGATGACGGACGGATCCTTCGGGCGGCGCGCCTCAAAGAGCTCCGCCACGCGCGGCAGACCGCCCGTGATGTCACGCGTCTTGTAGACCTCGCGCGAGATCTTGGCCAGCGTGGTGCCGGGCTCCACCGCTTCGCCGTGGCGCACCGTGAGCTGCGCGCCCACGGGGATGATGAACTCGCGCAGCTTTTCCTGGTTCTTGGCGTGCTGGATCTCGATCATCGGGTGGAGCTTCTTCTCCCGGTCCTCGATGATCACCAGCTGCCTGCGGCCCGTGGACTCGTCCAGCTCCTCGCGGACCGTCTCCTCGTCCACGATGTCCACGAACTTGATCTTGCCGCCGAAGTCGGCCACGATCGGCTCGGAGTAGGGATCCCAGCTGAAGAGCAGGTCGCCGACCTCGATCTGGGTGCCGTCTTCCACCGCCAGGGTGGCGCCGTAGGGCACCGCCAGGCGGCTGCGCACCGAGCCCTCCTTGGTCATCATGACGATCTCACCCTCACGGCTCGTCACGATGCGGTTCTTCTCGGGCGTTTCCACGAACGTGATGCGCTCGAAGGACGCCTTGCCCTCCACCTTGCTCTTGCGCTGCGTCTGCGCCGCGATGCGCGACGCCGTACCACCGATGTGGAAGGTGCGCAGCGTGAGCTGCGTGCCCGGCTCGCCGATCGACTGCGCGGCCAGGATGCCCACCGCCTCACCCATGTCCACCATCTTCATGGTGGCCAGGTTGCGACCGTAGCACTGCTTGCAGATGCCGCGCTTGGCCTCGCAGGTGAGCACGGAGCGGATCTTCACCGTCTGGATACCGGCGTCCTCGATGGCGTCGGCCTCCTCCTCGTCGATCAGCTCGCCGGCCTCGACCAGCAGATCCCCGTCGATCGGGTCGTAGACATCCTCCAGGGCCACGTTGCCCACGATGCGATCCTTGAGCGGCTCGATGATGTCCTCGCCCTCCTTCAGGGCGGCCATCTCGATGCCCAGGATGGTGCCGCAGTCCTCCTCCGCCACGGTCACGTCCTGCGCCACGTCTACCAGGCGGCGCGTCAGATAGCCGGCGTCGGCCGTCTTCAGGGCCGTGTCCGCCAGACCCTTACGAGCACCGTGCGTGGAGATGAAGTACTCCAGCACCGTGAGCCCCTCACGGAAGTTGGACTTGATGGGGCTCTCGATGATCTCACCGATGCCACCCGTCAGCTTCTTCTGCGGCTTGGCCATGAGGCCGCGCATGCCGGCCAGCTGGCGCATCTGGTCCCGGTTACCACGGGCGCCGGAGTTCATCATCATGAACACCGGGTTGAAACCGCCGCTGGAACGCTCCAGGCGGCGCACCATGGCATCCGCCACGTCATTGTTGGCGTGCGTCCAGGTGTCGATGATCTTGTTGTAGCGCTCACCGTTGGAGATGACGCCGTTCTGGTAGGCGCGTGTGAAGCGGCTCACCTCCTCCTCCGCGTCCCGCAGGATCTCCCCCTTCTCGGAGGGCACGACCAGGTCGGCCACGCCCACGGAGATGCCACCCATGGTGGCGTAACGGAACCCGAAGTCCTTGAGGTAATCCAGGAACTCGGTGGTCTCCTTGAGCCCCACCTGGCGGTAGGACTGGTAGATGACCTCTCCCAGTTCCTTCTTGCCCATGGTGAGGTTCCAGTAGCCCAGCGCCTCCGGGATGACGGAGTTGAAGATGGCCCGACCCACGGTCGTGCGGAGCCACTGCCCCTTGGGCGTCTCGGCGTCCGGCTCATCCTCCTGCAGACGGCGGCCCTCCACCCAGAACCAGCACGGCGTCTGATACGTCACCATGCCCAGCGCCAACGCGGACTCGGCCTCCCCGAACCGGCCGAAGCGCGGCGCATCCTTGTAGAGCTCCTCCAGCTTGGATTCCGCCTTGGCACGGGCGTCGCGCGTGCCAAGGCCCGAGGCCAGCAGCTCCTCCACGTCGGTCACCGCGAGCGGTGCCTTGGTGAGGTAGTAGCACCCGATCACCATGTCCTGGGACGGGGACGCCACCGGCCGCCCGTTGGAGGGCAGCAGGATGTTGTTCGAGGACAGCATGAGGACGCGGGCCTCGAGCTGGGCCTCGAAGGACAGCGGCACGTGCACCGCCATCTGGTCGCCGTCGAAATCGGCGTTGAAAGCGGCGCACACCAGCGGATG
This sequence comes from Gemmatimonadota bacterium, assembly GCA_040905425.1. Classification (GTDB taxonomy): domain Bacteria; phylum Gemmatimonadota; class Gemmatimonadetes; order Longimicrobiales; family RSA9; genus JBBDRO01. The sequence continues at coordinate 9,097 of JBBDRO010000013.1, read as the reverse complement.
GATGCGGATGGCCTTGCCCTCCACCAGTACCGGCTCGAAGGCCTGGATGCCCAGTCGATGCAGCGTGGGTGCGCGGTTCAGCAGCACCGGGTGGTCACGAATGATCTCCTCGAGCACCTCGTAGACCTTGGGATCGTCACGCTCCACCAGCTTCTTGGCGCGCTTGACGGTCTCGGCCTCGCCCAGCTTCTCCAACTCGTGGATGATGAAGGGCTTGAAGAGCTCCACCGCCATGGCCTTGGGCAGGCCGCACTGGTGCAGCTTGAGCTCCGGGCCCACCACGATCACGGAACGGCCGGAGTAGTCCACGCGCTTGCCTAGCAGGTTCTGCCGGAAACGGCCCTGCTTGCCCTTCAGCATGTCGGACAGCGACTTCAGCGGCCGCTTACCCCGACCGCGGATGGCCTTGGAGCGGCGACCGTTGTCGAAGAGCGCGTCCACCGCCTCCTGGAGCATGCGCTTCTCGTTGCGGAGGATGACCTCCGGAGCACGCATCTCCATGAGCTTCTTCAGCCGGTTGTTCCGGTTGATGACGCGGCGATAGAGGTCGTTCAGGTCCGAGGTCGCGAAGCGGCCGCCGTCGAGCGGCACCAGCGGGCGCAGGTCCGGCGGGATCACCGGCACCACGTCCATGATCATCCACTCGGGCTTGTTGCGCGCCTCCGGCGACGTGCCGGAGTTGCGGATGGCGTCGATGACCTTGAGCCGCTTGAGCTTCATCTTCTTGCGGTGCTGGCTGGTCTCGTTCAGCACCTCGTCGCGCAGCGTTTCGGCCAGCCGGTCCAGGCCGCGGCCGTCCTTGTTGCGGTCCAGAATGGAGCGGTCCTGCGTGTCCAGCTGCCGCAGCAGCGTGCGGACGCCCTCGGCGCCGATCTCGGCCTTGAAGTCGGAGTCCCCCTCCTCGCGGGCCTTGACGCGCAGGTCGTAGTACTCGTCCTCGTCCAGCAGCTGCTGGTACTTGAGGTCCTGCTTCCCCGGATTGGTCACCACGTACGCCGCGTAGTAGATGATCTTCTCGAGATCACGCAGCGTGACGCCCAGCAGGTAGCCCATCTGGCTCGGCAGCGTCTTGAAGAACCAGATGTGCGCCACGGGGACGGCCAGCTCGATGTGCCCCATGCGCTCGCGGCGCACCTTGGAGAGGGTGACCTCTACACCGCACTTGTCGCAGATGTGGCCGCGAAAGCGGATGCGCTTGAACTTTCCGCAGTGACACTCCCAGTCCTTCACGGGACCGAAAATGCGCTCGCAGAAGAGACCATCCCGCTCCGGCTTGAAGGAGCGGTAGTTGATCGTCTCCGGCTTGACGACCTCACCGTAGGACCAGCTGCGGATCTCTTCGGGAGACCCGATGCGCAGCTGAATGAAGTCGAAGTCGCTGGACCGCGGCTCGCGGGTACGCGGGAAATCGATCATGCTCTAAATCTCCGGCTTTCGCCATGAAAGGCAGATGCCAAACTCCAGACCGCCCCGTGCGGCGCCGGCCTCGCGGACCGGCGCCGTACGGGTAGGTAACCCTGCTATTCCTCACGCCCGAGCGTCACGCTCAACCCGAGCGACTGCAGCTCCTTCACCAGCACGTTGAACGACTCCGGAATGCCCGGCTCCGGGAGGTTGTCTCCCTTCACGATGGCTTCGTAGACGCGTGAGCGTCCGGAAACGTCGTCACTCTTGACCGTGAGGATCTCCTGCAGCGTATGCGCGGCGCCGTAGGCCTCCAGCGCCCACACCTCCATCTCACCGAAGCGCTGCCCGCCGAACTGGGCCTTACCCGCCAGCGGCTGCTGCGTGACCAGCGAGTAGGGTCCGATGGAACGCGCGTGGATCTTGTCATCCACCAGATGTGACAGCTTCAGCACGTACATGACACCCACCGTGACCGGGAAGTCGAAGCGCACCCCGCTGCGGCCGTCGCGCAGCCACACCTTGCCGATCGGCGTGAGGCCCGCCGCCTCGATGAATTCCACGACGGCGTCGTCCAGGCCGGCCTTGAGCGCGCCCTTCCGCTTGCCGAGGGCCGCGATGGCCGGGAAACGCTCGGCCAGCTCCGCCTCCGCACGCTCCGCCAGCTCGGTGCCGGCGGCCACGACGTAGTCGGCCAGCTCCTCCAGGCGCCCCCGCACGTCCTTGGGCAGCTTGGCCTCGACGTAGGCATCCAGGGAACGCCCCAGCGACGGGCGCGCCCCCTCTTCCGTGGAGGCCGCCACTTCGTCCCCGCCCACGGCCGCCATGGCGCGCAGCAGGGTCTCGGTAGTGTCCCGCTGGAACTCCGGCGGACGGGCGGAGGTGATCCCCAGCGCATCATGCGCCCAGGTCACCCCGCTCACCTTGAGCAACGCACCCACCTCGTGCTCCGAAGCGCCCTGGAAGACGGGCGTCTTGGCCTCGAAACCGAGCAGGCGGCAGACCCATCCCAGGTGCGTCTCCAGTACCTGCCCCACGTTCATGCGGCTGGGCACGCCCAGGGGGTTCAGGCAGATGTCCACGGGCCGGCCATCGGGGAGGAACGGCATGTCCTCCTCCGGCACGATGCGGGCGATGATGCCCTTGTTGCCGTGCCGGCCGGCCATCTTGTCACCCACGCTGATCTTGCGCTTCTCGGCCACGTAGACCTTCACGAGCTGCACCACGCCGGGGGACAGCTCGTCCGGCTGGAAGACCTTGTCGATCTGCTCCTCGGTCTTCTCCCGGATACGCTCGATGCGCCCCTTGGCCTCGGAAACCAGGCGTCGGATCCGCTCGTTGGCGTCCTTCTTCTGCACCTTCAGCGTGGTGAGGTCCACCTGGCTGAGGTCCAGGTCATCCAGCACCTTGGCGGTGAGCTTGGTGCCCTCCTCGATGAACGGCTCCACCGTGCCGCGCTTGAGCATCAGCGTCACGGTCTGACCCTTGATCAGCTCGCGGAGCTCCTCATCACGCGCCTCGGAGATGCGCCGGATCTCATCCCGCTCGTCCGTCCGCAGGCGGCCGATGCGCTCGCCCCGCTCCTTTTCCAGGAGGGGATCGTCGATCCGCCGGCTGAAGATCTTGACGTCGATGACCGTACCCTCCATGCCGGGCGGCACCTTCAGGGACGAGTCCTTCACGTCCTTGGCCTTCTCACCGAAGATGGCCGTGAGGAGCTTCTCCTCGGGCGAGAGCTCCGTCTCACCCTTCGGCGTGATCTTGCCCACCAGGATGTCACCGCTCTTCATACGGGCACCGATGCGGACCACCCCACGCTCGTCCAGATTGGTGAGGCTCTCCTCCGCCACGTTCGGGATCTCGCGCGTGATCTCCTCCATGCCGCGCTTGGTGTCCCGGACGTGCAGTTCCAGCTCCTGGATGTGGATGGACGTGTAGACGTCATCCTTGACCAGGCGCTCACTGAGGACGATGGCGTCCTCGAAGTTGTGGCCGTACCAGGGCATGAAGGCCACGACCAGGTTCTGGCCGAGCGCCAGCTCACCATGGTCCGTGGACGCGCCGTCGGCCAGGATGGTGCCGGCCTCGACCTGCTGACCCTGCTGCACGAGCGGCCGCTGGTTGATGGCCGTGTCCTGGTTGGTACGCCAGTACTTCTTCAGCCGATAGCGGTCGAACTGCGCCAGCTTGGCCAGCGGCTCGTCGGTGGCGCCGGGCGTCACGGCGCCCGTGTCGATGATGATCTCGTCCGCGGTCACACGGGTGATCAAGCCCGGGCGCTTGGCCAGGATCACGGCGCCGGAATCACGCGCCACCTTCTCTTCCAGTCCCGTCCCCACCAGCGGTGCGGAGGGATAGAGGAGAGGCACCGCCTGCCGCTGCATGTTCGAGCCCATGAGCGCGCGGTTGGCGTCATCGTGCTCGAGGAACGGAATCAGCGCCGCGGCCACCGAGACCAGCTGGTCCGGTGCCACGTCCATGAAGGTGATTTCGTCCGGCGAGAGTAGCGGGAAGTCACCGCGCTGCCGGCAGAGCACGAACTCGTTGCGGAACGTGCCATTGTCGTTGAGCGGGGCATTGGCCTGCGCGATCGTGGCGGTCTCCTCCGCGTTCGCGTCCAGCCACACCACCTCGTCGGTCACCCGGCCGTCTTCCACCTTCCGGTAGGGCGTCTCGATGAACCCCAGGTCATTGATGCGCGAGAACGTGGTGAGACTGGTGATGAGCCCGATGTTCGGGCCTTCCGGCGTCTCGATGGGGCACATCCGCCCGTAGTGGGAATAGTGCACGTCGCGCACTTCGAAGCCGGCGCGCTCGCGGGTGAGCCCGCCCGGTCCGAGGGCGGACAGCCGTCGCTTGTGCGTGAGCTCCGCCAGCGGATTCGTCTGATCCATGAACTGACTGAGCTGGCTCGAGCCGAAGAACGCCTGGATGACGGCGCTTACGGTACGGGCGTTGACCAGGTCGTCGATGCTCATCTTGTCGACGTCCGTGGTGATGGACATGCGCTCCTTCACGAGGCGCGCCATGCGCGACAGACCGACCGAGAACTGGTTGGCAATGAGCTCGCCCACGCTACGCACGCGCCGATTGCCCAGGTGGTCGATGTCATCCACGAAGCCGCGCCCGTCGTTCAACTCGATCAGGTAGCGGATGATGGCAATGAAATCCTGCTGCGTGAGCACCGTGGTGCTGGGCGGCAGGTCCACGCCCAGGCGCTGATTGATCTTGTAGCGGCCCACCCGCCCGAGATCGTAGCGCTTGGGATTGAAGAAGATGCGCTCGAGAGCCACGCGCGCCGTCTCGATGTTGGGCGGGTCGCCCGGACGGAGCAGCGAATAGATGGCCTTCAGCGCTCCGGCCTCGTCCTCCGTGGGATCCTTGCGCAGCGTGTTCTTGAGAAGCGGGCTCTCCCCTCGGCCCTGATGGCCGCTGGTGAACACCTTGACCGTGCTCACCTCCGCCCGGATCAGACGATCCACCAGCTCCTCGGTCAGCTCCTCGGCTGTCTCCGCCAGCACCTCGCCGGACTCGGGGTCCACCACGTCCTCGGCCAGCAGCGTGCCGATCGCGTCGCGGCGCTGCCCACCCTCGGGCTCCTCGGTGAGGTCGGCCTCACGCGTGGTGAGGAAAAGGCGCAGCACGTCCTCGTCGGACCCGTACCCGAAGGCGCGCAGCAGCGCCGTGGCCGGGAACTTCTTCTTCTTGTCGATATGGACGTAGATGACATCGTGGATGTCGATCGTGAACTCCACCCACGAGCCCCGGAACGGAATGATCCGGGAGCTGAAGAGGCGCGATCCGTTGGGGTGGATCGTCTCCTCGAACACCACGCCCGGCGAACGGTGCAACTGGCTCACGATGACCCGCTCGGAGCCGTTGATGATGAACGTTCCCAGATCCGTCAGAAGCGGGAGGTCACCCAGGTAGACCTCCTTCTCGATGATGTCCTTGGGACGCCGCTCGTCGTCATCCTCCGTGTCCTCCCAGACCACCAGCCGGAGCGTGGCCTTGAGCGGCGCGGCATAGGTCATGTCCCGCTCGATGCACTCCTCCACGGCGTACTTCGGCTCACCGAGGCTGTAGGCCACGAACTCCAGCGAGAACTTCTCGTTCACGTCGGAGATGGGGAACACCTCGTTGAAGACCCGCTCCAGCCCCACGTCCACCTGCTCTTCCGCAGGCGCGTTCTGCTGCAGCAGCATCTTGAAGGCGCGTACCTGGACGTCGAGCATGTTCGGCATGCTCATGCCCGGCGGCAGCTTGGCGAAGCTGACGCTGGGCAGGCCGCCGCTGCCATTTCCGTTGGACGCGGCAGTGGCCCCGTTGGAACTCGCGGCGCTGGCGTTCTTCTTCTTAGCCAAGACGATTACCCCTCCTCAGGCCGGCAGGCCCGGGAAACAAGCGCAGAAACCCCCGACCGCGGGTACAGGCGAAGCGCCCGTTCCCGAACGGCGGCGGGGATGTGGTACGGTACGTAGATTGTCGGTTTGCTCTTGACGAGCATGGGCACTCCCGTGAGCCGAAGTCATCCCTGGTCCCTCCGGCGCGGGCGGTCGGGGCGCTGCTCGCACCCCGACCGCCACCCGGCGCCGATCGGGAGGGACTACTTCAGCTCGACTTCGGCGCCCTGCTCCTCGAGCTTGGCCTTGACCTGCTCGGCCTCTTCCTTGGACACGCCCTCCTTCACCGCCTTGGGCGGGTTGTCGACGAGGTCCTTGGCTTCCTTCAGCCCCAGGCTGGTGACCTCGCGGACCACCTTGATGACCTGGATCTTCTTGCCGCCGGCCGCCGTGAGGACGACGTCGAACTCCGTCTGCTCCTCCACGGCCTCGGCCGCGGCGCCCGCGCCACCCGCGCCGGCCGCCGGAGCGGCCATAACAGCGGTGACATTGAACTTATCCTTGAACTGCTCCACGAAGTCCGCGAGCTCGAGGACGGTCATGTTGCCGATGGTGTCGAGCAGTTCCTGGGTGTTGGCCATGATCGCTTCTTCCTGTGATACGGATTGATGGTAATCGGCGCGTTACGGTCACGGCCGCCTAAGCGGCTTCCCGCTCCGAGCGCAGCGCTTCCAGTAGACCGACGAACTCGTGCAGCTTTGCCTCCAGTGCGTAGGCGAACTGCGCCATCGGCGACTCGAGCAGCCCCGCGAGCTCCGCCAGGAGCATTTCGCGCGGCGGCAGCTTCGAGAGACGCGTGACCTCGTCAGCGGTCACCGCCCGGCGATCCACGACGCCCACCTTCACGGCGGGCTTGTTGTCGTGGTCCTTGGCGAACTCGGCCAGCACCTTCGCCGCCGTAACGGCGTCGTCCTGACCGATCACCAGTCCCGTGGGTCCCTTGAAGAACTCCGCGATGTCCGGCATGTCCATGCCGTCCAGCGCACGCTCCACGAGCGTGTTCTTCACGACCAGGTACTCCACACCCTCGGCGCGCAGGCGCGCCCGCAGGGCCGTCATTTTCTTCACGTTGAGGCCCGTGAAGTCCGTCAGATAGAAAGCCGTGGCCTTGCCCAGCTTCTCGGCAACGGACTCGACGACCTGCTGCTTCTCGTGGACCTTCATCAGGCACCCGTCCGGCGGTAGAGGTTCGGATCGATGCGCACGCCCGGTCCCATGGTGCTGGACACGGTCACGCTGCGCACGTAGGCCCCCTTCGCGGCGGCTGGCTTGGCACGCACCACCGTCTCCATGAAGGCCGCCAGATTGTCCCGCAGGCTCTCCATCGGAAAGGACACACGGCCGATGGGGGCGTGCACGTTGCCGGTCTTGTCCACGCGGAACTCGATCTTACCGGCCTTGATCTCCCGCACGGCCTTCCCCACGTCCATGGTGACGGTACCGGCCTTGGGCGAGGGCATGAGGCCACGGGGCCCGAGCACGCGGCCCAGCTGGCCGACCTGCCCCATCATGTCCGGCGTGGCCACGGCCACGTCGAAATCCAGCCAGCCGTCCTTGATCTTCTGGACGTAGTCCGGACCCGCGAAATCCGCGCCGGCTTCCTCGGCCTCACGCAGCTTCTCGCCCTGCGCCAGGACCAGCACCCGCACGGTCTTGCCCGTGCCGTGGGGCAGCACCACCGTACCGCGCACCACCTGGTCCGCATGGCGCGGGTCCACGCCCAGGCGCACCGCCACTTCCACCGATTCGTCGAACTTGGCGAACGCCACCTCCTTGACGAACTGGAGTGCGTCGTTCGGGTCGCCTACCGGGGCCTCGCGCGCCGGCACGACCGCCACCGCCTTGCCATACTGCTTGCCATGCTTCGGCATCAGTCCACCACCTGGATGCCCATGGAGCGTGCCGTGCCCTCGATCATCCGCATGGCGGACTCCACGTTGGCCGCGTTCAGGTCCGGCATCTTGAGCTCGGCGATCTCGCGCACCTTGTCACGCCTGATCTGGCCGACCTTGTCCCGATGCGGCACCGCTGATCCCTTGGGCAGGTTCGCCGCCTTCTTGATGAGCACCGGCGCCGGAGGCGTCTTGGTGATGAAGGTGAAGCTGCGGTCCGCGAAGACCGTGATCTCCACCGGGATGATCATCCCAGGCTGCCCCTGCGTGCGGGCGTTGAACGTCTTGCAGAACTCCATGATGTTCACGCCGTGCTGACCCAGTGCAGGCCCGACCGGCGGCGCGGGATTGGCTGCCCCCGCGGGCACCTGGAGTTTGATGAATCCGACAACCTTCTTGGCCATTGCCGCTAATATCCCTTGAGCTGCGTGTAATCCAGCTCCACGGAGGTCGGCCGGCCGAACAGGCTCACCTCGACCTTGACCTTACCCTTGTCGTGGTAGACTTCCTGAACGGTTCCGGTGAAGTCGGAGAAGGGACCCTCGGTCACCTCCACCACCTGTTTCGCGCGGAAGGGAATCTCCTCCCGCGGTTCGGCCTCTTCCTCTACCGGCGTGAGTCCGAGGATCTTGTTGATCTCGTCATCGCGCAGGGGCTGCGGCTGCGCGCCACCCCCCACGAACTTGATGACGCCCTGGATGTTGTTGATCACGTGCATGGTGCGCTGATCCATCACCATCTTCACCAGCGCGTAGCCAGGATAGAGGCGGCGCGTCACGGTCACCCGCTTGCCGTTCTTGATCTCGACCACGTCCTGAGTGGGGACCATGACCTCCTGGATCCCCTTCTCCTCGGGCGTTTCGCCGGTCTCGGCGGCAATGCGGTGCTCGATGAGCTTCTTGACCTTGTTCTCGTGCCCGGAATACGTCTGCACGGCGAACCAGCGCGCCTCTTCACTCATGTCAACCCGCGAACAGGCTCATGATGACGTCCAGGATCTGCCGGACAACCACGTCCATGAGCCAGATGATGGCGGCCACGATGAAGCAGAAAATGAGAATCACGATGGTGCTGTTCTTCAGCTGTGGCCAATCCGGCCACGTCACCTTCTTGATCTCCTCGACCACCTCGGCCGTGAAGTCGCGGGTCCGCGTTACGATGGATGATGCCATGGTCTCCTCGCGGCGGACCGCTTACTTCGTTTCCTTGTGCGCCGTGTGCGCATTGCACCGTGGGCAGTGCTTCTTCCACTCCTGCCGCTCGGGGTGCTTGCGCTTGTTCTTGGTCGTGTAATAGTTCCGCTCCTGGCAGACCGTGCAGGCCAGGATGATCTTGTCGCGCGGCATTACTCCACCACCTCGGTGACCACGCCGGCGCCCACGGTACGGCCGCCCTCGC
>JBBDRO010000012.1:0-12156 GCA_040905425.1 Gemmatimonadota bacterium | reverse complement strand
GGCCGAGACCACGGCCCGCCCGGCCACCACGGCGCGGAAACGCCCGCCGCCTAGGTGGACCGCCACGGCGGTGTCCCCGCTGGTCCACACCACGTCCTCCCCGGCCATCGGCGCGCCCTGTCCGTCGAGCACGTCCGCCGTGAAGGATGCCTCCGCGCCCAGGCTGCTCAGCTCCACGCTATCGGGGCGGACGCGCACGCCGCTGATGCGCTGGAGCACCATCAGCTCCAGGGTGTCGGCGCGGGGCCCGGCCACCGCCATGATGCGCGCCGTGCCCGGCCGCAGTGCGCGCAAGCGGGCTCCGCCCGCGTGCCCTTCCAGCCCTACCACGCTGGAATCCGTGGTCGACCAGAAGACCTCCGGCGTGCCGGACTCCGACACCACGGCCACCGTCACGTCCGCGCTATCCCGCTCGGCCAGGGACACGTGCTGCTCGGAAAGCGTCAGACTCACCACCGCCAGGTTCCCCGGCGGCCCCTGGTACAGCTCCACGGGGGCCGGCGCCTGCGGCTGACCCGCGGAGGCGCTGATGGGCGCGGTCTGCCCGCTCCACTGCACCGTCTCCACCCCGCCCACCACGTTGATGAGCTCGATGGTCACCACCACCTGGATCACACGCCCCGGTTCCACCGGCACGTCCAGGTCGAGCCGCCATTCACTGGCGTCCGCGTCCACGTCCACCGTGTCGGCCGTGAGCAGGCGTCCATCGGCGGCGTCCCGCGCGGTCAGGCGGATGCGGTTGATGTCAGCCGAGCTGGCCGAGGCGCCGAAGTAGTTGTACGCGGGCGCAAAGCCGAGCGGCGCCAGGTTGGGCGCGGGCGTGGCCAGCGGACCGCCGTCCGCGCACGAGAGCACGACCGTCGGGACCAGGGTCACCAGCAGACACACAGCCACGCGCAGCCGCCGCGCGCGAGCGCGGGGCGAGACTACCGGTACGCGTGGTATGACGCGGCGGCGCATGGCACGACCTCTGGTCAGTGTACGTGCACTGAAATTGGATGCAGAAAACTGTCGGGTCCCCGGGGAGAGGGGGGGACCCGCTTGGCGGATGCCAGCGGCAGCATCACTGAATGTTATGGTTCCCAAAGTACGCGCACCCGCCTGCGTAATGCAACGTTGGCGTGCTCAACTCGTGCGTGCGCGTGTGCGTGTGCGTGTGCGTGTGCGTGTGCGCGAGAAGAACAGCCTGGACGGGGCGGACGTCAAGGGACCCGGACGCAGCGGCGCCGCCGGAGTCTCCCCCGGCGGCGCCGCAGGACGGGCGTCGTCGCTTGCTCAGGCCGTGCTGGGCCCTTGCTGAAAGCGCGCCAGCGCCTCCTCCAGCTCGCGCGCACCGGCGCGCGGCCGCCCGTCGTGGGCCGGAGGGGGCGGCGGCAGTTCGATCTCGAGCAGCGGCGGACCGGCAGGCTCCCCGGCGCGGGTGAAGGTCCGGCGGAACCAGCTGGCCAGGTCATCCAGTACGGCGTAAAGGACCGGGACCACGACCAGGGTGAGGACGGTGGCGAACGCCAGGCCCGCGATGACCGCGATGGCCATGGGGCCCCACCACGCCGCCTGCTCGCCTCCCCAGTACAGGTCCGGATCCAGGCTCGAGAAGAAGCCGAAGAAGTCGAAGTTGAAGCCAATGGCCAGCGGCACCAGCCCCAGGATGGTGGTCACCGCAGTCAGGATGACGGGCCGGAAACGGGTGGCCCCGCCCTCGACGAGCGCCTCGTCACGCGAGAGCCCGTCGCGCTCCCTGAGCAGGTCGATATAGTCGATCAGCACGATGGCGTTGTTGACCACGATGCCGGCCAGGGAGATCACGCCCACGCCCGTCATGATGATGCCGAAGGGCATGCGGAAGAGGAGCAGCCCGAGCAGTACGCCCACCGTGGACATGATCACCGAGGTCATCACGATGAGCGGCTGCAGCACCGAGTTGAACTGGGACATCAGGATGAGCGCGATGAGCAGGAGCGCGATCATGAAGGCGCTGCTCAGGAAGGCCATGGACTCCGCCATGTCCACCTGCTGCCCGCCGTAGCGCAGCGAGTAGCCCGCGGGCAGGCTCGCGGCGAAGGGCGCCAGCACCTCCTGGACCTGGCCCAGTACGGCGGCGCTCTGCTCGCCGGCGCGCACGTTGGAGGTCACGGTGGCCACGCGGTCCATGTCCTTGCGTTTGACCGTGCCGAGCCCCTCGTCCACGTGCCAGCTGGCCACGGAATTGAGGGGGATCTGCCGGCCGCCGTCGGCCATGATGGTGAGGTCGGCCAGCGCCTCCACCGAGTTGCGGTACATCATGTCCAGGCGCACCGTGATGTCATACTCGTCATTGCCGGAGCGGTACTTGGCCGCCTCGGAGCCCTGGATGGCGGTGCGCACCGTGCTCCCGATCTGGCTGGTGTTCAGGTCGTAGAGCGCCGCCGCCTCCCGATCCACCCGCACCACCACCTCGGCGCGGCCGCGCTGCATGTCACTCTCCAGCCCCTCCAGCCGGCTGTAGACGGATGCGGCCTTGATGAGCAGCAGTGCGCTGTCGGACAGCTCCTTCAGGCGCTCCACCTCGGGACCGATCAACTCGATCGTGACGGGCTTACCGCTGCTGGGCCCGTTGCTCGGCTTCTCGACCGTGACGTTGGCGCCGGCAATCCCCTGCCCCAGGCGCCCCTGCATGGCCGCCAGGGTGGCGAACACATCCGCCTGACGGTCCTGATAGTCCACGAAGTTGATGGCAACAGACCCCTCCGCGTTGGACCCGAAGAGACCGCCGCGACCCCCCGCCCCCACCGTGGTAACCACCGACTTGGCGTCGACCATGCCCTCGATGCCGGCCAGCCTGTCCTCGAGCCGGGCGGCCACCTCATTAGTGAACTCGGTGACCGTGCCGGACGGCACATCCACGCGGGCATAGACCGTGGCGGGCGGAATGTCCTCGGGAAAGAGCTCCACGCCGGCGTTCAGCGCGCCGAAGAGGATGAAGCTGCCCACGAAGACCGCCACCGCTCCGCCCAGGATGACGGCACGGTGCGCCAGCGACCAGCGCAGGCGGCGCTTGTAGTCCTCCACCAGGCGCGGCAGGCCCTCAGCCTGGAACCAGCGCGCCATACGGGACAGCACCAGCGTGTGCAGGAAGTAGACGCCCACCGCGATCAGCGCCATCAGCGCGGCCGCGAGCACGTTGTTGGACGCCACGATGAGCAGGAAAGCCGCCGCCACCCCGGCCAGCAGCCAGCGCATGGGACGCCGCAGCTCCCGTCGGGGCCCGTGGTCCAGGCGCATGAACATGGCGCACAGCGGCGGCACCACCACCAGCGCCACGAAGAGGGAACTGGACAGCGTGATGATGAGCGTCTTGGGCAGGTAGCCCATGAACTCGCCCATGATGTCCGGCCAGAAGACCAGCGGCAGGAAGGCCGCCAGCGTGGTCAGCGTGGAGGAGATGATGGGCAGGGCCACCTCGCCCGTGCCCAGCCGGGCCGCGGTGAAGTTGTCATAGCCCTGCTCCAGGTGGCGGTAGATGTTCTCCACCACCACCACGGCGTTGTCCACCAGCATGCCCAGCGCCAGGATCAGCGAGAACAGCACGATCATGTTCATGCTGATGCCCACCATCTTCAGGACAATGAAGGAGAGCAACATGGACAGCGGGATGGAGATGCCCACGAAGGAGGCGTTGCGCACTCCCAGAAAGAAGAGCAGCACCGCCACCACGAGCAGCAGGCCGGAGATGATGTTGTTCTCCAGGCTGGCCACCATGGCCCGGATGTCCTTGGACTGATCCGAGGTGAACTTGACCACGGTGCTCGGCGGCAGCGTGGGCTGCATGCCGGCCACCACCGCCTTCACCTCGTCGGCCGTCTCGATGATGTTCTCACCGGAGCGCATGACAATGTCCAGCGTCACCACGGGGCTGCCGTCCAGGCGGGCGTAGCTGGCCTCGTCCTTGAAGCCGAAGTCCACCCGCGCCACGTCCCGAACCTTCACGTTGCGCCCGTTGAAGGTGGCCACCACCACGTCCTCGATCTCGCGCGTATCCTGGAATTCCCCGGCCACGCGCACCAGGAATTCCTGCGTGCCCACGTCGATGCTGCCGCCCGGCACGTTCACGTTCTCGGCCCGGATGGCGTCGATGACGTCGGTGAACGCCACGCCGTGGAACTGCAGCCGTTCCAGGTCCACGTCCACGCGGACCTCACGCTCCAGCCCGCCGGACAGACGCGCCTCCAGCAGCGCCGGGATCTGCTCCAGCTCGTCCTGGATGTCCTCGGCCACCTCCTTCAGCCGCACCAGCCCGTACGCCCCCGAGATGTTTACCTGCATGATGGGGAACTCGGACAGGTTGAACTCCGTGAGGACCGGCTCCTCCGCGTCGGCGGGGAGCTTGGGCTTGGCCAGGTCCAACTTGTCACGGACCTTCTGGAGCGCCTCGTCCATGTCCATCTGGATATCGAACTCGGCGGTCACGTTCGAGTAGCCCTGGTCCGAGGCCGAGGTGAGCTGCGTGATGTCGGCAATCTTGTTCAGCTCGTCCTCGATCACACGGGTGACCAGGGTCTCCATATCCTTGGGGGAAACCCCCGGATAGACCGTGGACACGGACACCATGGGAATGGTGATCTCCGGTGACGCCTCCTTGGGGACCGTGCGATAGGACAGCAAGCCCAGCGTGGCGATGATGAACACCAGCCCGCCCACCGTGATGCGGTTGGCGATGGCCAGGTTGGTGGGCCCGAAGTGACGCTCCTTGTGGTGATCGGCGCTCATCGAGACGACTCCTCCCCGGCGATGTCGACCACGCGGACCACGTCCCCCGCGGCCACCTGCTGCTGCCCCACCACGATGACCCGGTCACCCGCCGACAGTCCGGCATCCACCACCACCTGGCCGGCCGAGCCGGCCCCCAGCTCCACGGCGCGCGCCCGGGCCACGCTCTGCCCGGCCTCCTCGACCACCACGTAGACCACGTAGCCGTCCGCGCTGCGCAGCACGGCGTCCCGCGGCACGAGCAGCGCCTCGTCGATGGAGCGCAGCTGCACGCTCAGCCGCGCCTGCATGCCGGGCTTCAGGGCACTGCCGGGATTCGGCACGTCCACCTCCACCAGGAAGGTGCGGCTCTGCACGTCCACGGCGCTGCCCACGAAGCGGGTGCGGCCCTCCAGGGCCCCGGGGCGATTGTCGAAGCCGACCGTGGCCGGCGCGCCCTGCACAACCTGCGCGGCGTAGCGCTCCGGAACGCCGCCCACCACCTTCACGGGATCGGCATCCACGATCCGCGCCACCGGGCTGCCGACGGCCACCGTGCTGCCCACCTCCACACCGCGCTCCTCGAGCACGCCGCTGATGGGCGCACGAATGGTCATCCGATCCAGGCGCTCCTGGAGCCCCCGGGCGGCCGCCGCCGTCCGCTCCGCCGCGTACTTTGCCTGCAGGTAGGACAACTCCGTGCCGATGCGGTCCTGCTCCCAGAGCCGTTGCTGGCGCTGCCAGGTCTCGGCCGCCAGACTGGCCTCCGCCTGCGCCTGCTGGAACTGCGCGCGCAGCACCCGGTCGTCGATGCGGGCAATGGGCTGGCCCGCCGCCAGACGCGTACCCTTCTCCGCCAGCACGGCGCGGATGACGCCGCCCTCCTCGGCCGCCACGGTGACGTCCCGCTCGGCCTGCACCTCGGCGGTTACCGTGACGTATTCGGCGAACGGCTCGGAGGTGAGCTCGCGCACCTGCACGTTGACGACGCGCGCACTCCCCGCGGTCCCATCCGGACCCGCGCTGTCCGCGTCCTGCCCCGAGGACTGCTGGGCCTCACTCCCGCCGCCGCAGGCGGCCACCAGGGCCCCCAGAACGAGCGCGGGCGCACCCGCCCTGTACCACCGTGTAAGCGTGCTCACGATTCCATTCCCATGGCCAGAGTCACCGTGCCGTCCTCACCCATGGCGGGTGCGACGCCCATTGCCCTATCCAGCTGGACGCGGGCGGTCAGATAGTCGTAGACCGCCTGCGCGTAGTTGTATTCACTCTGCCGGAGCGCCACCTCCGCGTCCGTCACCTCCAGCGGACTGCTGATCCCTTCGCGATACTGCGTGCGGGCTATCTCATAGCCGCGCTCGGCCTGCGCCAGCGCCCCGCGCTGAGCCACGCGCCGATCGGCCGCCTCCCGCACCTGGTCCAGCAGCGTGCGCACCTCGTTCTCCACCTGCGCGCTCAGCAGCTCCTCCTGCGCCTCCACCTGGCGGATGACCGCTTTCGTCTGCGCCTCGCGCGCCGGCCGCTGCAGTCCGCTGAAGAGCGGTACGCTGACCTGTACGCCCACGGCCCTGCCGAAGGA
The DNA here is from genome assembly GCA_040905425.1 of Gemmatimonadota bacterium. Taxonomy (GTDB): domain Bacteria; phylum Gemmatimonadota; class Gemmatimonadetes; order Longimicrobiales; family RSA9; genus JBBDRO01. The sequence continues at coordinate 5,852 of JBBDRO010000012.1, read as the reverse complement.
GCGCTCGCTGCTGTCCCGACCGAAAAATGCCGGATCCCCGTTCTGCTGCGCGTTGATGTTGTACGTGCCGAAGAGGAGGACGCGCGGCAGATAGCCGGAGCGCTCCACGGCCAGTTCGGTCCGCCGCAGCTCCTCCGTTAGCCGGAGTTGCCGCAGATCGGACCGGTTCTCGAGCGCGGCGCCCACGGCCTCCTGGACGTCGGGCAGATCCGCCTTCAACGCGGCGGCCAGCGCGTCCGCATCGGCCGCGCCGTCCAGCCCTTCGATGACGTCATTGCCGAGCGCGGTGAGCGTCCCCTCCACGCGCAGCGAATCGATGCCGTCCAGGCCCATGCGGACCGCCAGGCCGCGCTCGGCCGCCGCCAGCGCGTTCCGGGCGCGCATGAGGTTGGGCTCCACGTTGGCCAGCTCCACCTCCAGACGCAGCACGTCGTAGTCCGAGGCCAGCCCCGCCGCGTTCATCTTGCGCGTCTCCTCCAGCGTCTGACGCACACGCTCCACCGTGTTCTGGCTCAGCCGGAAGGCCTCCCGCGCCAGCAACGCGTCGTAGAACGCCAGCTGCACGGTGGCCGTCAGTTCCGCCGCGCGGCCACGCACGATCTCCAGCTGCAGATTGCGGAAGCGCTGGGCGGCGCCGAGGCCGATGAAGGCGGCGCCGTCGAAGAGCGGCTGCTCCGCACGCAGCTGCAGGCTCCACAGGTTGTCGGAGCCGAACTTCACGCCCACCAGCTCATCGGGGTCGGCGTCCGGATCGAAGATGATGGCCGGCAGGAAATTCAGCGGCACGGCCAGATTCCGGGTATAGCTGGCGTTCAGGTCCAGAAAAGGCATGACGCTGCCCCACGCCTCGTCCACGCGGGCCTCGGCGTTGTGGTACTGGGCCCGGGCGTCGAGCAACTCACGGCTGTGTTCGTAGGCGGTGCGGAGCGCCGCCTCCACGTCCACGGAATGCTGCTGCGCCGCGCCCGGGAGCGGTGCCAGGGCAAGCAGCCCGAGCAGCGCCGGAAGGAAGACGCGGGTACGTCGCTTGATGTAGGACACGCTGTGGATCCTCATAGCAGGTTTCATGGCTCTCACGCGGGCTGCTCCCAGCCGCCGTGCACGCTGCGCATGGCGTCATCCACCAGGGTCATGAATGCCTCGTGGTCCGTCACGCTGTCGCGCAGGTGACCGGCCAGATAGAGCGACGTCAATCCGTGGATGAGGCCCCAACCGATGAGCGCCGTGCGGTGGGCGTCACCCGGCGCCACGCTGCCCTCCGCCATGGCGCGCTCGATGGCCGCCACTACGTTGGCGAAGCCGTCACCGTTTCCGGCGCCATCCTCCTCGGGCTCCGGACACTCGAACTCGGCCGTGGCCGGGAGCTCGAACATGACGCGGAAGTAGGCGGGGTTGTCGATGGCAAAGCGGGCGTAAGCCCGACCCATGGCGGCGTACTGCTCGAGCGCGCTGGCCTCCGGGCCCGCGGCGAACACCTCCGCCTGAGCGGCACGGCTCATTCGATCCATGCCCTGCTGGACCACTTCGCGGATGAGCTCGTCCTTGTCCTTGAAATACAGGTAGATGGTGGCCGGCGAATACTCGATACGCTCCGCGATGGCGCGCATGGAAAGCGCCTCCAGCCCCTCCGCGGAGAGGATGTCCCGCGCCGCTTCCACGATGAGGGTGCGCACCTGCTCGCGCTCCCGTTCCCGACGTTCTGCGATTCCCATGAAGCACCACTGGTTGGATGAACGGCCGCCATGAGATTAACACCGTTCAACAACTGAATCAAGGTTGTTCCGTAAACGCTTGTCATGAAAGGAGAAGCGGGCCCGGCGCGTGGTGCGCCGAGCCCGCTTTCATGGGGATGGAGTCGAAACTAGCGGCCGCCCCCGCCCACCGGGGGGATGACGGCGCCGCCGCGTATGCCGGGGGCCATCCGGCCGCGCATGCCTTGCCCACCGCGCATGCCCGCACCGCCCCGCATGGCGCCCGCACGGTTGGCCCGTGCCTGACGCGCCAGGATCTGGTGCTGCTCGTCGGTCAGAATCTCGCGCAGCGCACCGTCTGCGTGCGTCTCGCGCATGGACTGGCGCAGCGCCTGGAACTCGTCGCTGGCCTGCACGGCCGTGAGCTCCCCGGCCGCCACCTTCGAACGGATGGCGATGCCCGCCTCGGCCATGGCCTGGCGGTGCACCACCTGCTGCTGGCGGAGCGTCTCCAGCCGACCGACCTGCTCATCCGTGAGGTCCAGCGCCTCACGCAGGCGCAGCGCCTGCTCCGCCCGCTGCGCACCCTGACCCATGCCCTGGGCCATCCCCTGTGCCATGCCCTGCCTCATCCCCTGGCCCATCCCCTGCCCCATGCCGGCCCGCCTCTGGGCGGCAACGTCGGCCGCGCTCAGCCCCGTCACCGCCGCCGCCACCAGCAAACCCCTCAACGCGTAACGCATCTTGCTCCTCCTGCATCCGGCGGTCCGGCCGCCGCGTGGTGTGCCGCCCGGATGTCATCACCGGGCTTCACCAGTATGGAGGCCCCGCGAGACGGGGATGTTAAGCGACGTCCCCTGCGACCCGCGCCGCGCAACGGCGTGCATCCTCGCCGCCGTTTACCCGCCGATGCGCTGGATGCGATCGAAGTCGGCGATGGCGTTCAGGTGGTTGATGGTGGACTGCAGCTCCGAGAGCCGGGCGGACGTCACCGAGTTCTGCGCAGTGACCACTTCGAAGAGCGTGGCCACACCCAGTTCGTAGCGCGCCAGCTCGGCGTCGGCGCTCTCCTCCGCGGCCTCCCTGCTGCGGCGCGCCGCCTCGAGCTGCAGGAAGGTGTTCTGCACCGCCAGGCCCACGCTCGTGACCTGCGTGACGATGGCCAGTTCCTGGTTGCGCAGCGCCAGATCCGTCTGGCGCAGCTGGAGGCGCGCGCGCTCCAGGCTGGTCTCGGCCGAGCTGGTGCCGATGGGATAGGAGCCGCTCAGGGAGATGCTCCACGAGGGGGTCTCGAAATCCGCGATGGAACGCAGGCCGTCGAGATAGCCGCCCTCCTGGACGAGCACGGGTTCACCCCCCAGGCCGGAGCGCTGGAACAGGTTGCCGCCCACGCCCTGGAGCGAATAGGAGGCGCTCAGGTCCAGGCTGGGCAGGGTGTTGTTGCGGGTAACGTCCAGGTTCACTTCCGAGATGAGTCGCTGCATGCGCTGCTGCCGGATGTCGGCCCGCTGCTCGAGGGCACGCGCGATGGCCGCGTCCAGGTCCACGCTCGGCTGCGTGAGTTGCGGCCGCGCGGACGGATTGACCGTCTGCCCGAGCAGCGGGTCGTCGGCGCCGCCCATGAGCAAACGCTTGAAGGCCAGCTCCTGGTTACGCCACTGGATCTCCGCGTTGAGCAGGGACTGCTCCGCGCTGGCCACCTGCGCCCGTGACTGCAGGAGCTGGAGCTCGGTGCGCTGACCCAGTTCCACCCGCAGCTCGTTCTCGGCCAGCAGACGGCGGGCCTGCTCCAGGCTGCGGCGCTGGATCTCGATCTGTTCGATGGCGGCGCGCAGGCTCCAGTAGGCCCGGCTCACCTGCGCGGTGATACTCTCCACCTGCGCGGCCACTTGCAGATCCGTGATGTCCGCCTGGATCTGCTGCGTTTCCAGGGCGGCGCGCTGATTGTCGGTGCGGAAGCCCGCCAGCAGCGGCTGCGAATAGCTGAAATTGACGTTCGAGTTGTAGCTGGGATTGCGCGTGGAGAACGCGTTATCGGTCGCGTTGCGCCCATTGTTGAAATTGGCGCTGAGCCGCCCGCCGTACCAGGGCAGCGGCTGGGACAGGGAGGTATTGAACGTCTGCCGCTGACTGGTCGTGCGTGAGCCGCCGTCCAGCTGGCTGGTGGACTGGTTCGTGGAGTTGTTGTAGCCGTAACTGGCGTTGACGGTGGGATTGAACGCGGCCCGGGCGGCTCGCTCCGACCACGCCTGCAGCTCCGGCGCCAGGCGGATGCTCTGGATGTCCAGGTTGGAATCCAGCGCGCGGGCGATCGCCTCCTCCAGGGACAGCGTCACCATCTCCCTGCCCGGATCCATCGGCGGCAGCGCCTCACCCACCCGATAGGGCTGCTCCTGCGGGCGGTCCGGCTCCTGGCCGGTGAGCACGCCAGGCACCATCAGTGCCACGCTCAGACATCCGCCAACGACCAGCTTGGCCCACTTCATCATGACGACTTCTCCCTGAGATGCATTGCCAGGTTGGATACTCAGCCCCCGCCCTGGCGCGGCCGGCCTGCGACCGCGGCGTGGGGCACCTCCCTATAGGCGCATAAGACGGCTGGAATGTTAGGAACGCTGGTGCGAGCGTGGTATGACCCGGCCGCGGCGTGCTACAGTGCGCGACGGATGGCCCGGGATATGCCACGCGGCGGCGGTCATGGACTGGTTCCGCACGCTCAATCCTATAGCCCAGGCAGCCGTGGCCGGACTCTTCACCTGGGGCGTAACCGCCCTGGGGGCGGCCTCGGCCTTCGTGACGAGGACCGTGAAGCAGACGCTCCTCACGTCCATGCTGGGCTTCGCCGCCGGGGTCATGATCGCGGCGAGCGTCTGGTCACTCCTGATCCCCGCCATCGAGCTGGCCGAGGCCCAGGGGGTGATTCCGTGGCTCCCCGCCGCCGTGGGCATCGCGGCCGGTGGGATCTTCCTGGGCATCGCGGACCGTCTCATCCCCCACCTGCACCCGGGCATGCCCCTGGAAGCGCAGGAGGGGCCCGACACCCACCTGCACCGGTCCACACTCCTGGTGCTGGCCATCACGCTGCACAACATTCCGGAGGGGCTGGCGGTGGGGGTGGCCTTCGGCGGCGCCTCGACGCTGGTCGGCTCCGGAGCGGGGAGCTTCGGGGCGGCCATTGCGCTGGCCGTGGGCATCGGCCTGCAGAACTTCCCCGAGGGCATTGCCGTGGCCATGCCCCTGAGGGGCTCCGGCGTGGCCCGCGGCCGGGCGTTCTGGTACGGCCAGCTCTCGGGCATCGTGGAGCCCGTGGCGGCCGTGGTGGGCGCCGCCACCGTGCTCATGGTCGAGCCGATCCTCCCCTATGCCCTGGCCTTCGCGGCGGGCGCCATGCTCTACGTGGTGGTGGAGGAGTTGATTCCGGAGTCCCAGCAGGAAGGCTATACCGACCTAGCCACGGTGAGCGCCCTGGGCGGCTTCATCGTCATGATGATCCTGGACGTGGCGCTGGGTTGAAGCGGGGCGGGCGCTGCGGCCGCGCAGCACATAGGACTGCGCCGCGGCCGCCGCGCCGCAGGGGCGAGGCTCCGCGGCGTTATCGTGTACAGCGGAGGGCCGGGGATTCGAACCCCGATGGGCTTGCGCCCGGCGGTTTTCAAGACCGCTGCCTTACCAGTTAGGACTAGCCCTCCGGGGTCTGCTCAACTCCCGCACTGCCATCGTGGTCTTCACGAGGACCACTTCCGCGTGGCCCTCCTACCCCGATCCGCGGCACAAGATCGCCCCGGGCGCGATTGTTGGCTAGTGTTGTGCGGCCGAATTCTCGTGTGGCAGCGAGGGCGTGGATGCGCCCGCCAGGGAAGGCGCGAGGAGGGGAGTATTGCCGTGGCTATGCCGACGACGAGCGAATGAACATGACATTGGGTACCCGGAGTCGACGTCCGACCGTTGTGACGGCGCTCGCCGTGGCGAACGGCATTGTCTTTCTCCTCTGGATGGCGCTGCCCTTCCAGGTCATGGCCGGCCACTTCCTGGTCAGCTGGGATCACCTTGCCGCCGGCCGGTTCTGGGTCCTGCTCACGGCCGTGTTCTCCCACAACCTGCTCTTCCACCTGCTCATCAACATGATCGTCCTGCTGAGCTTCGGCCCGCAGCTCGAAGCGC
>JBBDRO010000011.1:0-12295 GCA_040905425.1 Gemmatimonadota bacterium | reverse complement strand
GATCGCGGCGGATCGCGGCGGATCGCGGCGGATCGCGGCGGATCGCGGCGGATCGAAACGGCAGCGGGGCGCTGACCGTTCCCGGCCGCGCCCCACTCGATCCGCCCCGCCAGAGCGGGTCAGCCCACCTCGACCAGCTCGATCTCGAAGGTGAGGTCCTGCCCCGCGAGCGGGTGGTTGGCGTCCAGGATAAGCGCGTCCTCCGTGGCGTCGCGCACGGTCACCTGCACCGCCTGTCCCTCCTGCGTCTGCATCTGCAGCTGCTGCCCCGGCTCGGGGTTCACGCCGTCGGGCAGCTGCTCGCGGGGGAAGCTCATGACCAGATCGTCGCGGCGCGGCCCGTAGGCGTTCTCCGCGGCGATCGTGACGGTCTGCTTCTGGCCCGGCTCCATGCCGCGCACGGCGTCCTCGAAGCCGGGGATCACCTGTCCCGAGCCCAGCTCGAAGCCGAGCGGCTCGCGGTTCTCAGACGTGTCGAATACCGTGCCGTCATCCAGACGGCCGGTGTAGTGGATGCTTACCTTATCGCCATTGCTGGCCTGTGCCATTCGGGTGCACTCCCGTTCAGAGTCATGGGCTCGAAGATCGTGCAACCCCGTAGTGGCTGAGATGTTCGCCTTGAGCAGCAACGTCCTTGTACTCCGGCGCCGGATACGCCATCATGGGGTGGGGTTCCCATCCTCCCGCGATCCGGAATCATGGATCCAGCCGCCCGTCCGCCCGAGCGAAATCGCCTGTTGCGCTGGCTGTCCTCCCTGGTCAGCCTGTCAGCGGAGCTGCGCCGGCGGAAGGTGGTGCAGGTGGCACTCATGTACGTGGGCGGCGCCCTGGTCACGCTGGCCGCCGCCGAGACGATCGTCGAGACGTACGGGCTGCCGGAGGCCACGCGCTTCGTGCTGGGCATCGTGGTGCTGCTCGGCTTCCCGCCCGCCGTGCTGCTTGCCTGGGCGTTCGACTGGACGGACGACGGCATCCGCCGCGCCCACGCCACGCGGGTCCCACCCGCAGTGCGCCGCGCCGTGACGATCGGCGCCGTGCTGCTGCTGGCGGGGGTGGGCGGGCTGGCGGCCGTGGCGGTGTTGCGGGCGCCGGAGCGACCGTCCGCCGCGCTCCCGATGGTGATGAGCATCCTGCCGTTCGAGGCTGCCGAACCGGCTGGGGAAGGGATAGCCAACCACCTCGAAGCCAGCATCGAGACCGCGCTGGCCGACATCCCTGGCCTCATCGTGATTCCGGCCCACGCGGCCGCGGCGCACGGCGCGCTCCCACTGGATTCGCTGGCGCGCCGCCTGGGCGCCGATTTCTTCCTCAAGGCCACCGTTGCGAGCGACGGCAGCACCGTCCAGGTGCGCATCATCGACGGCCAAACGCAGGGCCTCAGCAATTCCGCCACGGTCACGGGCCCGGCGGGCGGGGAGGACGCCTTCGCGCTCCCGGACTCGCTGGCGGCCAACGTGGAGATCAGCCTGCGCAGGGTGCTCGGCCGCGAGGTGCAATTACGCGCCTGGAATCGTGGCACCGAGAGCCCCGCCGCGGCCCACGCGCGCTGGGACGCGGACGGGGCGCTGGAGCGGGCGGTCAGTCTGGCGCGCGTGGATCCGGAAGGCTTCGCGCGGGAGATGGAGGCGGTGGATACACTCCTGGACAGGGCCCAGCGGCTGGATCCGCGCTGGATCGAGGTGGACCTGGCGCGCGCCGCCGCGCGCGAGGTGCAGGCGATCGGCGTTGCGTTCGTGCGCGGGGCCGAGGCCGCCACGCGCGTGCTCGACCGCGGCATCGCCGAGCTGGATGCCGTGCTGGAGGCCCGGCCCGGCCACCCGGACGCGCTGGCGGCTCGCGGTCGGCTACGGTGGGCGCGCTACAACTTCGGCACCGATCTGGAGATTGCCGACTCCGCGGACGCCCTGCTGGACCTGGCGGCGGCCGACCTGGAGACGGCGGCCAGGACCGGTCCGGGCATGGGGTCGGCCGCAGCGACCCTGGCCGAGCTCTACATGTACGGGCGGGGTGAATACCAACCGGCCCGCTACTGGGCCACGCAGGCGTGGAACCGGGACGCCTATCTGGAGAACCGCCTGAGCATCATGGCCATCCTGGCGCAGACCAGCCTGGAGCTCGGAGCGGACGTGGAGGCGGCACGCTGGTGCGGCAGGCTCGAGAGCACTTTCCCCGAGTACGCCGTCGCGCACAGCTGCACCCTGGAGCTCATGGCCTGGGGAGAAATGCCCCCGATGCCGGACAGCGCATGGGCTGCATACGACCGGATCGTGGCGCGCTTGGGCGGCCCCGCATCCTCGGCCTCGGCCTACTACGGGTACGCCGTGGCCGCCGTGCTGGCGCGGGCTGCGCTGCCGGACAGCGCGCGCGCGGTCATCGACCGCCTGGGCACCCGAACGGCTGGCGCCGTGGCGGCCACCGACCACCACTGGCTGGAAGCCGCCGTGCGCTTCCGTCTGGGCGAGACGGCGCGCGCACGCGGCCTGATGGAGGCCTATCTGGCCGACCATCCCGAAACCGCGGTGAGCATCCAGCGCCGGCGGGCGCTGCGCGCCTACCTGCAGGAGCCCGTCCGGCTGGAAGGCCGCTGAGGCCGGACCGCCAGGTACTATGTCAGGCAGGACCACAGGCACGACATGTGGTGCCAGCAGGTGGTCACCTCGGCCCGGGTACCGTCTTCGTCCGGAGCGGTGGCGTAGAGCGCTCTTGACGTCATCTTCTCGCCATCCTGGGACTCCTGGCGCACACTTTCGCCTTCGATCGCGACCGAGTCGTCCAGCTCGTTGGTGACGCCCTGCTCCTCCCACACCCACTCCTCACCCAGCGGGGCGTGGCGCTCTTCACGTTCGCCGATGGCCTCGCGCGCCGTGGCGGCCTCCGCCTCGTCGAAGTAGATGGAGGTGAGCGGGTCGGGGGCGTTCATGTCGAAACGCAGCCGCCAGGGACGACCCTGGTACCAGTAGCGCACGACCACTTCCACGACGTCGCGGGGGTCAGCGGCGGGAATCATCATCGATGCCTCCTGAGGGGGAGAGAGTAGCTGCGCATCCAAATTCGACCACAGGCACTGCGCGCGCCAGCTTTTTCTGCGCGGACGGACCCCCTGGCGTCAGAATTTCTCTCCCCGGGCCTCCCGCAGGTGGCTGCCCACCGGCCGGATACGTGGCCACATGGTCCAGAAGTAGACGCCCAGCCCCACGATCTGGCCCAACCCGCCGATCACCACGATCCAGCCGAGCAGCGGCGCGCCGGACCAGCCCCGCGCGGCCTCGGCCACGAAACGGCCGGCGGTGGCCGTGAGCAGGATCCAGTAGGCGGCCGCGGCGCGTTCGGGCCGATAGCGCCGATCCTCCTTCGGCGCGCGTGGAAACAGCCACAGCGCCACGCCCAGGATGAGGAACATGACAAAGCCCACCAGCACGGCGTGGGCGTGCGCGGAGACCAGATAGGGATTGGGCCAGACGCCGAAGATGTCCCGGCGCACCAGCATCCATGCGCCCAGTAGCAGGCCGGTGAAGAGGAAGAAGATCCCGGTCTTGATGAAGCGGCGGACGAGCGTGTACACGGCTCAGACCGCCCCGTCTGGATGCGCCACAGTGAGCAGGAAGGAACCGCCCTCCGCCGAGGAGACGGCGTGAGGGACGCCCGGGCCCGCGGCGAGAACCTGACCGGGCGCGAGCGCGTACGCCTGGCCCTCGGCCGTGACCCGTATGCGCCCCTCGAGCGGGTGAATGGTGATGGGCCCCTCCGCCTGATGCGTTGCGATCTCGCCGCCGGGCGCCAGCACGACGAGGGTCACGCGCAGGGGCCCGCTCTTCAGCAGGGTGCGAGCGTTACGGCCGCTCCGCTCCAGGAGCACGGGATCGGCGGCGCGGGCACGTTCCTCCTCCAGGTCCAGGAGGAGCACGTCACCGGAGAGCGGGCGCTGTATGGACGGCATCAGCTCCCCTCCCCGTCCGGCGTCCTGCGCACCAGCACCCGCCACGTCTCCGGACCTTCGTCCACGTACTCGAAGGTGAAGGCGTGGTCTCCCCGGGTGGCCTTGAGGGTGTAGTACATGCACTTCGGGTCGTGATCCACCGTGAGCTCGAGGGTCTCATCTCCGGCGAGCGCCTCGTAGGCCGCCATGATCCGCTCGAAGCGGTCCTTCGGCTCTACCGGCCGCACGTCCAGCGCCACGACAGTGCTCATGCGCCACCGCCCACGCCCAGCAACGGGCCGTCCAGAGAAACGAGTGATGGATCCGCCGACTTGCTCCCGCACCCCCAACCGCCGCGTCGGCCGAGCCAGTGTTGCCACGCCACCCGGTAACGACTGGAGCTGGGGGCCAGGATCACCGTCCCGTCATAGCCCGCCAGCGCGAGTCGACTCATCAGTTCACCCACGCCTTGGCCCTCCTGCATGGCCGCTTCCGGGCCACCCCCCAGGATACGGATGTGGCGCAGGCGGCCGCCGGCTATGCGCATGATGCGCTCGGCGGCGCCGCCCACCGACCCGCCGGGTACGTCCACGTCCCAGGCCAGCTCGAGATCGGCGGTCAGGGCCACTTCCAGATCGGCGGTGGAGACCTCCCCGTCCAGCACGACCGCGGCTCCCGCACCCCGGGCGGCGACCGCGTGCGCCCGCCGCACGCGCGCGGCCATGCTCGGCCCGCCGCCCACCAGTACCGGGGCGCCCGCCGCGGCGGCCACCGGCGCGGCACGCAGGTCCTGGCCCTCACCGCCGGAGCGGAATGCGCTCACCAACACGCCAGCGCCGCGCGCCCGCTCCGCCGCCGCGGCGCCGCTCAGCCCGTACATGGGGCCCTCCACGCCGTGCGCGTCCCCCACGCACAGGTCGAGCGCCGCCAGGCCGCGCCGCGCGCAGATGGCCAGGAGCTCGTCCAGGCCGGCGTCGGGGGCGGCTGCGGAACTCAGGCCCAGCCGCATCAGGCGCCCTTCCTGGAGATTTCCACCCGCCAGACCGTGGGACCCTCATCGAGGTATTCCCAGCCGAACTGGCCGGTGTGCTCGTAGTCGAACTGGTAGCGGAGGGGCTTAGGATCGTGGTCGTTGACCAGGACGAAGGACTCCCCCTCCTCCAACGCGCCGAAGGTCTGGAAGATGGCGGGGTGCTTCTCCCGGGGTGGGATCACGCGTACGTCCAGGATGCGCGCGTTGGTCATGGCGTCTACCTCACTCGTTCTCAGGTCGTGATCGATGGCCGGCTCACGCGGATGGAGCCCGGCGGATGAAGAGCCGTACCAGATCCGGAGCCTGCTCGCGGATCTCCCAGGAGAAACCGCGCTCCTCCAGCTGGGGCAACAGGAAGCGTGGCACGCGGACATTGAGCTGAACGAGCGTGCCGTCGGGCGGCAACGCCTCCAGCGCGGCCAGGGTGCGCACCATGGGCTCGGGCGGCTCCAGGCCGCGGACGTCCAGTACCTGCACACCGTTGTCGGCAGGGTCCGCGGTTGCCGTGGCGCCCGCTGCATCCGCGCCGTGATCCGCGCCAGCCAGCCCTGCGGCGGGCGCCTCTGCATCGGCGCCAGCGGGTGCCTGGGCAGCCGCCCCCGCATCGGCGCCAGCCCGCGCCGGGGACGGTGCCGCGTCCACGTGCTCGTCTTCCCCGGCGTAGAACCACACCTGCCAGTCGTCGGGACCAAGCTGCTCCGTGTGGTGGGTGAGCCCCTGCTTGCCCAGCACCCCGTAGAGCGGCACCGGCTCGAAGATGGCGCGCAGCCGGAGGGCGCCGCCCGGTGGTACCTCCCAGCGCGCGGCCATGATGCGGCTGAAGGGCTCCTGGCCATTGCGCAGATCCTCGCGCACGTCCAGCTCCACGATGTGCTCCGGCGGAATGGCCGCGAGCGCGGCGGGCCGGTTATCTTCGAGTCTCACCATGCGTCCTCCTTGATCATGCCCGGATGCCAGGCCGGCTCCCAGACCAGGTTCGGCTCCACCACGCGCACACCGGGAATTCGCTCCACAGCCTGCCGGATGCAGCTCGTGATGTGTTCCTCCAGCGGACAGCCGCGCGTCGTGAGGCTGTAGGTCACGCGCACCTTTTCCTCCGTTACATCCACGTCGTAGACCAGGCCCAGCGTGATGATGTCCAGCCCGATCTCGGGGTCGATCACGGTGCCCAGGGCGTCCCGCACGAGGGCTTCGTTCAGCGCGGTCATGGTCGTGTCCTGGCCAGCGCGAGCATCTGGAAGAGCTCCACGGCCACCCCGGCCGTGAAGACGGTGGCGGCCGCGCGGGCGCCGCCCGCGGAGCCGTACGCCACGGCGGCCGTGAGGGCGGCCGCGCCCGTCACCATGAGGCCAGCGGCCAGCGTGGCCGCGCGCCCCGAGTAGAGCTGGGCCACCGTCGGCACGGCCCGCTTGCCGGCCAGCGGCCCGAAGCGATGGTACCAGATCAGGAAGGGCACGATCTTGTAGTAGTGGGCCGCCACGAAGAGGCTGATGCCCAGCACCACGGCCAGCACGTACGCGGTGGCCAGGCGCGGCGTGGCCACGCCCACCACCACCGGCCCCGCGAACGCCATGGCGGTGGCCAGCAGGCCGAGCGCCGCCGCGGCCAGGCGCATGCCCGGGTCCAGCGCCGGCCGCTGGCGATACCGATAAAAGCTGCGCGCCTGAATCAGAAAGCAGAGCAGGCCGCCCGCCAGCAGCGCGGCCGGTAGCCAGCGGCTCACGAGCGGCGGCGCGTGATGCAGGAAGGCCAGCACAGCCGCGCCCGCAGCCAGCAGTGCCACCGCGGCCCGCGCGAAGCCCTGGCCGGCGCCGTGACTCAGCAGGAACATGGGCAACAGCCGGTGCGCCACGCCCACCATCACCAGCAGCACCCAGCCCGCCAGCGCCACGTGCAGGTGCACACCCACCGCATTGAAGCGTCCGCCACCCAGGTAGCCCCAACGCAGGTTGCCGGTGAGTGCCAGCCCCAGGACCAGCGTCACCACCAGGAAGAAGGCCGCGCCGGTCAGCGCCCACCAGGTCACGTCCCGCTGCTTTGCCCGCGCGAGCGTGGCCGCCAGGTTGCCCACGAAGAGCAGGACGCCGACCCCGAAGGTGGCGGCGCCGAGCAGCATGAGGCCGGACGCGCTGAACAGCAGACCGGCGATGAACGCGGCGAGCCCGGGGACGTAGAGCGCGAACGTCGCTTGAGCCAGCCGTACGGAGCGGATCGGCTCCCCGAGCGCCACCGGCAAAAACTGGTAGAGGGCGCCCATGATCGATGTCGTGATCCAGCCCAGGGTGAAGAGGTGCGCCACCGCCACCACCCGCTGCGCCGCGAAGAAGCCGTCGGCCAGATAGGGAGCGGCCACCACGAGACCCACCGACCCGCACGCCAGGAAGCCCAGCGCGGCCGCGAAGTGCGAGCCGGGCAGCAGGAAGGGAGGCGCCTTGCTGGCGGCCGTTCCCGCGGCACCGCGGGCCACACCGGGCGGCGCGGTCAACACGTGTCCTCCCCCTGGGCGTACGAACACGCTGGGTCGCCCGCCGGGATGTAGCTGACCCGCGTCAGACGCTCGCCGATCAGCTCGCGCACGAAGCCCACCTCCGCCCGGCACGGCACCTTCGACACCTCGACCAGCTCCCGGAGCGGGCAGTGGCAGAGGCGCAGGCGGGGCTGATCATCGGTCTCCTCGACCACCGCCATGAAGCCCTGCTCGGAGAGGATGCGCGCCGCCTCGCGCAGCCGGGCGCGACCCTCCAGGCCCGCCACGCGCGCCAGCGATTCGGCGCGCCGCTCGTCGATGTAGCGGTCGAAGAATTCGTCCAGCGCCGAGGCGCGGCCCGTCTCCTTCAGGAAGGCGGCCAGTTCCTTCAGCACCTGGGCCTCGCGGCGCGGGAAAAGCGCCTCGGCGGCGGTCGTGATGTCGTAGATCACCTCGGGCCGGCCGGGGCCATGGCTGCGTGTACCCTCCCGCTCCACCAGGCCCTGCCCCCGCAGCACCTTCAGATGGGCGCGCACCGTCTCGATGTTCAACCCCACCCGCTCGGCCAGGGCGGGAACGGTGGCCGCGCCTCCCTCCTTCAGCAGCGAGAGGATGGCCCGGCGGCTCTCTCCCATGCCCGGCGCGTTCAGGTCGCGCCCCGCCCCACGCGGACTCACGCCCACGCCTCCGAGGTCCCGTCCCCTGCCCGGCCATGCCGCCTCTGCATCCCTGTCTCCGGTCCGATGTCAGCCCGCCCAGACAGGATAATCGGCTACGGTCCGTGGTTTGTCAAGTCATTTTCCTTGAAAACTGGCCATGACCATGTTTCAGAGTAAGCGACGGTAGCCCGGCACCCTTCCCGGTGGCGCGTTGGGAACCCGGCCAGGCAAAAGCACATCATGCCGGGGATGGCCAGTCCTCCCGATGCCATCACGGCCGTCTCATGCGACTGCCCGGCCGCGTCTGTACAACTGGACTCCGTCGGTACCGTGGAGCAGGAAAACCGCATCCGGGCGCCCGTGGACACGCATGAGATCGAGCATCATGGGTGCCTCGCCGGGCCACGGATAGCCGAACACCACGTCGAACTCCTCGAGCGCCATGCCGAGCTGCAGGTAGCCGGATTCGCCGTGCCCGATGGTGCCCAGGCGTTCGTCTCCGCTGCTGTCGCGCCAGCGGTAGCCGGTGGGGGTGAAACTGCCGGCGGTGAACGTGGCACCCGAGCCGGTGACCCGCGCCAGCTCGCGGGCCTGGTCGACCAGGGCCGGATCGAGTTCGATCCCGTAGGCGTCGAAGCCCAGGAGATCCGCCATGATGGTGATGACGCCCGTTGCCGAGCCCCATTCCAGGAAGCGGAGGCCGGGCGCCCTGAGCGGGATCAGCGCTTCCAGAACCTCCGGATAATCCGCCGCCACGAAGGGATGAAAAGCCTGGCGCCGCACCTGGTTATCGAAGCGGTCCCACAGATCCCACCCCGCCTCGCAGAGCGCTTCGAGGCGCGTGGCCAGCTCCGGCTCCAGGCGGGCCTGGGCCGCTGGGTCCGACTCCTCGTCCGCCTCGGCACCCTCCTGCGTGCCGGTCGCGCCGTCGTCGGCTTCCTCCCGGCGCGCCCGCTTCCGCTCCGCCTTCTCTTCCTTCTTCTTCTGCTTGTCGGCTTCCTTCTGGCGCTTCTGAAAGCCAAAATTCTGTCGCTTGGCCATTCCACCCCTCCCGCTCGGGTCCTGCCGCCGGCGGTCCACCCCATCGGGCGTCCGCCCCTCGCGGCGAATGCAAACGGCATCGAAGCGGTGCCCGCCCCGATGCGCTGGGGGAAGGTAACCCCGGCTGGGCGTGGGCGCGCGTAGGACACTGCTGAGCGCGCGAGTCCTCGGCGCAGCCGGCCGCAGCGCCCGGGCGTCACGGCGTGGGCGCTTCTTCGTCCCCGATGCCGTAGGCGCGCATCCGCCGCCAGAGCGTGGTTCGGCTCATGCCCAGGAGATCGGCAGCCCGCGAGCGCACGCCGTCAGCCTCCGCCAGGGCGGCCAGGATGGCGCGTCGCTCCGCCGCCTGGTCCGCAGGTGGCTTGTAGCGCTCCTCGACCTCACCGGCCGCGGCGGCGCGCAGCTCCGGCGGCAGGTGCTGCGCTTCAACCCGCTCCCCTGCGGCGCGGATGACCGCGGCCTCCACCACTGCGAAGAGCTGCCGCACGTTGCCGGGCCATGCGTACGCCCGGAGTATTCGCATGGCAAGCGGCGAACAACCCTCCGCCTGTCCCGCGGGCGAACGACCCGCCAACCGCTGCAGGGCGGCGCTAACCAGCAGGGGGATGTCCTCCCGGCGTTCTCGCAATGGAGGCAGCTTTATGCGAAAGACGTTGAGGCGGTAGTAGAGGTCCTCGCGGAAGCGGCCCACAGCAGCCTCCGCGGCCAGGTCCCGATGCGTTGCCGCCACCACGCGGACGTCCACCGGCCGTGCCTTCGACGAGCCCACCGGCACCACTTCCCGCTCCTGCAGGACGCGCAGGAGGCGCTGCTGGAGGCGCAGGCTCATGTCCCCCACTTCGTCCAGGAGCAGCGTGCCGCCGTGGGCCGCGGCGAAGAGCCCCTCCTTGTCGGCTACGGCACCGGTGAAGGCGCCGCGCACGTGTCCGAACAGCTCGCTCTCCAGGAGCCCCTCCGCCAGCGCGGCGCAGTTCACCGGAACGAAGGGCCGGGCCGCCCTCGGGGAGAGGTCATGGACGGCGCGGGCAACCAGCTCTTTTCCGGTGCCCGTCTCCCCCGTGACCAGGACGGTGGCCTCGGAAGGCGCCACACGCCGGACCGCTTCCACCACCTCCGCCAGGCCGGTGGTCGACCCCACCAGTCCCGCTGGTGCGGGACCATCCGCCACGGGCCGCAGCGCCAGGAGCTCCGCCACCCGGGCACTGAGCTGCTCCGGGTCTACAGGCTTGGTCAGAAAGTCGTCGGCGCCCAGGTGCAGGCTCTCCACAGCCATGGCCACGGTGGCGTAGCCGCTGATCATGAGGACGGGGATGCGCTGCCCGCGGCGGCGCAGTACCTCCACCAGGCGCACGCCGTCGATGCCCGGCATACGCACGTCCAGCAGGAGCAGGTCGAAGTGCTGGCCCTCGAGAGCACTGGCCGCCTCCGCACCGGTCGCTGCCACGCTCACGGCGTGTCCGTCCTGCCTGAGGAGCTCGGCGGTGGATAGCCGGAA
The DNA here is from genome assembly GCA_040905425.1 of Gemmatimonadota bacterium. Lineage (GTDB taxonomy): Bacteria > Gemmatimonadota > Gemmatimonadetes > Longimicrobiales > RSA9 > JBBDRO01. Next base: position 1,684 of record JBBDRO010000011.1, on the reverse strand, counting down.
GGAGCGGTCGTCGTCCACCACGAGGATGCGCGCGCTCATGAAGGCACCGCCGCAGGCAGGAGCAGCTCCAGGACCATGCGAGCGCCACCGCCACGCAGGTTGCCGGCCTGTAGCCGACCGCCGTAGCGACGGGCAATCCCCTCCGCCACGAAGAGCCCCAGCCCCACACCGCTCACGGCGCCCTTGGTGGTAAAGAAGGGGTCGAACATGCGCGGCAGCACGCCTTCGGGGATGCCGGGACCCGTGTCCAGCACTTCCAGGCGCGCCAGCCCATCCGCAGGCGTGGCCCGGAGCGTGATGGTGCCGGTGCTGCCGGCGGCCTCGCGGGCGTTTTCCACGAGGTTCAGGAGCACCTGCTTCAAGGCATCGCGCGGAATGGACACCGGGAGGTGGGCGGGCGTTTCCACGAGCACGGTGCCGCCGGCACCCGTTCCTGCCCGCGCCAGTGCCGCCGTTTCCTCGAGGACGGCCGCCGCGTCACACGTCTGCTCCTCGTTCTCCGAAGGCCGATGGAGGTCCAGGAGCTGCTCCGAGAGCCGATGCATGCGCAGCAACTCGTCCACCGCCATGTCGGCGAAAGCACGGCCCTCCGGGTCGGTGGCGAGGCGGCGGCGGACCACCTCGAGGCAGTTTCGCACGTTGGCCAGTGGATTGCGGATCTCATGGGCCAGTTCGGCCACCAGTCTGCCGCTGGCGGCCAGCCGGTCCTGCTGAATGAGTTCCGTCTGCAGCGCCTCCAGGCGGGCCTGCCGGTCCTGCAGCGTGCTGTTGGCCGTTCCCAGCTCCGCCAGGCGGGCCGCCAGCGCCGCACGCATACTGTCGAAGGCCGCCGCCATGCGCCGCACCTCCACGATGGCGGACCGGGGCAGTGGCGCTGCGAAGTCCCCCTCGGCCAGCTTCCCGGCTGCACCCGCGAGTGCCCGCACCGGGCGCGCGAGCAGGAGGGCCACCAGGGAGCCCACCAGCACTGCAAGTGCGAGCGCCACGAGTGCCGCCACCAGTGCCGAACGCCGGATTCCCGGGATGGCCGCCAACTCCTCGTCCACTGTGCGGATGAAAGCGACATTCCCCGCGCCGGCCAGCGGCGCCACCACGATCCAGCGCGCCGATCCCGCCACCGCTACCTCGTGCACAACCTTGTCGGCACCCCACCGGGAGGCCAGGCGCGCCACACCCGCGGCCAGCGCAGAGTCGGCGGTGGCGGCGGCCACGCCGCCGCCCGGGGTCAAGACGGCTACCGCGGAGCGCGTGAGGGCGGCCAGGGTGGCGGCGGAAGCGGCGTCCAGCGGCGCGGCCACACCGGCGGCTCCGGGCGCAGCGCCCGGGACCGGGGCAAGGGCTATGGCGCGCGGCCCCCCCTTCCCGTCCACGAAGGTGCCGGCAACGTTCGCAGCGCCCCGGTCCAGCAGCCCAGCCACGTCCGGTGGGCCTACCCAGACGGCGCCGTCCGGACCCACGACGACCGGCTCCTCCCCGGGGAAATCGGTGGCGGACGTGGCAATGCTGATGGCGGCCTCGCGGTCGGCTCGCAGCAGGGCGGCGGAGAGGCCGGGTGCCGCCGCCACCACATCCGCGTGCATGGCCAATGCCTCGGCCCGCGCCGCGTTGCGGTCCTCGAGCACCATGGGGGCCCGAAGCAATTCCTCCCGGGCGCGGCGCTCGAGCTCGGCGGAGAGGCGCCGAT
>JBBDRO010000010.1:0-12510 GCA_040905425.1 Gemmatimonadota bacterium | reverse complement strand
AATTTGAACTCCAGCGATCGGGTAGGCGGAGGGCCACGTCACATAAAAGCAGTTATCCGCCATTCCTTTGGAGGGGCGCCGGGAAGCCCCTTGACCCAACTGAGCGTTGAGGGGTACTCTCAGGTATGGACTACAAGGATCGCATCACGATTGAGCCTGGGATGCGCGGCGGTAAACCGTGCATCCGCGGCATGCGGATCACCGTCTCTGACGTGCTGGAGTACCTGGCGTCCGGGATGACCGAGGACGAAATCCTCAATGAGTTCCCGGATCTCGAGCGTGAGGACATCCGCGCATGTCTCTCGTTCGCGGCCGATCGTGAGCGGAAGTTGATGTCCGTCCCGCCGGCGTGAAGCTGCTATTCGATCAGAATCTCGCTCCTGGACTCGTTTCGAAGCTGCAGGAGATCTTTCCGGGCTCTTCGCACGTTCGTGTGCACGACCTCCATCGTGCCCCGGACAACGAAGTGTGGGCATACGCTCGTGCCAACGAGTTTACTATTGTCTCGAAGGACTCGGATTTCCATCAGCTCAGCTTTCTGCACGGAGCGCCGCCGAAGGTAGTCTGGATTCGTCGCGGCAATTGCTCAGTCACGGAGATAGAGGACCTGCTCCGTGCCAGCACAGCTACGATACGAGATTTTGAGAACGACGCAGAAGCAGCTCTTCTCATCCTGTCCTGACCTGACGGCCGCACAACGGCAGATAACAAGACGGTTCCCGTTCGCGGCCTTGCGGCCGCTCAGCCGCGGATTGTCGGTGGCGATCTTCGAGCCGAGCACAGGCCGCGGCACATGCGCTGGGCGCACGTCGGCAACCGCTGAAACGTTGTCGGTGTCCGAGAGATCGCTGTCGTCCAGCAGATCTGGAGTCGGCGGCATCCTCTCAAGCCTGGCTGGAGGTGATCGTGGTGAATGCGGGATATTCCGGGACGCCCCTGGTCCGAAAGCTCGGGCTGAAACAGGGGATGCGGATCATTTTACTCGGCCCCCCCGAGCACTACTGGGATCTGCTGGCAGGGAGCGCGGCCACGCTGGGTCTGGATCAGATAGAGCTGGATAGTGGTGAGAAAGCTGATTTCATCCATCTGTTTGCCACGAACCCGGATGTCCTGCAGCAAGCGTTCGCCAGTGCTCGATCCTCCCTGAAAGAGAACGGCATGGTGTGGGCGTCGTGGCCGAAGAAGTCATCAGGGATTGCGAGCGGGATCGGCCGGAGCCAGGTCATGGCTGCCGGCAAGAAAGTAGGCCTCGTGGATATCAAGGTGTGTGCGGTGGACGAGACCTGGTCCGGGCTCAAGTTCGTGATTCCGACTGAGAAGAGGATGAAGCAGGGGACGGGCGTCGGCTAGCGGAGGCGCTTGGAGTGGTTCACCGCGCCCGGCTAGTCCGCCCGTAGCGCCTCCATGGGATCAACCCGCGCGGCCCGCCGCGCCGGGAGCCACAGCGCAAATCCGGCCACCAGGAGCATGAAGGCGGTGAGCGCCGCGTAACTGAGCGGGTCCGTGGGGCTGACGCCGTACAACATCCCCTCCATCAGGCGGGTGAGCGCCAGTGCGGCGCCCAGTCCCACCGCTGTACCAACCAGCACCACACGGCCCCCCTGGCGGAGCACCATGGCGCGCACGTCGGCGGCCCGTGCGCCGAGTGCCATGCGCACGCCGATCTCGGCCGTCCTCCGGCTCACGGCGTACGCCAGGACGGCGTAGACGCCCACGGCGCCGAGCAGCAGCGCCATGGCGGCGGCCACACCCACGAGCGTGAGGGCAAAGGCGGTGGGTGCCGTGGCGCGGTCGATGATCTGCTGGAGGGTGCGGACCTGTGCAAGGGGAACCGCCCGGTCCAGCTCGGCCACCGCCTGCCGGACCGCGGGCGTGAGCGTGGTCGGCGGTACGCTAGCCGCCAGCACGTACGTCATACGCTCCGGACCGGGGCCGTCCTCCGCCTCGGGCAAGAGGGGCAGATAGATGACGCGCTGCAGCCGCTCGTCATCCTGTGACTCCACCCTGGCTCGTACGTTGGCCGCCACACCCACCACGGTGTGCCAGCGCCCCTGCGCTCCGAAGCGCACCCGCCTGCCGATTGCCTCCACTCCCGGGAAATACGCCTCCGCGGCGGCCTGACTCAGCACCGCCACCGTGCCGGCGCCGGTCTCGTCGGCGGGGCCGAACGCGCGGCCCCGGACGTCGATCCCGAGCGTGCGGAAGTAGTCCCGCGAGGCTATGCGCGTGCCCGTCACGGGCGCCATCTCCCCGGCACCGAAGGTGGCGCCTCCGTCCGCCTCGAGCACCTCACCCCAGCACATGTTGCCGGAAAGCGGCAGGCACTGGCCCACGGCGCCCACGGAAATCACGCCCGGAAGCGCGGCCAGGCGCTCCGTCAGGCGGTCGTGGAAGGCTTTCGTCTCGGCTCGTGTGCCGTAGCGTGTGCCCGGCAGGCCCACTTCGAAGGTGAGCGCCTGGCGCGCGCTGAAGCCCAGCTCCACGGCGCGCAGATCGCTGAAGGTGCGCAGCAGCAGCCCCGAGCTGATGAGGAGCACCAGTGCCAGTGCCACCTGTGTGGCCATCAGTACGTCACGGCCCCGGCGGTGGGAGCGTCCCGCCGTGCCGCCGCGGCCGCCGCGGCTGCCGTCGGCCATGGCGGCGGCCGGGTCCCCGCTGCCCCGGAAGGCGGGGAGGAGTCCGAGCGCCACGGCGGCCGCCAGGATGGCCAGGAGCAGCACGGCCAGCACCGCCGGCTGCAGGCCCACCTCGTCCAGCCGCGGCACGTTGACCGGCGCGCGCGCCCGCAGCACCTGATGGCCGCGCTGGCCAGCGCCAGCCCCACACCTCCGGCCATGAGCGCCACCAGCAACGTCTCCACCAGGAAGCCGCGCACGATGTGCCCCCGGCCCGCGCCGAGCGCCCGGCGCAGCGCCGTCTCCCGCCGCGCCTCGTCCGCGCGAGCCAGGAAGAGGTTGGCCACGTTGGCCACGGCAATCAGCAACACCAGGCTCACGGTGCCGAGCAGGATCCAGAGGGTGGGGCGCACGTGGCCCACGATGCTCTCCTTGAGGGGCACCACCAGCGGGCTCACGAGGGCGTTGTCCAGGTATTCGGCCAGGGTGGCGGGGTCATCGGTAGCCTGGCGCAGGGCGGGGAGGAGAGAGGCCAGCTCATGCTGGAGCGCAGCGGCGTCGGTGCCTGGCGCCAGCCGCGCAACAGCCTGCTCGTTCCAGCCGCCCAGCCGCGTATCCGGCACCACCCGCGGTACCCAGAACGCCACCTCGGCCGAGGGAAAGGCAAAGGTGGCCGGCATCACCCCAACCACCTCCCGCTGCACGCCCCCCAGGTTGATGGTGCGGCCCAGCACGGACGGGTCGGCGCCGAAGCGTTCGCGCCACAGACCGTCCGCCAGCACCACCACCAGGGGCGCGCCGCTGCGGCCCTCCGCCACCGTGAACCAGCGGCCCAGCGCCGGCGGCACGCCGAGCACCGCCTCGAGCGACGGCGTGGCCGCCACACCCGATAGCCGGACGGGATCGCCAGCACCCACGAGCGTCTGCTCGAAGTGGTTGTAGAGGGCCAGCGCCTCGGCCGCGCGCGCGTGCTCGGCGTAGTGCCGGTAAAAGCCGTAGGCCATGCCCAGCCCGTCGTCGGCGCCCACGCCCGGAGCGGCATGGTCCAGTTGCACGATGCGCCCGGCGTCCGGGTAGCGCAGCGGGCTCAGCACCACCCCGTACACCAGGCTGAACACGGCGGTGGCCGCCGCCAGGCCCAGGCCGAGCGTGAGCACCGTGGTGAGCGCAAAGGAGGGTCGGCGGCGCAGCCGGCGAGCGGCGTGCCGCACGTCCTGCCAGAGGCCCGTGGAGCTTCCGCCCGCACCCAGCACCCGAGCCCGTGCCCCCGCAAGGTGCTGCCCGGGCGCGGTGGTCAGGACATCCAGCAGCGCACGGAGCGTCACGCCTGCCACCGCTACCCGGCCTCGCCGGACCCTGGTCTCCACGGCAATGGCGCGGAAGCAGCGGCGTAGTTCGGGTCCGTGGGCATCACGGAAGGCTCCGGGCAGCAGGCGGATGCCCACCGCGTAGACGCGCGCGGCCAGCGCCGCGGTGCGAGAGTGCCCAGCCCCGCTCATGTGGCCTCCCCCAGCCCGAGCCGGGCGCGTGCCAGGCCAGCCAGCTCCTCCAGCCGCGCTGCCTCCGCCGCCAGGGCCCGCCGGCCGTGCGCCGTCAGCGCGTACCAGCGCCGCCCGCGGTCGTCGGCCGGCTCGTCCTCCGGCTGGGCCGTCTCCTCGATCAGACCCCCCTCGGCCAGTTCCGCGAGCGCGCCGTATAGTGTGGCGGGCCACAGGCGGATGGCGCCCGCGGTGCGCTCCTCCACCTCGTGCCGGATGGCGTAGCCGTGCAGCGGGCGGGCGGCCAGTACCACGAGGATGTGGAAGGTCTTCGGATTCAAATCGATCGAATGGTCGCTCATAGATATAAAGTTATACCTATAGATATGAATACACAACACGGAGCCGCGTCGCCCGCCGCGCCGGGAGCCACAGCGCCAGGGCGACGCTACCTCCATTGACAATGTCACACAACCCGCCCAGATTTCTCCCCACGCCCTGACGCGTATGCCCGCCGCCCCGTCTGAATCCGAGGATGGTAGCCGTGACCCCACCCGTCTCCCTGGGTGATCTCCAGCAGCTCACCATGCTGGCCGTGGCCCGGCTGGGCCGCGCGGCCTTTGCCGACGCCGTGCGCCAGGAACTCCATGAGGTGGCGGAGCGCAACGTGGCGGTGGCCACCGTGCACGTCACGCTCGTCCGCCTGGAGAAGCAGGGGCTGGTGCGCTCCACCAGGCGAGCCGCGCCGGAGGGCGGGCGGGAGCGGCGCTACTTTGCCCTCACCCCCGAGGGCAGGGAGGCGCTGGCGGCCGCGCGCCGCGCCCACGAGCGCATGTGGCGCGGGGTGGCCCCGCAATGACGGAGGCACCCGGGTGGGTCCAGGCCGCCGTGCGCCGCCTGCTGCCGGAAGAGGTGGCGGCGGAGGTGCTGGCGGATCTGGCGGCGGGCGCCGCACGCCGCCACGGGACCGAAGAGCGGGGCCGTGGCCGGCGCCTCTGGTACCTCGGCCAGCTCCTGCATCCCGACATGCTCCGCCTGGCGTGGGCCACCCGCGGTGCCGGCCAGGGAGCCGGGCCGGAGACGCGGCGTAGCGGTGGCAGGTGGATGAGGGGCGTCGCTTCCGACGTACGCATGGCGCTGCGCGGACTGCGTCCCGCCCTGGGACTGGCGCTCCTCTGCCTGGCCGCCGGCATGGCCGTCAACGGGGCCGCCTTCAGCGTGGTGCACGCCATCCTGTGGAGCCCGCTGCCCTTTGCCGACGGGGAGCGGCTGGTGCTGGTGCAGGCCGGCCAGGAGGCCAGCCCGGGGGTGGCGCGCACGCTGAGCTGGGCGGAGCTGGAGGACGTGCGGCGCGCCCCTGGCGTGGAGGCCACCGCCGCCTTCACCCAGCGCAGCTTCACCGTGCGTGCGGGGGGCGGCGCCGAGCGGGTATCGGGCGCCGCGGTGACACCGGGCACGTTCGCGCTGCTCGGCGTGGAGCCCGCGCTCGGGCGCCTGTTCCACGCGGCGGAGGGCGCGGAGCCGGGCTTCGAGGGCGCGGTCATCCTCTCCCACCGGCTCTGGCGGAGCGCCTTCGGCGGCGGCGCGGACGTGCTGGAGCGGTCCCTCACCGTCAACGACCGGCCGCTCCGTGTGGTGGGCGTGCTGCCGCCCGGCGTGGCCTTTCCAGCGGTTCAGGACCTCTGGCTGCCGCTCGGCACGGACGTGGCCGGTGACCCGGACCGCCGTTACCTGAACGTGTTGGCCCGCACGGTACCGGGGCAGGAGCCGAGCGCCCTGGCCGCCCATCTGACGGCGGCCGTGCGCGCCGCCGCCCCGCGCGGCGCCGCCGACCTGATGGATCCCGTCGTGACCGTGGCGCCGCTCCGCGACGCCTTCACCCCGGCGGCGGTCCGGCGCTTCACGCCGCTGCTCCTGCCCGCCGTGGGCTTCGTGCTGCTCATTGCGTGCGTGAACGTGGCCAACCTGCTGCTGGCGCGCACGCTGGGCCGGCGGCGGGAGCTGGCCATCCGCGCGGCGCTGGGCGCCGGGCGCGCTCGCCTGGCGCGACTGGTGGCCGTGGAGGCGGCCGTGCTGGCGGTGGCGGCGGCCGTCCTGGCGCTGCCGCTGGCGTGGCTCTCGGTGCGCGCCGTGGCGCTCCGCCTGCCGCCGGGCCTCCCCTACTGGGTGGCGCCCCGTTTCCATCTGCCCGCCGTCCTCTTCGTGCTCGCCACCGGCGCCGTGGCGGCGCTGCTCGCGGCGGTGCTCCCCCTGCTGCACGTGCTGCGCACGCCCCACCGCGGGGCGCTCGGTACGCGCGGCCAGGGCGCCGCGCGGGGCACGCTGGCGGTGGGCCGTGCGCTCGTGGCGGCCGAGGTGGCGCTGGCCTTCGTCCTCCTGGTGGGCGCGCTGGCGGCGGGCACCGGCTTCCTGGCGCGCCTCGGCACGGAGCTGGGCTTCCAGCCCGAGCGGCTGGCCTCCGCGCGCGTGGTCATGAGCGGCGATCTCTACGACGTGGTCCCCGCGCGCCTCCGCTTCCTCACCGCTGCCACCGCCGCCCTCGACGCCCGGCCCGACGTGGTGGCCAGCGCCTTCACCACCGCCATGCCCGCCGAGGACCTGGGCGCCCCCCGCGTGCTGCGCGCCGCGGACGGCACCGACCGGCCCGTGCGCCTCGTGGGCGTCTCCGCCGGCAGCTTCCAGGCGCTCGGCGCGCCGCTCCTCGAGGGCCGCGACTTCACGAGCGCCGAGGTGGCCGACACGGCGGCCGGCGTGGCCGTGGTGAGCCGCGCCCTGGCACAGGCGCTCTGGCCCGCCGGCTCCGCGCTGGACGCCACTATCCACGTGGAGGGGATGGGCCCGCTGCGCGTGGTGGGTGTGGCGCCGGACATTCGCTACGGCGCCGTCAATGAAGAAATAAGCGACGGCGCGCTGATCCACGTTCCCTGGGCGCGCCTGCCCTCCCGCGGGGCCGCCCTCCTGGTGCGCGGTCGCGCCGCTGCGCCGGTGGCCGCCGTTGCGGCGGCTGTGGGCGCGGGGGATCCGGATCAGGCCGCCTACGACGTGGTGAGCGTGGCCGAGCGGGTGCGCCGGGGCGCGGCGCACGAGCGCTTCTTCACGGCGGCGGGCGGGCAGTTCGGCGCGCTGGGCCTGCTCCTGGCGCTGGCCGGCGTGTACGCCGTGGTGGCCGGCGAGGTGCGTCGCCGGCTCCACGAGCTGGCGGTGCGCATGGCGGTGGGCGCATCCCCCGCGTCGGTGGCGCGCGGGGTGCTCGGGCGCACGCTCATCACGGCCGCCATGGGCGTGGTGGTGGGGCTGCTGGCGGCGCTCGCGCTCACGCCGGTGCTGGCCAGCGCGGTCTTCGGGTTGCGCGTGCCGGGCGCGGGGCCGCTGATGGTGCTGGCCGTAGCGCTGCTGGTCAGCGTGGCGCTGGCCGCCGCGCCGGTGGCGCGCCGGGCGGGCTCCCACGATCTGGTGCGGTTGCTGGGGCGGGGGGACGGGTAGGCGGGGTCGGAACGATCATGCCAAGGAAAGATCTATGAATAGACCGATGAAGCTGGCGTGGGCCGCACTGGTTGCCCTGCTCGTGCTGGCGGGCCAGAGCGTTCCCGGCGCGCTGGCGGCGCAGGAGCCCGCCACCACATCCGCCGCCGCCATCGCCGAGCGCTGCCGCGGCCCCGAGCACCGCCAGTTCGACTTCTGGCTGGGCAACTGGGCAGTGAGCGACTCCGCGGGTCAGATCCTCGGCCACAACGAGATCACCCGGGTTGCCGACGGCTGCGGCCTCTACGAGAACTGGCGCGGCGCGCGCGGCGAGGGCGGCGTCAGCGTGAACACCTATGACCCCGCGCTCCGCAGGTGGACGCAGCGCTGGGTGGGCGCCGGCTCTACCCTCTGGCTGGAGGGCGGTCTGGTGGGTGCGGACATGGTGCTCTCGGGCACCGCGCCGCGCCCCACGCCCCGGGGTCCCGTCCTGGATCGGATCACCTGGACGCCGCTGCCCGATGGGCGCGTCCGGCAGGTGTGGGACGTCTCCAGTGACGGGGGGCAGAGCTGGACGCGGAGCTTTGCGGGCTACTACGCCCGGCGGCCCGATGACACGGTGTCGGCCGCCATGGACGCGGTGTACGCTCGCTTCAGCCGCGCCTACCGTATGGGGGAGCCGGATTCCGTGGTGACGCTGTACACCGAAAACCCGCTGTACCTGCCACGGCAGGGGCCGGTGCTGGCAGGGCGCCAGGTGCTGCGCACCCAGTTCGTCTTCCTCGACCGCATCCGGGAGGCCGGCGGCACGGCGCATCTGAGCTTCGAGTCGGTGGGTCGTGGCGCCTCCGGCGAGCTGGGTTGGGACGTGGGCTATTACACGCTGCAGGTGCAGCAGGCCGACGGCACGCGTACCCCCGCCGCCCGCGGCAAATTCACCACGGTTTGGCGCCGCGGCGCAGACGGGGCATGGCGCATTCACGTGGACGGCTTCTCACCGGCGCCCCCGCCTGCCCCGGATGCGTGAAGCGACGATGACGCCGCAGAGTACGCCTCCGGGACCGGTCATCGCGGCGCTGGCCGCGTTCGTGGTGCTGGCGTGTCGTGGTCCCGCCCAGCAGGACGCGCAGAACGGTGCGGTCGTGGCCGCCGCGGACACGCTGGAACTCGTCGGCCCGGGCACGATCTCCACGTCCGCCAATGAGTTCGGCGTCAGCGTGACGGCGGACGGCGCCGAGATCTACTTCGGCCGGGCCGTCGCGGACGGACGCATGCCCGTGCTCCGGGCCATCCGGGCGGGCGAGCGCTGGGAGGCGCCGGCCGAGGTCCCGCTGCTGGAGGATGGGGTGGCCATCGATCCGTTCGTGACCGCGGATGGGACGCGGCTCTACTTCAGCTCGAACGCTCCGCTGCACCCCGGGGACACCACGGGTGACATGAACACCTGGGTCGCGGAGCGGACGGGCAATGCCTGGGGTGCACCCCGCCCGCTGCCGGAACCGCTGAATTCGGCAGGCGACGAGGTCTTTGCATCCCTCGCGGCCGACGGCACGCTCTACTTCGGCCGCAGCACTCCCGGGGAGCCCCGCCATTTCTACCGCGCCGCTCCCCGCGAAGCGGGGTTCGCCGCCCCCGTCCGGCTGGAGATCGATACCGGAAGCGCGCGCGTCGGTAATCCCGCGGTGGCGCCGGACGGCTCGTTCCTGGTCTTCTGGGCTACCACCGGGGAGGACGGGGGCGGCCCCCCGGACCTCATGATCAGGTGCCGCACAGGCGCTGGCTGGGGCGCTCCCTGGAACCCCGGGCCGCCCGTGAACAGTGGCCAGGCGGAGATCGCCCCCCATGTGAGTGCCGACGGCCACTGGCTGTACTTCACTTCGGAGCGCCCGGGGCTGGCCGCGCCCCCGCTCGCCGGCGAGCGTCCGCCGGGCGACATCTACCGCTATCCGGTGTCGGCGCTCCGGCCAGGGTGTTAGGAGCCGGTTAGGGCGCGGTCCCCTCCCGCTTGATACAGAGATCCACCATCCGTAGATTACTCAACGTACTGAGTAAATTAACTCAATGCACTGAGTAATCCATGGAATATGAGCGAGCGGCGGGACAGGTTCTGGCGGAGCGGCTGGCCGAGCCCCGTCGCCTCATCCAGGTCGTGGCGGGGCCACGGCAGGTGGGCAAGACCACGCTCGTCAGCCAGGTGCTGGGGCGTAGCGCGGTGCCCGTGCGCTTCGCGAGCGCCGACGAGCCCTCGCTGCGGGGGGCGGATTGGCTGGCGGCGCAGTGGGAGGCCGCCCGCCTCGAAGCGGGCGATGGGGACGGCGTGCTCGTCATCGACGAGGTGCAGAAGGCGGCGGGTTGGGCCGAGACGGTGAAGCGCATGTGGGACCAGGACACCCGCGCGGAGCGGCGGCTGCGCGTGGTTCTTCTGGGCTCTGCGCCGTGGCTCACCGACCAGGGGCTCACGGAGAGTCTGGCCGGCCGCTTCGAGATCCTGCACCTCACCCATTGGTCCTTTACGGAGATGCACGCGGCGTTCGGCTGGGACCTCGACCGGTACATCTTCCATGGCGGCTATCCCGGTGCCGCGCCCCTGATCCATGATCACGACCGCTGGGCCAGCTACATCCGGGACTCCCTCATCGAGACCACCATCTCCCGGGACGTGCTGCTGCTCACGCGGGTGGACAAGCCGGCTCTCCTGCGCAGGCTCTTCGAGCTGAGCTGCCGCTACTCGGGGCAGGTGCTCTCCTACACGAAGATGCTCGGCCAACTCCATGACGCGGGCAACACCACCACGCTGGCGCATTACCTGGATCTCCTGGCCAGGGCGGGGCTGGTGGCGGGGCTGCCGAAGTATGCGGGGCAGCTGGTCCGGCGACGCGCGTCGAGTCCCAAGCTGCAGGTCCTCAACACCGCGCTGATGTCCGCCCAGGCCGGCTTGACGCTGGAGCAGGCCCGCGCCGACCGGGCCTACTGGGGACGCCTGGTGGAGTCGGCCGTGGGAGCGCACCTGGCCAACGCGGCGTTGGCGGGCAGGTGTGCGGTCCATTACTGGCGGGCGGGTGACCGGGAGGTGGACTTCGTGGTCGAAGCGGGGCGCTTCGTGACCGCTCTCGAGGTGAAGAGCGGCGCCGCCCGTGCCACGCAGCCCGGCCTGGATGCGTTCCGGAGCGCTTTCGAGCCGGATCGGACGCTGCTGGTGGGCGGCGACGGCATTGCCCTGGAGGAGTTCATGGCCAGCCCGGTGGAGCGCTGGGTGCGGGAGTGAGGCGTTCCGGGGCGGGTTGTGGTCGTTCGGCGCGGATGGTGGGCTCGGTGGCAGCCGCTCGGTGCGGCGGCGCGAGCAATTATCGTCAGCCCGATACAAGCGGGACATCTTGCGTCATGTTATGCACAGCCAATAATATGGCGGTCGAAGCAACTCCTTGTTATATGGAGCGGATAGCATGACGAGGCCGTCTTCCGATCCTGTGCGAGCCGGTCGCTACGTGCGGCAGGTAGCGGGATACCGGGCGTTTGAGCCGGCGCCGCTGCCGCCGGACCCGCCCATCCGGTTGGACGGTGAGTTGCGGGTTCTGCTGTCGCGTGCCGATCGGGCCCTGGGTCGGTTGGACGGGTCGGTGGTCACGCTGCCGAACCCGGACCTGTTCGTGTTCATGTACGTGCGCAAGGAGGCGGTGCTCTCGAGCCAGATCGAGGGTACGCAGAGTTCACTACAGGATCTGCTCGCCGCAGAGGCTGACCTTTTCGACAGCCTGGACGTGCCTCGGGATGTGGACGAGGTGGTGAACTATGTAGACGCCATGAATCACGGGCTCGTACGGCTTGGTGAGCTGCCCGTTTCGGTACGACTCATCCGGGAGATCCACGAGCGCCTGATGCGGGGTGTGCGTGGCGGGCGGCTGACGCCGGGGGAGCTGCGTAGGAGTCAGAACTGGATCGGCCCGGGCGGGGCCGGTATTGCGGACGCGGTGTTCGTGCCGCCTCCGCCGGAGATGGTCCCGGAGGCACTCGGTGCTCTCGAAGCGTTCATGCACGCGCCGGATGACCTGCCGCTGCTGGTGAAGATCGGCCTGGCCCATGCGCAATTCGAAACGATCCATCCCTTCCTGGACGGCAACGGCCGTGTGGGCCGACTGCTCATCACGTTCCTGCTCACGGAGCGCGGGGTGTTGACCAAGCCGGTGCTCTACCTTTCCCATTACCTGAAGCGCCATCGCCAGGAGTACTATGAGCGCTTGCAGGGTGTTCGAGACGAGGGCAACTGGGAGGACTGGCTGGCCTTCTTCCTGCGCGGCGTGGTCGAGGTGAGCGGCGAGGCCACGGAGACTGCGCGACGCGTTCTGCTACTGCGCGAGCAGCACCGTACGGAAATCACCGCCAGCCTGGGCCGTGCGGCGGCGAACGGCCATCGCGTCCTGGAATCACTGTTCGACCGGCCCATCATCTCGGTGAAACAGGCGCAACAGGTGATCGGGACCGGCTTTGCCGCCGCCAATACACTCGTGGCTCGCATGGCGGAGCTGGGCATCCTGCGGGAGATCACCGGCAACGCACGCAACCGTCGTTTCCGCTACGAGCCGTATGTGAGGCTGTTCAGCGAGGCGGCGGAGTAAGAAGTCTGAGCCGAACCACGCCACACTCCCCCTTTCTCCTACCAGGGATGGCACTCATGGGATGGTATCTCAAAGTTCTTCGCGATTACGCCACGTTCTCCGGCCGTGCCCGGCGCAAGGAGTACTGGATGTTCGCGCTAATCAACGCGCTCATCATGATCGGTCTCATGGCCGTCGACCTGGTGTTCGGCTTTTATGATGCGGAGCTCGGGATGGGCATCCTGTCAGGCATCTACGTACTGGCCATCATCGTGCCGTCGATCGCGGTGAGCGTCCGGCGCCTGCATGACGTGGGGCGCTCCGGCTGGTGGTTCCTCATCACCTTCATCCCGCTGATCGGCC
>JBBDRO010000009.1:0-12612 GCA_040905425.1 Gemmatimonadota bacterium | reverse complement strand
TGAGCAGGCTGGCGCCGGGGTTCGGCGCCACGCCCTCCACCACGGCCGTGGCGGGGGTGCCCTCCACGGTGACGTGGACCGTGTCCCCGCGCCTGAGTCCGGCCGCGCCGTCCGGTGCTGCCGAGACGCGCACCCGCAGGCGGCGCGTGTCCAGTACGGTCAGGAGCGGCGCGCCCGGCGCCGCGAAGTCACCCGGGTCCACGAAGCGGCGCGACACCACCCCGGTGAAGGGGGCCCGGATGGTGGCGTAGCGGGCGGTGGCGTCCACCTCCTGGGCGGCCGCGCGCGCAGTGGCCAGCCCCGCCCGGGCCCGCGCCAGGCCCGTCTCGGCGGCGTCCAGCTGCGCCCTGGGCGCCGCTTCCTCGGCATACAGGGCGCGCATGCGCGCCACCTGCGTCTCGGCGTCGGCCACCATGGCCTCCGCCTCCCTGATGCCCGCTTCCACCTGCGCCCGCTTGGCAACCAGGTCGGCCGCATCGATGCGGACCAGGATCTGGCCCTCGGCCACGCGCTCACCCTCGCGCACGCTGACGGCCACGATCCGGCCCATGAGCTTCGTGGCCAGGGTGGCATCGGCATACGGTTCGGCCACGCCGGAGGCCTCGAGGGATGCGCTCACGAGCGTGTCTCTTACGGTCCAGGCGCCGCCGGTAGCGTCCACGCCGCTCGTGTGTGCGGGGGCTTCCTCCCCACCACCACCGCAGGCGGCGAGGGCGGCGGTGGCCGCCAGGACGAACAGGATGGGCAGCGTCTTCATGGCGGTCCTCACGGGGTGTCCAGGATGGCAAAGCGGCCGGGGTCCTCACCCCGGGCCAGCGCGTGGCCGGCGCCCGCGTCGATGACGGTATAGCGTGCGTGTGCGTGCTCCAGGCGCGTCTGCGTTTCCGTGGCGGAGGCGTCCAGCAGCTCCACCACGGTGGCCAGACCGCCCTCGTACTTGCGGGTGACGATGCGGTGCGCCTCGGCGGCCTGCGCCACGGCACGCTCGGCAATGGCCAGGCGCTCCAGCGCCACGGCCAGGGCGTCGGCCGTGGTGCCCACCTCCAGGCTGGCGTTGGCGGCCGCGGCTTCGGGGGGGGGGGCCCGCCGCGGCGCGCCGGCCGCTCGCGGCGCGGTGCGCGGCCAGCTGCCCGGCGCCCGCGAAGGGCGTCCACTGGGCCACCACGCCCACGCTCCAGTTCTCCTGCCCCTGGTAGGGACCGTCAACGGCGTGCCACTCCATGCGCGCCATGCCGTTCAGGCGCGGCAGCCAGGCTGCGCGCGTGCGCAGGACGTCTCCGGCGGCCGCGTCCAGGCCGAGGTGGGCGGCGCGCACGTCGGCGCGTGCGGCCTCCATGCCGGCGCCCACGGGTCCGCTGAGGTCCAACGCCAGCTCCCGCACCGCCGCGGCGGGCGGCAGCTGCTCGGGCACCGCCACATCCAGGTCCGGCCGTCCCAGCAGGGTGGCCAGCCCGCGGCGGGCGCTGCGCGCCTCTCCCCGGGCCTCCGCCAGCATGGCGTCCACCTGACCCGCCTTGACCGAGGCCAGCAGTGCGTCGGAGCGCGTGACCAGGCCCTGCTCGACCATGAGTTCGGCCTGTTTCACGTGTGCGCGCGCCGCGCGTGCGGCCTCCTCCAGGGTGCGCACCTTCTCGCCGGCCAGCGTGGCGCCGAACCAGGCGCGCACCACCTGCGCGCGGGTGGATAGCCTCTCCCAGTCCACCATGGCGCGGGCAGCGGCGGTGGCGTCTCCCGCGGCCCGCCGACCGAGCCAGGCGTCGGCGTTGACCAGGGGCACCTCCGCCACCAGCGCGCCGCTCCAGTCCTCCGCCACGGCCGGATGGTTGAGCGTGGCGGGGTTGAAGTCCGCCTGCGTGATGGCGCGCTGGCGCAGCGTGGTGCCGAAGGCGCCGATGGGGTCGGTGGTGCGGCTGAGCCCGCTCTCCACACGCAGCGTGGGCAGGATGCCGCCGAGCGCCTCCAGCGCGCCGGCCGAGCGCTCGGTGGCCTCTCCCTCGGCAATGCGCACGGCGAAGGCGCCGTGCTCCGCCATGGCCAGCGCCTCCTCGAGGTGGCGGGGCGCCTGCGCCGTGCCTGGCGCCGCGCCGAGGCCCGCAAGGACCACGGCCGCCAGCAGCACGGCCGTATGGGATTTTTCTGGCTGCATGCCTCTCCTCCGGGGTAGCCGGACCGGCAACCTGCCGTCCGTCAGCTCATATAACTACATGATCAAGTGGTTTAAGTCAAGGATAAGCGACCCTGGGGCCGGTGCCGCAACACCGGCGCTTGTATTTAACCTATGTTAATGAAATACGCCGAATGCACAAGCACCGGATCGGCGGCAGCGGCCGATCCGGCGCAGGTGTGCGGGGCGTGCGGCGCGGCCAGGCCCTCACCGCAGGGTGCGGATTTCCACCCGGTCCGCCTGGAAGAGCGGGATCAATAGGTGGCCGCGCTCCACGTCCCAACCGATGTCCGCGGGGGCGGGCACGTTCTCCACCGCGATCTCGATATTCTGGCCGTCGGCCGAAACGCGATAGATGGCGCCCGCCTCCCAGCTGGACACGAGCAGCGTGCCGTCGTCCCACCGGACGATGCCGTCCAGCTGGCCGGCCGGCAGTGTGGCCAGCGTCTCCGGCGCGCCGCCGTCCAGCGGGATGCGGTAGACGGCAGCGCCGCCGAACCCCACCATGACCAGCGCGTCGGCGGTGGCCACGATGCCGTTCGGGCCGCTCAGTTCATTGCCCGTGGCCACGGCCTCGGCGCCGTCCGGCCCGAAGCGGTAGACGGCCTCCTTCCCCACGGACTGGAAGTCGGCGCCCACGCCCGTGTCCGTCACGTACAGTGTGCCATCCGGGCCTAGCGCCAGATCGTTCAGGAAGGCGGCGCCTGCCACGGCCCGCTCGCCCAGGGTAGCGCCGCTGCTGCGGTCGAAGGCGCGCACCACGTCGATATCGGCCACGAAGAGCGTGTCCCCCTTGAGCGCCATGCCCTTGGGAGCGTTCAGCGTCACGCCCTCGGTGGCGCCGTCGATGAAGCGCGCCTGGAGCACGCTGCCGTCCGGGGCCAGGCGCGTGATGAAGCCGTCTCCGTCCCGCTCCAGCGGAGCGCCTGAGATGTTGGAGACCAGGTAGATGTCACCCGTGCGGTCGTGCAGGACGGATTCGGGCGTGGCCAGGCCGGCGTTCGCCACGCTGATGGAATCGGCGGCAACCGCGGCCGTGTCGCCGCTGACCAGATCCACCGGTTCGGCCGTCTCGTCAGCGGTCCGGTCAGCGCAGGCGGCGGGCAGCAGGGCCAGCAGTGCCACGCCGACCACCGCGCGCGGAATGCGGTTCATGGGCACCTCCGTGTGTGCGGGTAAAGGGCGGCCTCAAGGTGTGGGGCGCGCGCCGCTCCCGCCATACCGTGGCAGCCCGCGCCCTTGCCATACGCGCGCACCCGGGGGTAGCCTCCGCATACGGGTGGGCCCGATCCGCGCCCGTGTCCCCTCCACGCCCCAGGAGTGTGCCGATGCCTCGCAGCGAATTCATTGCCACCGGATTCCACGTACCCGAGCGTGTGGTCACCAACGAGCATTTGAAGGAATGGTGGGACACGTCGGACGAGTGGATCCGGGAGCGGAGCGGCATCGAGGAGCGCCACTGGGTGAAATTCGGGGAGGAGGCGGGCTCCGACCTGGCGCTGCGGGCGGCGGAGCAGGCGCTCGAGCGGGCAGACATGAAGGCCTCCGATCTGGACTGCATCGTGTATGCGACGGTCTCCCCGGACTACTTCTTCCCCGGCAGCGGCGTCTTTCTGCAACGCAAGCTCGGCGTGCCCGGGATCCCCGCGCTGGACGTACGCAATCAGTGCACCGGCTTCATCTACGGGTTGAGTGTGGCGGACGCGTGGATCCGTACGGGGCAGTACAAGCGCATCCTGCTCGTGGGCACCGAGGTCCACTCCACCGGCATGGACTTCGGTCCGGACGGCCGGGACGTGGGGGTGCTCTTCGGCGATGGCGCCGGCGCCGTCATCCTCGGGCCCACCGATGACCCCGAGCGCGGCGTGCTGAGCACCCACCTCTTCGCGGACGGCCGGGGCGCCGAGAACCTGTGGCTGGAAAGCGACGCCTCCGCCCGCTTCCCGCGCATCTCCCACGAGGACCTGGACGCGGGGCGCCAGTATCCAAAGATGAACGGCCGGGAGGTGTTCAAGAACGCCGTCCGCCGCATGCCGGAGAGTGTACACGCCGCCCTCGAGGCCAACGGCCTGGAGCTGGGGGACGTGGACCTCCTCGTGGCCCACCAGGCCAACCTGCGCATCAACGAAATGGTGGCCCGCCAGCTCGGGCTGACCGAGGACCAGGTCTACAATAACATCCAGCGCTACGGCAACACTACCGCCGCCACCATCCCGATAGCGCTGGCGGAGGCCGTGGCCGAGGGCCGCCTCGAGCGCGGCAACCTGCTCATACTGACCGCCTTCGGCAGCGGCTTCACCTGGGCCAGCGCCGCCGTGCGCTGGTAGCTCGAGGGTGGGCGGGCCGCGTGGGCTAGCGCCCGCCCGCCGTGCCCGAGTGTTCGGCCACCCGTTCGCCGTTGCCCTTGAGCCAGCGGTCGAACCAGCCCAGGATCCGCTCGTGGTAGTCCACGATCTCCTCCACGGTGGAACGCGGCATGCCGTGGCCGCCGTTCATGTAGTTCACCCACTCCACCGGCCGGCCGAGCCGCCGTAGCGCGTAGTACATTTCCATGGCCTGGCGCGCCGGGACGTTGCTGTCCTGTTCTCCCGTCATGAGGAGGAGCGGCGTCTCGATGCGGTCGGCGAACATGACCGCCGAGTGCGCCAGGTACTTGTGCGGCTGCTCCCACAGGGATGCGCCGATCCGGTCCTGTCCCCGCTCCGGCGCGGTGACGTTGCGCACGCCCAGGCGCGGCGAGTCGGTGTAGAAGCTCACCATGTTGACCTTGCCGCTGATGTTGATGGCCGCGGCAAAACGCTTGGTCTGTGTGATCAGCAGGTTGGTGGCGTAGCCACCGTAGCTGGTGCCGTAGACGCCCAGCTTCTGCGGGTCGGCCAGTCCCCGCTCGATGAGCGCGTTGGCGGCGGCCGTGACCCCCTTCAGCCACCCTTCGCCGGGGTAGCCCTCCTCGAGCGCCACCGAGGGCTGTAGCACCGCGTAGCCGTTGGCGGTCAGGTAGTTGATGGTGCCGTTGAAGCTGGGGTTGAAGTAATCCTCGTACACCAGGAAGACGGTCGGATACCGCTGCCCGTTCTGGTACTCCGCCGGGTAGTAGAGGACGCCGTTCTGCAGGCGTCCGTCCACGTCCCGGTACCGGATGAGTTCCGCGTCGGCCAGGCGGTGGCCGGCAAACCAGGCGCCGTTGCTGCTGAGGGCGCGGACCGCCGAGAAGTCCGCTTCCGCCACGTGGATCTCGCCCGGCCGGTTGGGCATGCCGGCCGTGAAGAGCAGCGTGGAGCCGTCCTCGGAAAGCTGCCAGCCGCCCAGCCCACGGCCGTCCCTGACCAGTTCGTCCGTGCGACCGCTCTGGCGGTCATGGCGGTAGAGTCCGTTATCCCAGGCCTCGCGGCTGGCGTAGGAGAGATAGATGTAGCGGTCATCGGGGCTCCACGCCGCCACACTCCAACGGGGACGCGGCGGCGCGTCCGGATCCTCCTCCTCGCCCTCCTCCTCCTCGGGCTCGTCATGGAATCGTGTGCGTTCCCCCGAGGCCGTGTCGAAGACCCAGAGGCCCTGGCTGTTGGAGGCAATCAGCAGGGAGCCGTCCCGGTTCAGGCGCACGGGTGAGAAGCGCTCCAGGCGGCGGCGCTCCTGCTCCGCGGCTCGCGCGGTGCTGTCCATGGCCTCGGCGGCCGAGTCCGCCGCCGCCCCCCTGCGCGGCGCCTCCCCCGCCAGGCGGCGAGGCTCCGCACCCTCCTCCAGAGAAGCCAGGAAGAGCTGCCCGTCCCGGCTGTAGGCGTAGCGCAGGCCGTCACCCGACCAGCGCACGGTGACCCCTCGCTCTTCCTCGAGGAGGACACGTGGCTCCCCGCCCGCCACGGGCTGCACATAGAGGCGCGAGCTGCTGCCCCCCGATACGTAGGAGGTTGCCTCCGCGCGGTCCTCGCTGAAGCGTACATGCTCGCCGTCCGCGCTCATGCCGTAGGAGCGCAGCAGCCGGCCGCTCACCACCTCCAGGAGGCGTCCCTCCGCCACGTCGTAGAGCGCCACCGTGCGCTCCAGCGGTAAGCGACGCACGTTGTCCCAGGCCAGAAATGGCGTCTCGCTGGAGAGAACCACCACGGGGCCCCGCACCAGGTGGTCGAACGCGGCCGCTGTCCGCCCCAGCCACTCCCGCGGTCGCACCGCCATGAGCAGTCGCGCGCCGTCCGCGCTCCATTCCAGGCTCGAACTGCTGTCGAGCACGCGGTCGGCGGGCAGGCTCAAGCGCCGCACGCGCCCACTGGCCCGCTCCCAGATGGCCGGCACGTAGACATCATCCTGGCGCTCCATGTAGGCCAGCCGGCCACCGTCCGGCGACCAGGCGAGCGCCCGCACCTGCGCCGGATCCTGGAAGAGCGGACGCTCCTCGCCGGTCCGTGTGTCCACCAGCAGCACCCTGGCCGTGGACGGGCTGATGTAGGTGGGGTCCCCGGAGCGGGCGTTGTCCACACCCACGCGGTCGCGCGCGGTGGCGCGCGTGACCACCAGCCAGCGCCCGTCGGGCGACAGGGCCGCGGGTCGCGTGGTGGGGGCGTCCAGGTAGTCCTCGAGCGAATAGAGCAGGGGCGCCTGCTGAGCTACGCTGGTGTCGGGCCACGCCGCCGCGGCCAGGATGACCAGGATGCCCATCACGCGGGTGAAATACCGGGGCTGCTGGGACGCGGAGCGCTGCTGGCACCTCGAGCGCTGCTCGCAACGGGCGCACTGCTTGGCAACGGGCGGACGCATGGGCCACCTCCGGTGGGTCGGCGCGGCGAGTCGGACAGGATGCCGCGGCCGCGGCGTTACGGTCGGGATCGGCCCGGTCAAGCTACAGCGGCGCGGACGAAGCGGGCAATGTGTCAGACTTCAGCGGGGATACGCCTTGCCGGCTCCGCCCCTGCCACGCCATTCTGCGCAGTCCCGCATCCGCCACCAAAACGAGGACGCGTCGCATGCAGCTCTCCCTCCTGGACTGGCTGGTCGTGGCCGGCTACGGCCTCATGGCTCTCAGCGTGGGCCTCTACTTCGCGCGCCGCGCGGGGCGGGGAACCGAGGAGTTCTTCCTCTCGGGCCGCAAGCTGCCGTGGTGGATGCTGGGCACCTCCATGGTGGCCACCACCTTCTCCACCGACACGCCCAACCTGGTCACGGACCTGGTGCGCACGGGCGGCGTGAGCATGAACTGGATGTGGTGGGCGTTCGTCATCACGGGCATGCTGACTGTGTTCTTCTACGCTCGCCTGTGGCGCCGCTCCGCGGTGCTCACCGACATCGGCTTCTACGAGCTGCGCTACGCCGGCAAGCCCGCGGCCTTCCTGCGCGGCTTCCGCGCCATCTACCTGGGCGTCTTCTTCAACGTCATGATCATGGCCACGGTGACGCTGGCGGCCATCAAGATCTCCGGCGTGCTGCTGGGCTTCGACCCGGTGCCCACGGTGGTGGTGCTGGCGCTGGTCACGGTGGCCTACTCCGCCACCTCCGGCCTCTGGGGCGTGGTCACCACCGACCTGCTGCTCTTCGTGGTGGCCATGATCGGCTCGCTGGCCGCGGCGTACGTGGCCGTGAACCTGCCGGAGGTGGGCGGGCTGTCGGGGCTGATCAGCCATCCGGAGGTGTCCGGCCACCTCTCCCTGCTACCGGATTTCAATGACACGGGCGCCCTGGTCACGGTGCTGGTCATCCCGCTGGCCGTGCAGTGGTGGAGCACCTGGTATCCGGGCTCCGAGCCGGGCGGCGGCGGTTACGTGGCGCAGCGCATGCTGGCCGCCCGCGACGAGCGCGAGAGCATGCTCTCCACCCTCTGGTTCAACGTGGCCCACTATGCCATCCGCCCCTGGCCCTGGATCCTGGTGGCGCTGGCCTCCATCATCGTATTTCCGGACATCGCCTCCATCCAGGCGCGCTTCCCGAACCTGGCCCCCGGCATCCTGGGCCACGACCTGGCCTACCCGGCCATGCTCACCTACCTGCCGAGCGGCATCCTCGGGCTGGCCGTGGCCTCTCTGGCGGCCGCCTACATGTCCACCATCAGCACGCACCTGAACTGGGGCGCCAGCTACATCGTGGATGACGTCTACCGCCGCTTCATAGCCCCCGACCGTGACGAGCGCCACTACGTCACCATCGGCCGCATGGCCACGGCGGGCCTCATCGTGCTGGCCGCGCTCGTGGCCCTGTGGCTGCAGAACGCCGTGCAGGCCTTCCAGATCCTCCTGCAGATCGGCGCCGGCACCGGCCTCATCTTCATCCTGCGCTGGTTCTGGTGGCGCATCAACGCCTGGGGCGAGGTGGCTGCCATGGTCATCAGCTTCCTGGTGGCCATCTACTTCCAGTTCGTCCACGCCGCCCTGGGCTTCACCCCGCCGCCACCCGCCACCACCCTGGTGCTCGGCGTGGTGATCACCACCGTCGGCTGGATCACCGTCACGCTCCTCACCCCACCCACCGACCGCGCCACCCTGCAGAGCTTCTACGAGCGCGTCTACCCGCACCCGGCCGGTTGGCGCGCCGCCGTGGACACCACCACCGGCGAGGGCCGCACGGACCTGGCCGCCGCCGTGGCCGGCTGGTTCCTGGGCGTGCTCTTCGTCTACGCGGCGCTGTTCGGCACGGGCTACCTGATCTACGGACAGCTCGGCGCGGGTTCGGCCGCGCTGGCCCTGGCCGCGGTGGCGGGGGTGCTGCTCATGCGTGTGGTGAGGCGCACCGGAATCGTCCGTTAAGCGACGTCCCCCGGCGGCTCACCTGTGCCTGGCGGCGGCGTTCGTCGCGCGCGTCAGCACAAGAAGCTTGACCCCGTGATTCGCGGGGACTATATAGGCGATGCACCTGCGGCGGTGCCGCTGCCTCCGCCCTCGCCCGCGCCCGCGGTTTCACCTGCCACCCGCTGGCGTTTCAGTCGCTGAATCCCACCTGACGCTGTTGCTGTTCCCCGCAGATGCAGCGTCCCTGCCAGGAGTGCTTCCATGGGCCACGCATCGATGGACCGGCCCCCGCCCTCCGAAATGAAGCGCCTGTTCGAGTTGTACGCTGAAGCCTGCCGTGCAGCAGCCCTCCGAGTGAGTGGCGATCCTGACCTGGCGGAGGAAGTCGTGCAGAAGGTGTTCTGCAATCTCCCAGCGGACCTGTGTTCAAGGGTGCAGGAGGAGGGTATGGCAGCCTACTTTTATAGGGCGGGCGTGCATGAAGCGCTGCGCATCCAGGCGCGGCGGAGCCGTGACGCCCCGCTTGACGCAATCTCCACCGCGGCGGAGCCGTCCACGACGCCCGATCCGTTGCGCCGCGTGTACCTGACCGAACTCGCCGCCACGCTCTCGCCGTACATCGAGCAGCTCCCGCCCACTCAGCAGGACGTGATCAGGCTCTGCGATATCGAGGGGCTCCCGCGCAGGGAGGCCGCTGCGGAGCTTGGCATCACGGTGAATGCCCTCGAGCAGCGGCGCACGCGAGCTCTGGCAAATCTGCGTCAAGCCTTGGAAGACAGCGCAATCGCCGGTTTCGACGACGTATGTTGGGACAGCTCATGAGGGGGGGTAAGGGGTCCAGAGCTTATGTCAAGTAGGTCGGCTGGATGCATGCCGACGGGAGGAGTGATGGGGGGTTTTCAGGTTAGTAGGGTAGGGGAGAACAGGATTAGGGGCCGCACAGATTCGGTTCGAAGGCTTGTGATGCGACGTCCAGTGAACGAGAGGTGAAGGCGTGCACGAGCTTCGTCAGAGAACGTATTTAGCCACAGATTGGATCGGCACGATCACGTCCTCTGCGCAATGCGCAGCACGCGTGGCGCGGTATCTCCGATTTCCAACGATTGCAGTGCTCGGGCTCGTATTGCCCGACGGTGCAATATCGGCACAACCCGTAGTGCAAGTCGCGGAGCCAACCTGTCATGACTGCGTGATTTCGCTCGAACCAGTGATTGCGGTGGGAGCACTTGACGATACAGCCACGATTTCGTTCATGACCCGTTTCGCGGTGGCGCCAGGTGGCGGCTTTGTAGCCGCCGAGTTGTTTGAAGAAGGGATTATCGCGCGATACGACGATACCGGTGAGCTTACCGGTACATTTGGACGAAAGGGGGATGGGCCGGGTGAATTCCGCTATGACAGTCGCCGGCAACTCTTGTTCAGCTCCAGCGGCGACCTGCACGTCGTGGATCATCGGGCAGGACGTACGATACTGGATCCGATGACTGGGGCGTATATTGCTTCTCACCCGATCCCCTGGACATTCACCGGTGCAATGTTGTTGCCTGGCGACTCCTTGCTGCTCGTTACTCCCCGCTACGATCATCAGTTCCAGGTGTTGGACGGAGCCGGCAATCTCGCGCGCCGCTTCGGCCCTCCTGGAAATTCCGCTGCCCTGTGGATGCGCGCAGTCAATGATTCGAGTTTCTGGACTATTCACACGCGCGAATATTTGCTCGAAAAATGGACGTCATCGGGTAGGAAGCTTTCAACAGTTGTCGGGAAAGCTCCAACCAGTGAGCAGCGCGAGCGGCTCGGAGTCCTGCCAAGCCGTCCCAATTCCATCTTCGAGGACTCTGCCGCTCAACTACTCTGGGTGTTGATTTTCGAGCCGGACCTCGATGCAATGGAGGACGCGACCAACGTTCCAGTTGCGCAGACGAACCTGAACGACATCCACTCGACCCGGATCCAGGTAATCGATCTGGCCTCGGGTACGCTCCTCGCAGAGAGTCGGTCAGAACTTTCGCTCCGTTTTGTGAACAAGACAGGTCTCATCCGGGGATTCGACGTGGATGATCTCGGTCTTGTGCGTGCCGTTTTCTTCAAGCCGACGCTGCGTCGAAAAGGAGGTTCCGCAGGTCGTCGCCGCCGCAACGATTGCGACCTTAAAGAAGGAGGATGAAATGCATTTCCGATACGTTTGCGCCGGCGTGTTGGTGTCCTCGGCCATGGCGGTCGGGGCTCCGAACACGGCTCGGGCACAGGATCCGGGCGATGAGTGCCTGGACTGTCACGAGTACAAAAACGAATTCATGGACCGGACTGTCCATGCCTTCGATGGTCAGGGCGTGCCGTACACCTGCAACGATTCGGCAGGCGGCCACGCAACTTGCCACTCGTCGGAGTATCCGTCCTATTGCCATTCCAATGGGACGCACATGGCTTGCGAGCCCACGGAGGCGGAGGAAGAGTTCCTGCTCGCGTTCGCGGACGGCGACATGATCCGCGCGGTTGAGGTGCTGAAGACCTATCGAGCCAATCTGCGCGTGTCCGAAGGTGCCCTCGATGTAACGTCGTGCGAAGGAACTCCGCTTCACACCTACGCACTTCCACCTGTCGTGGCTGATGCACTCGATGCCGCTTTGATGCGACGAGCGGAGCCTGTGCCAATGAAGTAGTGCCGGGTGGACCCGGGGGCGGGGGCGCCGTGTCCGCTGCCTCCGGGTCATCGGAGCTAGACGTAGCGGAATCTCTTCACAGGTGATCTATGATGCGCACTTGGTGGCGCTGGCCTCGATCATCGCCTTCCCGGACATCGCCTCCATCCAGGCGCGCCAGCTTCATCGTGGACTACGTCTAGGTTTAGCGCCGCTTCGTGGCCCCCGGCGGCGACGAGCGCCCCTACGTCTAGGTGAGCCACATGGCCACGGCCGGCCTCATCTGCCGTGACGCTGCTGACGCCCGCCACGGACGGCGCCACCCTGCAGAGCTTCTACGATCGCGTTTACCCGCACTGGGCGTGCTCTTCGTCTACGCCGCGCTCTTCGGCACCGGCCACCTGATCTACGCTGGACGAAGCGCGCATCGAGTTCGTGGATTCCACTGGAGCCGTGACGCGCCGCATTCCCGGGTAGGTGGCCTGCCGCGCGCATGCCGCTGGCCCGGGGTGGTCACTCCTCGATGGTGTAGATCTCGCGCCGGCCCTGGTCGATGAGGTCATGATAGCCCTTCATGATCTCCTCCATTTCGGCCGTATCGCCCGATGTGTCGTCCATCATGGCCATGAACGCCTCCATGCTCTCGACCTCCATCTCCGCCACCACGGTCCAGTACCGCTCGGCGCTGAAGTCGGTCATGATGCGCATCTTCGGCATCCCCGACTTCTCCCCGAGCCGGTTCATGGCAATGAACTTCTCGACCATCGCCCGCACCTTGCCGGGCTTGCAGTGCATGACCTCGCGGATGAGCAGCATGGTATTCCTCCTGGGGTTGGCGCGCTCCGGCCGGCAGTGCCATCACGCTGCCGTAGTCGCCTGAGCCTCTCGGGTCTCGGTGAAGACTGCCGCCCGCGGGTGCGCCCGTCAATTCATCCGGAAATGCGAACTGCGCGGAGATTGAGTGTCGATGGGCGTCGCCGCTTATGGGCGCTGGCGCGGCTCCAGCCGCGCCAGGCGCCGCAGGTTGACCCCGAAGCGGTGCAACAGCAGCACGGCCATGACCGCGGCCACGCCCCAGATGGCCCAGTCGGCGTAGCGG
>JBBDRO010000008.1:0-61415 GCA_040905425.1 Gemmatimonadota bacterium | reverse complement strand
AGGGCCTTGTTGCCGGCGTGCCTGGCGCGGGTGGGGGTTCGCCGGGCGCCGCGACGATCCACCAGGAGCGGATCCAGCGCCGCGCGCGGGCGGTGGCCGCGCACCGGCAGCCGTAGGCGCGTGCGGCCCTGCCAGCCCATGGTGGACGCCCGCACCTCCACCTCGGCGGCGGCGGGCTCCACGGGCTCGCCGAAGGGGTCCAGGCGCCAGGACCAGCCCGCGGGCGTGATGCGCGAGGCCAGGCGGAGCGCCGCCACCGGGGCGGTGGCCGCCATCAGCACCAGCGCCCCGCCCGCCGCCCGCGCGGCCCGCGACAGGCGCACCGCCTCCCGGGCCGCCCCCGCTTCCGCCCCCGAGAGGACCACCAGCCCGAACGCCCCCGAGCGCAGCAGCTCCTCCACGCAGGCCAGGGCTTCCGCCTCTCCCTGCGGCCGGACGAGCAACGGCCCCGGCAGCCAGCCGTCGCCCACGACGGCCCGCTCCGCGTCCACCCAGGCGGCGCGCTCCCCGCGGGCGGCCACCGCGCCGCACGCCGCCCGCAGCAACGCCGTGGCCCCGCCCCCCGGCCGCCAGAGTGAGACGGCGCCGCGGGGCAGCCCCCGCCCGGGGAGCAGGCCGTCCAGCGGGCCCAGCCCCGTGGCCACCGCCGTGGCCGTGCGGTGGACCAGCGGGAGGGCGTCGGGAAAACGCTCCTCCAGGGTATGGCGAAGTTCGGCAAGGGCGCTCATACCCTGAAACGTATACCGAAGATAAGCCGAAGACAAGTTGGCCGGCTTGCCCCGGAGGGCGGCTTGCAGGGGTGCCAGCGCACTCTGGCTTTCGGCCCGAACACCGCGTGGTTACGCCAAAATATTGTATAAAGTATTACGGCGTGGGGGCGCCACTTCGTCCGCTAAAGTCAGAGCGCCAACCGGGCCTCGACCGGGCCTCACGCGCCGGGCATCTCGCCCTCGTCGAACGTCATCCGGTAGCCCACAACGTAGGGCACGCCCAGCTCGTCGCTGATGGTGCCGAGGAGGAAGTCACCTCCGGCCCAGCGCAGCGTGAAACCGTCCGGCCCCTCGACCCGGCCCAGATAGCGGCCGTCCGACTCGAAGACATCCCACGCCAGGTGCTCACGCCAGGTGTTCGGCACCGGCCGCTCGTCCGGCGGGATGGCGAGGTCCGGCTCCTCCGGCTCCACCTGGTAGCCGGGCGTGTGCAGCTGCACCCAGATGCGGCCCTCGATGTCCGTAAAGAGATTGCGGAAGGCGGGCTTCGCGTCGGGGATGTCGGGGCCGTCCCAGCGCCAGCCCGGCTCCACGCGCATCATGTTGCGCTCGATCTGGCGCCGTCGCTCGCTGGCCTCCCCGGCGGCCACGGGCACCGGCTCGCCGGCCTTCTCGATGCGCAGCAGGCCCTCGGGGCGGTGCAGCAGCACGGCGTAGCGGTCGCTCACGCCGCTCACGAGGTATCCGGCGGGGGAGAGCGTCCAGTTCTTCGAGGGCGTGAAGGGCACGCTGTTGGCCGAGCGACTGTTGCCGTCCGGACTCGTGGCCATGAGGGAGGCCGGCTGGTAGCGGGGGTAGACCGGCTGGCGGATCGTGTCCGCCTTCTCCAGCGTTGGCGTGATGCGCAGCAGCCCCGTCTGAAACATCTCGCCCGCGGGCTGGTTCGCGATGATCCAGACGTAGATGTTGCCCGCCGTGTCCACGAAGGGCTGCGAGCTGGTGTAGAAGCCGGTCGTGAGCGGGACGCTGGTGCGAAAGCTGTCATCCGCATTGTAGACGTTCAGCCGGCCGTTGCCCTGGTCCGCGGTGGCCCAGCCGCCGTCGGGCAGGAAGAGGATGCCGTTGGGCCGGTCCAGCTCCCCCGGCCCGCCGCCACCCCGCCCGATCGTGCGCAGGTGGCGGCCGGCGTCGTCGTAGACGCGCACGGCGGGCACGTCCGTGTCCAGCACGTAGATCTCGCCCGCGGGACTGCGGGCCACGCTCTGGATCTGGCCCAGCACGTAGGCCTCCTCCCCGTCCAGCGCGCCGATGCGCACCTCCTCCACCAGCCGCGGATCGGCCGGCCAGGCGCGGCCTCGCTCGGTGCGCACCACGATGGTGTCCCCCACGGTGTCCGTGGTGGCCACCCAGGCGGCGGAGTCGGAGCTGGCGTCAGCGGCGCAGGCGGCAGCGGCCAGGAGGAGGCAGGGGGTAAAGCGACGCATGGGTACCGGGAGGTTGGCGTGGGAACGCTGAGACACGCCCGTTCTGACGTCTCCCGGCGGCTCAGGGTTGCATTACCCGCCGGCGGCCGCCCCGACGGCTCAGGACATCACCCGTCGGCGCCCGTCCCGACGGCTCATGGTTGCCTCACCCACCGTCAGCCGCCCCCGGCTGGATACGCATGCGCACCACGTAGTTCACGCCCAGGTCGTCCAGCGTGACGCCCCAGACGTGCTCGCCCCGGGCGTGGTGCAGGGTGAAGTCATCGGGCATGTCCACGGCGCCGAGGTAGCGGCCGTCGGGCTCGAAGACGTCCCAGCGCTGCGGTTCGTACCAGGTGACGCGCGGCGGGGTGCCCGGCTCGGCGCTGGCGGGCGGGGGGATCTCGCGGCGCTCGCTGGGCAGGTTGACACGCACCCAGATGCGGCCGTCCGCGCCGGTGAAGAGGTGGCGGAAGAAGGGCTTGGTGGTCGGAAACCGACCCGTCCAGCGGAAGTCGGGCGCCGAGCCGCGTACGCCGGCCTCGTACGCATCCTGGCGCTCACGACGCTCGCTGTCGGGAAGGGTGACCGGCTCCGTGACGCGTTCCATGCGCAGCGGCTGCTCCGGCCGGTGGATCGTCACGGCGTAGCGCGCGCCGGTGCCGGTCACCGGGTGCCCGGCGGGGGACAGGGTCCACGTCAGGCGGGGCGCCAGCGGCACGGAGAAGCTGGCCCGACCCCCGCCCCCGACATCCACGGTGAAGGGCGGCGTGTCGGTGGGGTCGGTCGGTTGCAGCAGCGTGTCCGTCACCAACCCGTCAGGAGCCACCCAGAGAAACGCCGCTCGCGAGCCGTCCTCCCGGCGTATCGTCGTGGGCACGGCCACGGCGCCGTCCGCCCGGGGGTGGAGGGGGAAGGGCTGGCCGTAGGCGGAGAACGTGTTGGTGAAGGTGCGCGTGCTGGCGGGCGAGCCGTCGGGACCGTAGACGTTCAGCCGCTTCATGCGACTGTCATCGTAAACCGCCCAGTCTCCACCGGGCAGAAACGCGATCCCCCGCGGCCGCTCGTACTCCCCCGGCCCTCCGCCCCGGGCTCCAGCGTTGAAGATGTGGGTCCCCTGCGCGTCGTAGACGCGGACGGCCGGCACCTGCTCGTCCACCACGTAGATGCGGCCCGCAGGGTCCGCGGCCACGGTCCCGATAAGCCCGAACATGTAGGCCTCCTCCCCCTCCACCACCCCGATGCGGAGCTCCTCCACCAGGCGGGCGTCCGCGCCCCACACGCTGCCCGACTCGGTGCGCACCACCACGGTGTCCCCCACGGTGTCGGTGGTGGCCTGCCAGGTGCCGCGGCCTCCGGCCGGGCCGTCGGCGCACGCCGCGGCGCCGGCCGTGAGGAGCGCGAGGAACGGTAAGGAGCGTCGTCGCATAAAACCGTGCCGGCGCTAGGCCAGCACCTCCGCCCGCTCCTGCCCGCGCTCGGCGATGATCTTGTCCGCCACGTGCTGCGGCACCTCCTCGTAGCCGTGCGACTTCCGGGAATGGAAGGCGCGGCCCGAGGTCATGGAGCGGAGCGCGGTGGCGTACTTGTAGAGCTCGGACTGCGGGACCAGCGCACGGATGCGCGTTTTCTGCCCCTCCTGCTCCATGCCCAGGATGCGGCCGCGGCGGTGGTTCAGGTCTCCCATGACGTCCCCCATGTACTGCTCGGGGGTGACCACATCCACCTCCAGGATGGGCTCCAGGATGACCGGGTCGGCGCTCTCCGCCGCTTTGCGGAAGGCCTGGATGCCGGCCATCTGGAAGGCAATGTCACTGGAGTCCACGGAGTGGTAGGAGCCGAAGTAGCACTCCGCCTCGAAGTCCACCACCGGGAAGCCGGCGCGGATGCCGCGCGCGGCGGCCTCCTGGACGCCCTTGTCCACGGAGGGGATGAACTTGTTGGGGATGACGCCGCCGCTGATGGCGTCCGTGAAGACGTAGCCGCTGCCGCGCGGGAGCGGCTTCAGGCGCACGTGCGCGTCGCCGAACTGGCCGTGCCCGCCCGTCTGCTTCTTGTGCTTGCCCTGCGCCTCGGCCTGCCGGCGGATGGTCTCGCGGTAGGGGATGCGCGGCTCCTCCGTCTCCACGTCCACGTGGTACTTGCGCCGCAGCCGCTCGATGTTGGCCTCCAGGTGCAGCTCACCCATGCCGCGGATGATGGTCTGCTTGACCTCGGGGTCGTAGCCCGCGTGGAAGGAGGGATCCTCCTCGTGCAGCCTGACCAGTGCGTTGCCGATCTTGTCCTCGTCGCTCCGGCTCCTGGCGTGGATGGCCAGCGCGATGTCCGGCTCAGGGAAGGTGATGGCGTCCAGCGTGACGGGCCGCTCGCGGCTGGTCAGCGTGTCCCCGGTGTGCGTATCCTTGAGCTTGGCCACCACGCCGATGTCCCCGGCGTGCAGCCGCTCCACCTCGATGCGCTCCTTGCCCTGCGGGATGGACAGGTGCGCCAGCTTCTCCATGGCGTCCCGGTTGACGTTGTAGACCTCCTGCCCCGTGCGCAGCGTGCCGCTGTAAAGGCGGAAGAAGGTGAGCTCACCCACGTGCGGCTCGGAGGCCGTCTTGAAGACCAGGGCGGCCAGCGGGCCCGTGTCCTCGCCGACCAACTCCACGTCCTCGTCCCCGTCCCGCGGGTGCGCCACGTCATGGTGCGCCTCGATGGGGTTGGGCACGATGGCCACGAGCGCCTCGAGCAGCGCGCGCACGCCCCAGGTGCGCTCCGCGGCGCCGCAGAAGACGGGGAAGAGCTTGCCGTCCAGCATGGCGAACTCCATGGCCCTGAGCGCCTCGTCCGTGCCGATCTCGCCGCCCTCCAGGTAGCGCTCGAGCAGCGTGTCATCCGTGGTGGCAATGGACTCGAAGAGCTCGGTGCGGAGCGCGTCAGCCCGCTCCTGCAGTTCGGGCGGCACGTCCCCTTCCTCGTACTCCCCGGTGACGGTGCCCGGCTTGAAGAGGTGGGCCTTGCCGGTGAAGAGGTTCACGATGCCGCGGAAGTCCGCGCCCTGGCCGATGGGCAGTTCGGCCACCACCGCGTGGTCCGACATGTGGCGCTTGATCTCATCCACCGCCTTGTCGAAGTCGGCATGGTCCTTGTCCATCATGGAGACGAAAAAAAATCTGGGAATGTCCCGCTCGATGCAGTATTCCCAGACCTTTTCGGTGCCCACCTCGACGCCGGCCGTGGCGCCGAGGACGATGGCAGCCCCGTCGGCCACCCTCGTGGCGGCCAGGGTCTCCCCGGTGAAGTCCAGGTAGCCGGGGGTGTCGAGCAGATTCACCTTCACGCCGTGCCAGTCGGCGAAGGCGGGCGTGACCTGCATGGAGATGCCGTGCGCGATCTCCTCCTCCGTGTACATGGTCAGCGCCGTACCGTCCTTCACGCTGCCGTGGCGGCGGCTGGTGCCCGTGGCGAAGCAGCAGGCGTCCACGAGCGTGCTCTTGCCCGAGCCGCCGTGGCCTAGAACCACGACGTTGCGGATGTGGGTCGAGGGATATTCCTGCGCGGCCGGCATGGCCAACCTCCTGGGAGACCGGTCGGGGTCCTATGGGGATGGCCATTGTAGAGCGAGGTCCGTCAGGGTGTCAAGCGACGACGCCCATCACCCGCCGGGGGCGCGGCAAGCGCGGCGCGGCCGCCGGGCTCAGTGCGTGCGGAAGCGCCGGCTGACGTCATCCAGGAGCTGACGCTCCTGGGTGGTGAGGCTGGCCATGCCGTGCTCGTTGATCTTGTCGAGCACCCGGTCCAACTCGTCCAGCACCTGCTCCTCCTCGGGCCCGGAGGGGCGCCGGGTGGACGGCGGCGCGGCGGCGCGCGTGGCGGCGTCATCGTCGCTTCGAACCACGTGCATGCGGCGTTTCTGCAGGTTCTGCTTCAGGCGCCGGAAGGGATTGCCCGGGGAGCCGCCGAACTTGATGTACAGGTAGGCAAAGGCAAAGCCGCCCAGGTGCGCGAAGTGGGCAATGTTGCCGCCCGAGCCCTGGAAGGCGCTGAACAGGGAGAAGAGCACGAAGACGCCCACCAGGATGCGCGCCGGGACGGGGATGATGCCCCAGATGTAGATGGGCATGTTCGGCCAGAACATGGCAAAGGCCAGCAGCACGCCGTAGACCGCGCCCGACGCGCCGATGACCGACGCGTTGAAGGCAAAGAAGAAGGAGAAGACGGCGCCGCCCAGGCCGCACACCAGGTAGAACTTCAGGAACTCCTTCGAGCCCCAGCGCTCCTCCAGCGCCGGACCGAAGAAGAAGAGCCCCAGCATGTTCCAGAAGAGGTGCCAGAAGTCCCCGTGCAGGAACATGTAGGTGAAGAGGCTCCACGGCTTGATGAGGATGTACGCCGGGGTGAAGGAGCCGTACGTGTAGATGGGCCCCCACAGGTTCTGGAGCAGGAACACCGCCGTGTTGGCGATGAGCAGGTTCTTGACCATCGGCGTGAACCGGAAGCCGAACCCGAAGGACTGCGTGCCGCGGTATGCCATCCGTTCCCTGGTGCAGGCTGCCCCCCGCCGGGGAGGCGTAGGTCTCTAAACCCGCGTGGCGCGGGGGTGTTCCGGCTCGAGCGCCAGGCGGCAGATGCGGTCACACAGCTCCGGGAAGCTCATGCCGGCGGCCGCCGCACCCTTGGGCATGAGGCTGGCCGACGTGAGGCCCGGCAGCGTGTTCACCTCCAGGCACCAGAGGCGGTCCTGGGCGTCCAGGCGGAAGTCCACCCGGCTGAAGCCGCGCAGCTTGAGCGCGCGGTGGGCCGCCAGCCCCAGGCGCCGCGCCTCGGCGGCCACGCGCTCGGCAAGGTCGGCCGGAAAGATCTCCTGCGCCATCCCCGGTTGGTACTTGGAGGCGTAGTCGAAGATCTCGTGCTCGGGGATGATCTCCCCCACGGGCAGGGCCTCGTCCCCCAGGATGGGCACGGTGAGCTCCCGGCCCGGCACGAAATGCTCCAGCATCACCTCGTCATCATGGCGGTACGCCAGCTGGATGGCGGCTTCAAGCTCCGGCGCCTCTTTGACCACCGTGAGCCCCACGGTGGAGCCCTGCTTGCTCGGCTTCACGATCAGGGGCAGCCCCAGCGCGGCGATTGCCTTGTCGGGGTCCACCGGCGCCATGCGCCAGTCCGGGGTCGGCACGCCGGCCGCGCGGAAGAGGATCTTGGAGATGTCCTTGTCCATGGCCACGGCGCTGCCCAGCATGCCGCTCCCCGTGTAGGGGACGCGCGCCAGGTCCAGCAGAGCCTGCAGCGTGCCGTCCTCCCCCTCCCCGCCGTGCAGCGCCAGGAAGGAGACGTCCACGTGCTCGAACTCGGGGGCGCGCAGGAAGGCCGTGGCGTCGTTGGCGCGCAGCCCGGCCAGCTCCTCCTCGGAGGGCGGCTCGGGCGCCACGGCGGAGCGCAGCAGGCTTCGCTCGGCCGCCGCGTCCAGCACGCCCGTGGCCGTGTCCACCGCCACCACCTCGTGGCCCGCCTCGCGCAGCGCGGCCACCACCTCCGCACCACTCGCAATGGAGACGTGCCGCTCCTCACTGGTGCCCCCGAACAGCACCGCCACCTTCATGCGTTCTTCCCTGGCTGCGTGATCATGCGGCGCCCCGGGCGCCCGGACGCCACGGGCCTGCGCAACAACCGCGCCCTCATATGGCCAGGGCCGGATGAGGGCGCGGGCGGGTCAGACGGCGTTGCACCGAGCGGCCCGATGCGCCCGTGGGGCAAGGCGGAGGAGGAGTCATAGCAGCGCTATGGCGACGCTCGACAACGCAGCACCGCGGGATGCAGCGGGCAGCGAATGCAGCCGGATGAGCCGTTCGCGTCCTCATCCGGCCAGATAGCGAACCATGTCGAACCTGGTAACGATCCCTTGCAGGCCCTCGGGACCGCGGATGAGCACCGCGGGACACTGGCGGGTGAGCAGGGCGCCGAGGCCCGAGAGCGCCGCGTCGGCCGCCACCTCCGGGAAGGGCTCCTCCATGAGCTCCCCCACGGGACGGTCCAGCACCGTGGGATCCTCGATGATGCGCTGCATGAGGGAGGACTCGGAGAGGGAGCCCACGGCGCGGCCGTCGCTCACCACGGGCAGCTGCGAGATGTCGTGGCCGGTGATGAGACCGAGCGCCTCGCGGCCGGTGGCGTCGGGCGCCACCGCCACCAGCTTGCCCGGCGCGCCCTGCTCCTTGCGGCCGGCCATCTCCCCCGCCGTGAGCCGCTCGGGCTCCAGCAGCTGGTTGTCCCGCAGCCAGTCCTCATTGTAGACCTTGGACAGGTAGCGCTCCCCCGTGTCCGGGAGCACGCACACGACCAGCGCGTCGGGGTCATCCACCTCGCGCGCCACGCGCGCCGCCAGCGTGACGATGAGCCCCGCCGAGCCGCCCACGAAGAGCCCCTCCTCGCGCGTCAGCCGGCGCGCCATGGCAAAGGCCTCCCGGTCCCCGATGGCGCGGATCTCGTCCACCACGTCGAAGTCCAGGGTGGAGGGCAGCTTGTCATTGCCGATCCCCTCCACCTTGTAGGGCGCGCCCTCGCCCATCTGCCCGGTGGCCTTGTAGTGCGCGAAGATGCTGCCCACCGGGTCCCCTGCCAGGACGCGCACGGCCGGGTTCTTTTCCTTCAGGTAGCGCCCTGCCCCGCTGATGGTGCCGCCGGTGCCGGCCGCCGCCACCAGATGGGTCACCCGGCCCTCGGTCTGCTCCCAGATCTCCGGACCGGTGGTGCGGTAGTGGGCCTCGGGGTTCACCGGGTTGTAGAACTGGTCGGCCAGCACGGCGCCGGGCGTCTCACGCACGATGCGCTTGGCGGTCTGCACGTAGTTGTCAGGGTGGTCGGGCGCCACGGCGGTGGGGGTGATGACCACCTCGGCACCGAAGGCGCGCAGCAGGCGCACCTTCTCATCACTCATCTTGTCCGGCATGGTGAAGATGCAGCGGTAGCCCTTGATGGCGGCCGCGATAGCCAGACCCAGCCCCGTGTTGCCGCTGGTGCCTTCGACCACGACCCCGCCGGGCGCCAGGCGGCCGTCGCGCTCCGCCGCCTCGATCATGGCCAGGCCGATGCGGTCCTTGACCGAGCCGCCCGGATTGAAGAACTCGGCCTTGGCGTACACCGGCGTGCGGGCCCCGTTGGTGACGCGGTTCAGCCGCACGAGCGGCGTCCACCCCACCGTGTCGAGAACGCTCTCCACCATGCGCGCGTTGCGCGGCGGGCGGGTGCTCATGGCTCCTCCTGTCTGGCGCGCGGAATCAGGTTCACGGTGGCGCTGTCGTGGGAGAAGCGTACGGGCACGCGGGT
Source organism: Gemmatimonadota bacterium (assembly GCA_040905425.1). Lineage (GTDB taxonomy): Bacteria > Gemmatimonadota > Gemmatimonadetes > Longimicrobiales > RSA9 > JBBDRO01. Next base: position 51,934 of record JBBDRO010000008.1, on the reverse strand, counting down.
CCAGGCGGGCACGGCCTCGTCCCCGCGCCGCCCGGGGGAGAAGCGCAGCGTGCGCGCACCCGCCACGGCCGCCGAATCGAAGGCCGGGTAGCCGCTGCCGCGCTCCACGTAGACGCTGTCCACCGAGCCGGCCACGCTCACGTGCACCATGAGCTCGGTGGTGCCGTCCACGTCCGAATCCCAGAGCGAGAGCGGGTATTCGAAGGGTGAGGGACCGGGAACGAGCTCGGGGCTGGCCACGGGCTGGGGTGCCCCGCCGCAGGCGCCGAGCAGGAAGAGCGCCGCCAGGCCGGGCGCGCGCAAGCGGCCGCTGGCGCCCTGTCCCGTGGAGCGCGCGGCCGAGGCGCGGTGGCCCGTGGCGGGCGCGGCGACGCGGTGGCCCGTGTGGCGCGCGGCTGGAGCGCCGCGATCGTGTTCAGGCATGCGTGTCAGGTTCCTTCCGCGAAGTCGGTCTCCGTGGGCGGATGGAAGGCCAGGTGCACGGCCAGCCAGAGCGTCCGGGAGAAAGGGAAGAAGAGGAGCGGCATGATCAGCACGAGCGCCACCCCGCCATACTGCACCAGCTTCCAGGGAACTTCTGGCCAGGTGAGCACGAGCGCCAGGAGGATGAGCAGAGCGGCCGCCAGTTCGGCCAGGATGCCGGCGCGTCCGCACGACGGGCAGCGCAGCAGCAGCGCCCGCGCCACGAAGGTGAAGAAGCGGCGCGCGTCGAGCTCCCGGGGCGGGCCTGGCGCCCGCTGCGGCGCGCGCCAGGCCGCCTCAGGCATCTTCCCCGCCGGCCATCATGTCCTTGAGCTCCGCCAGGACATTGAGCGCCTGCAGGGGAGTGAGCGACTCGGGCGTGAGCCGGCGGAGGCGCGCCAGTGCCGGATGGTCGCCGCGCGGGAACAGCATGAGCTGGTCGGGCGGCGGGCTGGCCGCCGGCCGGTGCGCGCCGTGGCGCCCGAGCCCCTCCCCCGCCGCGGTGTGGGCGCCCTCCAGTTCGCGCAGGATCTCCCGCGCCCGCCGGACCACGCCCGGCGGCAGGCCCGCCAGGCGCGCCACCTCGATGCCGTAGGAGCGGTCCGCGCCGCCCGGCTTCAGGTGGTGCAGGAAGACGATCTCCTCCCCCACTTCGCGCACCGCCACGTTGAAGTTGACCAGCGCCGGCAGCAGGTCGGCCAGCTGCGTCAGCTCGTGATAGTGCGTGGCGAAGATGGTCTTGGCGCGCGTCTTCTCGTGGAGGTGTTCGGTCACCGCCCAGGCAATGCTCACGCCGTCGTAGGTGGCCGTGCCCCGCCCGATCTCGTCCAGCAGCACCAGCGAGCGCTCCGAGGCGCCGTGCAGGATGGCACCGGTCTCCTGCATTTCCACCATGAAGGTGGACTGGCCCCGGACCAGGTTGTCACTGGCGCCCACGCGGGTGAAGATGCGGTCGCACACCGGCAGGTGCGCGGCGCGGGCCGGCACGAAGGAGCCCACCTGCGCCAGCAGCTGGATGAGCCCCACCTGGCGCAGCAGCGTGCTCTTACCCGCCATGTTGGGACCGGTGAGGATCACCACGCGGCTGTCCTCATCCAGCACCAGGTCATTGGGGATGAACTTCTCGCGCGGCATCATGGTCTCGACCACCGGATGGCGGCCGCCGTCGATGGCCATGCGCTGGCCCGTGTGCACCTCCGGCCGGGTGTAGCCGCGCCGCTCCGCCAGGTGCGCCAGCCCGGCGTAGACGTCCAGCGCCGCCACCCCCTCGGCGGCGGCCTGCAGCCGGGCCACCTCCTCCGCCACCCGCGTGCGGAGCGCCCCGAAGAGGCGCGCCTCCACCACTCCAATGCGCTCCTCGGCGCCCAGGATCTTGCCTTCCCACTCCTTCAGCTCGGGCGTGATGTAGCGCTCGGCGTTGGCCAGCGTCTGGCGCCGCTCGTACTCCGCGGGCACCCGCTCGAGGTTGGCCCGCGTGACCTCCAGGAAGTATCCGAAGACCTTGTTGTAACCCACCTTGAGGGAGCCGATGCCGGTGCGCTCGCGCTCGCGCACCTGCAGGGCGGCCAGGGTCTCCTGGGCGTTGTCCCGCAGGTCCCGCAACTCGTCCAGCTCCTCGTCCCAGCCGGCCCGGATGACGCCCCCGTCACCCAGGGTGGCGGGCGGCTCCGCATGCAGCGCGCGCTCGAGCAGGTCGCGCACGTCGTCGAGCGGATCGATGCCCTCCACCAGCGCACTGATGTGGGGCGCCTCGGCACCGGCCCCGGCCTCCCGGAGCGCGGGCAGCTTCTCCAGGGAGAGGGCCAGGCCGCGCAGTTCGCGGGGGTTGACCCGCCCCACGGCCACCTTGGCGGCCAACCGCTCCAGGTCCCGGATGTCGGCCAGCGCCGCGCGCAGGGCGCTGCGGAGCGGCGCGTCGTGGAAGAGCTCGGCCACCGCCTCCTGGCGCTCCCAGATGCCCTCGGCCACCACCAGCGGCCGGAGCAGCCAGCGGCGCAGCAGGCGCGCGCCCATGGCGGTGCGGGTCTCGTCCAGCACGTCCAGCACCGTGGCGGCGTGGCCATCGGCCACCGCATCCGGGCGCAGCGGCTCCACCAGTTCCAGGTTGCGGCGCGTCATCTCGTCCAGCGGCATGGCGTCCCCGCCACGCTCCATGCGCGGCGCACGGATCCCCTCCAGGCACGCCGGCTGGACCTCCGCCAGGTACGCCAGCAGGGCGCCGAGCGCCGCCACGGCGGGGGCATCGCCCGGCTGCAGCCCGAAGCCGTCCAGCCCGTGGACCCGGTAGCAGCGGCGCACTTCCTCCGCCGCCGCGTCGGCATCGAAGAGCCAGTCCGCCCGGTGGGTGCGGCTGACACCCTCCGCGCCCGGCAGGCCGCGGCCCCGCCACCCGGCGGGCAGCAGCAGTTCGGCGGGCTCGAAGCGGGCCAGCTCCGCCTCCAGATCAGCCGCCACCGCCACGCTCAGGGTGACCTCACCGGTGGACACGTCCGCCGCCGCCAGGCCCACGCGGTCGGCGGGGTCGCCGGCCAGCGCCACCAGGTGATTGTTGCGCCCGGCGGCCAGGAGGACGTCCGCCAGCACCGCGCCCGGCGTGATGGTCTCCACCACCTCGCGGCGCACCAGTCCCTTGGCGTCCGCCGGGTCCTCCACCTGCTCGCAGATGGCCACGCGGCGCCCCAGGCGCACGAGCCGCTCCAGGTACTCGTCGCGTGCCCGCACGGGCACACCGGCCAGCGGCACACGGGCTGCCGCGCCGTTGTTGCGGGAGGTGAGCGTGAGGCCGAGCAGGCGCGCGCCTTCCTCGGCGTCCTCGTTGAACATCTCGTAGAAATCGCCGACGCGGAAGAAAATCAAGGCGTCACTGTGCCGCGCCTTGGCCTCCCGCCATTGCTGCATGAGGGGTGTCTCGTCCGACTTGGCCATCGGGAGGGGTGCAGGGGAAATGAAACGCGTCGACAGGCGAACGATAGCGGCGGCGCGGCCCGGGGGGCAACAGCCGGTGGTGGGCGCCAGCCCCACGGGCCGTGACGGCGGTGGCGCGGCCGCGGCCCGGCGGGTAACCAGTGCCGTGCGGCCGGCCGCTCCCGCGCGCGGACCCGCGTGCGCTGGACTGTGACGGTGACTTGTGCCATAATTTGAGGCTGACGCTCGTATTCCTGACCGCGCCCGGCGGCGCGGCGGCCCGCACCCGAGGATCCGTGGCACGCTCCGACGAGCTGTTCGACACCTACAACGCCGCCTACGTTCAGGCACTCTTCGACGATTACCTGCAGAACCCGTCATCCGTCAGCGAGGGCTGGCGGCGCTACTTCGGGGAGCGGGCCCGGTCGAGCGGGCTGCTGGGGGCGCAGGACACGCCGGCGGCCACGACCGCACCTGGCACCACGTCGGCCGCAACCCTGCGCGCGGCCCGGGCGGCCGGTGAGCTGGTGGACGCCTACCGCCTGCACGGCCACCGCTTTGCCCGCCTGGACCCGCTCGGCTCCACGCCCCCGGGGCATCCGCAGCTCGATCCCGCCTTCCACGGCACGTCGGAGGACGAACTGGCGCAGATCGAGGCCGATTTCATCGAGGACCTGGCACCACCGGGGACCTCCATGAGGGAGGCCATGCAACGGCTGCGTGAGACGTACACCGGCACCATCGGCTACGAATTCGAGTTCATGGAGGATCCCGAGCACCGGGAGTGGCTGCGCGCGCGCATCGAGAGCGGCGCCGACCGGCAGCCGCTCTCGGAGTCGGAGCAACGGCGCCTGCTCGAGCGGCTTACCGAGGTGGAAGCGCTGGAGCAGTTCATCCATCGGTCCTACCTGGGCACCAAGCGCTTCTCCATCGAGGGGACCGACATGCTGGTGCCCATGCTCGACCTGGCCATCGAGCGCGCGGCGGCCAACGGCGCCGGCGAGGTGGTGGTGGGCATGGCGCACCGTGGCCGCCTGAACGTGCTGGCGCACATCCTGGGCATGCCCTACGAGGAGATCCTGGAGAAGTTCGAGGGCCGCACCGCCAGCCTGGCCGGCACCGGAGACGTGAAGTACCACCTGGGGGCCGAGGGAAAGTACGCTACCCGCAGCGGCGACCCGCTCACGGTCCTGCTCGCGCCCAACCCCAGCCACCTGGAGTTCGTGGATCCGGTGGTGGAGGGGATGACGCGGGCCAAGCAGACGGACCGCAGCGGTGTGGAGCTGGTGCGGGACGAGAGCTCGGTCGTGCCGATCCTGATCCACGGGGACGCCGCCTTTTCCGGCCAGGGCGTGGTACCGGAGACCCTCAATCTGGCCCGGCTGCCGGGTTATCGGACGGGGGGCACGCTGCACATCATTGCCAACAACCAGGTGGGCTTCACCACCAATCCCTCGGAGGGCCGCTCCACCGACTACGCCAGTGACCTGGCCCGCGGCTTCGACGTGCCCATCTTCCACGTCAACGCCGACGATCCGGAGGCGTGCCTCACGGCCATCCGCCTGGCCATGGCGTTCCGCGAGCACTATCACGCCGACGTGGTCATCGACCTCATCGGCTATCGCCGCTACGGCCACAACGAGGGGGACGAGCCGGCCTACACCCAGCCCACGATGTACGGCATCATCGGCGAGCACCCCACCGTGCGGCGGATCTGGGCGCAGCGGCTGGAGGAGGTGGGGACGCTCGATGCGGCCGAGGTGGAGGCCATCTGGAACGGTGCCTACGACCGGCTGGTGAAGGCGCAGACGGAGGTGAAGGAGGAGCTGAACGGGGCCCCGGATGATCCACCGCCCGAGGCGGAACCGCAGACGCTGGAGGCGCCGATCGAGACCACGGTTGCCCACGAGCGCCTGATGGGACTCAACCGTGACCTGCACCGCTGGCCGGAGGACTTTACGCCAAGCGCCAAGCTCGGGCGCCAACTGGAGCGGCGCGCCAGCGCGGTGCCGGAGGGGGGCACGCTCGACTGGGCCCACGCCGAGGCGCTGGCCTACGCCTCACTGCTCGCGGAGGGCGTGCCCATCCGGCTCACCGGCCAGGATGCGGAGCGGGGCACGTTCAGCCAGCGCCACATGGTGCTCCACGATGCCGAGACCGGGCAGCGCTACACGCCCATGCGCAATCTGTCCGACGCACGCGCCGCTTTCGAGGTGCACAACAGTCCGCTCTCCGAACTGGCGGCCATGGGCTTCGAGTACGGCTACAGCGTGGTGGCGCCCAAGGCCATGGTCCTGTGGGAGGCGCAGTTCGGGGATTTCGTGAACGGGGCACAGGTCATCGTGGATCAGTTCATGGCGGCCGGCCGCGCCAAGTGGGGCCAGGAATCCCGCCTGGTCCTGCTGCTGCCCCATGGCTACGAGGGACAGGGCCCGGAGCATTCCAGCGCCCGCTTCGAGCGCTTCCTGCAACTGGCGGCGGAGGACAACCTCCGGGTGGCCAACCCGTCCACGCCGGCGCAGTACTTCCACCTGCTTCGCCGGCAGGCGCTGCTGGACGAGAAGCGGCCGCTCATCGTGATGACGCCCAAGAGCCTGCTGCGGCTGCCGAAGGCGGTCTCTCCCGTGGAGGATCTCTCGCAGGGTGGCTTCCGCTTCCTGCTGGATGACCGGACCGTGGAGCCCGGGGAGGTGCGACGCCTGGTGCTGTGCAGCGGCAAGGTATATTACGACCTGGCGGCGGCGCGTGAGCGGGCCGACGCCGGCCACGTGGCGCTCGTCCGGCTGGAGCAGCTCTATCCGTTCCCCTTCGAGGAGATGCACGAGCTCCTGCAGCGCTACGAGCAGGCACGCGAGGTGGCATGGGTGCAGGAGGAGCCCGGCAACATGGGCGCCTGGACGTTCGTGTCTCCGCGGCTGGCCGGTCTCATGGAAGACCCGTCCGCCCTGCGCTACATCGGCCGACCCGATCGTGCCAGTCCCGCCGGGGGCTACACGGCGGACCACCTGAAGGAACAGGCACGCATCACCGACAGCGCGGTGGCCCCGGTCACCGAACCGGCCGCCACCGGCGCTGTCGGGCGCACGCGCGGCAAGCGGCCGGGCTGAGGCCGCTCGAAAGCCCCGTCGGCGTGCACGTTCGAGTTCCGCCCGCCCCCGGAACAGTCCGCCATTCGTGTGTATCAGGTGGGACGGGCACTCGGGCCCCGGCATGAACCGTCAGGAAGGAGCAGCGTGGAGCCACTCGTCGTCGTGACCCATCCCGATCCCGTCAGCCTCGTGGCGCGCCCCGTGGAGAACGAGGCCACGCCGGCGGGCAGCGTGGCGCTGGGCTATTTCTTTGATGGCCACCTGCTGGCCCGCGGTGTGGTGGCGGGCGAAGCCGTGGACGCCATCCAGGGTCTCCTGGCCGAGCCCGTCTCCCTGGCGCTGGCCGCCACCGAAGATGACGAGCACAACATCGAGGCGCGCGTCTGCCTGGTGCTGCCGTTCGATGGTGAGGAGGAGGCAGCGGAAGAGCCCGATCCCGAGCCGTGGCGCGCGAGCGTGCCCGCGCCCCCGGGAGAAGAGGGCTACGGCGGCCAGGCCCAGGAAGACGGTCCCAGGCTGGCCCTGCTCCCCATCGGCAACGTGGTGCGGCCCGCGCGCGACCGGCGCCACGAGGAACTGGCACCCGACGTCCGGGACATGCTCTCCAACCTGCTGGCGGGCCGCGCCAAGGACGCCGTCGACAAGGCCATCGACGACCTGCTCGACAGCCTCTAGCCCGTTTCCAACGCCTGCCGCAGGTCCGCGATCACGTCATCCGGATGCTCGATGCCGATCGACAGCCGCACCAGCCCCGGCGTGATGCCCAGCTCGTCCTGCTTGTCGGTCGGCACGTCCGCGTGCGTCATCGTGCGGGGATGCTGGGCCAGCGACTCGGTGCCGCCCAGGCTCACCGCCAGGTGGATGATGCGCAGCTTGTTCAGGACACCGAAGGCCGCCGCTTCCCCGCCCGCCACCTCGAAGGAGAAGGTGGAGCCCGCGGCCACGCACTGGCGCTCGCACACCTCGTGCGCCGGGGAGCCCTCCTCGAGGAAACCCAGGTAGTCCACGCGCGTCACCCGCGGATGCTCGCGCAGGAACTCCGCCACCTTGCGGGCGTTCTTCATGCTGCACGTCATGCGCAGCTTGAGCGTCTCCAGACTGCGCATGACCAGCCAGGCCGTCCACGCATCGGCCATGGTGCCCAGGATGGTACGCATGCCGCGCACCTGCGCCACCTCCCGCTCGGCACCCAGGCACGCGCCCGCAATGAGATCGCTATGACCACCCACATACTTGGTGAGCGAGTAGAGCACCAGGTCGGCGCCGACCTTGAGCGGATGCTGCCAGAGCGGGCCCAGGAAGGTGTTGTCCACCGCCACGAGCGGGCGCCGTCCATCCGCGTGGCTGAGGCCGTCGGCCAGCGCGCGGCAGTGCGCGATGTCCACCACCGCGTTCGTGGGATTGGCCGGCGTCTCCACGTAGATCATGCCGAGCCGGCCCCGCGCGGTGGCGCGCTCCACCGCGGCCTCGAGCGAGCCCGGCACACCCGAGCGGAAGAACTCCACGTGCACGCCGAACTCCGGCAGCACCTTGGTCACCAGAAACTCCGTCCCACCGTAGATCGGATCACTGTGGACCAGGGCGTCCCCGGGCCGCAGGAAGGTGAGCATGGTCGTGGCAATGGCCGCCATGCCGCTCGCGAAAGTCAGCCCCGCCTCCGCCTCGTCCCAGACGCAGAGGCGTTCCTCCAGCACCTGGATGTCCGGATTGTTGATGCGCGAATAGATGAGGCCGGGCTCCTCCCGGGCGTCCTTCTCCCGCAGCCCGTAGGCCAGTTCGAAGAAGGCCTTGCCGTCCTCGGCGCTCTCGAACACGAAAGTGGAGGTCTGGAAGATGGGCGGCTTGAGGGAGCCCTCCGAGAGGTGCGGGTCGTAGCCGAAGCCCATCATGAGGGATTCCGGGCGGAGCTGGCGCCCCGCGATGGCCCGCCGGTGATATTCGTGCCGTGACTGACTCATGGATCCTCCCATCCGCGTCCCCGTACCGCCGCCGCCGTCGGCGCGCTCACCCATGAGAGATCTCACCTCGGACCTGCGGACGCAAGGCGGCGCCGAACCCTTGGCAAGCGACCCGGCACGGCCCACCCTTTCGCCACGCCACGCGCGTGCCCCCGCCGGCTTTCCGGACGGTGGCGCGCCGTGGCATGACCCCCGACCGAGGTGTCCGTGAGCCCTGGATCCCAGCCATCGCCGACGTCCGGGCCAAGGCCTGCCGCGGAGCAGGAAGAGCGCTTCCGCACCCTCTTCCGGCGTGTCCACGCCGGCCACGCGGCGTGCGCCGATGATGAGTGGCTGCGCGAGCCCTGCCGCGACCCGGGCGGTGCCCCGGCCGACCGTCCCATTGCATGGAGCCGCCGCAACGGACCCTGGCGGCGCGTGGAAACGCTCTGGGTGGGTGCGGCGCCCGGCAACGCCGGCGGCCGCGGTGGCGGGGCCATGGGTGCCCACGCCACGCGCATCCCGTTCGGCGGTGACGTGGCCGGCGCCAACCTGGACGTGCTGCTGGGCACGGCAGGACTGGACCGCAACCAGGTCTTCATCACCGCCGCGCTGAACCAGCTCCCGGCGGCGGGTGGCGGGGAACCGAAGCCGGCCGAGCTGCGCGCAGGCGTGGGCACCGTGCCCAGCAGCATTCACCTGCTGCGGGAGACCGTGCTGGCGTCCGGGGCGGCGCTGGTGCTGGCGCTGGGCAACGTGGCGCTCCGGGCCACGGTGGCGGCGGGGGTGCTGGACGGCGCCGAGCGCGTGCTCCTGCCCGGCAAGGCCCGCCTGGAGGGCCTGGGCTTTGCCCGGGGGGAGGTCACACCCTGGGGCCGCGCCGCGCCACCCGACGCGGCCTTTACCGCCGCATGGCGCACGGCCTGGGGGCAGGCCGCGCTGCCGGCCATCCTCTGGCTGACCCATCCGAGCGCGCAGAACATGAGTCCCTGGGCGCGGCGCCAGACCCTCTTCCACCTGCGCATGCTGGAGGCGCGGGACGCCGTACGCGGAGCCGTCCGCGAGGTGCTCGGTCGGGAGCCGCCAGCGGAGCGACCCCGGTTGCCCGCGACCGGCATCTACGCGCTCCCCGCATGGCGGACACAGATCGGCCCCCGCCACGCCGAACTGGACGCCCGGTGGCGCGACCAAGGCGTCTGAAGCCACCCGCGAGTGCGGAAAACCGTTGCTCGGAAACGGTTTCGAGATTAGCGTAGTCCCTATCATGGTGTATTACGCGCGCGTCCCGCTGAGGGACATGGTCCCTACCGTGCATGTCAGCCTCGCCACCGAGGAGGGCGTATTCGCGTTCCGTGCGCGTTGGAAGCAACGCCCGGTCGATCTGCAGCGGTCCATCCTCTTCCGCATGCGGCAGGGCAAGCCGCTCTGGTTCGAGGACGAATGGGGTCACGACCTCTGCTTCCGGCCCGAGTGCGTCCTGGGCGCCATGGTGGATGGACGGCGTCTGACGTGAGCGGCACATGAAGATCGTAGCATCCCTCCTCACCGCCGCGCAGCGCGTGACGCGGTTGGCCGCGGATTCCGTGGCCGCCGCCGAACAAACATGGTGGGAGAGCTTCGTGGATTTCGTGGACAGCCCCGCGCCCTACAGCCCGTACTCCGAATATCTGCTTCTGCTATTCGTACTCTGGCTAATGGCCCATCGGGAGGCCGGCAAGCAGGACTTCGGCCGTCAGGCGCAGGAGGTGCTGGACAAGAAGTACGAGCAGGGGGAGCTGACCAAGGAAGCCTACGAGAAATACCGGCAGGAGCTGTCCATGCGCGTGAAGCGCTAGCGCATCAGAAGCTCCATTCCACCCCGGCCACCGGCAGCAATGGGATGGCCGCGAGCGCGCGGGGATCCCCGGTCGAACCGCGCTCGAAGTGATAGAACAGCGCATCGCGCCGGTTGAGAGCGTTCAGCACCCGCACGTAGGGTTTCACCTCGAAGGCAAAACCATTCACCACGGCACGCCAGGAGCGCGCGAAACTCAGGTCCACGCGCAGGAACGGCTCGTCCGGCGTTGCGGGGACGCTCGGCACCATGGCTGCGGCCATGCTCGAGCCGCCGGCGCCGAAGACGGGCGTGACCACCTCGGGTTCGGGGATGGCCGTGTACGGCATGCCCGCACCGTAGGCCAGACGCACCTCGAATTCCCCCGCGCCCAGGATCGGCCCCCCGGCACCCGCACTCACCAGATGGCGTCCGGAGAAAAGCTGCTCGTCCCTGAAGCTGCCATCGTTCACCGACCATACCCACGCCAACGAGTAGCTCACCCAGCCGGTGTAGCTCCCCGTGACCCGCTGCGCCCAGAGATCCACCCCTGACGACTGTGCTTCGCGAGACGTCACCGAAGGAAGGTCCTTGAAGCGCTTGTAGAACCCCTCCACTCCCAGCCGCATCCCCTCACCGAGGGTCTGATCCAGCGACAGCACCACGTGGTTGGCGCTGGCAACGGCCAGCGGGGGAGCCACCGTGTCAGGCAGGGGAGACCCCAGGAACAGGATGGCCTCATCGGGCGCCCGCACGTACTGCCGATAGCGGCCTCCCGCCAGGCTGATGGAGGCGCGGTCACTGAGGGCGTACGTGAGCCCGAACCGCGGTGCCACACGCAGCGCGGGGTGCAGGCTGAAGACATCACCCCGCAGACCGCCGCGCAGACGGAGCCGTGGATGGGGCTGGATGGTGGCATCCGCGTAGATCCCGGCCACGTCACCGCTTTCATCCACGGAGAAGAAGAGGCTGTCGGTGGGCAGGCGCGCACGGGCGCCATAGCGGAAGACGCTGCGGTCGAAGGAGGCGCCGAACTGAACCCGGCCCGCATCCACCAGCCGTTCAAAATCGGCGGTGACCCGCAAGCGACGAGCTTCACCCCGGGTCTCCAGCGGCCGTACGCCGCCGATGGGCAGCTCACTCTCGAAGACCCCACCAGCCACCGTTACCAGGGCGTCCGTTGCCCCCAGCACGCCATGATAGCGTAGCGAGCCCGCCCGGTTGCCCCATGCGGCCACCTGATCGAGGACGCTCAGACTGTCCAGCTGGACTTCCTCACGATTCCAGAAAGCCATGGCTCTCAGTAGCCCCTGGCCGACCGCCACGTCCCCGCGTACCAGTAAGTCACTGTAGCCGTAGGGAAAGGCGCCATGCAGAAACGGATCGGCACCGGCACCATGCACGTGGCGCACGCTGGCCAGGTAGCCGGCCCGCCCGCCCACCGGACCCTCCAGTACGGTACGTACCGACAGCAGATCGGCCGCCACGACCGCATGGGGTGCCTGCGTGCGGCCGGAACGGGTTTCCATGTCCATCACATAGGACAGGCCGCCGTCGTAGCGCGCCGGTGCGCCCCCCAGATAGAGCGCAGCCGAACGCAACACATCCCCCTCGAAGGGGGGAATCAGGCCACCCATGTGGAAGGGCGCGTACACGGGCGCCCCGTCCAGCAGCACGAGCTTCAGATCCGCCGCACCACCGCGCACGTAAAGGATGTCACTGGGATCGAGCGGTTCCTGGCCGGGGATGTCTCGGGCGGCTTCAGCCATGCCGAGTTCCGAGACACCCGGCGTGCTCTCCAGGGCGCGCGTGGTCGCCGGCCCGAGCGCCGGCCGTCCCGCGGCCAGGGTGTCGCGTCCGTTATGCAGCGACGGTTGGCGGCCGCCCGTGACCGGAGGAAGGCGGACCGGTCGCAGATCCAGCACGGGATTGAGGACGACCGTGCCGCGCTCCGGGATGTCGATGTCGATCTCGTAAGGCGCGTGATCGATGTGGCTGGCACGGAGGGTCCTTCGGCCGGGCGGCACGTCTGGCAACTCGTAGTAGCCGGCGCTGTCCGTCTCCACACGCAGGTCGGCGAAGGCAGGCCGCACGACCTCCACCACGGCATAGCGCAGCGGCTTGCCGTTGCTGGCGCTGGTCACGCGGCCCCACACCAGAGCCCCGTCGGAGGCGGGTGGTACGGGACTGCCCAGCGCAAGGGTCAGGAGGAGCGGGAGGAGAGCTATCATGCGCTCCCTGAATATAAACACCCGAGCGCCCGCCGGGGAAATCCCCCGGCGGGCGCTCGCTGGGTGCGCGGGGCGGATCAGCCGCCCGGCAGCACCTCCACGTCGGGTCCGGTGCCCGACTGGGGAGCGGGCACGAGCCGGTCACCGACCTTGCGCACCAACACGCGGCCATCCACTTCCACGGTGGCCGTGTGCACGGAGCGGGGGATCTGCACGGTCACGCGCCCGGCCTCGATCCCCGCGATGTGGATCCAGCCGCGGCCACCCGTCAGGCCGTAGGCGGGTCCGGTGCGTTCGGCGTCCACCTCGGCCTGCTCGGCATCCACCAACTGTACCCTGATGTGCACGTCCGAACTCGGCGCCACGAGGTTCACGCGGACGGCCCCGTCCACCGGCGTGACCGCCACACCACCGCGGGCGGCGATCTCCTCCTGCACCGGCTCGGCCGGGGGCGCCTCCACCACCGTATCCACCGGCGCGCCCAGGCTGCGCCAGGCGTCCACAATGAGGCTGCGGACCGGAGAGCCCGGGATGAGCGCCGCGGCGCCGCCGGCCAGCAGGAGCACGAGTCCCGCCGCGCGGGCCAGTCCGCCGCCGAAAGCGGTCGCGAAGGAGCGGCGCCTGCGCGGCGCGGCCAGCGTGGCCGGCGGCGCGGTGTCCAGGAAGGCCAGCGCCGCGCCCAGCCGCTCCGCGGCCGCACGTAGCTCCGCCGCGTGATCACGGCAGGCCAGGCACCCCTGCAGGTGCTCGGCCACGCCGGACCGCTCGGAGGCCGTCAGCTCGCCGTCGAGCCAGGCCTGGAGCACGCCTTCATGAACGTGATTCATCTGCTTCCTCTCGCACCGAGTAAGCCTCGGTGAATCGCTTCAATGCGCGGGCGATCAGGGTTCCCACCGACGCCGGTGCAACGCCGACCACGCGCGCGATCTCCTCGTATTTGAACCCCTCCTCACGCATGAGGAGAAGCTGTCTGTCCCGCGGCGGGATCCGTTCCAACGCGGCCCGCACCTCGGCAATCCGTTCGGCCTGCTCGACCTGCGCATCGGCTGGCGCCTCCACCGAGACGAGCGACGGTGCGCTCACCAGCAGACGTTGCCGGCGCTCCGACTTACGCGCCCGGTCCCGGACCAGATTCACGGCCACCGTGAAGAGCCATGGCCGGACCTCGTCTTCCGGAATCTTCTGCCGCAGCAGACGCACGAATGATTCCTGTGCGATGTCATCCGCCGCATCGGGGTCACCCATCAACCGGTTCAGATACCGGAAGAGCGACGGGTACAGCCGATGGAACAGTGCGTCATAGTCCACAGTGCACCCGTTGAGCGGCCCTCACTGGTTCAACGCGCATGAGGGGCAGGATGTGACAGTTCCGCGTGAAAAGCGGCTCACGGCAGCGCCCGGAAGGGGATGCGCACCCGCGTCCGTGCCCACTCCAGGAGCAGTTCACCGCTGCGTTCCCCGGCCCGCTCCCAGCGGATGGTGAAGGTCTCCACGGGCGCATCCAGCCGCTCCGCGGGGGCCTGGCCACGGCCCACCTCCTGCGCCTCGACCGCGGGGGTGTAGGCGCCCTCATGACCCCATTGATCGGTGGCACGGTTCACCACGATCGTCCAGGGCTGCTCCGCCCGGGGGATGGTGTAGAGGGACACGTGCCCCGGCTCCACGCGTACGCCGGCGATCTCGGCCGCGAACGGCAGGTGCAGCGTGGTGGGCTCGTTGGCGCCCGTCCGCCAGAGCTGGTCGTAGGGGACCAGACCGCCGAAGATCTTACGCGCACGCATGCCGGGGCGCCCGTAGCAGATCCGGGCCTGGCGGCCGCCGTTCAGGTCGACCGTAGCGGAGTCGTAGGCGCTGACCCGCTCCATGTCCGGGCGCTGTGGCACGCACGCCAGCGCCACCGAGGGAAGGACCTCGACTGCTGCCATGGTGTCCCCCGGGCGAGTATCGGCGGGCGGAGTACCCCCATCGCACGCCGCCATCACGACAACGAGCAGGCAGCGGGCGGGCGCATGCCAGGATGAAGTACGCATGGGGAGTCCTCCGGATCATGGGGCGGTGCGAATCGGACGGAGAATATCGGCGCCACCACGGGCTGCCGCCACCCAGGCCGGCTCTCCATACGCGCTCGTCAGGGATTGACAACGAACTCCCCCGCCGCTCGCGTCCCGCTCGTCAGGGAGTGACAACGAGCGGGATGGAGGGTGAGAGAAAATCCGTGTGCGCCGGATCCCCGTGCCGCAACCGGATGACGAAGCTGGTCTGGCCGACGGCGTGGCCGTGGAAGGTACCGCTACTGGCCCGCGGCGACGAGTGCGCGAAGGTGGCCACGCTTTCGATGGTCACCTCGACCTCGATGAACTCGTCCGCGTCGAGCAGGACCGTCTCCCCATCGAAGTCGAACACCACCACCGCCACGCCCAGACTGTCCCCTACCGGCACGCTGATCTGCCCCTGCGGCTGGCCCGCGCCGGTGACACGCGCCAGGATCTGGCCGTTGCGCACGATGGTGAGGCCGTTCACCTCCGGATGGTCGTCATCCGTCTCCAGGGGGCTGCTCTCGCATCCCGCGCCCATCAGGATTGCCAGGACGAGGACGGCGGGGCGGGCACGGGCAGCGGCGCAAGGACGGTGCATGGTCCGGCTCATCGGTAGTAGGTGAGACCCATGGCGTGGCGCACGGCCGTCACGGTGGCGGCGGCCTCCTGACGCATGCGCTCGTTGCCCGCATGCAGGATCTCCTCCACCAGCCCCTCCTGCGCGGCGAATTCCGCCCGGCGCGCGCGCACCGGCTCGAGGAAGGCCTCCAGGGCGGCGAAGAGCTTCTTCTTCACCTCCACGTCTCCCACGGTCCCCTGCCGGTAGCGCGCCTTCAGGTCCTCCACTTCTTCCGTATCCGGGTTGAACGCGTCGTGGTAGATGAAGACGGGGTTGCCCTCCACCGTACCGGGTATGTCCGCCCGCACACGGTTGGGGTCCGTGAACATCTTCATGACCTTGGCACGCACCTCATCGGCTGGATCGGAAAGCAGGATGGCGTTGCCAAGGGACTTGGACATCTTCTGCCCACCGAAGATCCCGGGCAGGGACGGCGTCTCGCTGACCAGGGGCTCGGGCTCGGCGAAAGTATCCCCGTAGAGGTGGTTGAAGCGCCGGGCGATCTCGCGGGTGATCTCCACGTGCGGCACGTTGTCCTTGCCCACGGGCACCGCGTGTGCGCGCGGCAGCAGGATGTCGGCCGCCTGCAGCACGGGGTAACCCACCAACCCGAAGGGCATCACGTCCAGGTGCGCGGCTTCCGCCATGTCCTTGATGCTGGGCAGGCGCTCCAGGCGCGGCAGCGTGACCAGCATCTCGAAGATCAGATTGAGTTCGGCCGTCTCCGGTACGGCCGACTGCACGAAGATGGTACTGCGCGCCGGATCGATGCCCACCGCCAGATAGTCCAGCACCATTTCCCGGATGAAGCCGGGGATCTCGGCCACCGAGGCCTTGTCCGGCTTCGTGGTGAGGGTATGCAGATCCGCGATAATGAAGAAGCACTCGTACTCGTCCTGGAGCGCCACGCGGTTCTTCACGCTGCCCACCCAGTGCCCCAGGTGGAGCTTTCCGGTGGGACGGTCTCCGGTGAGAATGCGGCGGCGCTGCGTCTGGTTCACGACGTTTCCTCCATGGAATCAGGGGCACGGGGGCGGTCGATGGTACCGCCGCCGGGCGCGCGTGGCGGGTGCAAAGATGGGTGTGCGGGAGCCCGGCGTCCACCTCCCCTGCAATCCGCCCCGGACGGGTACGTCTCTTGCCACTTAGAAGGGCATGACGAAGGATGCGAATGCCGGATACGAAACCGTGCTGCGGACGCCCGATCTGGGACCGGGGCACGTAGCGGAAGTGATGGTCGCCGGGGAAACCCTGGCCCTGGTGAACGTCTCCCAGACCTATTACGCCCTGGACGCATTCTGCCCGGTGGATGGCACCAACCTGGCGCGCAGCGGGCAGCTCGATGGGGAGCGGCTGGTCTGTCCCGGTGACCATACCGCCTACGACCTGGCCACGGGCAAGGACGCCCAGAACGGCAAGCGTCTGCGGCGCTGGCCCCTACGCGTGGAAGGCAACGAGATCAGGGTTGCACCACCCGGGCCCGCCTGAGCAACGCACCCGTCTCAGCGCGGCGGCTTCACCACGTCCCTGGCGTCCGCCAGCAGGGCGCGCAGTTCCTCCGGGTAGAGGCCCGCGAATCGGCCCACCGGTAGCAGGGCCTCCCGCTCCGGCCGCTCCCCGTGCTCCGGCCGTCTGAAATGGATGGCCTCCACCAGGCCGAGTCCGTAGGCGCCTGTGCCGGTCGTACCGCGGCCGCCGGGGGATGCCACCCAACGGATACCGTCCACCTCGAAAGCACGTTCCGTGACCGGCTCCTCCCCTTGCAGGGGCCGCGGTGGGACCGGCGGTGGGCCATCCGCCACGCCCCGCCGCACGACCGGTCGTGCGCCTGACGTGGGCTCCTCCGGCCGGGGCGGATCAGTGGGCGGCATGAACCTCCCCGGTAGGGTCAGACGCCTGGTCGAGCCCCTCCCCTTCACCATAGAAATCGGCCCACAGCGTGTCATCCTCGCGCAGGCGCAGACGGTGTAGCAGCGCGCCCTGCGGCAGCCCAGCGCGGATGCGCGGCCAGAGCCAGATGAGCAGATTTTCCGTGGTGGGGATGCGGCCACCGGGCGCGAACTCGGCCACGTCATGGTTGAGGTGGCGGTGATCGAGCGGTAGCATGACCTCGCGCTGCAGCAGGTCATCCAGCGCGGCCAGGTCCACCGCGAAGCCGGTCAACTCGTCCACCACGCCGTGCACCGTGACCTCGAGGCGGTAAGTATGCCCGTGCCCGTGCGGGTTTGCGCACGCGCCGAACACGCGCCGATTCTCTGCCTCGTCCCAATCGGGGCGCCAGTAACGATGCGCCGCCGAGAACTGCACCGCTCGCGTCAGGAAGGCTCGACTCATGGCGCAAAGCTATGGAGGCCGGGAAGATGCGTCCAGCCGCCCCGCCCCCGGAGGGCGGTTTCGGCGATCGTCCGGGTGTGCTGCACTGCCGTGCCGGGCGCAGAATTTGCTCCGCTCGGCAACGCGCGCGGCGGATCACTGGCGATGTTGCCGCGGTTCGAGCGAGAAGCGAGCAGATGTAGCATGTTGAACCAGACGGCTCGGCCCATGCCGGAGCCCGCCGGTAGCGCGACCATCCTGGTGGCGGAAGACCACCTGGACAGTCGAGATGCGCTGCGCGCGCTCCTGGAAGCGTTCGGCTACACGGTCCTGCTGGCCGCCAACGGTCGGCAGGCGGTGGACGTGGCCGTACGCGCGCGCCCCGATCTCATCCTCATGGACATCATGATGCCGGAGTTGGACGGCTTCGAGGCCACGCGCGAGCTGCGCGGGCGGGAGGACACGCGCACCATCCCCATCCTGGCCGTGACCGCCATGGAAGGCGCCCATCAGCTGGCGCTCCAGGCCGGAGCCAACGATTGCATGCGCAAGCCCGTGGATCTGCGCGGCCTGATCGAACGGGTGGGAACGCTCCTGGAGGCGCACCGCAACGGCGCCTGACAGCGGTGTGCCCTGGATAGCATGTACAACAACGGCGAGCCCCCCGCGGAGCTCGCCGTCATCGTTTGCGCCGACCATGCACGCTCAGGCCACGCGGCTCTCCCCCTCCGGCAGCAGCAGCGCCCGCAGCACGTCCTCGCCGTAGAACATGCGGATGTACTTGGCCTGCACCGGCGTGACACGGCGCACCGCCCACACCAACTCCACATGGTTCGGCTCCGCCGGCGCGTGGCGTGGGTGCATGCCAATCTCCTCAGGGAGATGGCTGCCCTTGCGATTGTTGCAGGGCGAACAGGCCGTCACCACGTTCTCCCACGAATTGTCCCCGCCGAGCACGATGGGCACCACATGGTCGCGCGTCAGGAACTCCCGTCCCCGCAGCGTGGACTTATGGCGGCCACAATACATGCAGCGGTAGCTATCGCGGGCGAACAGGAAGGTGTTGGTCACCTGCCTGCGAAACTTGCGCGGCACGTGGACGAAACGGGTCAGCCGGATGACCACCGGACACGCCATCTCCCGCCGCTCGGAGCGGAAGACGCGTCCATCGTCGGCTTCGAGCAACTCCGCCTTGCGGTCGATGACCAGGCGAAGCGCCCGCCGCACCGACAGCATGGTGAGCGGTTCGAACGACGCATTCAGGGCCAGACAGCCAGTGGCCAGCGAGGCAACCCTCCTGCGGCCAGGGTGATATGCGGACCCATCCTGGCCGCGGCCGCAGCGGCGCAGTACGGGGAGCGTTCGCCGTGCCAGGAGCACCGCGCCGCTTCCTGAAATTATCACCGAGCGCCCCATTTCATCAATGGACCACCCCGGAGGGCGTGCGTTTCGGGGGATCAGAGCAGGCTGACGGGGTCCCTGTCCACGATCAGCCGGGCGCCTGCCCCGCGCACGGTGTGCTCGCCGCTGAGGTACGTACAGGCCCGCCCGAGCGCCCCCGCGGACACGCTGCGCAGGAGGAAGTGCCACCGCCAGCGGCCACGGATCCGGTCGATCGCACACGGCGCGGGACCGGTGATGGCCACGGCCGCCGCTCCCTGTGAAGCGACCCGGCCGCGCACCTCCCCGACGGCACGCTCCGCCTCCTCCGCCACCGCCAGTTCCTCGGGCCCGCTCAGCACCACGTTGGCCAGGCGCAGGTGCGGTGGATAGAGCGGCTCCCGCCGCTCCGCCAGCTCCCGCTCCGCGAAGCGCTCGTATGCGTGATCCACCGCCGCACGGATGGCGTAGTGATCGGGCAGCGCCGTCTGCACGAGCACCTCGCCGCCGAGCGGGCCCCGACCCGCCCGACCCGCCACCTGGGTGAGGAGTTGGAAGGTGCGCTCCGCGGCCCTGAAATCAGGCAGGTTCATGGCCACGTCCGCGTTCACCACGCCCACCAGCGTGACGTTCGGGAAATCCAGGCCCTTGGCAATCATCTGCGTGCCCAGCAGGATGTCCACCTGCCCCTTTTCCACGCGCGTCAGGATCTCGTGGTGGGACCACTTGGCCGAGGTGGTGTCCATGTCCATGCGGGCGACGCGGGCGGCGGGGAACGCCTCCCCCACCTCCTGCTCCACCTGCTCGGTGCCGGTGCCCCGAAAGGCCAGGGCGTCCGAGCCGCACGCGTCACAGCGCGTGGGGGGCGCCTCCTCGTGGAAGCAGTAGTGGCAGACCAGCCGCCGCCGGGCTCGATGATAGGTGAGGGTGACGTTGCAGCGCTCGCAATGCCACACCGCCCCGCATTCACGGCACTGCACGAACGTGGCGTAGCCGCGCCGGTTGAGGAGCAGGATGGTCTGCTCGCCCCGGTCCAGGCGCCGGCCGATCGCGACGGCGAGGTCGGGCGTGATGCTCCGGGGAGCGCTGCCGGCGCCGGGCCGCCGCTCGCGCAGATCCAGCGTCCGCACCGGAGGCATGGGCCGATCCGCCACGCGCTCCGGCAAGCGGTGCAGCGTGTACTTCCCGGCGCTGGCGTTGGACCAGCTCTCGAGCGACGGGGTAGCGCTGCCCAGCAGGCAGACGGCGCCGGCCTGGGCCGCCCGCATCACGGCCACCTCGCGGGCATGGTAGCGGGGTGCCTCCGACTGCTTGTAGGTGGCCTCGTGCTCCTCATCCACCACGATGGCGCCCAGCTCGGCGACGGGCGCGAAGATGGCCGAGCGGGCGCCGATGGCAATGCGCTTGGTACCGTGGCCGAGGGCGCGCCAGGCATCGTAGCGCTCGCCCTCCGAGAGCGCGGAATGCAGCACCGCGATGTTCTCCCCGAACCAGGCGCGAAAGCGCGCCACGGTCTGGGGGGTGAGCGCGATCTCGGGGACCAGCACGATGGCGCCCCGGCCCTGCCGCTCCACCACCTCGCGCAGCAACTCGATATACACCTCGGTCTTGCCCGACCCGGTCACGCCGAGCAGGAGATGCACGCCCGGGCGGTCGGTACGGGCGGCGGCGGTGAGCGCCCCGATCGCCGCTGCCTGAGCGGCGGTGGGCTCGTGACGGGGGGGCTCCACGGCGGGCAGGTCCGCGAAGGGATCCCGTTCGACCCGCTCCTCGTCCCAGCGGGCCACACCCTTATCCACTAACCCCTTCAGGACGGAGGCCGAAAACCCCAGTTGCTCGGCCAGGTGGCGGCCGTCGGCCACACCCCCGGCCGCCTCCAGCGCTTCGTAGCATTCCCGCTGCCGTCTGGCACGGCCGAAGAGCGCTTCGCGCTGCTGCAGGCTGGGCAGCTCCATGGCAATGCGCAGCACGCGCCGGGTGCGCACGGTGGCCTCCGGGCGGGCTGGGCGGGAGAGCGCCGCGGGCAGCGCCGCGCGCAGCACCATGCCGAGCGGCGCCACGTAGTAATCGGCAATCCAGCGGCACAGCGCCAGCACGTCCGCCGGCACACTGGGCGTCCGCTCCAGGACGCGATCCACCGGCCGCACCCTGGCCAGTTCTCGGTCGGCTCCGGGCCCCACCACCCAGCCCACCAGGCGGCGTGGGCCGAAACGCACCTTCACCCGCGTACCCGGGGTGGGCGCCGGCCCCTCCACGGTGTATGTGAAGGTCTGCACCGGCGGAATGGGCAGCGCCACCTCCACGGCCGTGCGCTGCGGCGTCGAGTCACTCATGGCGGGATCGGCAGCGCCGCCCGGACGGGCGTGCGTTGCGGCGGCAGGGCACGCATCGCTCCGGCTTCAGAGGGAGATGCGGACGAAATCGTACGGGGGCCAGGGGCCGGTGACGTCGAAGGTCAGTTCGGGGTGGGCGGAGCCCAGGTCGTCGGAGCGCTCCACGAACTCGATCCACGCGGCGCGATCCACCAGGAAGGCGGCGGAGAGCAGGCGCCCCTTCTCGGCCGGAAACGGCACGGCCGCGCGCGCATGGCGGCGCATCTCCGCGTAGAGCTGCATGGCCAGGTCGCCGAGCTCGCTCTCGCCGTCGCCGGCCACCGCCGGCGCGATGTGCATGCGCAGCTCCCAGTTGCCGTCCAGAAAGGACAGCCCCTCGTCCAGGACCAGGTACTGTTCCTGGAGCAAGCGGATGAGCTGCCGCCGGCCGCGGAACACGATGGCGTAGGGCGCGGGCAGCACCGTGCTGCGCCGCATGGCGGTCTCCACCACCCGCTGGTGCGCCAGCACGTGCTCCTCGTCGAGCGTGGGCAGCGTATAGGGGACGGGGCTCACCAGCGCCTCCAGATCCCGGTAGCGCACGCGCAGTACCTCCTCCCCCTCCACCTTTCCCACCCGGCCGCCGCGCCAGGTGCGGGCGCGCGCCACACCGTAGAAGTGAAGCGCCTGGCTGGACCCCAGTTCCGCCCGCTCCTTGCGGGCAGCCGTGGCGCTGACCTCCGCCGGCTTCCCGGCGAGCGGATCGAGCAGGGCTTCGGTATCCTCGGCCGCCGCGCCCTCCTCCCGGTCCGGAGCGCGCTCGCTCAAGCGGAAAGCAGGGCCGCCACGGCGTCCTGCGGATGGGGGGTGGTCACCTCGGGGCCGTCCTTGCTCACGTACACGTTGATCTCGGTGCGGAGCCCTACCTCGCCGGGCACGTAGATGCCCGGCTCGATGGAGTAGCCCACCCCGGGAACGATGAGGCGGGTCTCGTGCGTCTCCAGATTGTCGATGTTGGGACCGGCGCCGTGCGTGTCCCGGTCGATGGAGTGGCCGGTGCGGTGGATGAAGAAGGCGCCGTAGCCGCCGTCGGTCACCACCGCGCGCGCGGCGTCATCCAGCTCGTAACCGCGCAGCTCCTTGCCGGACGCCCACACCTCCTCCGCCCGCCGCACCGCCGCGTCGCGCGCGTCGCGGATGATCTCGAAGAGCTTGGCGGGGCGCTCCGGCACCTGCGCGCCGAGATACGCCATCCAGGTCTGATCGGCGTAGACGGCGTCCTCAGCCTCTTTGGCCCAGAGATCCAGCAGCACCACGTCCCCGCGCTTGAACGCCGCGCCCCCGTCCACGGGACCGTAGTGCGGGTTGGCGGCGTTGATCCCGGTAGCCACGATGCAGTCGGAGCCCACGCCGCAGCCGCGCCCGGCCAGATCGGCGATCACCCAGTCCATGACCTCCGCCTCGCGCGGCGTCTGGCCGTCCCCCACCGCGCCGGCCAGGCGGCGGAAAGTGGCCTCCGCCACCTGCGCCAGGACGGCCGCCGCGCGCCGATGGGAGGCAAGCTGCTCGGCGCTCCAACGGGCGTGGAAGAGCGTCACCAGGTCAGCCGAGCTGACCACCTCCACACCCGTCTCCCGCACACGCTCGAGCACCCCGGCCGGCACCAGGTCCACGGCGGGCACGGCATTGCCGGGTGAGAACTCCATGGCAACACGCTCCACGCCTTCGAGCAGCGTCCGAAGCGCCTCATCCAGTTCCTGCCAGCCCACGTAGCGCTTGCGGCTCCAGGGCCAGTGCTCCCAGGGGAGCTCCTCGATGCCGTGCACCAGCGCCCGCGGCTCCCCCTCGGCCGGGATCAGCACGAACCAGCGGCGAGACATGTCCCCGTGCCCCACGAGCTTGGCCGCCACCATGTTGCGCGCGTGCAGATCGTAGAGCAGCCAGCCGTCCAGGCCCTCCTCACGGATGGCCTCCTGGATCTCCGGCAGCCGTGCCTTCAGTTCGTCGAACGTCGGTTGGTCACCCACGCATCCTCCCCCGCTGATCGCCGCCTGGCGCGCCTGATGGCGCAGTTCACGATGGTGGGCGAAAGATAGGCCACCAGGTGGAGCGCCGCCACGATCCGCGGACCCTTGAGCCCGCGTACAGGTGGAAGGCGGAAAGGTCGATCCCCGACAATCGTTGACACCATCCTGGTGGGGGACAACGTTCAAGGTAGCCCTCCAACTGGAGTACCCATCATGCTCTCGATGCGGCACGCCTCGGCGGTTGCATTGATCGTGGTCGCCATCCCGGCGCCTGCGAACGCTCAGGGCGCTTTTCAGACCCTGCAACTCACCGAGGAGCCGGCCTGCACCGGATGCACCATTTCGATCGAGCCCGTGGCCACGCTGCGCGGCGGCGAGGAATACGGCGGCGCGTCAGGGACCAACTACCTGCTCCGTGACTCCCGTGGCAGGTACATCATGAGCAGCATCTTCGACCAATCCACCCTCCTGGTCTACGGCCCCGACGGACAGTTCCAACGCGCGCTAGGCAGAGCGGGCGGGGGGCCGGACGAATTCCAGCAGATCGCGTTCGCCACGCTCGGACCGGGGGATTCGATCCACGTGTTCGACGCGGAGGCACGAGCGCGGACGGTGTACACCCCCGACCTCGAATTCGTCCGGCGGTCGAATCTTGGCATCAGACCGTCCCGCGGCATCGTGCTCACGCCCGATACCACGATTCTCGTGGGCACCATCGCAACCCGGTCGCACTTCGGATTCGGGGTGCATGCAGTGGTCAACGACAGGCTCGACCGGCCTCTCGGGACCATGGAACCGTTGGGAGACAATGGACGTCCGCTGGCCAGCCTGAACCGAAGGGCCGCGACAGATGGGCATGGGGGATTCTGGACCGCCGATTTCGACGCATTCGTCCTCGACGGATTCGGCCCATCGGGACGGCAGCACTCGCGCGTGGCTGGTGAGCCCGCGTGGTTCGAGCAGGCGGATCCCCAGACGCCGGAAGGACGGCTGAATCCCCGGATACGCGATCTGCAGATCGACGAGCAGGGGCTGCTCTGGCTGACATGCTCGATCCCAGCCCGGGACTGGCGCGCCAACATCGAGGTGTACGATCTGCCGGGCGCCCCGGGAGGATTCAATCTGCGTAGCCGGACCGGCAATCTGGACGACCTCTACGACACCATTCTCGCCGTGATCGATCCGACTGATGGCCGACTTCTAGCTGCCCACCGCATGGATACCGTGGTGAGCGGATTCGCGGACAGATCCCACATCTACGCCTACCTTGAGTCCGCCGACGGTGAGGGGTCGATACAGATCTGGCGCGTTCGTTTCCACCAGCCTGGAGGAACGGATGATGGGGGCCGAATGCTGCCTTCCGTTCCCCCCGCCGCAGGAGCAGGCGTGCTGCTTTTCCTGGGGCTTGCCCTGGCCTGGTGGTCGCTGAAGCGAATTCGGTCATCCCGAATCTGACCTCCACGGTCCCCGCGCAGCCCCGGCCCCTTACTGCTGACCGCCTTCGGCAGCCCTCGTGTGGTCGTCGGCGCACTGTCCTCCGATGAAAAACCGCCATCGGAGGCGCTGATGGACCCCACTTGCCGGACTTTGCTCGCATGCGGGCAAAACCCGGCAATGGGGAGCGGCGCCCCTACGCCGATGCTGCCTTTTCACCGCATCCGGCATGAATCCGACAATCGGTGCAATTCGCGCCTTCGATTGCTGGATTTTCATCGCTCCCCGCAGGCGGTCCTGCATCAGAAGGCGGCTCAGCCAGACGGCATCCCAGCCAGCGCTCGCAGCACCGCCACGGCTCCTGGCCCCAGCCGCGGCACCGCGTAGCCGCCCTCCAACACGGCCGCCACGCGCCCGCCGGCCGCGGCCCGCGCGGGCGCCAGCGTTTCCGTGATCGCGCGGTGCAGGTCCTCCGGCTCCAGCAGGAGGCCGCCGAGGGGGTCCCCGGCCAGGCAGTCCAGGCCCACCGAGAGCAGCAGGAAGTCCGGACTGAACTCCGCCAGCGCGGCGTCCAGGGCGCCGCCGAGCGCCGCGGCGTAGGCCGCCGCGCCGGTGCCCGCGGGCAGGGGTACGTTGCGTGTGGTCCCCTCCCCCGCCCCGCCCCCTCGCTCATGCGCCGCGCCGGTTCCGGGGTAGTGGAGGGCCAGGTGCGTGGACAGGTAGTAGACCGATCCGTCCGTCCAGAAGACGTCCTGCGTGCCGTTGCCATGGTGCACGTCCAGGTCCACGATCATGACCCGCTCCAGGCCGTGCTCCGCCTGCAGCGCCCGCGCGGCCACCGCCACGTTATTAAAGAGGCAGAAGCCCATGGCGCGCTCGGGGGTGGCGTGATGGCCCGGCGGGCGCGTCAGGGCAAACGCGGCGTCCGCTTCCCCGCGCGCCACAAGGGCAGCCGCCTCCACCGCCGCGCCGGCGGCCGCCAGCGCCGCGTCCCACGTGGCGGCCGAGACGACGGTGTCCGCGTCCAGGTGGACAAGCGCCTCCCGTGCGGCCGCCTCATCGGCGGCCGCCCGGACATGGGCTACGTGCTCGGCCGTGTGAACGCGCAGGAGCGCTTCCTCCTCCGCATGGGGCGGCTCGACCTGGAGGATGCGATCCAGGAAGGCCGGCGTCTGCATGTGCAGCGCCTTCACGATGGCGGGCAGGCGGCCCATATGCTCGGGGTGACGCCAGCCGGTGTCGTGCCGGCCGCAGTCGGGATGAACCACGAGAGCTATGGGCTGTCCGCTCATGGTGCGCGATCGTATGCGGGCGTTGTCGGCACAGGATCCAGGGGGGTCATGGGCCGCGCTCCACTACGAGCTTCATGGGCAGCGCTCCGCCACACGGGGCTCATGGTCCGCGCTCCGCCACGAAAGTCTCGGTCCCGGTGGTCAGGGGCCGCTCCAGCCAACGCTGCCTGCCGCGCAGGAAGTCAGGCAGGCGGCGCAGCCGGAAACCGGCATCGAGCAGCCGTTGCTGGGCGGTCCCGGGCGGATGCAGCCCCGCCTCCGCCCAGTCGGCAAACTCGAAGACCACCAGGGGCGGTTCGTCACCCTCCAGGAGCCCGGCAGCCCCGTCCATCACGTCGGCCTCCCCGCCCTCCACGTCGAGCTTCAGCACGCGCACCCGGGTCATGGCGTGGCGGGCCAGCAGGCCGTCCAGCGTGTCGGCCGGGACGGTGATCGGCGCAGCGTGGAAGCGCGGCGCCCTCGTCCCCATGCCGAAATGATCCGCGGGAGCTTCGTAGAAATCCGTGGCGCCGGACGCGGCCGCCGCCGCCGCCACGCCCGCGATCCGGACATTGGTCAGATCGTTGACCTGCACGGTGCGGCGGAGATAGGGCAGCACGCCCGGTGCGGCCTCCACGGCCAGCACCGCGCCCCCGGGGCCCACCATCCGGCTGGCAGGCAGCACGAACGCGCCCACGTTGGCGCCCACGTCCACGTAGGCGTCACCGGGAGAGAGGCGGCGCTCGAGGAGGCGCCGCAGGGCAGGCTCGTAGCGGCCGTTCACCAGCAGATGAAAGGCCACGGGCTCGCGCAGGGAGGGCACGTGAACGGCGCCGTCAGGTGTGGGGATCCACGCGGGCGCATCGGGGAGCTCACCGAGGAGCCACCGGGCCAGGCGGAGCTTGCCGGGAAGTCCGATTGGGAGCCCGCGAAGGAGGCGCACACGACGGCGTGCTGCGGGGACAGCGGCGCCTGACCGGGGCGGCATGCTCACGGGACACGCACGCGGCGGCGCGCAGCGGCGAACATGGCACCCGACCGGGCAGGCACGCTCATGGGACGCCCACGCCGCGGCCCGCGACGGGGCCATTGGGGCCATCGACGCCGGTGCGGGCCCGCACGCTCAGCGGAGCCTCGCACCCGGAACCGCGCCGACGGACACGGCCCGGACGGACGGACCGAGCGCGCGTGGAGGCCGGCCGGGCATCGTCGCTTACCGGAACCGGCGCTTCAATGGCCCCCGCCGCTGGAGGAACGCTCGGGTGCGGAAGAGGACGTGGTGGCCGCCGCGCGCTTGGCCTCCGCCACCATGCGCTCCACGTCCCGCAGCAGCTGCGGCGCGTCGAAGACGATGCCGTCCTTGATGGTCCAGCGCACGCCGCCCACGCGGACGGGGTCGCCGTTCTCGTCCAGCTTCAGGGTGCCCGTGCCATAGAGCACCTTGAGGTTGTGCACCGGGTTCTCGGGCACGATGACCAGGTCCGCGAGCATGCCGGTGCGGATGCGGCCGAACTCGGGGGCCTCTCCCTTGGGCTCCATGAGCGTCTGCGCGCCGCAGTCCGTGGCCGCCGTGATGACCTCCAGCGGATGGAAGCCCGCCTCCTGCAGGAGCTCCATCTCGCGGATGAAGTCGAAGCCGTAGAGCTTGTATATGAAGCCGGAGTCGGAGCCGGTGCAGACGCGGCCGCCCCGGTTCTTGTACTCGTTCAGGAAGCTCATCCAGATGCGGAAGTTCTCCTTCCACTCGATCTCGTCCTGCGTGGTCCAGTCGAACCAGTAGGAGCCGTGGCTGGTGCGGCTGGGCTGGTAGAACTGCCACAGGCTGGGCAGCGTGTAGCGCTCGTGCCACTCGGCCTCGCGGGCGCGCATGACGTCCCGGTTGGCCTCGTAGATGGTCATGGTGGGCGAGAGCACGAAGCCCAGCTCCAGCATCTCGTCCATGACGGCGTTCCACTGCTCACTGCCCTGCGGGGCGGCCTGCTTCCAGAGGCGGCCGGCCTGGGCGAAGCGGTGGTACTCGTTGTTGTAGTTGTAGTCCGCCGGGTAGTGCTGGACCATGCGATCGGCGAAGAGGGATTCGGGGAGGCCGTACCAGTGCTCCAGGGTACCGAGCCCCAGGCGCGCGGCGTCCAGCGCGTCCATCTGCGCCACGCCGGTCTGGGCCAGGTGGGCCTGGGTGCCCAGGCCGTGCTGACGGGCCTCGTCGAGCAGCGCCTCCATGATGGGCGGGTCGTAGGAGCCCAACTTGAAGCCGTCCACCCCCTTCTCCGCCGCCCAGCGGACGTAGGCGCGAGCCTGTTCCGGCGAGCTGATGGCGCCGCCGTCCCAGCCGCTGCCTGGGCGCACGTAGACAAAGGTGCGCGGCGCGGTGATCTCGTTGCGCTGGCTGCGGGCGCGGGCCTCGAGCGTCCAGTCCACGCCGTTGCCGCTGCCGGGGTCGCGGATGGTGGTCACGCCGTGGCCGAGCCAGAGCTTGTAGACGTATTCGGCGGGCGTGCCCTGGGAGGAGCCCCCGGTGTGGCCGTGGCTGTCCACGAAGCCGGGCAGCGCGTACATGCCCCAGGCGTCGATGACCGTGTCCACGTCCTCCGGCCAGTCGCGCTCCCGGCGCGGCAGGCCCGGCGTGCCCGCCGAGCTGATGCGCGTGATGCGATTGCCCTCGATCCAGATGTCCATGGGACCCTGGGGCGGGGCGCCCGTGCCGTCCACCACGATGACGCCGTGGACGACCATGCGCTGATAGGGGCCATCCCCCTCGCCGGCGGGGCGGTCGGGCGCCTGCTGGACGCCGCGCTGCGCGTGCAACGTGGCGGGAGCCAGGCAGATGAGGGCGGCGGTCAGCAGGGCGTGCGCGAAGCGGCGCTGCATGGGTCTCTCCTGGTGGAACGGACGTGGGGACGTGACAGGACAATTTCGTTCAGGCGCCGCGCGCGCGCCACCGGGTCCGGGAGCCGGCGAGGGTAAAGGGTGACCGCGCGCGGCAGCTCAGGATCCCGGGGGGCGGCCGCTAGGACTCCCAGGCGGCGGCCAGCAGGCGGTCCCGATCGGGCGGCACGATCAGATACGCCAGCGATCCGCCGGGTACGGCCTGGACGGGTGCGCCCAGGCGCCGCAGTTCGAGGAGCCAGCGGCTCACGCCGTTCACGCCGCGGCGGCCGAAGTCGTGCCACAGGACGAGCCCCCCGGTCCGGCAGCAAGCCAGGGCATTGAGCGTGTCCGAGCGCACGTACTCGTAGGAGTGGGCGCCGTCGATGAAGAAGCAGTCCACGCCATCGTGATAGGGCGTGAAGTCGAAGGTGGCGCTGTCGCCGTAGAGCCGCGTGATGCGCTCCGCTTCGGGCGTACCATCGAAGACGCAGGGCGCCGGCGTGCGGCCGGTGCTCATGTGCGCCCGGTCGAGCAGCGTAACGGGCAGGGCGGGCTCTCCCGGACCGTCCGGCGGCAGGTCCAGGGTGAACACCCTGCAGTCCGGGCCGCCGTTCAGCGCGGCGTGCAGGGCCGTGACACCGCGCAGCGTGCCGATCTCGAAGTAAACGGCGGGCCGCACGACGGCGCACGCCATGCTCAGGCTGACCAGATCCACGGCGTGGGAGCCCACCGCGCCGCCCCAGGTCAGGCTGGCGGGCGTGAGGACCGTCGGGACGCGCGCGCCATCCGGCTGGCCCAGGGCCGCCGCCAGCGGCGCCTCGGGCAGACCCCGCGAGCCGCCGAGCGCGCCTAGCAGGAACAGGCTCTCCGAGGCGTAGTGAACCAGCGTACGCGGTCGGCCAGCCAGGGTCGCGGAAGCCACGTTGCCACCCAGCAGGATGTTGCGCGCCGCTACCCAGCCGGTGCGCAGCCACTCACCGGCGGCGCTCAAGCCGCGCCCGGCACCAGCGGTACGCCGGCGTAGCGCTCCTGCAGCGACATCACCTCCCGCCGGCGCGAAGCCAGCGCCACGGCGGCGTCCACCGCCGCGGCCGCGGCGGAGAGCGTGGTGCAGTAGGGACGCCGGTACGTGATGGCCGCCCGCCGCAGGGCAAAGTCGTCGAACTGCGACTGGCGACCGAGCGGCGTGTTGATGAGCAGGTCGATCTCCCCGCTGATGAGGAGGTCCACGATGTTCGGGCGGCCCTCGCCGACCTTGAAGACCAGCTCGGCGGGCACGCCGCGGGCGCGCAGGTAGCGGTGCGTGCCCTCGGTGGCCAGCACCCGGAAGCCCGCATCGTGGAAGCGGCGCAGGATGGTGGTGGCGTTGGCCTTGTCGGCGTCGTTCACCGTTACGCATACGGTGCCGCTGGAGGGGAGCGCCGAGCCGGCCGAAATGCTGGCCTTGGCGAACGCCATCCCGAAGGACGCGTCGAATCCCATGACCTCCCCCGTGGAGCGCATCTCCGGCCCCAGGATGATGTCCACGTCGAACTTGTTGAAGGGGAAGACGGCCTCCTTGACCGCCACGCCCACCACGGGCGGCTCTTCAGGCACGTCCAGATCCGCGAGCCTGGCCCCACCCATGACCCGGGCCGCCAGCCGCGCGAAGGACACCCCCGTGGCCTTGGAGACGAACGGCACCGTGCGTGATGCGCGCGGATTGACCTCGAGCACGTAGACCTGGCCGTGCTTGACGGCGAACTGCACGTTGATGAGGCCCACCACCCCCAGTTCCTGGGCGAACTGGCGCGTCAGCCGCCGCATCTCCTCTACTTCGGCGTCCCCTAGCATGTAGGGTGGCAGAACGCACGCCGAGTCACCCGAGTGCACGCCCGCGTCCTCGATGTGCTGCATGACGCCGGCGATGACCACCCGGTCGCCGTCGGAGAGGGCGTCCACGTCCGCCTCGAACGCGTCTTCCAGGAAGGAGTCGATGAGCACGGGGTGGTCCGGCGAGGCCCGCACGGCACGAGCGAAATACTCCCGCAGCGATTCCTCGTCGTAGACGATCTCCATGCCACGGCCGCCGAGCACGTAGGAAGGGCGCGCCAGGATCGGGTAGCCGATCTCGGCCGCCTGGAGCACGGCCTCCTCGGTGGAGGTGGCAATGCCGTTGGGAGGCGTACGCGCGTCGATCTTCCGGCACAGCGCGGCGAAGCGGTCCCGGTCCTCGGCCCGATCGATGGCGTCCACCGACGTGCCCAGGATGGGCACGCCGAGCGCCTCGAGCGGCTTGGCCAGCTTGAGCGGCGTCTGACCGCCGAGTTGCACGATCACGCCCACGGGCCGCTCGCGCTCCACGATCTCGAGGACGTCCTCCAGCGTGAGCGGCTCGAAGTAGAGCTTGTCCGAGATGTCGAAATCGGTGGAGACGGTCTCCGGATTCGAGTTCACCATGATGGTCTCGAAGCCGTCCTCCCGGAGTGCCAGCGCGGCCTGCACGCAGCAGTAGTCGAATTCGATCCCCTGGCCGATCCGGTTGGGCCCGCTGCCCAGGATGATGATCTTTTTCCGCTCGCTGGGCGGTGCCTCACTCTCATCCTCGTAGGACGAGTACAGGTAGGGCGTGGCCGCCGGGAACTCCCCCGCGCAGGTGTCCACCATGTGATAGGTGGGCCGGACGCCCAACGCCTGGCGCCGCTCGCGCGCCGCCATCTCCGACTCCCCGCGCAGCCGGGCCATCTGGACATCCGCGAACCCCAGGCGCTTCATGCGCAGGATGTCATCGGCTTCGGGCGTCTCCAGGGCGGCGAAGGCGCGCTCCGCCTGCACCAGTTCCGCGAGCTGCGCCAGGAACCACGGATCGATGCGGGTGAGCTCGTGGATCTCACCGATGGAGAATCCCGCCAGCAGGGCGCGCTTGAGCTGGAAGGGTCGATCCGCCGTGGGACGGCGCAGCGCCGAGCGCAGCGTGTCCAGCTCGTCATCCTTCAAGCCGTCATCCGCGGCCCGCTCGGAGGTCACCCAGCCCGCACGATCGATCTCCAACCCCCGCAGGCCCTTCTGCCACGCCTGTTTGAAGGTCCGGCCAATGGCCATGGTCTCCCCCACGGCCTTCATCTGTACGCCCAGCGTGGGATCGGCGGCGGGGAACTTCTCGAAGGCAAAGCGGGGAAACTTCACGACCACGTAATCCAGCACCGGCTCAAAGGAGGCCGGGGTGCTCTTCGTGATGTCATTGGGCAACTCGTCCAGGCGGTAGCCCACCGCCAGCTTGGCCCCGATACGCGCGATCGGAAAGCCGGTGGCCTTGGAAGCCAGCGCCGAGGAGCGCGACACGCGCGGATTCATCTCCACCACCAGCAGCTCCCCCGAGTCCGGATTGACGGCGAACTGGATGTTGCAGCCGCCCGCTTCCACGCCGATCTCCCGGATGATGGCAATGGCGGCGTCGCGCATCTTCTGATACTCGACGTCGGTGAGCGTCTGCGCCGGCGCCACGGTGACGCTGTCCCCGGTGTGGACGCCCATGGGGTCCACGTTCTCGATGGAGCAGACGATGACCACGTTGTCGGCGCCGTCCCGCATGACCTCGAGTTCGAACTCCTTCCAGCCGATGACGGAGCGGTCGATGAGCACCTCGTTCACGGGCGAGAGGTCGATGCCCCGACGCACGGCCGCCTCGAACTCCTCTACGTTGTAGGCAATCCCGCCGCCGCTGCCGCCCAGGGTGAAGGAAGGCCGGATGATGGCGGGGTAGCCCACGTCCTCGATGATGACGCGGGCCTCCTCGGCGGTGGTAGCGAAGCCGCCGTGGCCCACGGCCAGGCCCAGGCGACCCATGGCCTCCGCGAACTCCTCGCGATCCTCCGCCATCCGAATGGCGCGGGCGTCGGCGCCGATGAGCTCCACGCCGTGCTGGTCCAGGACGCCGCTGTCGTAGAGCTCGAGCGCCACGTTAAGCGCCGTCTGCCCGCCCATGGTGGGCAACACGGCGTCAGGCTTCTCCTGCTCGATGATGCGCTCCACCCACTCGGCCGTGATGGGCTCGATGTAGGTGGCGTCGGCCAGCTCCGGGTCCGTCATGATGGTGGCCGGATTGCTGTTCACCAGGATGACGCGGTAGCCCTCCTCGCGGAGGGCACGCACGGCTTGCGTGCCGGAATAGTCGAATTCGCAGCCCTGCCCGATGACGATCGGGCCGGAGCCGATGATGAGGATGGAATCTATGTCGTTACGGCGTGGCAAAGTCGTGTCCTGCTGAGGTCAGTCCTGCTCCTTGTTCGCCTCTGCCCGCAACGCGGTGGCGGCGATGAGGAGGAATCCCCCCCACACGATCCCCGCCACGATGGCGAACGTGATGAGCGCTGCTGGCGTCATGTCGGCTCCGAAAGCAGGTCGGTTGGGTAAGGCGTATCGGGGGTGAGAAACTGGCCGGGTGGCGGGGCGGGCGCAAGCCCGCGCGGGGGCGTGCGTGGCGCCGGACGCGCGGGGGCGGAGCGGATGGCGCCGGCAGGGCGTCGTCGCTTACGAGCCCAAGGTGTAGAGCGGTTCGAAGCGGGCCGTGAAATGCCGCAGCACCGGCGCCTGATGGGTGAAACGGAAGCCACCGATGGCCTCCCGGCGGCGCCACACGTCCGCGATCACCTCGATCAGGTAATCCACGTGGCTCTGGGTGTAGACGCGGCGGGGCATGGCCAGGCGGACCAGTTCCCGTGGCCCCGGCGTCTCCGCTCCGGTCGCCGGATCACGCCGGCCGAACATGACGGTGCCGATCTCCACGCACCGCACCCCACCCTCCAGGTAGAACTCGGCAACCAGCGCCTGGCCGGGCAGCTCGAGCGGCGGCACGTGCGGCAGAAAGCCCGCGGCATCGATATAGATGGCGTGCCCCCCCGGCGGTTGGACAATGGGCACGCCTTCCCGGGCGATCCCTTCCCCGAAGTAACGGACCGACGCCAGCCGATACTCCAGGTAGTCGTGGTGCACCACCTCGCGGAGCCCCTGCGCGATGGCATCCAGGTCGCGCCCCGCCAGGCCGCCATAGGTGGGGAACCCCTCCGTCAGGATGAGCAGGTCCTTTTCCTGCTCGGCCAGCCGCGCGTCATTGGAAGCCAGGAATCCACCGATGTTGGCGAAGCCGTCCTTCTTGGCGGAGAAGGTGCAGCCATCGGCCAGGGAGAACATCTCGCGGGCGATGTCCGCCACGCTGTGCTCCCCGTAACCGGCTTCCCGCAGCTTGATCAGGTAGGCGTTCTCGGCGAAGCGGCAGGCATCGATGTAGAACGGGATGCCGTGGGAGCGGCAGACCGTCGAGACGGCCCGCAGG
Source organism: Gemmatimonadota bacterium (assembly GCA_040905425.1). GTDB lineage: Bacteria > Gemmatimonadota > Gemmatimonadetes > Longimicrobiales > RSA9 > JBBDRO01. The sequence goes on along the minus strand of JBBDRO010000008.1, from coordinate 17,927 downwards.
TTGGCCATGGAGACCGGCTGGCCGCCGCCCGAATTGTTCGTGACGGTGACCATGCACAGCGGGATCTTCTCCGCTCCCTCGTCCTGGATCAGGCGCTCGAGCGCCGCCACATCCATGTTCCCCTTGAACGGGTGCGGCTCTTGCGTTTCACCCGATTCGGGACAGGGCAGGTCGACGGCGCGCGCGTCTCGCGCCTCGATGTTGGCCCGCGTGGTGTCGAAGTGGGTGTTGTTCGGCACCACGTCCCCGGGGGAGCAAACCGTCCCGAAGAGGATCCGCTCCGCCGCCCGCCCCTGATGGGTGGGGATGACATGCTCGAAGCCGAACAGGTCGCGCACGGCGCTTTCGAACCGATAGAAGGAAGGACTTCCCGCGTATGCTTCGTCACCCCGCATGATGGCCGCCCACTGCTCGGCGCTCATGGCGGACGTGCCGCTGTCCGTGAGGAGGTCCAGGAGCACGTGCTCGGAACGGAGCAGGAAGACGTTGTAGCCCACTTCGCGCAACCAGGCTTCGCGCTCGGGCCGCGTGGACATGCGGATGGGCTCCACCGTCTTGATACGAAACGGCTCGATGATCGTCCTCACCCCTCACCTCCAGGGAGGCCCACCATGGCCACGGAACCGACCCCCGGCGTCATTGAGGAGCGCCTCGGCAGCATGATCGTGGACGGACAGCGCTGCGAAGTGTGGGTTCGCTCCGAGCCCGACACGGACGGCACCTGGCACAACGCGCTGCTCTTCAAGCGGGAGAACCGCGGCGCCCCGACCGGGACGGTGCTCACCGGAGTGGCCTGGCACCTGCCGCCCGGCATTGCGCTCCAGCGGGCGCAGGAGCTGGGGGAGAAGGAGCGCATTGCCCTTTTCCATCGGGCACTGCGACCCCGGCCCCCGTTCATGTAGGCAGCCTCTCAGTCACCGGCGGTGTCGGCCGGCTCCTCGGCGAGTTCGATCTCCCTGGGCTCGATCCGGTTGGGCTCGCCCAGTTCGTCCATGGCGCTCTTCTCCTGACCACCGATGAGGACGAAAGGCTTCTCGAGCGGCGCCTTGGTGTAGCCGCGGCGGTCCGTGGTCTCCGGGTCACCGCAACCGGCGGCCGCGGCGCAGAGCAGCAGCGCACCCGCTAGCGGGCGTGCGAATCGCTTCATGGTTCCATTCACTCCTGAGATGGGCCGGCCGCCCCTCCGGCGGCGCGCCCCAATATGGGGTCCGGACGAGCACTGCGCTACCGTCGCTCCTTGAACAATGTGCGACTATCGACAATGATGATTTTGTTGACATTCAGGATTTCCACTATATACTTACGACTATACAATCGACATTCTCGAACCTAGGAGCGGCAATGGCCGACACCAACGAACGCGTCATGGCCATGGTCAAGGAGGAACTGGCCAGGAATCCGGACGCCTCCGTCAGCGACCTGCAGGACAAGGCCACGAAGCTGGACGCCAGCATCGGGCAGCTGACCACGCGTCAGTTTCATGCCCGCTATCCGCTGCAGGTAAAGCGTGCCAAGGCGGCGGCCAAAGGCGGGCGTGGCGCCGGCCGCAAGAAGGCCACCAAGAAGCGGGCCACCAAGAAGCGCGCGGGGACGAAGCGGGCAGCCGCCAAGAAGACGGCAGCCAAGAAGCCGGCGGCCAAGCGGGGACCGGCCAAGCGCCGCGGGCGTCCGCGGAAGTCCGCGACCAAGAAAGCCGCGGCCAAGAAGACTGCGCGGCGTGGTGGCGCGGCAAAGAAGGCGGCATCCGCCGGCACGCGCCGCGGCCGGAGCGGCGAGAGCGTCAAGGACGTGCTCGTGGACTTTGCCGGCCAGCTGGCGGGGGCCGACACCGCCACCGATCTCGTGCGGGTGATGGGTGAACTGGACGCCTGGGCCGAGCGCATCGACCGGGCGAGCAGCTGAGATCGAGCGACCGAGCCTGGCAGGTCAGGAGGGGCGGTCCGGACGGGCCGCCCCTCCGCTTTTCATGAAGCATGGCCCGACCTCGTGCTACTCCTCTACTGCCGGCTCAGGCCCAACTCGTCCGCGATGCCACGCATGGCGTCGATGACGTTCTGGATATGCTCGGTGAGTTCCACTCCCAGCAGTTCGGTGCCGAGATGCACCTCCTCGCGGTCCACGCCCGCCGCGAACGCCCTGTCCTTCATCTTCTTCTTGACCGACTTCGGCTTGAGGTCATCGATCCCCGTGGGACGCACCAGGGCGGTTGCCGTGATGAGCCCCGTGATCTCGTCGCAGGCCACCAGCGCACGGTCCATCTCGGATTCGGGCTCCACCTTCGTCAAGGCGCTCCGATGGGCCAGGATGGCGTGCAGCACATCCTCCGGGTAGTCCCGCTCGCGCAACGCCTCGACCGCCTTCAGCGGATGCTGGTCCGGATGTTTCTCCCAGTCCAGATCGTGCAGGAGGCCGGCCAGTCCCCACTGCTCCTCGTCGGCGCCCGCGCGGCGCGCGTAGAAGCGCATGGCCGCTTCCACCGATTTCATGTGGTTGCGCAGCCCCTCGTTGTCCACCCAGGCCTCCATGAGGGCCAGGGCCTCCTCGCGTGTCGGCATGCTTGCTCCGATGCTGTGGCGGTATGTGTGCCGGCCAAAGTGGGGTGCGGCAGCGGGAACGGCAATCCAACCGTGCGTCAGGCGCGGAACCCGCGCATGAGCCGGCCCAGCTCAACCGGGTCGACCGTGGGCGCGGCACATGTCGTGCCGGCGCACAGGTAGGCGCGCGGCGTCCGGCCGCCCACGACGGCCGTGAGCGCGGGAGGCAGTACGGTCCCGGCGACCTGCTCGGGCCGGAGATGCCGCACCACGGTGCGGGGTCGGTAGACACCCAGCGCCGCGCGCAGCAGTGGCCCTGCCTCCGCGCCGCCCACCACCACCACGGTGGTGCGTGGCCCCGTGGCCTCGTCCAGGGCACGCGCCCACGTGCCCGCGCCGGTCCCCAGCTGCGAAACGGAGTCCGCGAACGCCGCCAGGACACCGAGCGCCCGCTCACGCCGCGTCTCCTCCCCGGTGAGGTCGGCCAGGCGGACGAGTGCCAGGGCGGCCGTGCCGTTGCCGGAGGGCGTGGGCGCATCCACCACCGGTAGATACGCCTCCTCCAGCGGCCGGGCCGCGGCCGGCTCATCCAGGGGCCGATCGCGAAACGCTCCGCGATCGGCGTCCAGAAAGCGGGCCTCCAGCACGTCGGCCAGCTCCCGCGCCCGCGCCAGCCACGCCGGCTCCTGCGTCCACTCGAACGCGTCCAGGCAGCCCTGGAGCACGAAGACCTGGTCGTCCAGGTGGGTGCCCGACGCGGGATCGCCAGCCCGCCTGAGCACGGCGCCGCTGCCGTGGATGGCGTCCGCGAAGAGGCGCTCGAGAGCACGCACGCCGGTGGCCGCCGCGTCCGCCACGCCGGCCCACCGCTCGGCTGCCAGGTGCCCGCTGGCCACCAGCGCCACCCAGCCCGCATAGCGCGTGGTGTCCACGTAGGGGCGGGGCCGCGTATCGCGGGTTGCCTTCATGCTCCGCTCTGCATCCGCCGCCAGCGCGGCCGCCTTCTCCTCCGGCAGTTCCAGTCGACCCGCCACTTCCGCACGGGTGGCCGTGCGCGCGGGGACGCGCCGCTCCGGAGCGTGCGGCATGGCGCCCTCTGCATCGTCGAGGCCGAGGGAGGCCCGCGCGGCGGCCAGCAGGCGCTCGTCCCCGTCCAGCGCCGCGCGCGCCTCGGCCAGCGTCCAGGTCCAGTACGCGCCGTCATCGCCGGGTCCCACGTCGGCGTCCTGCGAGGCGGGGAAGCCGCCCGCGGCCACCAGCTCCGGGGCCACGTCCCGGTAGTGGGCCACGATGCCGGCGGCCACTTGCGCGAAATACGGCTCCTGGAAGACGGCGTGGGCGCGCGCGAAGACTTCCAGGAGCGGCCCGTTGTCATAGGCCATTTTCTCGAAGTGCGGGATACGCCAGCGCGCGTCGGTACTGTAGCGGTGGAAGCCGCCGCCCAGCTGGTCGTGGATGCCGCCCCGCCCCATGGCGTGCAGCGTCTCGCGCACCACGCGCCCGGCCCACTCCACGCCGTCCTCGCACCAGCGATCGAGCAGCAGGGCCAGGCCGGCGGGATGGGGAAATTTCGGCGCGCCCCCGAAGCCGCCCCAGCGAAAGTCGAAGCCCTCGGCGAACGCCTCCACCACGCCCTCCAGCGCGCCCCGATCGACCTGGCCGGGGCGGGTCTCGGCCGCCGCGGCACCGGCCAGGCGCTCGCGCACGGCGCCCGCGGCCTCGGCGGCCTTGGCCGGCTCCTCGCGCCACACCCGTGCCACCTCGCGCAGCACCCGCTGGAAGGACGGACGCCCGTAGCGCTCGTCCGGCGGGAAGTAGGTGCCCCCGTAGAAGACCTCCCCGTCCGGGGTGAGGAACGCGGTGAGCGGCCAGCCGCCCTGCCCCGTCAGCACCTGCACGGCACGCTGGTAGCGGGCGTCCACGTCCGGGCTCTCGTCCCGGTCCACTTTGACGGGTACAAAGAGCTCGTTGATGAGTGCGGCGGTGGCGGGGTCATCATAGCTCTCGACGTCCATGACGTGGCACCAGTGGCACCACACCGCGCCGATGTCCAGCAGCAGAGCCTTGCCCTCGGCGCGCGCGCGCTCGAACGCCTCCGGCCCCCAGGGGTGCCAGTCCACGGGCTGCGCGGCGCCATGCTCGAGAAAGGGGCTCCTGGCTCCGGCAAGACGGCTCACACGGTGTCCTCGTCGCGGGGAAGATCGGCTTTCAGGCGGGCCAGCTCACCGGCGGCCCACGAACCGGCCGGCGTATCGGGCATGGTGCGCGCCAAGCGGGCCAGCTCCGCGAACGCCGGGCGCGGATCGCCCAGTCGGTGCACGTGCACCTCCACCAGCTCACGCAGCAGGAGCAGTGCCTGACCCGCCGGCAACCCGGGTGTGTGGAGTGCGCGGCGGAACCAGACGGCCGCCTCCGCGGCCTCGTTCAGCTCGTCACGCCAGAGCCGCGCCAGGCGCGCTGCGGGCTCGTAGTCGCGTGGATCCTCCCGGATCAGGCGTTCGAACTCGGCACGGGCTGCCGAATAATTTCCGCGCACTTTGAGGGACTCGGCCAGCGAATACTGACGTACCGGCGGTGTGGCGCCCGGGCGCCCCCCCGCGTAGATGGTGCTGCCAAACCCGGCCGCTCGATTCGCTGCGGCATTGCCCGCGAAGAATGCCAGCGCCGTGCCCACCGCCCAGCCCAGCGCGTAGGCCACCAGCACGTTCCATCCCCGGGCATAGGCCACGGCCGCGAACACGAAGCCCATGAGAATGCCCAGGTAGCCGGCCCACGCGCAACCGCGCAGGTGCTGCGCCTGCGTGGCCGTGTCCACGTCCCGGAGCCGGCCCGGCGTCGGCGCCTGGATGCGCCGCGCGCTGCCGGCTGAATGGGCGCTCCCCCGGTCACCGGCCCGGATATGCCCTGTCAGGCGACGATGCCCGGCCACGCCCGCGCGCTCCGCCGCGCGCGGCGCAGCCGGGTCTTCGGGCAGCGCTGGCGGACGTGCCTCAGAGCCTGCTGGCGCACCGGAGTCCGCGGCGTCATCGTCGCTTGCATCAGGCGGTGGGAAGAGCGTGGGGTCACGGATCATGGTGGCTCCGGAGGGAGAGGAACCGGGCGTTTACACCCGGGAGCTGGGGCAGAGGGCGGTGAGCAGGCACGCCTCACAGCGGGGAGTGGGCGCCTTGCATATGGCCCGCCCGTGGTCGATGAAGAGGTGGGGCAGGTCCGTCCAGTCGGACTTTTCCACGAGCGGGATGAGGTCCTGCTCGATCTTTTCGGGGTTGCTCTCGCGGGTGAGTCCGAGCCGGTTGGAGAGGCGCTTCACGTGCGTGTCCACCACGATCCCCTCGGCCAGGCCGAACGCGTTGCCCAGCACCACGTTGGCCGTCTTCCGGCCCACGCCCGGCAGCGCGGTGAGCTCCTCCATGGTCTGCGGCACGGCGCCGCCATGCTGGCCGGCCACCCCTTCCGCCATGCCGATGAGCGAGCGGGCCTTGTTGCGGAAGAAGCCGGTGGTGCGCACCAGCTCCTCCACCTCCTCCTGGCGGGCACCGGCCAGCTCCTCAGCGTCCGGAAAACGCGCGAAGAGCGCGGGGGTGACCATGTTCACACGCTCGTCCGTGCACTGCGCCGAGAGGATGGTGGCGGCCAGCAGCTCAAACGGATCCCGGTGTTTCAGGGAGCAACGCGAAGCGGGATACTCCCCGTGCAACCGGCGGATGACCTCCGCCACCCGTGCCCGCTTGGCCGTGCGGGACTCCCTGCCCTTTCTGCGTAGCGCCACGCCGCTCCTCCTCAGCCGCTGCGCGCCGCGCTCAGGCGGGCCAGGAGGCGCGCCGCCAGCAGGAGCGCCTCGGCGGGGGTCATCAGGCCGCGGTACTCCTGCAGCTCGCCGCCGGGCAGGATGTTGGCGAACGCCTCCCCACCGGGCCGCGGATCCGCGGCGATGTCCGGCGGCAGCGCGCCCTCCGCGAGCGGCGTGCCCCCCTCCAGCACGGAGAGACCGGGCCGGCCCTCCCGGAGGCCCAGCGCCAGCAGCACGTCCAGTCGGGCGGGCCGCTCGGTGGGCTCGCCCGCCACCCAGAAGAACCCATCCACCGGCTCGGCCGCGGCCTCGGGTTCGATGCGCGCCCAGAGGCGCTGGTGCGGCAGGCGGACGTAGCCCGCCGGAGCGGGCACCCGGACGGTCACGGGCGGCGCGTCCGTAGGCGGCGCCAGCGCCGCCGTCAACGCCGCGGCATCCACGTCCAGCGTACGCTGCCCGCCGCGCCAGTGGTTGTAGGCATGGTAGAGGAAGGTCCCGTGGCTGCGCGTGGCGGCGCCCGGCGCGTCCTCGGGCACCAGCTTGCGCAGCAGCTCCCCCACGGCCGTGAGCTGCACGAAGCGCGCGGGGCCTGCCCGCTCCAGCCCCTCCGCGGCGGCCTCCTCCAGCAGGTGCGGAAAGGTTTCCTCCTCGAACAGGGGAGCGCCGAAAACGAGCGCGTAGGGGTCGGGCCGGTCCATCGGGGGCGTGGCGGCATGCATGCGCGCATGATAGGGCCGGCGCGGAGGTGGGGAAACCCGCCCCGGAAGACTCAATGGGTCACCGGTTCGGCCACCACCTCGCGCTCCTGGCCACGCAACCGGCCGCCGCGCAGCAGCAGACGCAGCCGGTCCCCGAAACCCAGCGGCCGGACGAGCGCGAGCACAACCTCCCCACGCTCGCTCTCCAGATTCGCGAGGCGGAGCAACAGCACGTCCCCCTCCGGCTCGGGGGGCACGGGGACCCGCCACGCCGCGTCCTCCCAGGTCAGTTCCGCGGAGGCCGGTGCAGCCGCCGGCCAGGGCTGTTCGATGAAGACGTCCTGATCCACCAGCCAGACGCCGGGCGCGAGCGGCTCACCGCCGCGGTAGAAGACGGGGTCGAAGGGCTCGCCGGCCACGCGCTTGAAGTTCTCCTCGACCGCGTAGTCCACGTCCAGGAGACCCTCGTCACGGGCCAGCGCTTCCAGGTGGTGCTGCAGCTCGTGGGTGAGCGTCTCCCACAGCTCGCCCTCCCAGTCGAACCCCTCCTCCTCCATGGCCAGGCGGCGGAAAGAACCGTAGTAGAGGACCAGCTGTGAGCGGAGCGACTCGGGCCCCGCGTAATCCGAGTGGTACTCCTCGGTCACGCACTCGCCGAGCGTGTAGATGCCGGGACGGTCGGGATGGGCGCGCGCCTCGCGGCTCACCACGAGGCCGTCCACGCCCTCCTTGTAGCTCTCCGGGATCCGCTCCCACTCCTCCACGGCCCGGCGCTCGAAGTCCTCGAAACGCACGGCGCTCAGTCCAGCGGCCGCGGCACGGCCGCACCCTGGATGAGCTCCTCCAGGGCGTAGCGCGCCACGTACGACACGTCGAACTCGTCCCACCGCACCCCGATGACGTGGCCCTGACCGATGTGGTGGACCTCGAACGGCCAGGGCGTTTCCGCCCGCCCCAGCAGCTCTCCCGCCGGATCGAAGACCACCCAGCGGGTGGGCCCCTCGTCGTGCAGCCGGAAGCGGGACAGCCAGACCCGGCCGCGGTCATCCACGTGCAGCGCCTCGAAGGCGGGTAGCGTGTCTGGCAGGGGGAAGTCCCCGAACAGGGTTTCCACACGGGCCTTGTCTCCCCCCGGACCCGCCCTGTACCGGGCCTTGAGCGCCTCCACGTGCTCCGGCGTTATGGGCCGGTCGAGTGCCGGAGCGCGCACCGTGCGGCGGACCGCGCCGTCAGCGCCCCGGTGGACCCACGCAAAGGCGTCGCTGACGCCGGTGACCACGCCACCCGGAGTCACGTCGTAATACAGGGAGCGGGTAAAGGGCCTGGGTCGCTCCGCCCTGGAGGTGCTGAAGGTGCCGGCGGCAGCCGCTGTGTTCTCGGCCAGCAGATACTCCCGCCCCGGCAACACCACCACCGTGTCCAGCAGCGCCAGCCCGGCGTCGAGGTGGCGGAGCACCACCGTGTCACGGGCCACGTGCCAGTCCACCTGGCGATTGGCTGACGCACCCGGCAGGCGCCAGGCGGATCGACCCACGAACGTGCCGTCGGCCAGCCGGTCCAGGCGCAGGATGCGGCCGACGAATTCACCCTCGCGTGTGGCCTCCGCCACGACTGTACCGTCGCTAAGAAAGCCGGTGAGGCGCTGGGCCTGGGCGTCCCACGCCCACACCGTGTCCCCGGCCACGCCAGCCAGGCCGGACAGCGAGCGGAATTCGCCGGGCCCCTCCCCCTGCCCGCCCAGCGTTGCCACATGGTTGCCGCCGGCGCCGAAGAGGCGCACTTCGCGCGCGCGGGAATCGGCCACGGCCACGCCGCCATCCGGGAGGAGCGCCACCGCCGCGATGCGCCCGAAGGTGTAGGCCAAGGGGCCGTCGCGCTGGCCAATGACCAGGGCCTCCGGATCGAGCCGCGCCACGGTGGGCAGCAGATCGGGCACATGGGTATACTCGACGATGGGCGCGCCCGTGCTGTCCACCGTGGCCGTGGACGCCGGCGCGCCGGCATCGGGCGCGCAGGCCGTGAGCAGGGCCGCCGCTAGCGGTAGGAATCCGGCCGAGCAGGACAGCGCACGCCGTTCGATCATGACACCTCGGGCAGGTGGCTGGGACGACCGAGGGACGGCCCCCCGGAAGGTGACGCGCATCGTCGCTTGCCGCCTCAGGGAATGGCGGGCGGCATCTCCCCCGGAGGAGGCGCCGTGCGCTCCTGCTCCGGGTGCGTGCGGCGCACCATCCACCCGTTCAGTGCGCCGAACAGGATGAGCGCCACGGCGAACTGGGCCATCATGTTGCCGATCCCGTAGATGCTCCAGAGACCCTCGCCGCGCACCTGCACGAGCCACCAGACCACCAGCACCACGGCCTGCACGATGACCAGGCCCATGGCTACGTTCCACCAGCGGCCGATATGCATGTCCGAGCTGGCGGTGTTGATGAGCTCGGTGCGGAAGCGGTTTACCCCGAACTTGAAGACGGCCAGGGCAAAGAAGAGCCCCGACACCATGAGGCCCACGCTCCAGACAAAGTCCTGATTCAGGAACATGTTCTGGTTCACGGCCGAGGGGAGGCCCATGATGAAAGCGACGAAGCCGATCATCACCACGGCCCTGAGCCGGCTCATGCCGCCATCCTCCAGCACGCGCGTGGCCAGCTCGATCATGGAAATCAGGCTGGAGATGGCGGCAAAGAAGAGCGCCACGAAGAACAGGACCATGAAGAGGCTGCCCGCGGGCATGCGCGCAAAGAGCTGCGGCACCCAGATGAAGGTGATCCCCTCATTGTCCGCGCCCACGATCTGGTTCGCGGCGTCCGGCATGATGGAGAAGACCGTGCACAGGACCATGATGCCCGCGAGCAGGGAGACTGCGTTGTTGCCGAAGCCCAGCATGAAGGCGTTCAGCGCCGTGTCTTCATGCTTACGCAGGTAGACGGCGTAGGTGAGCACCAGCCCCCACCCCGCGCCGGTGTCCCAGGCGTTCTGCGTGAGCGCGGCCAGCCACACGCGATAGTCCGTGATGCCTTCCCAGGTGGGCGTGAAGAGGAAGTTCAGGCCGAGCTCCGCACCCGGCAGCGTGACGGCCCGGATGGCCAGGACCAGGACCAGGACGAAGAGGGAGGGAATGAGGAAACGGGCCGCCCGCTCGATACCGCTCACGCCGCGCGCCACCACCACCAGGCCCATGAGCAGGGCCAGGCCCTGGAAGAGCGGGACGGACCACGAGTAGGAGAAACTCTCCCACAATGCACCGGGATTCTCCAGGGGGATCTGACCGAAGATGGCCGCCAGCGAGTAGCGGATGGTCCACCCCGCCACCACCGCGTAGGTGAACATGATGGCAATGGCGGTCCACGCTACCCACGCGCCCATCCACGCGTACTTCCGCCCCATGATCTGCGCGAACGCGCCCACCGTACCGAAGCGCGTCTTCTTCCCCATGGCAAACTCCACCAGGAGAAGGGGCACCGACCAGAGCAGCAGGAAGACCACCCACGCCACCAGGAAGGAGCCGCCACCATTGGTGGCCGCGATGCGGGGGAAACGCCAGATGTTGCCGGTGCCCACGGCCATGCCGAGCATGGCCACGAGCATCCCCCAACGACTCGAGAAGAGCTGCCGCTGCGCCACGTGCCTCCTTCTGCCGGCGTTCGCTTGTAGTGTACTCGTTACCCGACGCGCTCGCGCAGCCAGCTCACCACGGCGTCCGCCGCGATGCGCTCCTGCGCCAGGGTGTCCCGATCCCGGACCGTCACCGTGCCATCCTCCGTGGACTGCCCGTCCACGGTGATGGCGAACGGGGTACCCGCCTCGTCCTGGCGCCGGTAGCGGCGGCCGATCGAGCCGCTGGTGTCGTGAAACGAGGGGATGCCGGCCTTGCGGAGCGCGGCGTGGATGTTGTCGGCCAGTTCGGGCATGCCGTCCTTCTTGACCAGCGGGAGGACGGCCGCCTTGATGGGCGCCAGGCGCGGGTGCAGCGCCAGCACCGTGCGGCTCTCACCCTCCACCTCCTCCTCACGGTAGGCGTCGGCCAACGCCGCCAGCACCGTGCGCCCCACGCCCACCGCCGTTTCGATCACGAAGGGCAGGAAGCGCTTGCTCCTGTCCATCTGGTCCACGTACTCGAGCTTCTTCCCCGAGAATTCCTGGTGGCGCCTCAGGTCGAAATCCGTGCGGTTGTGGATGCCTTCGAACTCGTGCCAGCCGAAGGGGAACTCGTATTCGATGTCGAAGGCGGCCTTGGCGTAGTGGGCCAGCTCATCGGGGCCGTGCTCGTGGAAGCGGAGCTTCTCGGGGCGGATGCCCAGCGAGGTCACCCACTCCATGCGGCGGGCCTTCCAGTACTCGAACCACTCCTCGTCGGTGCCCGGCTCCACGAAGTACTGCATCTCCATCTGCTCGAACTCACGGGTCCGGAAGATGAAGTTGCCGGGGGTGATCTCGTTCCTGAACGCCTTGCCGATCTGCGCGATGCCGAAGGGGATCCGCTGGCGGGCGGAGGTGGCCACGTTCTGGAAATTCACGTAGGAGCCCTGGGCCGTCTCCGGCCTCAGGTACACCACGGAAGCGTCCTCCTCCACGGGGCCCATGAAGGTCTTGAACATGAGGTTGAACTGGCGCGGCTCACCGAACGTGTCCTTCGTGCCGCACACCGGACACTGGCCATCCGCCACATCGGGATGATCGGCACGGAAGCGCCGGTGGCAGTTGCCGCACTCGATGAGGGGATCCGTGAAGCCGGAGACATGTCCGCTGGCCTCCCACACCCGGGGGTGCATGAGGATGGCCGCGTCCATGCCCTCGATGTCATCCCGCTCGTGGACCATGGAGCGCCACCAGGCCTCCTTCACGTTGCGCTGCAACTCCACGCCCAGGGGGCCGTAGTCCCACACGGAACCGGTGCCGCCGTAGATCTCGGAGGATTGGAAGATGTAGCCCCGCTGTTTGCACAGGGAGACGAGTTTGTCCATGGGGTCGGTAGCTTTGTTGGCCATGTTTCCGGCTCGGGGGCTGCGACGGCGCGTGCCCATCGGCAGGGCGGCGGACAACATACCGGCAGGTCTACGAGCCAGCAACGTGGAAGCCGGTGGGAATCAGCGTCCGCCGCGCGTCTCCTCCAGCGCGGTGGTCCTGGGAGCACCCGTGGCCACGTGGAAGAGGCCGAGCCGCCGGGCGCCCACCACGTAGGAGATCCACAGCACCACGCCGCCGTAGCCAAGCACCGCGCCGGGACCCACACCCATCCAGGCGCAGAGCGCGCCGAAGGCAAGGAGGATGATGGCCACGGAGACCATGCCGGCATCCTGCTCGCCCTCAACGAGGAAGCGCTGCCGAACCACGGCCAGTGCCGCGCCGGCTCCCGCGAACCCGGCGGCTGCGAAAAGAAGGAGGACCATGCGGAGGCCGGCGGTGATCATGGTTGGTACCTCTGTGCTGCTGCGTTCATGCGCCCTGCCCCGAGTCCATGGCAACGGCCGTGCCTCCGGCTCGGAGGTCTACGCCCCCAACGACGCGCGCCCCCCGCCCCGGAGGAACCGGGTGCCGAGGGGCGCGCCGAGCTCCAGCCACGCCGCGTCAGTCCAGGGCCCGCAGCTCCTCCGCCAGGGCATTCAGGCGGGCGGTGCGACTGGCCAGACCGTCCGCCAGTCTCCGAATGCTCGCGCGGCTCGGGCGCCGACGTCCACTGCGCCAGGAGCGGAGCACGTCGTAGCTGAGGCCGCTTTCGGCGGCGAGCTGCCGCAGCGCGAACGGGGCTTCGCGCAGGGCACGCCGTACCACGTCCTCGGGTGACTCTGGGTCCTGCATTCGTTTTCCAGCCAACGTTTCCTGCACGGAACCTCCGGGGCCGCCCACGGTAGTGCGCTGCTGATCACGCGAAATGTGGGGCTTGCCGGCCCATCCATCAATCGGCAGGCGGTCCAGAGCCACTGTCCTTGCATCCTCTGGCACGGCCCGGACCGGGTCCGCGGTCACCGGTCGGCCATCACCGCGGTGAGCGCCGAGATGCTCACGATCTCCTGCACGGTAGAGTAATGGTTCAGGACGTTCACCGGCCGCCTGAGACCCATCAGGAGGGGACCGATGGTCTCGGCGCCCGCCAGCCGCTGCACAAGCTTCAATGCAATGTTGCCCGACTGCAGATCCGGGAAGATGAGTACGTTGGCGTCTCCCTTGATGAGGGAATGCGGGAAGGAAGTCTCCACGATCTCGGGTAGGAGCGCTGTGTCCGGCGCCATCTCACCGTCCACGAGCAGCGCCGGATCGCGCTGGCGGACGAGGTCCACCGCACGGCTGACCTTCACGGCGAAGGGATGCTTATTCGACCCGAAAGTGCTGAAGGAGAGCATGGCCACGCGCGGCTCGATATCGAACTCGGCGCGCGCCACCGCGGCGGCGTTGATGGCAATCTCGGCCAGGTCGGCCGCGCTGGGCTCGATGTTCACCGTGGCATCGGCGAACATGAGGACACGATCCTTCACGATGACCGCGTAGATGCCGGCCACGCGGGACACCCCCTCCTTCAGACCGATCAGCTGCAACGCGGGTCGGATGGTATCCGGATAGGCCCGATTGAGGCCGCAAACCAGCCCGTCGGCCTCCCCCATTTCCACCATCATGATGCCGAAGACCGCGGGATCCCCGAGCAAGCGTCGGGCGCGGAAGGTGGTCATGCCATGGCGCTGCCGACGCTCGTAGAGACGCGCGGCAAAGTCATCCAGCCGCGGTGAATGCTCCCGATCCACGATTTCCGCGCCCTCGAGGTCCAGCCCTAGTTCCGCTGCCCTGCCACGAATCTCATCCGGCTTACCGAGCAGTACGGGAGTGGCCAGCCCCTCGTCCAGGATCACCTGGCAAGCGCGCAGGATCTTCTCTTCGGTGCCCTCCGGGAAGACGATGCGCCGGTTCCCGGCTTCACGGGCCTTCTGCATGATGTCGCGCACCACCTGATAGCTCTTGCCATGCAAGCGCCGCTCGAGACCGGCGGTATAGGCATCCCAGTCCTCGATAGGCTCGCGCGCCACGCCGCTCTCCATGGCGGCGCGAGCCACGGCCGGCGCTTCCCAGGTCAGCACCCGCGCATCGAAGGGTTTGGGAATGATGTACTCGGGGCCGAAGGAAAAGCGTTCGCCCCCGTATGCCTTGAGCACGGAATCCGGCACGTCTTCCTTGGCCAGATCCGCCAACGCCCTGGCCGCGGCGATCTTCATCTGGTCGTTGATGGCGCTGGCCCGCACGTCGAGGGCGCCCCGGAAGATGAAAGGGAAGCCCAGGACGTTGTTGACCTGGTTGGGATAGTCGGAGCGCCCCGTAGCCATGATCACGTCCGGGCGGGCCTCCTTGGCCGCCTCATAGCTGATCTCAGGATCGGGGTTGGCCATGGCGAAGACGATCGGCCGCTCCGCCATGGAGCGCACCATGTCCTGGGTGACCAGATCCTTCAGCGAAACGCCCACGAAGACGTCGGCGCCGTCCATGGCCTGGGCCAGCGTGTGGCGATCCGTCTCCCGCACGTAGCGCTGCTTGTACTTGTTGCGCGACCAGTCGTCACCTCGACCCTCGTGGAGGACGCCCTTGCTGTCCACCATGAGTACGTTGGCGGGGTCCACGCCCAGGGCCACGTACATGTCGGCGCAAGCAATGCCGGCGGCGCCGGCGCCGCTGAAGACCACCCGCACCTGGGCAATGTCCTTGCCGGTGATCTCGAGGGCGTTGAGCAGCGCGGCGCTGCTGATGATGGCCGTACCGTGCTGATCATCGTGGAAGACCGGGATCTGCATCTCCCGCTTCAGGGTCTCTTCGATGTAGAAGCACTCCGGGGCCTTGATGTCCTCCAGATTGATGCCACCGAAAGTGGGCTCCATGAGCTTACAGGCCCGGATGATCTCGTCGGGATCCTCCGTATCCAGCTCGAGGTCGAAGACATCCACGTCGGCAAAGCGCTTGAAGAGGACCCCCTTACCCTCCATGACGGGCTTGCCGGCCAGCGCGCCGATGTTGCCGAGGCCGAGCACCGCCGTGCCGTTGGTGACCACGGCCACGAGGTTGCCACGGCCGGTGTAGGCGTAGGCGGCGTGCGGGTCCTTTTCGATGTCCAGACAGGGGACGGCCACACCGGGGGTGTAGGCCATGGACAGATCCCGTTGGGTGAGGCACGGCTTGGAAGGTATGACTTCGAGCTTCCCGGGTCGGGGCTCGCTATGGTACTGCCGGACGTCGTTATCGCGTATGATCACGGCTCCCCCACTCCTCTTCCACCCAGCTCCCCGCCCTCCGGGGCCGGACCGTCCGCCTCAGGCGGCCCGCCTGCGCCGCGCTCGCAGCGTGGCGTAAGTGCGACTGCGCAAGCCTACATCAGAAGACCGAGAAGTTGAAGTACTTTCTTGGATTCGTGCGTAGATCCACCGCCAGTGCTTCCAGCTCCCGGACGGCGCTCGAGAAGTCCTGGTACAGCACCGGGTCATTCACCAGAAGGCCCAGTGTCCCGTCCCCTCGATCGATCTTCTCGAGCACCGAATCGAGGTTGCCCAGGGCGCGATCGAAGGTGCGCAGCGAGAGATCCAGCCGCTCCGCCGCCAGGGACACGGCCGCGGCGGCCGAGTCCGCACCCCGAGCCGCGGCGGCCACCGATGCCCCGGTGCCCCCCGCTTCCGCCAACTCGGCCGAACGCCGGAGTGACGCGGCCGCGATGCGCAATTCCTCGAAGGCCGCGCGCATCTCCCGCGCGGTCTCCGGCAGCGCCGCCGCCGTGGCCCGCATGTCGGCCACGGTGCCCGGCGCCAGGAGTGTGTCGGCCCGGCCCAGGAGGTCACCCACCCGGCCACCCAACTCGGTGGCCAGGTCGGTGAGCTCCGGAGCCGCCATGCCTACCAGCGTGTCACCCTCCTGCATCATTGCGTCCGAGCCGCCCGGAATCAGATCCACGATGTGGGCGCCGAAAACGTCACCCGTCACCACCACACGCGAGTCGTTGGGGATGTTCAGCCGCTCGTTCAGGCGCAGCTCGATCACCACCCCGCCCGTCGGCACGAGATCCACTTCCTTGACCGAGCCGATGCCCACGCCGGCCACGCGCACCAGGTCCCCGCGCTTGAGCCCCGAGCCGCTCTCCAGGGCCACGGCCACGTCCATCCCGCCGCGCAGCAGCGGGGTCCCGAGCAAGAAGTAGAGCCCCCAGACGAACGCCACGGCCGCCACCATCACCAGGGCGCCCAGCGCCGCCACATTTCTACGCGTCTTCATGCCGTCGTCACCCTAGGCCGCTGCAATGGAGGATCGGCGCACGAAGCGCATCACGATGGGATCGGTGTTGGCCAGCATCTCTTGCGGTGTGCCCAGTGCGCGGATGCGGCCGTCGTAGAGGAGAGCAATGCGGTCACCCACCTCGAACGCGGTGTCCAGGTCGTGGGTCACCACGATGCTCGTGACGCCCAGCTCGCGGCCGAGCTCCAGGATCAGTTCGTCGATGTTGTCCGCGTTGACGGGATCCAGACCGGTGGTGGGCTCGTCCCAGAGCAGGTAGCGCGGCTGGCTGGCAATGGCGCGCGCCACGCCCACGCGCTTGCGCATTCCGCCCGAGAGTTCCGAGGGCATCTTGTCCAGTACGTCGGCCGGCATGTTCACGCGCCGCAGCAGGTCCACCGCCTCCTGGTGGCATCCGCCCACGCCCCGGGTCAGGTTTTCGTCATCCTGTGCCAGACAGAGGTTCTCGGCCACCGTGAGCGAATCGAACAGCGCCGCGTTCTGGAACACGTACCCGAGACGCCGGCGCACCCCCTTCAACTCCTCGGCCGTGGCGCTGGAAATGGAGATGCCGTCCACCACCACGTCTCCCTCGTCGGCTTCCAGGAGGCCGATGGCGTGCTTCAACAGCACACTCTTGCCCGTACCGGAGGGCCCCAGCAGGGCGAGCGTTTCCCCCTCCTCCACGAGGAGATCCACGCCGTCCAGCACCACGTTGTCCCCGAAGGCCTTCTTCAGGTTCTTGAATTCGATCATAGCGGCTCCAAACTACGGTCCGGACGTCTGCTACGCACGTGCCGCACGGGTATACCCCGGCGGGGCTAGAAAGCTTTCAGAACGGGTGCCATCAGCACGTCCAGCACCATGAGCGCCAGCGTGGTGGCCACCACGGCCGTGGTGGTCGTGCGCCCGACTCCCTCCGCGCCGCCGGTGCCCTGGAGACCCACATAGCAGGCAATGAAGGTGATGGCCAGCCCGAAGACGCCGCCCTTGAGCACCGAGAAGAACAGGGACCAGGGCCGGAAGTAGAAGCGCATGCCGAAAATGATGTCGGCGCTGGTCAGCCCGTCCACGGCCAGCAGCCCCACCCCCCAGCCCGCCGCGATGCCGGTGAAGTCCGCCAGGATGACCAGCGGGGGGAAGACCAGCAGGCCGGCCACCACGCGCGGCACCACGAGGAAGCTGATCGGATCGCGGCCCATGGCGTACAGGGCGTCGATCTGCTCAGTGACCTTCATGGACGCCAGTTCGGCGGCGATGGCCGCGCCCACGCGGGCCATCATGACGATGGCGGTCAGGAGGGGCCCGAGTTCGGTGAGCACGCTGGCGGCCAGTACGCTGCCGATGACCCAGAGGGGGAGCCCCCCGGTGAACTGCGCGCCCGTCTGCTGGGAGGTCACGGCCCCGCCCAGGAAGGCCATTATGAGCACCAGGGGCAGGGAGCGGATGCCCATGTTGTAGGCCTGGCTGAGCGCGGACGCCAGGTACTGGCGTGGGTAGGGCAGGACGCGGGCGATGGCCCACCCCATGAGGGCGGCGTTGCCCACGTTCTCGAGCCAGGCGCGGACTTTCGCGCTCATGCGGCGGGCCGGGGTGCGGCCGGGTCAGGTAACACGAGGGCACAAGATAGGGGTGCGGAGGGATTCAGTCGAGGCGCGGCTTCATTGCCGT
>JBBDRO010000007.1:0-62048 GCA_040905425.1 Gemmatimonadota bacterium | reverse complement strand
GGCGCCGCCCGCGCCGAGCTGGTGCGCGGCGGCACGGACACGGGCCTGGCGGCCGTGCGCTCCGACATTGCCGTGGGGGACACGGTGCGCGTCCACATGGAGGGCATCGCCCGGCTGGACATCGCGCGCGGCTGGCAGCACGCCGGGGTGCGCTACGTCTCGGATGAACTGGTCATCGCGGAGGACCTCCGACTGGGCACGCTCACTCGCGAGGGTGGTCAGCTGAACACGCCGCTGACGGAAGCAGACATGGCGGCGCTCGCCGCCGAGTACGCGGCCTTCGGCGGCCGCCAGGGTGACCGGCTCTTCAGCGGGGGCTACAACGCCTCCATCGAGGGCGGCACCCCGCCCCGGGTCATCGCGGTCCATTCGCTGATGTACAGCAACAACATCTGGGGTTACACGTATTCCGGCGGGGACTATTTCATCTGGGATTTCTGGGTGGGCACGGACGGACGCACGCGTGGGCTGAATCAGCATCCGCACCGGGTGGCCGACCACCTGATCACCCACGAGATCGCACACATGCGCCACTGGGGTCTCATGGAGGACGCCGGGCGCACCAACGTGCGCGGCAATCGCTGGCTGGTGGAGGGCTTCGCGCGCCACAGCGAGCGCTGGTCGGTGGCCGCACGCCTGCTCGGCACGCAGCAGCCGTCACGCGTGGACAACGTGGTGCTGCCCCGCAATCCCTCCTACGGCAACAGCTACGTGCGGGACGACGTGCCCACCTTCCTGCTGGCGGGCGCCGCCTTCACCGGTGGCTACGGGGCCTCCTCCTACGTCTTCGACTACCTGGCGGATCAGGTGGCCTGGAGGGGTGGAGACTGGCATGCCGCCCTGGTCCATTTCCTGGTGCAGGGCGGTGTGTCGGCCAGCGCGGACGCGGCGGTGGGGAGCGCCGGCGTGGCGGCCTCGCTGGGTGAGCTCATCACCCGCGCCCGGGTGGCGCTCTACGCCGACGACCTCGAGGATTTCTCAGATCTACCAGCCTGGACGCAGTACCATCAGTATCAGCTGCGCGCCAGCCGCCCGGCGGGCAGCGCCGAAGCGTCCGACCCGGTGGTGGCGTGGCCGCGGGTCACGCCCGGTGTTTCCATGGCAAAGGCCACGGCCGTGGAGCGCGGTGGCGCCTGGGGGCTGCTGATCGATGGCCGGAACGCCACGGCGGACGACCGCTATGAACTCTCCGTGCCCGCGTTGCCGGACGGTGTGGTGTCGATCACGCGCCTGCGCTGAGCCGGGGCCGCAGCCATCTACCGCCTCCACTGACCCGCGCGTGGTGTAGCCGCCGCCGGGGCGCCGCCGTCAGCGTGAGCACGCTCACTTCGGGCCGCGTGAAGAAGCGGAGCGGCAGCCCCGCGTTGCCCACCCCCCGCGACGTGTAGACCTGGGTCCAGGGCCGGCGCCGCACCCCCGCCTCGTAGAGATCGTCACGTGACGCCGAATTGATCGGCGCCTTGAGCCCGGGCAGGCGCACCTGCCCGCCGTGCGTGTGCCCGCTCAGCACCAGGTCCACCCGATCCTCAGCGCGGCGCAGCCGCTCCGCCTGATCGGGGGAGTGGGCTAGCAGGATGGTGAAGTCGCGCGCGCCGGCGGGCGGTAGGTGCAGCGCCGGATGCCCCTCCCGATCGTCGTCCAGGCCCGCCACGCAGAGCCGCGCGCCCGCCCGATGCAGGAGCACGCTGGCGTTGGTGATGTCACGCAGCTGGCGGTGGCGGCCCAGCGCGCTCCGCCACGCCGCGATCCCCACCACGTGGTCATGATTGCCCGGCACGGTGTAGAGACCCAGCGGCGGCCGCAGCTCGGCCAGGAGGTCCGCCATGCGCGGCAGGAGCTCCGCATCCCGATCCACCAGGTCGCCCGTCACGGCCACCAAGTCGGGGGCCTCTTCCAGCAGGGCGTCCACGGCGCGCCGGATCACGCCCTGCGGCGTGGTAGGGCCCGCGTGCAGGTCGGTAAGCAGCCCGATGCGCAGCCCCTCGAGAGCCGGCGGCAGGCTGCGCACGTGCAGGGTCCGGCGCTCCACGCGCAGCCAGCGGGGCTCCACGAGGGTGGCGTAGACGCCCACGACAGCAAGGGTGGCGGCGGCGGCGCCGAGGGCGGATCGAGGATTCATGCCCACCGGCGGGGCAAGGAGCGGGCCCGGCTCCGGTCCCCGGGACCGCCGCCGACGTACCCGGCCTCAGCGCACGGGGTCACCCGCCGCGCAGCCGGTTCAGTGGACTGTGCTGTCCGGCGGGGACGCAACCGTGGATGGGCGCGTGAAGTGGCGTCCGCCGCTGCCCTGGTACACGTAGCGGAAGGTGAGGCAACCGGGGCGGGGGCCGGGGCAGTAGTAGCCAAGGACCTGCACCTTGGCGTAGCGGCCGTCCGCCGTGCGCACCGCGTAGACGCGCGGCCGGGGCGTCAGCAGGTGGGTGGACCAGCCATACTCGTACCAGCGGTCCAGTGCGGGGTTGGCGGAATCGGGGTGGGTGACGCTGCCCTGGTAACCTGCGGCGGGCGCCTGGTCCACCGCGTCGAAGGGCACCTCACCCAGATCGACGGCTCCCCCGGCGCCCGGATAGCCGGGGCCACCGTTGACCAGGATGGCAAAGCGTCGGAAGGCTATGTCCCAGCCCAGCGGGTCGTCGGGCGGCACCACCGCGCCGCGCGAGAAGTCAAAGCGCACCCACGTGCCTTCGGCGGTGGCGTCCACCGTATGCACCACCGGGCCCACGAGGGTACTGTCCGCTGCCGCGGGGCGCGCCGGGCTCACCGGGTAGGTGGCAACGCTGGGCGGATCGTGCAGCGTGAGCCCCACCAGGAACACGGCCAGAAGAACGCTACCGCCGACCACAGCCACCGGGCCCCGCCCGAAGCGCCCGAGCAGCGCCCCGAGCAGGCCTTCAGGTGCCGCCATCTCCACCCCGCCCGCGGGGGTGCAGCACGCGGTCCAGATTCCAGAGGTAGACCGCCAGCCCGGCCGCCAGCAGGCCGAAGACCGTGGCCAGCACCAGGCTGCCTCCGCCGCCGCCGCGCAGCCAGGCGTACGCTTCCCACCCTCCGTAGCCCAGGCAGAAGAGGATGCCGGCCATGATGAGCACCCTGTGGAACGCCACCAGGGAAGGGCTCATACCATCTCCTGGTGGTGCTCCTCCTCCAGGTCGTGGTTCAGGCTTTCACGAATCTCCGGGTGCTCCCAGAGCAGATAGCCGCCCAGCACGGCGGCGGCAATGAGATTGGCCGCCACCACGGTCCACCAGCTCAGCGATTCCAGGAGCCAGATGGCCATGATGGCCATCAAGCCGATGAACATGACCTCCAGCGTGACGAAGAAAAGCACCATGGCAAGCAGCAGGGGCGGCTCCCTGCGCGCCCCCTCCACCATGGCGGAGGCCACCAGGCCCACCGCCAGAAAGGCCACCAGATGCACGCCGGTGTAGCCGAGCACCACAGGCACCGTGAGCACCACCTCCGCGGTGCCGCGGGCACCGTGGAAGAGCGCCGAGCCGAGGGCGGCGGGCGTGAAGAAGAGCTGGCCGCGAACCACGTCCAGGATCAGAAACCACACCATGACCGCCACGGCCGCGAGCACACCACCGACCAGCCCCTCGCGAATGGTGTCGTGATCGCGCATGATGTCCCGCAGCCGGGGCACCTCCTCGGAACCCGTGCTCCGGATCACGCGCACCACCGTGAGCCCCGCAATGAGATTGCCCACCAGCACCTCCGGCCAGCCCAGCGCGGCGGCCACGTTGGTGCCAGACATGACCAGGCCGGCGTAGAAGACGAAGTCGAAGAGCAGAAAGCCCAGCACCAGCCCCAGCATGAACGACGCGGGCATGGTGGCCGCCTCCACGAGCCAGACCACGGCCACGCCCACGGCCGCGAACGCCGCGAAGTGCAGGATGGTGTAGACAGCCAGCGTACCGAAGCCGGTGCCCATGCCCTCCAGCCCCGCCAGGGTGTGGGCAACGAAGGTGGGCGTGGCGAACGGCTGGCCGCGCATGGCGTCCACGATCAGGAACCACAGCGCCAGCGCCGCGCCCCCCGCCAGCCCGGCAACCACGCCGCGGGTGAGCTTGTTTTCGATACGCATGTCCGGCCTCCTCGTGTTGTGTAGCCGAATTCCCGTTGCATTCGACCGCGCCTGCATCCCACCCAGCGTCGTTGCTCGTCGTCGGCATAGCTACGGCTATGCTCTCCTCCTCGCGCCTACCTGGGCGGGCGCATCCACGCCCTCGGTGCTACACGAGAATTCGGCTACACAACACCAGGTGCCTGGATGGTCCCGATCAGCGATGCCCGCTCAGCCTTCGCCGGTCCCGCCTGAGCGCCGTGCGGGAAACTGCTGGCGCCACAGGAACACCGCTATGCCGATGCCCACCGCGGTGGGTGGCAGCGCCATGAGCATGCCGCCCCAGAACATTCCCCACATCATGTCGTGCACGGGTCACCATCCTTCGATGAGCACGATGCCCACGAGGATGAGGCCCAGCGGGAGCGGTGCCATCACCATCCACCAGAGCTTGGCGGGCTCGAAGCGCAGGTGCATGTAGTAGAGCGCTACCAGCAGCGCCTTCCACACCGCCAACCCGAGCAGGATCAGGATGAGGAGCGTGTCCGGGAGAGCCGCGATGAAGGCCACGGCCACCTCCACCAACGTGAGCACGCCCAGGATGATGAACACCAGGAAGTAGCTGGGCCCCTTGTGCCCGGCGTCGGCCGTCAGATTCACGGACTCCATGGCTGCCCCTAGATGAGGTAGACGATGGTGAACAGGATGATCCAGACCAGGTCCACGAAGTGCCAGTACAGCCCCATGATCTCCACACCGCCGTGGTTGGCGGCCGTGTAGCGGCCCCGGAACGCCATGACCGTGGTGAACAGGAGGCAGAGCACACCGATGGTCACATGCGCCCCGTGGAAGCCGGTCATGGTGTAGAAGGTGGCGCCGTAGAGCGGGCCGCCCTCCACCGCCCCCGCTCCGTCCCGGCCCAGCGCCGCATAGAATTCCGCCGCCGGAACGAAGCCCTCGTGCACCAGCTTGGAGTACTCGTACGCCTGCACGCCCAGGAAGAGGATCCCCAGCAGGGCGGTAGCGGCCAGGTACATACGCAGACCACGCTGGTTGCCCGCCTCGATCTCGGCGAACGCCTTCACCATGGTGACGGAGCTGCAGATGAGGATGAACGTGTTGGCCGCCGTGAGCGGCACGTTCAGCACCACGCCCGGCTCGGCGAAATGCCCGGGATTGGTGAAGCGCAGAATGATGTAGGCGCCGATCAGGGCGGTGAAGAACATCACCTCCGAGAGGAGGAAGACCCACATGCCCAGCTTCATGTTGTAGACGCCGAAGCCCGATCCGGGGCCCGTGGTCGGACGCTCCAGCGCCGCCGCAGTGGTGTTGCTCATGGCCTCACCCTCCGCTGGTGGTGGGAGCGGGCGCCGGGGCGGCGCCCGTCGGATCGGTCTGCAACCAGTAGTCGCTCTCCCGCTCCGGGTGGCTGTACTCGTACGGACCGCGATGCACCGCCGGCAGACGACCTCCCCAGTTGCCATGCGGCGGCGGCGAGGGGGCGCTCCACTCCAGGGAGTTGGCCTGCCACGGATTCTCCGGCGCCCGCTTCCCGCGGAAGAGGCTCCAGAAAAAGTTCACCACCAGGATCAACTGGCTGGCAAAGAGCAGCAGCGCGCACACCGTGATGAAGACGTTGGTGTCCTGTTGCGGCTGCAGATGGGGATACTGGGTGGGGTCGTAGAGGCGCCGCATCATGCCGCCGCTCCCCAGCATGTGCATGGGGAAGAAGGTGGCGTTGAAGAAGATGAATGTGAGCGCGAAGTGCAGCTTGCCCAGCCCCTCGTTCATCATGCGCCCGAACATCTTCGGGAACCAGAAGGTGATGGCGCTGAAGATGCCGAAGAGGCTGCCGCCCACCAGCACGTAGTGAATGTGCGCCACCACGAAATAGGTGTCGTGCAGAGGAATATCCACCGGCGCCGCGGCCAGGAAGATCCCCGACAACCCGCCGATGACGAAGAGGGAGACGAAGCCCAGTGCCCACAACATGGGCGTGTGAAAGCGGATGTTGCCGCCCCACAGGGTGCCCAGCCAGTTGAAGGTCTTGATGGCGGAAGGCACCGCGATGATGAGCGTGCTTACCATGAAGAAGCCGCCCAGCACGGGCGTCATCCCGCTCATGAACATGTGGTGGCCCCACACCACCCAGCCGATGAAGCCGATGGCCACGATGGCCCAGACCATGGCGTGGTAGCCGAAGACTGGTTTGCGGGCGCCGTTGGCGATGACGTCCGAGACGAATCCCATGGCCGGCAGGATCAGGATGTAGACCTCGGGATGGCCGAAGAACCAGAACAGGTGCTGCCAGAGCAGTGGCTGGCCCCCGCCCTCCGGCTGGAAGAAGCTGGTGCCGATGGTGATATCGAAGAACATCATGATGAGGCCACCGGCCAGCACGGGCACGGCCAGCAGGACCAGCACCGACGTGACGGTGAGGCCCCACACCGAAAGCGGCAGGCGGAACCAGGTGAGGCCCGGCGCCCGCATGTTGATCACCGTGGTGATGTAGTTCACCGCCCCCATGAGCGAGGAGAAGCCCAGGATGATGAGGCTCAGGCACCAGAGCTGCTGCCCTAGCTTGACCCCGCTGTAGACCTCACTGACGCTGAGCGGCGCGTAGGCCGTCCACCCCGCGTTGGCGGCACCGCCCACCACCCAGAAGCTGGCCAGCATCAGGATGCCCGCCGGCGCGGCCAGCCAGAAGGAGGCCATGTTGAGGCGCGGGAACGCCATGTCCTCGGCCCCGATCTGCAGCGGGATGAGGTAGTTGGCCCACACGGCCACGAGCAGCGGCATGATGGCAAAGAAGACCATGATGGTGCCGTGCATGGTGACCAGCGCGTTGTAGAACTCGGGCAGCATGATGCCGTCCGTCACCATGACGTCCGGCAGCATGCCCCCACCCGGCAGCGGCATCTCCTGGCTGGAGGGCCACGCGATCTGCCAGCGCATGGCCATGGCCAGCAGTCCACCCACGACCAGAAAGAACAGGCTCATGAAGAGGAACTGGATCCCGATGACCTTGTGATCCGAGGAGAACACATAGCGCCGCAGCCAGGGGATCTCCTCGTGGTGCCCCGCCCCCGCCCCCGCGTGGGCCTCCTGCGCCTGGGCATCGACGCTCATCGCACGCTCCCTTCATTGTCGACCGATGCCACGTTCAGCGTCCCGGCCGCCTGCGCGGCCGCTACACTCTCCGCCGTGTACCAGGCCTCCCAGTCCGCCGCGTCCAGCGCGGTCATGGTGCCCATCATCCGGTAGTGGCCCAGGCCGCAGAGTTCCGCGCAGCCCACCACGTACTCCCCGGCCGTGGTCACCTCGAACCAGGCGGGAATCTCCATGCCCGGCACCACGTCCTGCTTGAAGCGCAGCTCCGGCAGGAAGAAGGAGTGGATCACGTCCTCCGCCCGCAGCGTCACGTGCACCGGCGTGCCTACCGGCACGTTGAACCGGTTGCGGGCCGTGAAGTCATCCGGGCTGCCCAGCACGCCGTCGGCGCCCGGATAAGTGACGTTCCACTCGAACTGCTTGGCGGTAACGTCCAGTGAGATGCCGGGCTCGGGAAAGCGGTCTGGTGACTTGATCTCCAGCCAGAGACCGCGGCTGCCCACGCCGATGACCACCACGATGATGGCGGTGGCGGCGGTCCACAGGATCTCCATGCGCATGTTGCCATGCGTATGCACAGCCCGCCTGCCCTCCCGCCCCCGGTACCGGATCAGGAACCAGAGCAGCAGGACTTCCACGACTACGAACACCACGCCGGTGAGGATCACGATCGCGTAGAACATCCTGTCGATGTCCGCGCCGTACGTGGAGGCGTTCGGGGAGAGCTGCCAGAATTCAGCCATGTGTTCTCTCCGGTGACCGGGAACGGGGAGCGGGCACGCTCAGCGTGAGCCGGCCGCGGTGGCGTGCGCTGCCGG
Organism: Gemmatimonadota bacterium; assembly: GCA_040905425.1. GTDB lineage: Bacteria > Gemmatimonadota > Gemmatimonadetes > Longimicrobiales > RSA9 > JBBDRO01. The sequence goes on along the minus strand of JBBDRO010000007.1, from coordinate 54,056 downwards.
ATGGGAAACCCCCGCGCCGGGGGACGCGTGTACGCCGTGCGGATCGATCGGATCACCGAGCGGTACCACGGCCGTGGCAGCCATGCCGGCGTCATAGGCAAAGGTAAGCTCGGCGGTGCCGTTGGGCTCCACCGTCACCTGCTGGCTCTGCACGCCATAGACCTCGTGCCAGGTCTCCACCGTGTAGGTGCCAGGCGCCACGTTGGCGATCGTGAAGGAGCCGTCCTGGCCGCTCGTGTCGAAGTAGGGATGGTCCACCACGCCGATGTACATGTTCATCCAGCCGTGGACGTCACAGACCACCGGGATCATGACCTCGGGCGAATTGAAGGTCTGCCGCGAGGTCATGGTGGTGGGCTGGCTGATGTTGAACGGCCGGTTGTTGGCCGGGCTGGCCTTGATGTTGTGCAGCAGGCCGTCGCTGTTCTGGAACTCCACCTCCTGGCCGGTCTGCACACCCACCACGTGCGGGTCGTAGACGCAGCCGTCCTGATCCACCGCGGCGCTCCCGGAGGGCGCGCCCCCGCCGCCCTGGACACCCTGGCTGATGCGCACGAAGACGTTGGCCAGCTTGCCGTTGTTGACCACCACGGCACGCTGCGTGGGCGTGCCGTCATGCTTGGCGGCGCAATCCGGCTCGGCGCTCATGTCGATGGGCTCGGGCGTGGGCGGCGTACCGGTGAAGTCGATGCTGCCGGTGATGCTGCCGGCGTCCGCCACCACCTGGGGCTGGGCGTCGGCGCCGGTGTCATCCGCGCCGGCGTCGGCGGCTTCGTCCCCACCGCCGCAGGCGGCCAGCGCCGTGCAGGTGAAGAGGACGGCCAGGGTGCGGGTATTGCGCGTCAGATTCAACATGCTGCCTCCACTCGAGTTTCGGTTCAGATGGTGAGCCATCAGGCCGCGGCCGGAGCCGCGGCCGGGGTGCGTACGCGCCGCTGCGCCCGGCGTACCACGAGCAGGCCCAGCGCGGCGGTGAGGAGCACGGCCAGCACCGGCAGGGCGTACACGGTGGGTGGCGTGGGCTCCGTGAGTTGGACGTAGTACCAGCTGCTGACCGCCCCGCGCGTGCCGGCCTCGGCGTTGTCCCCATCCCAGACCATGAACGCCATGGGGACCGGCTGGCCCGCGGGAATCAGGGTGGCGGCCGCGCTGTCACCGTCGAGCAACGGACGACGCAGCAGCACGCTCCAGCGACCCTGATCGAATTCGGCCTGGCCCTGTAGCGCGCCCTCGTCAGCCGGCAAAGATTCGAGGTTGCCGAGGCCGCGGCCGAGGCGCTCCACCGCGCCGCTCCGGCTGTCCCAGTGCCACACGCGCACCGGCGCGCGCTCGCTGCCCATGAGGAAGTAGGGGCGGTCCCGCGCGTCCGGCGGCGGGAACCAGACGGCCATGCCGTCGGACGCTTCGCCCCCGGCCTGCTCGCCCGCGCCGGGCGCCATGATGGCGTTCACCTGATCGCGCCAGCCGGCCCACTCGGGATCGGGGCTCTCCGAGCGATCGTTCCAGCTCACGCGCAGCGCCAGCTCCCGGCCATCGTGCAGCGCCTGCACCCAGACCCCCGTTACGGCCGGCGCGAACCAGCGCGGCTCCTCGATGATCTGCCCGGCCAGCGGGATCCAGAAGCGCTCCGCGTCCTCCCAGGCCGCGTCATCGGCGGCGGTGGGCAGGACGTCCTCGACCCGGGCGGCCGCCACGACCTCACGTACGCGGGGCGCGTCACCGCCCAGCGCACGAACGTAGTGGGCCAGCCCCCAGAGCTGTTCCTCTGTCACCACACCCGCTTCCAGCACATCGGCGTAGGACGGCATGGGGGTGCCGTCCAGACCGGTGAGGAAGCGCCGGTAGATCTCCTCCACCGAAGCACCGCCGCTGAAGAGCCAGGGCTGCGTGAGGTCCGCGGGCCGCACCGGGAAGTCGTCGGCGTCCGCCTGCGTGGGGGCCGACGCGCCGTCACCGCGGCCGGCCTGGCCGTGGCACTTGAAGCACTCCAGCGTCTGGTAGGCCTCTCTGCCCGCCTCCAGCAGTTCGTCACTCACCCCGGGCGCGCCGCCGAATTCGAGCACCCGCGGCTCGTCCGTCTCGAAGTAGCGGGAGAAGGTCTTCAGGTAATCCACCAGCGCATCCCGCTCCGCGCTGCTCAGCGCCTCCTCCCAGCCCGGCATGGCGGTGCCCGGCATCCCTTCGTCGATGATCTTACGGATGTCAGCGTCCGTGGGGATGGAGCCGCTCGCCGTGGTGCGGATCTGGTAGAGTGCCTGCGTGAAATCGCGCGGCCGCGGCAGCATGTAGGCGGCGGCCGGCCCCTGGCCCTGACCGTCCACGCCGTGGCAGCCCGCGCACCATCTGTCGTAGACCGGTTTACCGGGATGGCCCTCCTGCTGCGCCACCAGCGGCCCCACGCCCAGCAAGCAAGCGACGGTAGCCATGCCGGCCACGCGGCCCATGCGCACCCTCGAGGCGCGCCCGCTCCGTCCGCCGCGCCCGCTCAATGCTCCCCCTCGGCGGCCCCGTGGACCTCCATGACGCGCGGGTCCCACGGCGTCTGCTCGTAGAGGAAGAGGATCACGGCCCAGATCTCCTCCTCGGTGAGGATGTCCTCCCAGGCCGGCATGGCGGAATTGGCAGGACCGCCCTCGGCCGGCAGGCCGGGCCCGCCCTTCACCACCCGCCAGAACACGAAGCTCTCGGAGAGCTGCGCGATGGTGCCGTTGTCCTGGAAGGAGAGCGGCGCGGGGTTGAAGGCGGGCGCATAGTGGCCCTGCCCGTCCAGATAGTCCCCGTGGCAGGGCAGGCAGTTCTGGTAGTAGACGCGCTTGCCCTCCTCGTAGTGCTCCTCCATCGAGCCCGTGGAGCGCAGCGGGTTCTCCAGGCCGGCCAGCGCCACGGTGCGCCCCCGGACGGTGATCTGGGTCGGCGGCGCCGGGTGGATGGAGCGCAGCGACGCGGGCGCCGCCACGGTGGGACGCACGCTGTCGTAGGTGAGGAAGCCCACCAGCAGCGGTACCGCCACCAGGAGCGCCATGCGCACCATGCGCTTGTCCGGCTCCACGAGCGCCGCGTGGATGGGCTCACGAAAGCGCCGCCAGCGCTGTGCGTCCGCGCTCACGTAGAGGATCAACCCCACCAGCACCGTGGCCATGTACTGCAGCACCACGCTGCTCGGCACCGGGGCGCTGCGCATGCCCACCACCTGCGGCAGGTAGGCAATGCCGAAGCGGATGAGGACGTAGGCGGCCACGAGCAGCAGGACCGTCTGCCAGAAGGGATGCCTGAGACGGCTCATGATCCGCGCCTCCGTGCGGCGGGTGAGCGGTACGCGCCGTGCGGTCTCACCGCAGCCCCGCCAGGTACTGCACGATGGACTCGAGCTGCGTGGCGTTCAGCTGCTCGCCGAAGGTGGCGGGCATGGTCCCCGCCATGGCGGCGAAGCCGGCCGCGGTGTCCGCGTTGGGCAGGAGGATGCCGCGCCGGATGGCGTCCGCGTCCAGGCGGGCGCCCATGCCGTCGAAGGGCGGTCCGATGGCGGCGCCCTGATCACCGAGCTGGTGGCACACCAGGCAGGTGGCCGCCTGGAGCAGCTCCTCCGGATCCGTGCTGCCGCCGGCCAGGGCCGGAGCGCCGCCCCCGCCCGCCGCGCCGCCGGCCGCGGCCTCCTCCTCCACCGCCACGTCCTCCGCGGTCACCGACACCGTGCCGCCCTGGTTCTGCAGGAAGGCCACGAGCGTCCAGATCTGCGGCTCGGAGAGGGTGCGGCGCGCGTCGGGCATGATGGGGTCGTAGCCCTCCACCACGTAAGCGCTGGGATCCGTCATGGACTCCCACAGGTAGCTCCGGCAATCCGTGGCCGGCACACGCTCGGCGCAGCGCACGCCGATGGGGCCCGTGCCCGCCTCGTCGCCGATCAGGTTGGGCGCACGCGCGCCCAGGCCGTGACAGGCGGTACAGCCGCCGGCGCCGTTGAACAGGTCTTCGCCGGCGGCCACGAGCTGCTCGGGCGTCACGTCGCCCGCCAGGACCAGCTCCTGCGGGACGGCGGACTGCACCTGTGGGATGGCGTTGGCCAGCGCCGCGTAGAGCAGGATGGTGCCCACCACCACCGCGAAGATCTTGAGGTTGGTCATGGCGTGCCTCCCAGCGCAGCCTCGAGCGTGGGCGGTGGGGGCTCCTCGCGGCCAGGCGCGGGATCCTCGGCGTAGGCCGGCTCCTCGATGAGACTGCCCAGCCAGAAGATGAAACCGATCATGCCCAGGAAGAGCAGGACGCACGCGCTGATCACGGTGCCGGCGTAGCCCAGCGCGGGGGTAGCCGCCCACTCGCTGGTGTCCCGCATGACCTCCCAGATGTGCCAGTGCTGGCGGATGCCGCTGCGCGCGAAGCCCATGAGCCCCATGAGCCAGGTGAAGGTCACCACCAGCACCAGGAGGGCGTACTGGGCGCGCTCCGGCATCTCCCCCCAGCGGATCTCCCCGCGCGATTCGGCGCCCCGCGAGAGCAGCATGTCCAGCACCACCACCGCCACGATGGCCAGCAGCACGGCGGCCACCTGGTACACGCTGAAGCCGATGCGCACGTTGGCGGGGACGAAGTAGCCGTAGACGCCGTAGAAGATCACCACCACGGACGCCAGCAGGAGCGCCGTGGCCTGCGCCACCGTGCCGGTGCGCGCCCACGCCACGACCGGGCGCTTGTTGGCCCGCCGGTACATAAGGAAGGAGAGGAAGGTGGTCAGGATCATCAGGTTGACCGCCGTATTCTTGGCGCTCATGACGCCCAGCACCCCCAGGAACGGGTGGTGCGTGCCGCCCATGGCCACCAGCTCGTCCCGATCGGCGATCATGGTGTGCGGCGTGGCCCACACCACCACGCCCACCACCAGCACGAGCAGCATCCACTTGGTGTAGGGCACGAAGCGCTCACCGCCCGGGATGCGGCCGAGCCCCAGCCACAAGTAGTAGTTGGCAGCCAGGAAGAGCACCCCGATGAGGAAGGCCTGGATGATCCACAGCCAGCTCATGAAGCCACCCATCATGGTGATGCCCATGGACTGGTTGTAGGCGTAGATCTCCCGCCCCAGCCAGTAGCCCGCGAAGGGCAGGATGAGCAGCGCGCTGATGGCAATGAAGTTGCCGATGTAGCCCATCCAGTCGTAGTGGGCGCGCTCGGCATTGCTCTTGGCGTTCAGGAAGCGGTACGCGGCATAGCCGCCCACCACCGCGCCGCCGAAGACCACGTTGGCTATGAGGCGGTGGATGTTGATGGGCATCCACGTGGCGTTGGCAATGGCGCTCCACAGCTGCACCATGCCCGGCGCGGTGTCCGGAGTGACATTGGCCGGCGGGCTCATCATGTAGCTCAACCACGAGTCCGCGATAAACATCACCGTGGTGCCCCACACGTTGAGCAGGATGCCCAGCCCCAGATGCACCAGCTTGGCGCGCCCCTTCTTCCAGCGCGCCCAGCCGTAGTAGTAGAGGTAGAGGGTGAAGGACTCGATGAAGAAGAGGCCCACGTAGATCCACATGGAGACTTCGAAGATCTCCGACAGGTGGCCCCAGAAGGCCGGATAGAGGGTGGTCAGCAGGAAGACCAGCACCGCGCCCCAGATGGCCGTGGCGCTGTAGGCAATCACCAGCAGGCGGGTGAACTCCTTGGCCAGGTTGTCGAAGCGGCTGTCCTGCTTGGCAATGCCAATGGCCTCCACCACCACGGCGAACATGGGCACGCCCAGCACGAAGGCCGCGAACATGAGGTGGAGCTGCGCCGCGATCCACACCGCGGCACGGCTGCCGATGCCCGGGAAATGGCCGTACTGACGGGCGGCTTCCTGGGCCGCCGCCGGCTCCACCATGCAAGCGACGAGGGCTGCCGCCAGCCACGCCGCCCAACGCATCCTCCGTGGCCGCGCCGGCTCCCCGGCGAGCCACCGCCGCCTGCCGCGCATCATCGTCACGCGTCCTCCCCCGGGCCGGTCCCGGCGGCCGCGCGCCGCAGGAAGAACGGCAGCTTCTTCGAGAAATCCACGGGCATCTCGCGCCTCACCTCATCCAGGACATCCGGGGTCACCGACGCATAGCCGCGCTCGCGCGCATAGCCCTCCACGCGCTGACTCACCACGGCGCGTACGAAGCCCGGCACGCGCGCCATGCGGGCGCGGGCGTCGTCGGTCCAGGGCAGCGTGGGCGCCGCCGGCGCGGCGCCGTAGGTCAGCGTCCGCGCCGGCGTCACCGGCGGGCCGCCGGCCGGCTCGTATACGCACGCCGGGTCCTCGGCCAGCAGATCGCCCCCCACCGCGAACCCGCGGGCGCGGCAGCCGCCGCACACCTCCCGGTACTCACAGCGCCCGCAGCGGCCGCCCAGCTCACCGGCGCGCAACGCCGCCAGCACCGGCGAGCGCTTCCAGACGTCGGCAAAGGACTGGCTCCGCAGGTCGCCCGCCTCCACCGGCGTGTAGGGGCAGGGCGTGAGCTTCCCCTCGGGCGTGACCCGGCAGTAGTGCACGCCGCAGGGGCAGCGGGTGGCGTAGTTGAGCAGCGGCGAGACGGCGTCCTCGGCGGTCTCACGCGCGGCGTAGGCCAGGCGCATGAGCTGCGGCTGGCACTTGGCGCGCACCATCATGCGGCCGCGGTAGGCGCGCTCCAGCGCCAGGATCTCCTCCAGCACCGCTTCGTTCTCCGCCGGCGCCAGGCCGTCCATGCCGGCCGCGCGCCCGGTGGCTACCAGGAAGTAGATGTTCAGGGAGACGGCGCCCCGCTCGGCGGCCCACGCGGCCAGCGCGGGCAGCTCGGCCCGGTTGCCGCGCGTGATGGTGGTCTGCACCACCAGATCCAGTTCCCCCTCGGCCAGCCGATCCACCGCCGCCAGCGTGTCGGCCAGCGCACCGTCGCCATGGCGGAAGCGGTCGTGGTAGCGCTCGTTGAGCGAATCCACGCTCACGGCCACGCCCTGCACGCCCGCCGAACGGAGAGAGCCGATGCGCTCGGCGCTGAGCAGCGTCCCGTTGGTACCCACCACCACGGTGGCGCCGCCGGCGGTGGCGTGCTCGGCAATGGCTTCCAGATCGGCGCGCAGCAGCGGCTCGCCCCCGGAGAGGATGAAGAGCGGCGCGCCGGCCATGGCCAGGATCTCGTCCATGATGCGCCGCACCTCGGCCGTGGTGAGGTCCGTGCCGGTGCCCTGCCACGAGCCTGCGGAGATGTAGCAGTGGGCGCAGGCCAGGTTGCAGCGGCGCGTGAGGTTCCACGCCACCACATGGGGCAGATGCTCTGGCGTCACGGCCTCAGTCACCGGCGCCCGCCTCCTGCTCATCGGCCATGAAGCGCTCCATGGCGGCCCTGGCGTCGGCGGGGGACACGGTCTTCAGGTCCACCGGGCAGGCGTCCGCCTGCTCCACCACGTCGCGGATGGGGCAGCGGGTGACGCCGGAGGCCTTGGCCTCCTCGATGAAGCGGCGCATCTCGGGGGTCAGGCCGTCCACGCCCTCCGCCTCGGCGCGCAGCTGCTTGGTCTGCAGCTCGCGGAACATGACCACCATGGTGTCCATGTCGAACTCGTCGGCCTCCATCATGGCCTGCTTGTTCTCATCCATGACGGCGGTGGTGACGCGCCAGAAGCCGTGCTCCCGGCCGAAGCGCTCCACCGTGTTGCGGGCCAGCGGCCGGGCAATGAGCGGCACGGCGCGCAGCCGGGCGAACGCCTCCGCCGTCCACACCACCGGGTCCGCGGCGGTACGTTCGCGCGTCTGCACGTGGCCGGTGTAGGGGCACTTCGTGGTGACGGTGGGGGTGGCCGGCTCGGCATCGGCGTCGCTGCCCTCCACCACGGTGCGCGCCATGGCCTGCTCGGCCTTGCTCTCGGCCAGCGCCAGCTCCTCGGCGGTGCCGATGCCCATGATGAGCTGCATGTGCGTGGGGAGCAGCTTGGCAATGGCCTCGTCCAGGCGCTCGTTGGTCACCGTGGGCAGCGGCACCGGGGCAACGGCGCCGTTGCCGTTGCCCGTGTCGTGCGCGGCGCCAGCCTGGGCGGCCGCGCCGTCCGTGTGGGCCGCGGCGGCCCCGTTGCCGTTGCCGGCGGAGGACGCGGCACCGGCCCCGTTGGCGGCGCCGGACGCGGGCTCAGGGGACGTCGCTTTGAAGCCGTGCTCACGACCGGGTTCGGTGTAGGTCCCGCTGGCCCCCGGCCCGTAGTTGTCCAGGACGAACTCCTCCACGGCGCGGCGCGCGATGCCCAGTGCGAAGGGCGGCACCCGGAGGATACGCACCTCGGCTTCCGGCGCCCATTCCAACCCGGCGAACCCGTCCTCCTCGATCCAGGGGATCTCCTCGGGACGCACGTCCCTGGTGCCCACCAGGAGCACGCTGCACGGTGCCAGGCGGCACAGGTTCTCCGCCTGCGAGCCCATCTCGGTGCCCTCGATGCGGTGGCTGCCGTGGCGCGCCAGCACGAGCAGCGAGGGCTCCAGTTCCTCGATCCACTGCATGATGCACTGGAAGGGTTTGCCCACCAGGATCTGCGTCTTCACCTCCACGTCGGGGTGCTCGGAGGCCATCACCTCGGCGCGCTTCAGGTTGGCCTGGCAGAGCTTGAGCAGCCCCTTGTCGATGATGTTGTTGTGCAGCTCCTCCTGCTCCTCGAACTTGAACACCTTGGAGGCCTGCACGGAGAGCACGTCCTTGATGTTGCCGAAGACCACGTGGTGGTACTCCACGTCGAAGGCGGAGCAGACGTGCAGCGTGGCGCCGTACTCGGCGGCCATCTCGAGGGCTATGCGGAGCGCCTTGTAGGAGTACGCGGAGCCGTCGATGCAGACGATCCAGTCACCGCCCTTGAGCGGGCGCTCCTCCTCGCGCACGAGCAGGACGTCCCGGGCCACGCTCCGCAGCACCCGCGAGGCCACGCCGCCGAGCTGGGAATAGGGCTGGCGGCCGATGCCGTGGGCGCCGATGCAGAGCAGGTCGTAGCTGCGCCCGCTGCTGCCCGCCAGCCGCTCCTCCTGCTCCTCGTCCTCGGCGATGAGGCGGCCGTTCTCCCCGATCTGCACGTCGCCGCGCACCCGGTCCCCGCCATCGTACTTGTCGGCGATGTTGGGGTCGAAGCCGATGAGGCTGGGCAGCCGGCCCTCCCCGCCGTTCACCTCGCGGGCAATCTCCTCGTAGTTGATGCCCTCCAGGAGCTGGCGCCGTACCGACACGCCGGCCTCCACGCAGCGGCGCGACGTGGTGTCCAGGAAGGAGTCCGAAATGAGCTGCAGCCCCTTCTCGATCAGCTTGTCGTGGATCTTGCGCTGGCGCTTGATCTCGTCGGGTGTCTGGAAGCGTGCGGGGAGGCCGGTTTCGAGCTGCCGGAAGCGCACGTCGTGCAGCCGGGCCGCGTACACGTGGCTGGCCGTGATGGTGCCGCCCGAGCTGCTGGCCAGCTCGATGGCGCGCTCCACGGCGGCGTGGGACAGGCTCGAATTGTCGACGGGAACGTAAAGCTCGCGATACATAACCCTCGGGGTAAGCGGCCGCGCCCCGGCGGTCGGCTCCCCGGATCTTCACGTTCGGGGTGCAGGCACGCAGGTTCCCTGCGGCACCGGCCCTGACGGTCGGATCCTGAAAGTCAGACTCGCGTTGGACGCGCGTTGGTCGAAACTCAGTCCTGCTGAGACTTCACTACCACAACGGAGGCCGTGGCCTCCAAGCGCTTACCCGCTGCGCGGTCCCCCCCGAAATGCAAGGGGATCGTGACGGGATCAGTATCTGTTGGTTGGCCCTCGAGACGATGACGCGGTGCTCCGTCCGCGGAGCGGCTTCGCCTGTGAGGGAGTGGACCCACGATAGGAAGCGATTCATGACCGTGTCAAGCGTTGTGCCCGGAGACGCCGCTCCGAACGCGCGCCCGCGTGGCGCCCGCGTGGCGTTCGCGCGACGCCCGCACGAACCCCGCGTGAGCGACCCGGCAGCGGCGTTCAGCCACGCCCGTCCGCCCTGGCCAGCGCGGCGGCGAGCCGGGGACTCGCGAGCCCTGTGAGCGCCGCCACGGCCACCAGGCCCAGGGCGAGCGCGCCGACCCCGGCGGCCCCTCCCACGGCCATTCCCGCTCCTCCGACGGCCCCTCCCGCCACGGCCTCGAGCAGCGTCTCGTGCAGCGCCCGGAACGGCCCCGCGGCCTCCAGGATGGCCCCCAGGCTGCCAGGGCGGGGCGTGCGGAAGACGCCCGAGGCGTGCAGCAGGAGTAGCGTGGTGACCGCGGCGAAGAGGGCCCCCTCCGCCACGGAGCGGGCCACCGCAGCCACCAGCACACCCAGGAGGTTAGCCAGCAGCAACGTGGCCAGCAGCACCGCCAGGAGCAGCGGCGCGGAGGGGAGGGCGCCGGCCGCGGCCAGCACCAGGACGGCGGCAGGCGTCAGTTGGGCCGTATCCACGAGGGCGGCGGCGGCCGCACGCTCCAGCAGCAGGCGGGCGGCGGGCAGCCCGCCCACCAGAAGCCGGCGCACCACGCCGCGCTCAGCGTCGCGCAGCAGGGGGATGGCCGCGCCGAAGGTGCCGAAGAGCACGAAGAGGACGGCGTAGACGGCCGCGGCGTGATGGGCCGGCGCGCCGGCCGTGGCCATGGGCAGCACGAGTAGCAGGGGGACGGCCACGTTCAGCACGAGGAGCCGGCGGCGGCGGAGCGCGGTGCGCCATTCCAGAACAAAGGCCAGCCCGGCCGTGCGACCACTCACGCGCTCTCCCGCCAGGCCGTGCCCGTCACGGCCGCGAAGGCGTCCGCCAGGTCCGGCGGCCGCACCCGCAGCGTCTCGACCCGCACGCCCGCGGCGGCCAGCGCAGCGCACACCTCGGGTAGCGCCGCGCTGCCCGCCGTGGCTTCCAGCGTCCAGCCGTCCGGCGTCTCCAGCGCCGCCACCCCGGGAGGAAAGGCCACGGCGGACGGGCGCGGCGGCGGCGCCGTGACCTCGATGCGGGTGGCGCGCCGCGCGCGGCCGAGCAACGCATCCGGCGACGCGTCCGCCACCACGCGTCCCTCGTGGAGAAAGACCACCCGCGTGGCCAGGGCCTCGGCCGCGTACAGGTCGTTGGTGGCCATGACCACCGCGCCGCCCGCCCCGGCCGCCGCGCGCAGCTCCACCTCCAGCGCCGCCACCGCGGCGGCGTCCAGCCCCACCGTGGGCTCATCCAGAAGCAGCAGGTCGGGGCCGTGGGCCAGGGCCTCCACGAGCATCAGCTTGCGCCGCCCACCGAAGGAGAGCTCGGCCGCCGGCGTGGCCGCCTCCGCGCCCAGCCCGAAGACGTCCAGGAGCCGGTCCACCGCCGCCACCGCCACGACGCCGCCGGCCACTTGGGCAAAGAACGCCGCGTTCTCCCGCGTATCGAGGGCGTCCAGGTGAACTGCCTCGTCGGCCGCGTATCCTACGGTGGCCGCCGCCGCGCGCACCGCGATCCCCGAGGTGGGCCGCAGGTCACCGGCCAGGAGGCGCAGCAGGGTGCTCTTGCCGGAGCCGTTCGGGCCCGCCAGCGCCACGATGTCACCGGACGCCACGGCCAGCTCCACGGGCCCGAGCGCCGGGCGGTCGGGCCGGTAGCGGAAGGAGAGGGCGCGCGCGCGGACCAGAGCGTCGGGAGTGGTTGCGCCGGGCGCGGCGCGGTCGCGCGGGCCGGTCCGCGGCGCAGTTTGTTGCCGCGCCTCCGTCCACGCCCCGCTCACATCCCCTCCAGCCCCAGATCGGTGCGCGCCCGGTCCATGACCTCGGGGGTGATGGTGGGGATGGCGCGCTCGCGGCAGTAGTCCGCGTAGATGCGCTTGACCATGCCGCGCACGAAGGACGGCACGCGCTGCAGCCGCTCCACGGCCTCGGGACTCCAGCTCGGCGCGGCGCCGGCCGCGCCCGGTGGGCTCGCCATGGCGGACACTTCGGGCGCCGCGGCGGACGGCTCGGCCACTTCCTCGAAGGCGTCGGGACGCCCCCCCGCCATGCCGCGGCGCGTGCCCTCGAGCGGCTGCTCGGGCACCCCCCGGCCACCGATCTGCACGCCCATGCTGCTCACCAGCTGGGTCTCCATCGGGTTGGCGAGCATGGCCATCTCGCGCCCGCAGCCGGGACACGCGAAGACCGCCGACAGGGTGCCGTCCCCCGGGAGCTGGCGCTCGGCAAAGGTCATCACCTCGTCGCACGGCAGGCAGAGGAACTTCATGCGTCCTCCAGGGCGGCCACCCGCACCGCCAGCGCGTGGAGCGCTCGCGCCGCCGGCGCCTCCGGCCGGGCCAGCGCGTACGCCACACCGGCATCCGTGAGCGCGGCCAGTTCGGGGTCGAAGGGGATCTCGGCCCAGACCTCGAGCCCCGTGTCCGCCGCCAGCCGCGTGGCGGCGTCCGCCGCGAAGAGCGGGCGGGGCGCCTCTCCCGCGGGGTGGAAGGAGGCCATGTTGACCACCAGTCCCACCCGGGGCACCCCCGCCTCCCGGAGCAGCCGCGCCGAGCGCGCCACCACCTGCCGGGCCGCCTCGGACGGGGTGGTCACCAGCAGGGTCAGATGGGGGCGCGGCACCAGCTCCAGGAGCCGCTGGATGCGATCGGTGCCGGGCGGCACGTCCACCAGCAGTTGATCCAGCGTCCCCCACGCCACGTCGGCCAGGAATTCCCTGAGCGTGCCGGTCTCGGCCACGCCGCGCCACATGAAGTCGTCCCCCCCGGGGCCGCGCCAGCGCAGGGGGGCGTCACCCTCCTGCAGGAAGTCCATGGACACCACCCGCGCACCGGCGTTGCCCACGGCCGGGTGCACACCGTCCCCGTCCACGCGCAGCGTGACCCCCGCGGCGCCCAGCATGCGCCCGAGCGACGGGCCGTTCAGGTCCGCGTCCACGGCGCCCGTGGCGTGGCCCATGTCCGCCAGCAGGGCGGCCAGATTGGCGCTCACGGCGCTCTTGCCCACGCCGCCCTTGCCGCTCGCCACCGCCACCAGGCAGCCCACGTCCGCCAGCCGGCGCCGCAGACGCTCCCGCTGCGCCACGACCTGCTCCAGGACCCCCGAGCCGGTGTCGTGCGCCACGTCGTGGTAGCCACGCAGGCGGCGCGGACCCTCCGACGTGCTCATGGCGCCAGCAGGTGGCCGGCGGCGTCACGCAGCTCGAGCGCGTCCACGGGGCAAGAGCGGCACGCCGCCACGAGCCCCGCCTCGTCCACGTCCGCCGGCTCGTCCACGAACGTGGCTATGCCGTCCGACCCCATGCGGAAGAGGGTGGGCGCCGCCGTGACGCAGTCCTCGAAGCCCACGCACAGCAGGCGGTCGATGCGCAGTTCCAGCCCGCCGATGACCCGCGCCTCCACGGCGCTCAATGGCCCGCCTTCACCCGGCTGATGCGCACGCCCAGCGGCCGGAACGCCGCCCAGGTCAGGACGGGCATCAGGAGGGTGCTGAGCAGGAGCGCCAGCACCACGGCGCCCGCTTCCCCGGCCACGGCCGATGTGCCGACCAGGATCAGGCGCCACGCCGCCAGGAAGAGCACCCCGCTCAGCACCCATCCCAGGAGCTGGCGCGCGCCACCGCCCTCGATGCGCAGGGGGAAGCCTCCCAGGTAGAGGGCGGAGAGGGTGGTGAAGACGCAGACGGCTGCGAGCCACGGGAGCATGGACTCCTCCGGTGCCGAGGGTGACGGAATGGCCTGCGGGTGGGATGACCGTCTCCAGAGTAGGCCCTGGGACCGGCCCGCCACAAGGATGTCGTAGCCGCGACCGTTGTCCCAACGGCCACGCTCGTACATTTTTCCAGGAGCGCGGTTCACCTCCCGTGCACACCCCACGCATCTCCGGAGAAGCCATGCCGAGCCGATTCATGATGGCCATGCTTGCGCTCCTCGTGAGCACGTCCGCCGTGCGCGCGCAGGACCTGCCCATGAGCGCCCCCCTGCCCACCGACAGTGCCGTGCGTGTGGGCACCCTGGACAACGGGCTGCGCTACTACATCCGGTCCAACGCGCGCCCCGAGAACCGGGCGGAGCTGCGCCTGGCCGTGAACGCCGGCTCGGTGCTCGAGGAGGAGGACCAACTGGGGCTGGCACACTTTGCCGAGCACATGGCGTTCAACGGTACGGCGCGCTACGAAAAGCAGGAGCTGGTGGGCTACCTGGAATCCATCGGCATGCGCTTCGGGGCCGACCTGAACGCCTACACCTCCTTCGACGAAACCGTCTACATGCTGACGGTACCCACCGACACGGGGAGCGCGCTCCGGACGGGCATCGACATCCTGGGCGAGTGGGCCTCCGCCGTGACCTTCGAGGACGAGGAGATCGAGAAGGAACGCGGCGTGGTGCTGGAGGAGTGGCGCCTGGGACGGGGCGCCGCCGCCCGTATGCGGGACAAGATCCTACCCGTGATCTTCGGGGACTCCCGCTACGCCGAGCGGCTGCCGATCGGCACCGTGGCGTCGCTCGAGGGCTTCGAACCGGCGGCGCTGCGTCGCTTCTACGAAACGTGGTACCGGCCCGACCTGATGGCCGTCATTGCCGTGGGGGACTTCGACGCGGACCAGGTGGAGGGCTACATCCGTGAGCGCTTCGGGGGCCTGCCCCGCCCCGCCACGCCGCTGGAGCGGCCGCGCTTCGGCATCCCGGACCACGACGGCACGCGCACCGTGATCGCCTCCGACGCGGAGGCCACGACCACCGCCGTCCAGGTCTACCGCTTGATGCCGCCACAGCCCGAAAGTACCGTGGCCGACTACCGCGCCACCTTCCTGGAAGGCCTGTGGGCCGGCATGCTGAACCAGCGCCTCTTCGAGGGCACGCAGGTAGCCGATCCGGCCTACCTGGGCGCCGGCGCCGGCCGCGGCGGCATGGTGCGCGGCGCGGACGCGTTCCAGGTGGGCGCCGCCGTGGCCGACGGGCGGGTGCTGAGCGGCCTCGAAGCGGTCCTGGTGGAGCTCGAGCGCGCCGAGCGGCACGGCTTCACGGCCACCGAACTCGAGCGCGAGAAGACCTCCCTGCTGCGCAGCTATCAGCAGGCGTATGACGAGCGTGAGAAGCAGGCGTCCGGCAATTACGCCAGCGAGTACGTGCGGGCCTTCCTGGAGGATGAGCCCATCCCGGGAATCGCCACCGAATACGCCCTCGTGCAGCGCTTGCTGCCCGGCATCACGCTGGTGGAGATCAACGCCCTGGCCGCCGACCGCGTGGGTGATGGCAACCGCGTGATCGCGCTCCAGGCGCCGGCCAAGGAGGACGTCCCCCTGCCCTCCGAGGCGGAGCTGCTGGCGGTCTTCGAGCGCGCGTCTACGGCGGAAGTGGCGCCCTACGTGGACACCGCAACCGATGACGCGCTCGTGGAGGACGTGCCCGCGCTGGGCGCCATCGTGGAAGAGCTCGAGCACGCCGCCATCGGCACCACGGAATGGCGCCTCTCCAACGGCGTCCGCGTCTTCCTGAAGCCCACCGACTTCAAGGATGACGAGGTGGTGTTCCAGGCCACGTCCCCGGGCGGCTACTCGCTCGTCCCCGACAGCCTCCTCGTCTCCGCCACCTTCGGCCCGGTGCTGGCCAGCGTGAGCGGTCTCGGAGACATGTCGGTGGTGGAGCTGGGCAAGGCACTCACGGGCAAGGCCGCGTCCGCGCAGCCGAGCTTCAGTGACCTCACGGAAGGCATGGGCGGCAGGGCCAGCCCCCGGGACCTGGAAACGCTCTTCCAGCTCATCCACCTGCAGTTCACCGGGCAGCGCGCGGACAGCGTCATGTTCCAGTCCGTCAAGTCACAGATCCGTCCGGGGCTGGAAAACCGCGGACTGAGCCCAGAGCAGGTGTTCGCGGACACCATCGGGGTGACCATGGCGCGGCACCATCCGCGGGCGCGGCCCGTGACCGTCGCGGACCTCGACGCGGTGGAGATGGACGTGGCGTACGCCTTCGTGCTGGACCGCCTGGCTGACGCCAGCGACTTCACCTTCGCCTTCTCGGGCGCCTTCGAAGTGGACGCCGTGCGGCCACTCGTGGAGCGGTGGCTGGCCACGCTGCCCGCCATCCAGCGCGTGGAGGAGGGCCGCGACCTGGGCATCCGCCCGCCGGAGGGCGTGGTGGAGCGCACGGTACGCCGCGGGGTGGAGCCCAGGGCCCAGACGCGCCTCATCTTCCACGGCCCCTTCGAGAGTTCACGGGAGAACCGCCACATCCTGACCACGCTGCGCGGCGTGCTGGACATCATGCTGCGGGACGCCATGCGGGAGGAGGAAGGTGGGACCTATGGGGTAGGCGTGGGCGCGAGCGGCACGGCCGAACCCTACCCGCACTACCAGGTGAGCATCAGCTTCGGCTCGGACCCGGAGCGGGTGGAGGAGTTGCTGGCCACGGCCTTCGGGGAGATGGAGCGGCTGGCCACGGAGGGCCCGGAGGCGGAGACGCTGGCCAACGTGAAGGAGATGCAGCGCCGCTCCCACGAGACCGCCCTGGAGCAGAACGGCTACTGGGTCAGCTCGATCCTCACGGCGGCGCGGCGGGACGAGCCGCTGACGGCACCGCTCACCTATCTGGAGCTGGTGGAGGAGGTCACCGCGGAGGACGTGCGCGCCGCCGCCCGCCGGTATCTGAACGCGGAGCAATACGCGCGCTTCACTTTGCTGCCCGAGCAGACCGGCGGCTGACCACACGCTGCCACGCATGACGAAGGGGCGGCCCCCCGCGGGGCCCCCCCTTCGTGCAGTGTGCACATCTTCTACCGGTCGCTGCTTGCCTCAGCGCGAACGGCGCGTCCACAACACGATGACGCCGCAGTTGGCGTCGGGGCCGCCGAACTCGGCCGGCACCTCCGAGGCGCCGCGGTAGATCTCGACGGCCTCGAGCATGTCCACCGTAACGAAGTCCTCGATGACGATCGGCTCACGTCCAGCGGTACCCACGACCACGTCCTGTACGTTCTCCCCCGACCCCGTCTGGCCGATGGCCAGGTTGCTGCGGTTGGGGTCCGAAATCCGGGTACCGTTCAGATAGATGATGGGCGCACAGTTGGACGTGCCCGGCCGGGTATAGAGGGCCGTCCTGCCGGGGCGGGTGGGGTGCGGCATGGCGTGGACCCCGGTCAGCGAGGCCAGCGCCAGCGCAACGTCGCCGGCGGCGCCGGCCCGCTCGAGGGCCTCACCCTCGGCGAAGCGGCCGAGCCCCAGCGTACCGTAGTACTCCTTGCGCTCGTAGTACTGCCAGAGGACGGGTGACTTGGCGCCTTCGTACCACGGCCGCCGCTTGGCGGTGACGGTCAGGGGGGCGTGCAGTACGGCGTTGACCGCCAGCCGGAGCTCCACGTCCACGATGTCACCTTCGGGGATCCACACCACGGGGCTGAGGGCCGCGCGATACCCGATGCGCTCTCCGCGCAGCATGTACTCCCCCGGCTCGGCGATGCGGATGAAGAAGAAGCCGGTACTGTCCGTGAGGGCGCTGGTCACGTCCACACCCTTCGCGCTCACCAGAACCACTTCGCCATCGGCGATGGGGCGATCCGTACCCTCCTCCAGGAGGTGACCACGGATGGTCTGGGCCGCCGCGCTCCCCGACAGCGCCGTGCTCAGTAGCGCGGAAAGGGCTAATGCATGGCGATAGGACACTGGACGCCTCCGATGGCTGCGGCTGTACGCCGGTCGTTTGGAGTATGGACGGGTGCCTGCCGAATAAGACGCTACACCGCGAACGGGCAGTAAGGTCCCGCCCACGGCATCGACGCCCGGCACACCGGGAACGTTGGGCACCGGGAGCATAGTGGCCGCGGGGCTTGTGCCCCCTCCGGCGCCCCTTAGCTTGGGGCGCATCGTTCACCCTGACCGGGCGCTCCGCATGGCATTCTCAGGCCGCACATCCGCCCTTCTCCTGCTGGCCGTGCTGCCGGCGGGTGCCGCCGCGCAGCAGCCCGAACGCGCCGTGTTACTGCCCCAGGTGCCCGCGAGCGTGCGGGCCGCCGCGCTGGGCAGTGCCTACGTGCTCGGCGCGAGTGAACCGGAGGCTCTGTTCTACAACCCCGCCATGGCGGGATCGTTCGGAGGGCTGGGCGCCGCGGTCCAGTGGTACGGCTCCGCGGCCGTCCACACGCTGGCCGCCGGCGGCTCGCTGCTCGGAGTGCCGCTGGCCATCGGCATGCGCACAGTGGACTACGGCACCGAGCCGGGGGCCGCGGCCACCGGTGCGGAGCGGCTGAACCGGTCGGGCACCCGCACCGTGGCGGAGCGGGTGCTCACCGTGGGAGCCGCGCGCCGCCTTTTCGGCGTACGCGTGGGCCTGGCGGCCAGCGCCATCGAGCGGCGGGCGGAGGGCGAGCGCCAGGTCCGGCCGGCCCTGGACGTCTCCACGGGGCTGCCCGTTGGACCCGTGCGGCTCGGCCTCTCCGCCCACCACGTGGGCCCCGCCATGACGTTGGGGGAGGAGGATGTGGACCTGCCCTCGCGGGCCACCCTGGCGGTTTCCAGCCGGACCGCCAACGTGGGCCCGCTGGACGTGCTGGCCAGCGCGGCGGCCACCGCGTACTTCGACGGGGAAGTGGTGGGTGGGGGCGGACTGGAGGTCTCCTACTGGCCCATCCAGGGGCGCACCTTCACGGCGCGCGCCGGCTGGCGGGGCCAGGAGGAGCCGGCCGCCGAACCGCTTACGCTGGGGGCGGGCGTGACGCTGGACAGCTTCACGGTGGATTACGCCTGGCAGCGCTTCGACGGCGCGCACGTCCACCGCCTGGGAATCAGCCTGCGCTGAGGCCCCGCTCCCCGCCGCGAATCCGGCGGGGGGCGCGGCTCACGAGGGGGGTGGCAGGATCCAGCCCTCGAGTGAACGTGGCGTGAGCGTGAGGAAGCGGGCGGCGGCAATGCGCGCGGCGTCGGCCGCCGAGGCGGCCCGGCGCCCCTTCATCTGGCGGCGCAACACTTCCACGGAGCGCAGGCGCGCAGCCAGTCCGCGGGTCCAGGCGGCGGTGGTAGCGCCCATGACCACCCGGCGTCCCCCCCGGCCGTCCTCCTCCACGAGGGTGAACCAGGTGGCGCCGTTGGCGTCCAGATTGGCCGCTTTGCGGCCCTGCAGGCTGACCACGTGGAAACGCGCGCCGTCCCACCCGTAAATGACGGGGACGGCGTAGGGGCCGGCCGGCTCCACAGTGGTGAGGACACCCCAGACGTTGCGCTCGATGACGGCGGCCACGCCCGCGGGATCCAGGCGGGCGGCCCCCGGGGGAAGGGCGACCCAACCGGCCGGCCCGCCGGTCCCGGCCGGATTCACGAAGACGAGGAGGTCCCGCCGGTGGCCGGGCGGGTGAGCCAGAGCTCGACCACGTCATCGCGCCGGACGTCCCCCGCGGCGGTGCCACCCAGCCGGATCACGCCCGTTGACTCGACGCGGAGCGCGGATGCGTCGGAGACGTGTCCGTCCGCCGTGCGCTCCACCGCCAGGCCGAGCGCCCGGGCCGCCGCCACGGCCTGCTCCAGGCGAACCCACGCGCCTGTGAGGCCAGCCGCCTGATCATGCGCCCCCGCATCGGCGCCCACCGCACGCACCAGGACACCCTCCAGCCCCACCTCGGCCAGCCGCGCCAGCGCGGCGGGAGCGGCTGCGGCGGTGGGACAGAGCGTGATCCAGGGGCGCAGGCCCTGCCGGGCCGCGTGCTCCACGAGATCAGGCAGATCCTCGCGCTCCAGCGGATCGCCGCCGGCTAGCAGGACGCGCACCGGGCCGAGGCCGCGGGCCTCGTTCAGCATGCGGAACCCTTCGAGCGTGGAGAGTTCACGAAAGTGGCGGCCCACCTGGACGGCGCTGCGGCAGAAGCTACACGCCAGGGTGCAGGCTCGGGTCACCTCCCACACCAGGCAGGGCGCGGTCCCCTGCTCCCCCGGCGCGGCCGGGTCGGGAACGGGAGCGGGAGCGGCGGCGAGATTGCTCATGGGTGCAATTTAGGAGACCGCCGGCCGGTCGTCTGTGGGGGAGGGGCCCATGGCGGCGTCGGGAGGTCCCTGATAATGGCTCTCAACCCGCCCGCTCATCGCCGCCCGCGCTCCGTTCCGCCCGCGCCCTGCGCATCCGCCACCGGCACAGGTGCGCGCAGGAACGCCGGGTCGGGGCGGGCAAAGCCGATGTCATCCACGATGACCTCTCCCGCGAACGCGCAATCGAACCGAAAGCGCACCGCGGCGAGTCGGCCAAGATCCAGCCGCGGCTCCACGGCCACCAGGTCCGCGAGCGGGATGGTGAACGTCTGGAAGACCAGCTCGTGGAGGCTGCCGTACCGCTCCCGCTCCAGGTCCGCGCGGCGCAGGATGGCGATCGGCAGCGGGCGCCGGAGCGGCCCGTAACGCGAAAGGGGAACGCTGGCGCGCACGCCGCGCGCATCCTCCACCTCGATGGACAGGTCCACGGGGGGCTTGTCCGCCTCCTCGTTCCGCTCCGCCCGGGCCGGGGGAGCGGCGGCCGGCTCGTCGGCGGCCGTGGAGTCCGCGTCCGTCTTCGGCGCCGCGCGCGGGCGCGGCACCGTACCGGTGGGCATCAGTTCGAACTGCAGCACGCTGGCGTCATCCAGGCGCCAGTCCGCGGCCAGTCCGTCCGGCAGCGTCAGCGTGTAACTGGCGGGCGGGCCCGTGTCCGTGGTGTCCTCACCGGCGATCCGGTTGTTCCACCCCAGCCATACGGCGTGATTGTACTGGGAGGATCCCTCCGTGGGCGAGTTGGCCGTGCGCAGCTGCAGGCGTCCCTCGCGCCAGGTCGAAAGGCTGTCCCCTTGGAGGCGGAGGCCCGCCACCTCACTACCGGTGAGGTCCACGTCCTCCTCGAAGGTGGCCAGCGGCCGGAAGGTATGGTCGCGCACCCGCGTCACGTACATGGTGGGTGGCAGCCAGTCACCCGCCACGCGGTGATCGCGGAAGAGGGGCAGGTAGTCCCGCTTGCCCTTCAGGGTGGCCTCGAGAAAGGCCGTGATGTAGACACGGGCGAACTGGCGCTGCTCCTCGGCCGGCATGAGGGCGTCCAGATCCAGCGACCGGCCGCTCCGCGGGCCACGGTCGTGGCTGCCCCACACGGTGTTCCACTGACCATGATTGGCACGATAGACGTAAACCAGGGCCTTGAGCCACGGCTGCCCATCGGTGAACCGTACGCGCTGATACTGCCGGATCCCCATGAAGCCTGATACATCCCCGTCGTGCGAGCCGTGGAAGACCATGTAGTTGACGTTCTC
Source organism: Gemmatimonadota bacterium (assembly GCA_040905425.1). Classification (GTDB taxonomy): domain Bacteria; phylum Gemmatimonadota; class Gemmatimonadetes; order Longimicrobiales; family RSA9; genus JBBDRO01. The sequence continues at coordinate 32,903 of JBBDRO010000007.1, read as the reverse complement.
CACCGGCTGGAGGCGATCGGCCGGCGCGTACTGCCCGTCCACCGGCGCAATGGCCACCACGCTGCGGATGTCGAAGTCGAAATCGAAGGTGACGTTGCCGTCATCGGGGTAACGCTCGAGCCGGTTGAAGGCGGCGGCGTGCGCCACCGCTTCGCCGCCCCGGGAGTGCCCCATGAGCGCGATGCGGCTCATGTCCACGCGCCCGTGGAAAGGCGTTCCCTCATCCTCGTTGAAGGCCCGCCACGCCTCCAGGTGCTTGAGCAGCAGCCAGCCGCGCGCGTCATTCTCACCGCGGATGCCGCCATTGATGAAGTTCATGTCCACCGAGGCCAGGATGAAGCCGCGGCTGGCCAGCAACTCACCCAGGTAGTCGTAGCCGGGGTCGGAGTAGTCCCGCATGTTGTGATTGCCGTGGACAACGAGGACCAGCGGGAAGGGGCCCTCACCCTCCGGGTACCACACGCGGGCGTTCAGGGGCACCCGGCTCGGCGGAAAGCCCCAGAACCGGTTCCGCTCGCGCGCCGACGATCCCAGGGACACGAACTTGGACGCGTCCACGCTCTCCGTCCGGATGACGACAGAATCACGGAAGGCCTCGCGATTGCGATCCTCACCGCTGCCGTAGGTCAGGTAGCCCACTTCGAAGGGCCCGGTCCGGGACGGATCGGGCGCGTCGATGGTGTGGTTGGCCAGCACGCTGGCGGCGTCGCTGGGCAGCAGCTCGGCGGCGCGGGCGCCGCAGCCCGCGACCAGCACGGCGGCGCCAAGACCGAGGGCGGCGCGGGAACAGGTCCACAACATGGGCTTCATCCGGTGTCGGGTGCCGGGAACAGGTATGCCCGAAGCTACGCGGGCGGCGGGCGCTCCACCACCCGGTCGGATCGGGCCGCGCGCTCCAGGCGAAAGACGTCCGGTCGGGCATAGTGCCCCGCCACGTCCATGGTCATGGCCTCCTCGTGGAGCCGCCCCGGGTCCACCGTGACGGTGAGGATCGCTTCCGCGTCGTATACGGGGCCCGCCAGCACGGCGCCGTCGGGACCGTAGATGGCGCTGCCGCCACGCACCACCCAGGCGTCCGGATCGGTCACCAGCCGCCTGTCGGCCTCCAGCTCCGGGGGCAGGTCCGCGGCGCGCAGCAGGCCGCCGACGGCCACCACGAAGCAGCGCCCCTCGAAAGCGTACTGGCGGCACGCCACGTGGTTCATCTCCTTCACGGTCGGCCAGGAGGCCACGTGGATGTCCTCGCCCGACTCGTGCAGCGCCTGGCGTGGCAGCGGCATCCAGTGCTCCCAGCACACCAGCCCGCCCACACGGCCCGCCGCCGTGTCCACGGCGCGTACGCCCGCGCCGTCACCGTTGCCCCACACCAGGCGCTCCGTGTAGGTGGGCACCAGCTTGCGGTGATGGTTGGCCAGCCGGCCGTCGGCATCGAAGGTGAGCAGGGCGTTGTAGAGGGTGCCCCGCCCGGGACCTGCGGCTACCCGCTCGCTCACGCCCACCACCAGGACAATGCCCAGCTCGCGGGCCAGCGCCCCGAACGCATCGGTCACGGGACCGGGCACGGTCGCGCTCGCTTCCGCCAGCCGGCGGAAGACCGCTTTCACCGGCGGATGGTCCCACAGGCTGGCGTCGCGGCACACGTCGAGCCACGCGGGATAGCCGGGGATCCACGTCTCCGGCAGCGCTACCAGATCGGCACCGGCGGCGGCGGCGCGCCGCACGAGCCCACGGCTCCGCTCCATGGTAGCGTCCACGTCGGGGCCGCTTTCGGCCTGGATCGCGGCCAGGGTGATCTCGCGCGCCATCACGCCCCCTTGGATTTCTGATGGATGGATGTCAGCCGGCCGCCGGCACCCGTGGCACGTGGGCCGTGAACACGGACCCGGCGCCCAGTGTGCTCTCAACCGTGATGTCACCGCCCATCTTGCGCATCAGGTCACGGCTGATGGAGAGCCCCAGGCCCACGCCCTCCGCCACGCGCGTCAGGTGGGCATCCACCTGGATGAACGGCTCGAAGATGTGCTCCAGGCGATCGGCCGGGATGCCGCGGCCGGTATCGGCAACGCGGATCAGGACCTGGTCGTCCGTGGCGGCTGCCGAGAGCGTGATGGACCCGCCCTCCTGGGTGAATTTGACGGCGTTGGAGAGAAGGTTCAGCACCACCTGCTCCAGCTTCTCCCGATCGGCCCGTACCACCAGGCCGGGTTCGGCGGCCACATATTCGTAGCTTATCCCCTTGGCCGCCACCTGTGGCAGGATGATCTGCTCCAGGCTCCCCAGCATGCCATCCACCGGAATGTCGGCTTCATCGAAGCGCACCTGGTGGGCCTCGAGCTTGGCAAAATTCAGCACGTCGTTGATGAGCCCCAGCAGGCGCATCTGATTGCGCTGGATGCGCTGCAGCGTCTCGAGTTGCTTGTCATTGAGGGGGCCGTGGATGCCGATCTGAAGCAGCTCACTGTAGCCGGCGATGGCGTTGAGCGGCGTACGCAGCTCATGGCTCATGGCGGCCAGGAACTGGGACTTGGCCTCGTTGGCCTCTTCGGCCGCGGCCCGCGCACGCTCGGACTCGGCCGTGATGGCCTCCAGCTCCTCGTTGCGCGCCTGGAGCTGCTCGGCGGTGACTTCCAGCTCCTCCATCAGTTCCTGCATCTCGGCGGTCTGCGACTCCAGCTCCGCCGCCTGCTCCTCCATGTGGCCGCGTGCCTCCTCGCTGTCCCGCACGAGCCGGGCGTTGTCGATGGCCATGGCCGCCCGGTGCGCCAGGTCCAGGACCAGCCGGCGGTCATCCTCCGTGAAGCTGCGCTCCGACTCGGCGTGCACCATCGTGAGCGCCCCGAGCGTGCGGCCGCGGGCCCGCAGCGGCGCGGCGATCAGGGAGCGCAGGCCGAGCTGCCGCAGCGCCGCCAGGTGCGCCTCGTCCACGGCCGCGGCCACCAGCAGTTCGTCCGGGATGTCGGGCACGAAATCCGCCTGGCCCGTGCGCACAGCCTTCCAGGCGCCATGCTCCGCGCTGCGCGCCGCCGGCCAGCGCTGTTCCAGCGTACGCACCAGTTCCACCTTGGCCGGATCCTGATGCGCCACGGCCAGCCGCTTCAAATCGCCCCCCGCCTCCACGAGGTCCACGGCACACCAGTCCGCCAGCCGCGGCACCGCCAGCCGTGCCACGTTCGAGAGGGTGGTTTCGTAGTCCAGGGAGGAAGCCAGCGTCTCACTGGCCTCGGCAAGAACCGCCAGGCGCCGCGCCGCCTTCTCGGCCGCCGCGCGGCGCGCCTGCTCCTCCTGGAGCGTACGCTCCCGCTCGGCGCTCTCCAGTTCCCGGGTGATGTCCTGCCCGGTGCCCACCATGCGCACGATGCTGCCATCCCGGCCGCGCACCGAGGTGCCCCGGCCCAGACAGTAGCGGACCTCCCCGTCCGGCCGCACCAGCCGGTGCTGGAATTCGAAATCCGCGCCCGCGTCGAGCGCCTGGCCGACGGCCTTCTGCACCCGTTCCCGGTCTTCGGGATGGACGCGACCGATAAACTCCTTCATGTCCACCGAAATGGCGTCAGGCTCAAGGCCGTACACCCGATACATCTCATCGGACCAGGTGATCACGTTGCTCTCGATGTCCCAGCTCCAGCTGCCGATGTGCGCCACACGCTGGGCCTCCGCCAGCATGCGCTCACTGGCACGCAGGGCCTCGGTGGATTCGTCCGCGGGCGTGGAGGAAGCGGCCCCGGGCCGCTGCACAGATTCGTTCATGGTCCTGGAGATCGAGGGATGCTTCCGGCCTGGCTGGGGCGTTCGCGCGCACGCGCACGCCCGCTGAACGTAACCGCAAGCTACGGGCCGACGGCGGCGCCGTTCTTGACCCCGCACGCTCGGGGGCGCACCTTCAGGCCGCCCCGCCCGTGCGGCATTCCGCTCACCCAGGCGCCACGGTAATGATGCCCGGTGAACCGCTCCTCCAGGATCCCATGGTGATCTTCGCCTTCCTGGCGGGGGTCCTGGCCTTCATCTTCTGGGCGAGCGGGCTGCCCGCCCTGAAACGCGTGTTCGACGTCACGCCGCCCGTCATCTACGCATACTTCATCCCCACGCTCGCCACCACCTTCGGCATCACGCCGATGGCCTCACCCACCTATGACTGGATGAAGGCCTACCTGCTGCCGCTGGCCCTCTTCCTCCTGATGGTCACGATCGATCTGCCGGCCATCCTGCGCCTGGGCAAGCTGGCCATCATCATGATGCTGGCGGGCACGCTGGGCATTGTCCTCGGCGGACCCATTGCCTTCCTGGCGGTGGGCCACTGGCTGCCGGAGGGCGCATGGATGGGGCTGGCCGCGTTGTCGGGAAGCTGGATCGGCGGGACGGCCAACATGACCGCCATCCAGCTCAGCGTGGGTACGCCCGACGCCATGATGGGCCCCATCATCGTGGTGGACACGGTGGTGGGGTACGGCTGGATGGGCGTGCTGCTCTTCTTCACGGCCTTCCAGAAGCGCTTCGACGCGCACGTGGGCGCGCGCAGTGACGCCATGGACGGCGTCATGCGCCACACCGAGGAAGAGGGCCGCACCCAGCAACCGCTCGACCTGCGCGCCGCCGCCATCATCGTGGGCCTGGGCTTCGCGGTCACGGTGAGCGCCGTCATCCTGGGCCGGCTCGGTCCGGCCGTGGGAGACCCCACGGTCATCTCCGCTTCCACGTGGGGGATCCTCATCGTGGTGACGGGCGGCCTGCTGCTGTCCTTCACGCCGGTGCGCCGCATCGAGGACCACGGCGCCTCCCGCGTGGGCTACCTGGCACTCTATCTGGTGCTCACGGCCATCGGCTCGGGCGCCGACATGGCCGCCGTGCTGGCCGCGCCGGCGTTCCTGCTGGCGGGCGTCATCTGGATCAGCGTGCACATCCTCATCCTGTACGTGGCCGCGCGCATCTTCCGTGCGCCGCTCTTCTTCGTGGCCACCGGCAGCATGGCCAACGTGGGCGGCGCCGCCTCGGCGCCCGTGGTGGCCGGCGCCTATAATCCGGCGCTGGCCCCCGTGGGGCTGCTCATGGCCGTGGCGGGCTACATCCTGGGCATCTACGCGGCGCTGGCGTGCGCGTGGATGCTGGGCGTGCTGGGCACCTGAGCCGTGAAGGTCACCCCCCCGCAGCGCGTGCGGCACAGCTATCTGCAGCGCCTGCACGCGCCGCCGCGCAGCGTCTTTCCCCTGCTCTGCCCCGTGCGCGAGGCCGAGTGGATCCCCGGCTGGAATCCCCAGTTGGTGCTCAGCAACTCGGGCCGTGCGGAGGGAGGCTGCGTCTTCATCACGGCGGGGCCGCCGGACGCCATCTGGACGGTCACGCGCTACGAACCGCCCGCGCGCATCGACTTCGTCAAGGTGACGCCGGGCGTTACCGTGGGGCAGATCTCCATCATCCTGCGGCCGGACGGCGACGGAGGCACCTTCGCGGACGTCACCTACGGCTACACGTCCCTCGACACACCCGAGGGGGATGCGGCCGTGCGCGCGTTCACGCTGGATGCCTACACCGAAGCCATGGCGCTCTGGGAGCGGAGGCTGAACCACTTCCTCGACACCGGGGAAATGCTGGCGGAGTGATCGGCCGCCGCTCCACGAGTACAGGAGGAGACCATGCTACGCACCGGAGCCGTCCTCGCGCTGACGCTGCTCGTGGGCTGTGGCGAGTCCAGCGACGCCGGCGATCCGCAGGATCCACGGAATGTTTCCCCCGCCTCCGCGCAGGACACCACGGCGGTGGCTGCGTGGCGCATGGCGCCGGAGCCCCGCCTCACGCTCGGGGACCGGGATGACGATCCCATGCACGCCTTTCGGGCCGTGAACCTGGCCGCCCGTCTCACCAACGGGGACCTGGCGGTGGTGGACTGGCGCCTGGACCCCCATGTGCGCTACTTCGACAACCTGGGCAACTCGATCGGCAGCGCGGGCCCCGATGGCGCGGGACCCGGCGAGATCCGCAACGCCCGCTCCTCCACCCGCGGGCAGGGGGACACGCTGCACGTGTGGGATCCCACCACGGACCGGCTCACCTCATACGCCGGGCGCGGGGAGCTGGTGGGGACCACCGCGCTGGACACGCGAGACCTACCCATGGCAGGCGGGGGCATGCCCGTATTCACGCCGATGTACATCCACGGCGTGGGTGATGGCAGCCTGGCGGTGGAGCCTGTCACCTACGGCGGGCCGATCCCTGCCGATGACGGCGTGTATCAGCCACGCACGGTGCTGCCCCTCTACCGCGCGGATGGCGAGCGCGCCGGCGTGGTGGACTCCATCCTGGGCAGTGAGATGTTCTGGTTCCAGCGCGGGGGTGACTTCCGACCTTACGGGGCGGTCCTCCGGATCACCGGCGGCGGCGGCCGGCTCTTCGTGAGCACGGGCACCGAGCCTGCCATCCGGGTGCATGGTGGCGGCGGGCGGCTGGAGCGGCTGGTGCCGCTGCCCTGGAAGCCGCTTTCGGTGGGCGCAGCAGAGGCCGCCGCCTACCGCGAGGCGCGCGTCCTGCGCATGGCCGAATCAGCCCGGGACATTGTCCGCCGCCAGCTCGACGCCGCGCCCTTCCCCGACCACATGCCCTACCACCGGCTGCTCCTGGCCGGCCGCGACGGCAGCCTCTGGGTGGAGCGCTACGGCGGGCCGGAGCGGACGGAGCGGGAGTGGGCCGTCCTGCACGCCGACGGCCGGTGGATCGCGCGGCTGACCATGCCGCTCGCCCAGGAGCCGCTGGAGGCCGGCGCGGATTACGTGCTCGTGCGGGAGCGGGATGACATGGGGCGGGAGCTGGTGCGCCTCTACGATCTCATCACGGGCGATTGACGGGCGCCACCGGCACCCATCCCCGCACGCTGTTCACCAGCCAGACCCCGTCGGCGCGCGCCAGCTCCGCCGCGCGCAGGACGCTCTCCTCCACCATGCCCGTCTCCACCAGTTCGGCCCGGTAACAACCGGGCAGGAGCCCGCAGTCCCGTGGCGGCGTCAGGTAAACACCGTCGAGGCGGACCACCAGGTTGCCACGCGTGAATTCGGTGACCTCATCCTCGCGGTTCAGGAGCAGGACGTCGAAGGCGTCCGGGTGCTCCGCCAGGGCCTCGTCGTAGATTCGGCGCCAGGTGGTCTTGTGCTGGAGGAGGGGGTCCAGCCTGTCCACCCGGGAAGCCGCGAGGGGTGTGGGGCGCAGCTCCTCCGCTCCAGCGGGGGAGCCGCGCCAGGGCTCGGCGAGCGCCGCGCTCTCCACGCGCAGGCGGCCATCGGGGGCGGACAGCAGCCGGACCCGGCGCGCTGCGTTGCCATGGAGCGCCGCGTGCGCTTCGAGGTTGGCGCGGGCATCGTCGCTTCGGAACGGGAAGCCGAAGTGCTCCGCCCCCTCGGCCATGCGCGCCAGGTGCCGCTCCAGGCGGCCGTAGGCGCCGTGCTCCAGGCGGAGCGTTTCGAGCAGCTCGAAGGCGCGTGGCGGACGGCTGAGGACGGCGGCCTTGGCCAATGCCTCGCCGTGCTCGGCCGCGGCATCCGAGTCCGACGTGATGCCGCCGCCCACCCCGTACGTGACGGTGGCGGCCGGCCGGTCCACCACCGCCGTGCGGATGGCCACGTTGAAGACCGCGTCCCCGCCGGGCCGGAGCAGTCCCACAGCGCCGCAGTACGCGCCACGGGGCGTGTCCTCCAGGTCGGCGATGAAGCGGGTGGCGGCGATCTTGGGTGCGCCGGTCACCGAACCGCAGGGGAAGAGGGCCGCGAAGACCTCCTCCAGGCCCACGTCCGCGCGCAGCTCCGCCTCGATGGTGGAGGTCATCTGCCAGACCGTGGGATAGCGCTCCACCTGGAAGAGGGCGGGCACGCACACGGTGCCGGTGCGCGCCACGCGGCCCAGGTCGTTACGCAGGAGGTCCACGATCATGAGGTTCTCCGCGCGGTCCTTGGCCGAGTCGGCCAGCGCCGCGGCGGCTTCCCGGTCCTCGGCCGGCCACCGGCCGCGCGGGCGGGTGCCCTTCATGGGGCGGGTGGTGATGCGGCGGCCCGAGGTGCGGAAGAAGAGCTCGGGCGAGGCGGACAGGATGGCGTGCGGTCCCGTGTCCAGCAGCGCGAAATAGCCGTCGACCTGTGCCGCGGCGAGCCGGTTCCAGAGCGTGTCCACGTCCGTGTCGAACCGCGCCGTGAGCGGGAAGGTGTAGTTGACCTGATAGACCTCTCCGGCGGCGATGGCTGCCCGGACGCGGGCCACGTCCGTGGCATGACGTGCGGCATCCACGCCAGGCCTCCAGTCCAGCCCCAGACGCGCGGGTCCCACCACCCGGCCACGCCCCTGTGGCTCCGGCTCCGGCGCCCCGTAGACGGCGAACCACGCCAGCGGCAGCGGTCCGCTCGGATGGGCGCCCATCACCGGCTCGAAGGCGGGCGCCGCCTCGTACGCCACGAAGCCCGCCACCCAGGCGCCCTCCGCGGCGGCCGCCGCCGCGGCGCGGAGCACGGGACGCACCTCCGTGAGCGCACGAGCCTCCAGCACCCGTACCGGCGCCGCGAAATGCAGTTGCGACCACGCCGGCCCGGCCGCGCGAAAGTCGATGCGCACACTGCCTGGTGTTGCCATGGCAGGTATGCTGCGGGCGGCCCCGGCCCGCGGCAACCCTTGAAGGGCGTGCGCCGGGGGGCGATGTTCCGGCCGCCCGCCGGCGGGGCGGGACCGCACCTCATCCGAGCGAAAGACACATGAGTCTGACCCTTGCCGCCACGGCGGCTCTGACGGCGCTCCTACAGGCAGGCCCCGGCGGACCCATTTATCATGGCCGCGAGGGAGCCACGTCCGTGGAGCTGCCCCGGGCCGCGGCCGACATCGATGTGAACGGCCAGCTGGATGAGCCCGTGTGGTCGCGCGCGGCGCTGCTCACTGGATTCTCCCAGTACCAGCCCGTGGACGGCCTGCCCGCGGCGGACTCCACCGAGGTGCTCGTGTGGTACTCGGCCGACGCCATCCACTTCGGCATCCGTGCCTGGGAGCCGCACGCGGCGGTGAACGCCACGCTGGCGGACCGGGACGAGATCGGCGGGGACGACTTCGTCACGCTCCTGCTGGACACCTTCGACGACCGGCGGCGCGCGTTCCTGTTCTCCGTGAACGCGCTGGGCGTGCAGTCCGACGGCATCCGGAGTGAGGGTGAGGGGAGCGGCGGACGGAGGCATGGTGGCAATCGGGAGGTGGACCTCAGCCCGGATTTCGTCTGGGCGTCCGCCGGGCGGATCACGGACTACGGCTACGAGGTGGAGGTGCGCATCCCCTTCAAGTCACTGCGCTACCAGACCGGTGAGCGTCAGGACTGGGGGCTGAACGTCATCCGCAACGTCCAGCACTCCGGCTACGAGCAGAGCTGGACACCCGCGGAGCGCGCGCGCGCTTCCCTGCTCGCGCAGAGCGGGACGCTGCGCGGCCTCCACGACCTGCACCGCGGCCTGGTCATGGACGTCCAGCCCGTCCTCACCACGAGCCTGGCGGGGGCGCCCCGGGAACGTGCCGACGGCACCACCGGCGATTGGCGCTATGGCAGCGCGCAGCCGGAAGTCGGCGGCAACGTGCGCTGGGGCGTCACCGCGGACCTCACGCTGAACGGCACGGTGAATCCGGACTTCTCACAGATCGAAGCGGACGCGGGGCAGGTGAACAGTGACCCGCGGCGCACGCTCTTCTTCTCCGAGCAACGCCCCTTCTTCCTGGAGGGCAACGAGTACTTCAACGCGCCCAACAGCCTCATCTATACACGCCGCATCGGGCAGCCCGCCGGCGCCGCGAAGCTCACCGGCAGGGTAGCCGGCTTCGACGTGGGCTACCTGGCCGCCGTGGACGATCCGCTGCTGTCCCACACGGACGAGCACCCGATCTTCAACATCCTCCGCGCGCGGCGGGATTTCGGCGCCAGCAACACCGTGGGCCTGGCCTACACGGACCGGATGGATGGAGACTACTGGAACCGCGTGGCCGCCGTGGACGGCAGGTTCGTGCTGCGCGACATCTGGGAAGTCACCGGCCAGTACGCCGGGAGCTTTACCCACGCTCCCGGACTGCGCCAGGACGGGGCGCAACTCTACAGCGCCCAGGTCAGGCGCAACGGGCGGCGCTTCGGCGTCCGCGCAGAGCTGTCCGCCATCCACCCGGATTTTGTTGCCGCGGCGGGCTTCATCGGGCGATCGGGGATCGCGCAGGCGCAGCTCTCCCCCGAGTACACCTGGTACGGCGCCCAGGATGCCTTCGTGGAGCGCTTCACGGGCGGGCTGCGCATCAGCGGTGACTGGACCTACGAGCGCTACGCGGCGGGACTCATGCCGGACGATCAGAAGGTCCACCTCACCAGCAACTTCGCCCTCCGGGGCGGCTGGAGCGGCGGCGCCGACCTGATGGTGGAGTCCTTCCTCTATCCGGCGGAGCTCTACGATGACTACGTGCTGCTGGTGGAGCGCGGCGGCGTCACGGACACGGTGCCCTACTCGGGACGGGAGCGTATCCCCAACTACGACCTGCTGGTGCGCCTGAGCACGCCCCAGTTTCCCCGCTGGAACGGCTTTGCCTTCGTGGTGGTGGGGCGGGACGAGAACTTCTTCGAGTGGTCGCCGGCCTGGATCGTGAATTCCACGCTCAGCGTCAACTACCGGCCGGACGATCGCCTGCGCCTGAACCTGCGCTACGTGCAGCAGCGCTACAACCGCTCCAGCGACGGCTCGCTGGTGGGGGTGCAGCACATTCCGCGCGTGAAGGCGGAGTACCAACTCTCGCGCCCCCTCTTCGTGCGCTTCGTGGGACAGTACGCCACGAGCTGGCAGGATGATCTGCGCGATGACACCCGCACCGAACTGCCCATCTGGCTGCGGCGCGCCGACGGGACGCTGGAGCGGGCCTCCGGGCACGACACGTCCAGCTTCCGCGCCGACTGGCTGCTCTCCTACCAGCCCACGCCCGGCACGGTGGTGTTCGCCGGCTACGGCACGTCGCTGGGGGACGCGCCCTCCTTCCGCTTCGGGGAGCTGGCGCGCCAGAGTGACGGCTTCTTCCTGAAGGTCACCTACCTCTGGCGTCTGTGAGGCCTGTGGCGGGCGGCTCGCACCGATGTGCGCCGGCCCGCTGGCCCGCGTATTTTCCCGTAGCCTCCGTCCCTTTCAGCCGCGAGAGTCCTCCCATGCTCAGCACCGCCCTGCGCCTCTGGCTGCCCGCACCCGCGGTGGCCCTCCTGCTCCTGGCCGCTCCGCCCGCTCTCTCCGGCCAGGCGCAGCCCGACGCCGCCATGGTGGCCGCCATCCGCGCCGAAGGCCTGGAGCGCTCCCGGGCGGCCGAGCTCTACCACCACCTCACGGACGTCATCGGCCCGCGCCTGACCGCCTCACCCGCCCACGTGGCGGCGGCCCGCTGGGCGCGGGACCGGCTGACCGCCTGGGGCGCCGCCGACGCGCGTCTGGAACCGTTCGAGTTCGGCCGGGGCTGGACGCTGGAGGGGCTCACGCTGGAGATGACGGCGCCGCGCTACTTCCCCCTCATCGGCTATCCGGAGGCGTGGACACCGTCCACCCGGGGCACGCTGGAGGGGGAGGTGCTCTATCTGGGCGAGCGGTCGGTGGAGGAGATCCGGGCGCTGGCGGATGCCGGCGGCCTGGGTGGCGCCATCGTGCTGGCGGAGCGCCCGCAACCCGACTTCATCACCGAGGACCGCGAACAGCCGGCGGACGCCGATGGTCCGGTGCGCCTGGGCGCCCCGCGCTTCCTCCGCACCGACGCGGCCGCGCCCCTGCGTGAAGTGCTGCCGATCCTGCGGGAGGCGGGCGCCGGGGCGCTGCTGCGCCCCAACCAGGGACAGCACGGCACCGTCTTCGTGCTGGGCAGCCGTAACACGGCCGATGACGACGTGCCGGAGATCATCCTGGCGGCCGAGCACTACAACATGCTGGCGCGGCTGACGGAGGCCGGCCAGGCGCCCACCGTGCGGGTGCGCGTGGCCGTCCGCTACCACGAGGAGGACACCCACAGTTACAACGTGCTGGCCGAGATCCCGGGCACCGACCCCGACGTGGGGCACGAGGTGGTGATGCTCGGCGGCCATCTGGACTCGTGGCACTCCTCACCGGGCGCCACCGACAACGCCGACGGTGTGACGGCGGCGCTGGAGGCCATGCGCATCCTCCTGGCGCTGGACGCCCGGCCGCGCCGGACCATCCGCATCGCGCTCTGGGGGGGCGAGGAGCAGGGGCTGCTCGGCGCCCGGGCCTGGGTGGAGGAGCACCTGGCGGGGGAGGCCAACGCCGCGGCCCGGGAGGCCTTCTCCGTGTATCTGAACGATGATCCGGGGGCCGGCGCCACGTACGGCTTCTACATGGAGGAGAACCAGGCGGCCAAGGCGCTCTTCGACGCCTGGCTCGCGCCGCTCAGGGATCTGGGCGTGAAGCGCAACATGATCGAGCCGCTCGGCAGCACCGATCACCTGGCCTTCACGCGCATCGGGCTGCCGGGCTTCTCCACCCTCAAGGACTATGTGGACTACGACGTGCGCACACACCACACGAACATGGACTTCGCGGAGCGCGTGACCGAGGTCGATCTGCGCCAGTCGGCCATCGTGCTGGCGGTGTTCGCGTGGCAGGCGGCCAACCTGGCGGAGCGGATACCGCGGGCGCCGCGGTAGCGCGCGTCCTCACCAGACCAGGTGGAAGCCCTCCTGGCGGCGGAACGCCCAGGTGCGCTTCCCGTCCGGCCCCACCAGGACCTCCTCCTCCTGCCGGCAGCTCAGCCGCTTGCCGCCCCATTCCGGCACCGGGACGGTGGCCTGCAGTTCCACCGAGTGCCAGGTGTCCGGCAGGAGCAGGACGTCACCGCGGTGCGGGACGCCCTCCTGCCCGTCCCAGCGGCCGATGAGCGGGCCCGCGCCGTGGCCGTGGTCGCCGATGGGGTGGCCGTACACGGTGCCGTCGATGCCCTCCGCCCGCATGCGCGCCAGCGCCGCCTCCAGGATGGCGTTGCCGCTCCGTCCGGGCTCCATCTCCGCCACCACGATGTCCTGCAGCCGGTTGGACACGGCCAGGCAGGCCCGGATACCCGCGGGTGGCGCGGCCTCCCCCGCCCGCAGCACGTAGCCCATGTGCTGCGTGTCCGTGTGCAGACCCATGGCCACCACGCCGAAATCCACCCACAGCACGTCGCCGGGCTCGATCACCGTCGCGCCGCCCGGGGGCAGCGCCACCGCCCGCTGCACGTCCACCGACGGATGGAACCACGTGGTCATGCCCAGCCCCTGGATGCGCTCCCGGAGCCACCAACGGACGTCGTCCACGGTGGTGGTCCCCGGAGTGATCACGGCGTTCGAGAACGCCTCCGAGAGGATGGCGTGCACCGTCTCCTGGATGCGCCGGTAGCGCGGCAGCATCTCCGGCACCCGCACGGCTATGTAGTCCTGCGCCAGCCGGGGGTCCCGCTTCACGCGCGCCGCGTAGGTGGGGCCGAGCGCGCGCTCGAGCGCCTCCCGCTCGCCGGCGTGCAGCCCGTCCGAGAAGGCGTGATGCTCGTGGATGTTCAGCACGATGCTCGCCGGATCGCGTGCTTCCACCAGCTCCCGTAGCAGCCGCCACTGCTCGTCCCCCCACAGCTCCGCCGTCTCCTGCGTGGGCGCCGGGCGGGTGGACCGAAACGCCTGGAAGAGGCCGCCCTGGGTGCCGCCGCCCAGCGCCAACCGCTCAATGGTCCCATCCGGCTGACGCGTGAACACGTAGATGGAGCGCCGCCGGGCGGCGAAGGTGGTGGGGGCGGCCATGGAGAAGAACACCGGGTCCTCGGCGTACTCCCGCATGGAGAGGATCCACATGGGGACGTCGTAGTCGGCCATCAAACGCGGGAGCACCCGCTCCAGGCGGGCTCGCGTCCAGGCGAGCTGCTCGTCCGCCTGCTGGCGGAGCGGCGGCAGCGCGTGGTAGCGGGCGGGGGCGTCCGGCGGCACGAGCGAGACCGCCTGCGCGGCGGCGCGGGGTGCCGCCACGAGTAACGCGGCCAGCGCGACCAGCGCGCAGGTGGCTGTGCGGAGCGGGAGCGGGAGCGGCATCGAGAGCCTCCAATGCGGGCGTCGGGGTCGGTGATAGGGGGCCCCGCGGCACGGGGCGGCAGCTGCTTCGCTACGATCCGAGCGTCCGCCCGAACAGCGCCTCGAGGCGCCGGCGGAGCTCGTCCCGCACCGTACGGAAGACGGCCAGCTGCTCCGCCTCGGTGCCCTCTGCCGCGCCGGGGTCGAGCAGTCCCCAGTGCACCCGGTGGGCCTGGCCGAGCCAGGCGGGGCACACCTCCTCGGCGCACAGCGTGATGACGGTGTCCACCGGCGCGTCGTCGAAGGCGTCCATGCCTTTGGAAAACTGGTCGGAGATGTCGATGCCCAGCTCCGCCAACGCGCGGGTGGCCCGCTCGCTCCGGCGTGCGGGCGCGGAGCCGGCCGAGCCCACGCGCACGCCCTCCGGCGCCAGCGCGCGAGCGAGCCCCTCGGCCATCTGGCTGCGCGCCGCGTTGGCCACGCACAGGAAGAGGATGAAGCGGGGTTCCAGGGCGCGCAGCAGCCCCGCCTCCACCAGCCACTCCGGTGGCGTGCCGACGCCCTCATAGGTGCGGCATGCCAGCGCGGCCGGACGGGCCACGCCGCCTTCCAGGTCCCGACCCTCCACCCGCACGGTGGGGGAACCCGGGAAGCGGAGCCGCCGCGCATCCTCATCAGAAGCGACGATCGTCTCCGCCACCTCCGCCGCGGGCACCAGCCGCCCGGCCACGTTGCGTACGCGGGCCAGGGTAGCCGTGCGGTGCGGGCAGTCCTCGGTGACCAGCACCTCGATCTGCACGCCGGATGCGCCCTGGCCCCGGGTCACCCGCGCGCCAGGCCGCGCAGCAGCTCGAGCATGCGCACGTCCCAGGGATCGGGGGTAGGGTCCTCACCCTCGATGTCGGGGTTCTGCTGGGGTGTTTCCAGGATGAGCGGCACGCCGCGGCTCCGGGCGTCGGCCAGCAGCCAGCCGAACGGCTCCTGGCCGATCTCCCCCTCCCCGATGAGCGCGTGGCGGTCCCGGTTGGATCCAAGCTCCCCCTGGCTGTCGTTCAGATGGAGGAAGGCGGGCGGCTCACCCGTGGCGTCCTGGAACTCGTCCAGGATTGCGCTCAGGCGCTCGGGCGACTCGTGGATGGCATAGCCCGACGCGTAGAGGTGGCAGGTGTCCAGCCCGTAGCCAGCCCGCGCGCGCTGCGCGGCGGGCAGCTGCGCCAGGATCTCCCCCACTTCCGCCGCCGTGCGGCCCACCGTCCGTCCGGCCCCGGCCGTGTTCTCCACGAGCAGCCGCACCGGCCCCTCCACCTGACCCAGCGCCGCCACCATGGCGGCGGCCACCCGCGCGGCACCCGCGTGCGGATCGTCGTCGGTGGCGGAGCCCGGGTGGAAGCACACGTTGCCGATGCCCAGCGTAACGCACCGCTCCAGTTCCTTGGTGAGCCCCGCCGTGGCCCGGTGCCATTTGTCCTGGTCCGCGGTGGCCACGCTCAGCACGTAGGCGGCGTGCGCCACGATGTGCTCCGAGCGGATGCCGCTCTCGGCCACGGCGGCGCGGAAGCGCTCGGCACGCTCGGGCCGCACGCCGCTCCTGTCCCCGTAGAACTTGGGAATGGCGGTGAAGACCTGCAGAGCGTCCTGGCCGGCGGCCGCAGCGCGCCGCACGGCCATGTCGATGCCGCCGTTGTGGATGGTGTGCGCGCCGAACAGGTGGGGCATACTCAACTCAGCCGTCGTTGCTGCCGCGCGCCGTGCGCCATTCGTGCACCCCGCGGCGCAGCGCCACGAAGGTGTGCTCCAGCCACTGGACGCCCAGCAACACCACCAGCGTGACGGCCGTGATGGCCACGGCGGCCGGTTCGTAGCCGAGCGCCACGGTGGCACCGATGGCCGCCAGCAGCCAGACCACGGCGGCCGAGGTCACGCCCACCACGAGCCGCCCCTGCGTCATTATTACGCCCGCGCCGAGAAAGCCGATGCCGGTGACCACCTGGCCGAGCACGCGGGTGGGATCAGCAAGGGCGCCCTGAAAGCTGGCGCCGAGGGTGACGAATACATACGTGCCCAGGCAGATGAGGATGCTGGTGCGGATGCCGGCCGGCTTGCCGCGCAGTTGCCGCTCCATGCCGATGGCACCGCCGCAGGCCACGGCCACGGCCACGCGCCACCAGAAGAGCGGCGCAGCGGGGTCGAGCGTTCCCAAGATCAGGCCGCGTGGCCGGGTGGGGAGCCGGGCCGCCGGCTCAGGCCGCGCGCGCGGGCTGCAACACGGCCCGGCGGGCCTCCAGCATACGCAGCGTGGGATCGTCGGTTGTCGGCCGGCGCAGCCCGTTGCGCTCCTCGAAGACCAGCCCGAACACATGGTCCGCCGAGCTGTCATCACCCAGCCAGAGCAGACGCTCCCCCAGGTGGAGGCGCAGGTCGTCATTGTGGCTGAGCGCGCTCATGCGCCGCACCTGCACCAGCGCCAGCCGGTCACGGCCGGCCCGATCGGCCGCGTCCACGTAGTGGTCCACGTGCATGCGCACGTCACTGAAGTGGCCGCGACCGATGTCCAGCCACGCCAGCGTGCACCAGGTGCGCACCACCGTGGGGGAACGGCGCACGATCTTGCGGCACAGCGCCGCGGCGGCGTCGATGCGGTCGGCGCGCACCCAGGCGTCGATGGCGCGCCCCTCCAGCTCCAGCGCCAGCGGCTCCCGGCCGGCGTCACGGGCCGTTTCCGCGGCCAGGTTGAAGAAGCTGGCGCGCGCGGCGGGCGCGCTGGCGGTCTCCGCCTTCCGCTCGTACGCGGCGATCGTCTGGTCGAGCCGCCTCGACCACAGGGACGCGAACACCATGGCTACCTCCCGGGCGTGTTCAGTTCCGCCGGCGCGACAGCGCCTTGTAGTATTCCTCCACGAGCTGCCGATAGCCCTCCGGCACGTCGCCCGAGCCGGACAGGAAGAGCTGCTCCTGCTCCTCACCCAGGAGCTGGCGGCGCAGATCGTATTCGAAGCGTTTGGCTCCATCCACTATAGCGGCTTGCAGTTGCTCCACGCCACGGGGACGCGTCCAGTCACCGAGATTGTCCAGGGCTTCCAGGTCCCGGATCACCTGGTCCAGCTCGGTGACGTCACGCCCCTCGCTGGCCAGATCACCGCGTAGCTGGCGGGCTTCCGCCAGCCGCTCGTCCAGTTCGCGGCGGAACTGACGCTCCATTTCCGGCGTAAGGCGGTCGAAGCCGCGGTTGATGGCGCCCTGCGCGCCGCCGCCCCGCTGCGGGTCACCGCCCTGGGGATCCAGGCGCTGGCCCTGCTGGTCACCGCCCTGTTGACCGCCCTGTTGACCGCCCTGCTGCTGGCCCTGCTGCTGGCCCTGCTGCTGGCCCTGCTGCTGGCCCTGTTGCTGGCCCTGTTGCTGGCCCTGCTGCTGACCCTGCTGCTGACCCTGCTGCTGACCCTGTTGCTGGCCCTGTTGCTGGCCCTGCTGCTGGCCCTGCTGCTGACCCTGCTGGTCACCCTGCTGCTGGTCACCCTGTTGCTGGCCCTGCTGCTCCCGCTCCAGCCGATCCCCCGCCTCACGGGCGGCGCGCATGCGCTCGCTGAGCGATTCCACGCCCCGCGCCAGGTTGCGGGCCCGGTCCACCGCCTCTCGCTCCTCGGCGGCGTTGTCATCGATGGCGCCGCGCGCTTCCTCCAGCATGTCGCGCACCGCTTCGATCTCATTGCCGATGCGGTCCTCGAAGGTGTTCACATAGCCGGGATCCGCGCCGGGCTGCACCAGCGAGCGGGAGAAGCCGATCATCCCCTCGAGCTGGCTGTCCCGGATGCGGTCGGCGGCTTCCTGCAGGCGCCGCGCGGCTTCCCGCTGCTCGCTCCGGGCGTCCTGCGCCATGCGGTTCAGGCGCTGTTCGAGGCCGGCCACGTCGTTGGCCAGCGCCTCCTTGCGCTCGGTGATCCGCTGCGCGTTGCGCATGCGCTCCGCGGTGATCTCCTGATCGGCGGCGATCTCCTTGGTATCCTCGGCAATCTCACGCTGGTCACGGGCAATCCGCTCCGCCTGCTGGAGCGCGGCATCCGCCTCCCGCTCCAGGCCGGCCGACCGGCTCCGATCCAGGAGCCGCTGGGCCTCCTCCAGGCGCTCCAGCGCCTCCTGCGCCTCGGCGCTGTTGCCGCTGCGCGCGTCCGCGGCGGAGCGCCGCATGGATTCGGACGCTTCCCGTAGCCGGCGAGCGGCGTCCTCCAGCTCCGGCTGGTTCTGCTGGCGCGCCAGCCGCTCGAGCTGCCGGGCCGCCTCCTCGGTCTCCTCGGCCATCTGCCGCTGGTTGGCCGCGCTGGCACCGCCGCCCTGCTGCTGCTGCTGCGCGGCGCGCTGGCGGAGACGCTCGTTCTCCTGCTGCTGGCGACGCGCCAGCTCCTTGAGCTTCTCCAGCGTCTCGTCGATCTCCTGCTGCGTGGACTGGTTCTGCTGCTGCTCCACCGTCTCGTACTGGTTGCGTAGCTTGTCCAGCTCCAGCTCGAAGAGGTCGGCCAGGTCCTCGGCGGCCTGTTGCTGAGCGCCGCCACCACCGCCCTGCTGCTGCTGGCCGCCCATGGCCACCTGCGTCTCGCGGAAGACGGCCTCGGCGCGCTGCAGGAACTGGAGCGCCTTCTGCTCCGGCGAGAGGGCGTCCCGCGCCTCACTGGCCCGGAGGCGCCCCGCCGCCTGGGCCATCTGCTCGGCCGCCTGCGGCAGGATGCGCGCGATCTGCGCGAAGGCGGAGTCGTCCACCACGCCGCGGTTGTTCATGCGCTCGGTGAGCGTGCCCACCTGCTCACGCAGCCGGTCCTGCATGTTGGCAATGGTGACCAGGCTCTGCTCATAGTCCGCTTCGGACCAGGTGGCGCTGTCACGGTTCAGGTTGAAGGTGGCCGCAATGATCTCGCGCTGCATGCGGGAGAGATCGCCCGGGTTCTCGCCACCCTCGGGCGGCTCCCCGCCGCCACCGGGAGGCGGCGCGGCCTGCTCCGCCTGCCGGTAGTCGCGCCCGAACGGCCGGATGTCCAGGAAGTAGATGTCACTGGTGGCGTCCTTGCTGCCGCCCGCCACGTCATTGTCAGCCACCCGCCCGTAGTAGGAGACCACGTCACCCGGCTCCAGCGGCAACTCCTCCAGGTAGAAGGTGTGCCCCGCCGTGACCTCCTTCAGCGCCCCGCTGCCGTCGTAGAGCGGTACGATCTGCTCCGCACCGCCGTTCACCGAGTAGACCAGCTCCATGCGCGCCACGCCGTAGTCATCGTCCGCGCGCGCCTCCACGAAGACCTCCTCCACCGTGGTGGCCTGTGCGTCCCGTCCCGGCTTCTCGAAGCGGATGGAGGGTGCGCCGTCCTCGAGCACGTCAATGGTGTACTGGGGGGAGCCGCTCAGCCACGCGCCGTCGTGCTCCAGCTGGATGTCGTAGAAGCCCGGCCGCTCCACGGGAAAGGACCCCTCCAGGCGGCCGTCGGCCGCCACCGTGAGCGCCAGCGTGTCACCGCCCTCCACGAGGATCCGGCCCCGCGTCACGGGCACCGTGGTGGTAGCGGCCAGGTGCACGCGCGTGCCGCGCACCGCCGCCACGTCACCGCCATCCTCCACCACGCGCGGCGGCAGCTGCGTGTAGCCGGGGTAGCGGTATTCCAGGTCCATCCGGTCCACGTACGGGATGTCCTCCACCGTGAGCTGGAAGACCGGCGAGCGCACGCCCTCCGCCTCCACGAAGTACTCGGTGGCGTCCCGCACGTCGAAGAGCAGCAGCTCGAAGGCCGCGCTGTCCGCCGTGGCCAGCATGGGGATGCGCCGGTAAAGGGAGTCACCCGCGGCGCGAAGCACCAACTCCACGTGCCCGGAGGCAAAGTTCACCAACTCGGCTGCCACCGCCTGGTCCGCGCCGCGCGGAATGGTGGCGTCACCCGGCAGCACCTGCACGCTGGCCACCGGCGGCGCTTCCACGTGCCGGAAGGGATTGGCCAGCACACCCGCCCCGGTGCGCACGGAGGGGGGGCTCAGCGCCAGGAAGAGGAGGCCCATGACGGCCATGGAGGTGAGCAGCCCCGCCTCCCGGTTCAGCGTGCGCCGGTCGATGCGCCGCCCGTCCTCCACCGTGTGGCATGCCGCCACGGCCCGCTCCAGCGTGCGCCTCACGAGCGCCGGCGAGAGGCCGGAGCGCTCGTCGGCCGCGGTGCCGTCCAGGGCGCTCAGTACGGCCGCCTCCAGCGAGGGCTCGTGCTCCTCCAGGTAGAGGGCCACCTGCGCGTCACTCACGCGCCGGGAGAGCGGCAGCACCAGGTAGCGCAGCGTGAGCCCGGCGAGCACCAGGTAGAGTCCCACGCGCATGGCGGTGGCCGTGGCGGGCGTGATGCCCAGCTCGTCCAGCAGGAAGGCGGAGAAGAGGAACGCGGCCAGGCCCGCGCCCGCCACGATGGCGGCGCCGCGGAGCGCCAGCTTCATGCGCCAGCGCCGCTTCACCAGGCGGATGATATCCAGGAGGACTTCCTGTTCCATCGAATTGCCGCGCCTGTCCATGGGATTCCTCTTGTGTGGCTGACGCGCCATGCGCGCCGTTACGGATGCCCCTCACCCTGCCTGGCCGGCCCCCGGGCCGGCTCATGTCCTCACGTCACCCGATGCCCCGCGCGTGACAGCCGATTGGAGAGCACCGTCTCCGCCGCCAGCAGCGCGAACGCCCCCACCAGGAGGTACCACCACAGCGACTGCCGTCGTTCCCGCTCCGCGAGCGACAGCGTGCCGGCCAGCGCGAGATCAGCCCGCTCGCCATCGACCGGCTCCACCGCGGCCACCAGCTCCGCGGGGTCCAGCGGCGTGAGTTCCGCCTCCGACGGATCCGGATTGGCGGCCACCATGTAGCCGGCGGCCTGCTCGTCCGCGGTGGAGCGGACCTCGTAGAAGCCCGCCTCCGTCAACGTGAGCAGCGGATCGGCGCCGAGCTCCACGCGCTCCCCGGAGGGAGCCAGCGCGAAGAGCGCGGCCTCACGCTCCGCGGTGATCGCCGCCTGCCCGCCCTCCGCCGCCTCGCTGCCCTCCGCCGCCTCGTCCTCCGCCACTGTGGGCGCCTGCGCCGCCAGGTCCAGCACCTGCCCGGTGGTGAACCACGGCCGCGCCTCGGCGTAGCCGGCCGCATGCAGGATCACCCGATGGGCAAAGGGCAGGAAAACCGGCTGCAGCGGCAGGTCGTTCCACTCGCCGTCCACCGTGGAGCCCAGCGCCAGCACCCGCCCGCGTCCCAGCAGCCGCTCCGTGAGCACGGCGGCGCCGTCATCCAGGCGGGCCAGCACCCGCACCTCGGGGGCCGCGCCCGGCTCGGCCGGCGGCGGCACCGTGAGCGGGCGATAGCGGTAGAAGCGCGCGGCCGAGAAGTCCCCGCTCCGCGGCGCGGCGAAAACCTCCAGCGCGGGGTGCGCGTAATCCAGGTAGCCCACCGTGCCGCCGCGCCCCGACGTGCGATCGGCGGGGCGGCCCGCCGTGCCCGGCAGAAGCGCCGCGCCCTCGCCGCTCCAGTCACTGGCGCCGCTCCGCTCGCCCAGCACCAGCACGAGCCCGCCGCCGGCCTCCACGAAGGCGCGCAGGCGGCGGCCGGCCTCCCCGCCGGGGAAGGGCGCGTCGTTCAGCACCACCACGGCCCGGCCGGCCAGATCCGCGGCACCGATCGTCCCGCCCCGCCGCACATCCACCTGGAAGCCGGGCGCCTGCCCGATCTCCAGCGCCCGCGCCAGATACAGACTGATCGAGGCGGGGGCGCCGGGCGGCTCCACCACCAGCACGGGCAGCGCGCGATCGGGGGCCACCATGAAGTGGAAGGCGTCATCGTAAGCCAGGGCATCCGAGCCCGCACGAACGATGCCCCGCCCCGCCGTCTCCGGCACGGTGAACGCCTCGAAGGTGAGCGTGGTGGCATCGTTGGCCGCCAGCTCCACGCTCTCGGTCTGCAGCGTCCGGCCCGCCAGCTCCAGCGTCACCGGCAATCCCTCCGCGGGCTTGGTCCCGCGATTGGTCAGGCGCGCCGTCACCGTGGCCCGCTCCCGGCCGGCGAAACGCTCGGTGTGCAGCTCCACGCTCGTAACGGAAACGTTCGAAGGGTCCTCAGGGGCCACACTCACCGTGCGCAGCGCCGCGCCGGCGGGCAGGCGCAGCACCGCTTCCCCGCCCCAGCCGGAGCGCTGCAGATCACTGATCAGGACGGCCTCCCGCCGGGGCAGCTCGGAGGCGTCCAGGATGCTCCGCGCCAGCCGCAGCGCGGGGGCAAAGCGCGTGGTGCCGCTCCCCGGCGTCACGGTGTCCAGCGCCGCCCGGAGGCGCGCCCGGTCCCCCGTGGGCTGCATGGCCGCGGCCGCGCCATGGTCGAAGAACACGAGCGACGCCACGTCGTCCGGCCCCAGCCCCTCCACCTCGGCCGCCGCCGCCTCCAGCGCCCGCTCCCAGGTGTCCCCGTAGCCCATGCTCCAGGAGCGGTCCACCAGGATCACAACCTCCCGCGCCGTCCCGAGCCCCGCGGCCACGGCGTCCGGCCGGTCGAAGAGCGGCCGGGCAAAGGCGGCCACGAGAAGGATGATGGCCAGCGCGCGCATGGCAAAGAGGAGGAGGTGGCGCAGCCGACGTCGCTTGACCGCTTTGAACGGGACCTGCTCGATGAACATGAGGGAGGGGAACTCCGTCACCTCCCTGCGCTGCTTGTGCGTGAGGTGCACCCACACGGGCACGGCCACGGCAATCAGGCCGGCAAGAAAGAGCGGTGCCAGGAATGCAATGGGCATCAGCGGACCCGGCTCAGGCGTTCACGCGTGGACAGGTACTGGAAGAGCGCCACGTCCAGGGGCTTGGAGGTGTCCAGCAAGGCGTAGTCCACCCGCTCCTTGGTGAAGCGCTCCGCCAGCTCGGCGGAGTGGGCGCGCACCAGCTCGCGGTAGCGCTCCCGCTGCGTGGCCGGCACCACGGGCACGATCTGCCCGGTCTCCACGTCCTGGAAGTTGCCCGCGTCCTCAAAGGGGAAGTCCAGCTCCCATGGATCCAGTACATGAAAGACGATCACATCGTTCCCCTTCGAACGCAGGTGCCGTACCGCGTGGATGACCGCCTCGGGCGGCTCGTAGAGGTCCGAGATGAGCACCACGATGCCGCGCCGGCCGAGCGCCTCCGCCGTCTTGACCAGCGGGGCCTCCAGCGCACCCTTGTTGCCGGCACGGGCCCGATCCACCGTGTGCAGGATGACGTCCAGATGCTTGGCCGAGGGTGGCACGTAGTCCCGGATGGCGTCGTCAAAGGTCACCATGCCCACCCGGTCCCGCTGCCCGTGTGAGAAATAAGTGAGCGACGCGGCCAGAAATTTCCCGTACTCCAGCTTGCTCACCGCGTGGCTGCCATACCCCATGGAGGCAGAGGTGTCCAGCAGGCACACGAAGTTGGTGTTCGTGTCCGCCTCGAACTCCTTCACGTAGTAGCGGTCCGTGCGGCCCCACAGGCGCCAGTCGATGCGCCGGATGTCGTCGCCGGGCATGTAGGGACGGTGCTCCGCGAAGTCGACGGAGAGCCCCAGGTACGGCGAGCGGTGCAGCCCGTTGATGAAGCCGTCCACCACGGTGCGCGCCAGCAGCTCGAGATTGTCGATGCGCGCCAGCACGGCGGGGTCCACGAAGGACGCGCCGGACTTCTGCCCGCGGGCGGGTGCCAGGCGCACGCTACATCCCCGACCGCGGCACCGGCACGGCCTCCAGCAGCTGATCCACGAGCTGGTCGGTGGTCACGCCTTCCGACTCCGCGTGGAAATTGGTCAGGATGCGGTGGCGGAACACCGGGTGCGCCAGCGCGCGGATGTCCTCGAAACTCACATGCGTGCGGCCGTTGATGAGCGCCCGCGCCTTGCCGCCGAGCGTCAGGTACTGCGCGGCGCGCAAGCTGGCGCCGTAGGAAATCCACTGCCGCACGAACTCCGGGCCGTGCTCCGCGGGCCGCGACGTGCGTGCCAGGGCAACGGCGTAGCGCAGCACCGTCTCCGAGACCGGCACCCGCCGCACCAGCCTCTGGAAGGCTATCAGCTCCGGCCCCTCCACCACGTGGCTGAAGACGTGGTCCTGCACCGCCGTGGTGGTGCGCACCACCTCCACCTCCTGTTCCTCGGGCAGGTGGTCCAGGATGATCTCGAACATGAAGCGGTCGAGCTGCGCCTCGGGCAGCGGATACGTCCCCTCCAGCTCGATGGGGTTCTGCGTGGCGAAGACGTGGAAGGGCTCCTCCAGCTGGTAGGTCTGCCCCTGCACCGTCACGCGATGCTCCTGCATGGCCTCCAGCAGCGCGGCCTGCGTCTTGGGCGGCGTGCGGTTGATCTCGTCCGCCAGCACGATGTTGGCAAAGACCGGCCCCGGCTGGAACACCATCTGGCGGCGCCCCGTGGCGGAGTCCTCCTGGATGATGTCCGTGCCCGTGATGTCGGAGGGCATGAGGTCGGGCGTGAACTGGATGCGGCTGAACTTCAGGTTCAGCACCTGCGCCAGCGTGTGCACCAGCAGCGTCTTGGCCAGGCCGGGCACGCCCAGCAGCAACGAATTGCCGCCCACGAAGAGGGAGAGCAGCATCTGGTCGATGACGGCCTCCTGCCCGATGATGAGCTTGCCCACCTCGGCCCTGATCTTCTCACTGCCCTCCTTCATGCGGTCCGCCAGGGCAATGTCATCCGCCCCCTCGAGCTCCACCGTGCCTGCTTCGATCGTCGTGGCCAAAATTCCCCCTGGTCGGTCCGTCCGTGAATTCAGTGCGTCAGTGCGTAGATGATCATATTGACGCCCAGCTTGTACGCGTCGTTGTTCATGTTCACCACGGAGAAGCCCCGCGGGTTGTAGTCCATGTACTCGCCCACGTCATTGTTGGCAAAGGCCAGCACCATGAGCCGCTTGTCCGGATCGTCATCCTCGAAGAGGCCGAGGTAGACGGGCATGTTGCGGCCGGAGCCGCCCCCGCCGCTCGGCCCCAGACGGAGCGAGTCGGGGTCCACCTCGAAGAAGCTGTTGAAGACCCGATCCGCAACGCTCAGCTCGCGCAGCCGGGCCTCCGGCACCGCGCGGTTCAGGATGCGCGCCAGATTGGCGATCTCGGCGTTGCCGTCGAAATCGTCGAAGATCACGAGCCCGCCCTTGAGCATATACGCCCGCAGGTGCTCGATCTCCCGCTCGCTCGGCTCCCAGAAGCCCACTTCCGAGACGTAGGCCAGCGGGTAGCGGTACAGGTCCTCGTCGCCAAACTCGTACACGCTCCCACCGATGTGCGGCGTGAGCGTGGTCATGGCGCCGAGCACGCTGGTCAGGTTGGACTCCGAGTACGGGCAGTCGTGGTGCCAGTTGGGCTCGCGCTGAAAGCGGCTCCGCCCCATGCGCTCCTCCCAGAAGATGCGCACGAAGGTGAAGCGCCCCGTGTACTCCTCGTTGCGGTTCTTGCCGCAGATCACCCGCTGGGGCGGCGTCATGTAAGCGACGTCCCCCGTCCCCATCCCCGTGCGCGCCAGCGCTTCGCGCACCGCCACCGCGCCGGTCGGGAGCGGCGCGTCGGGCGCTGCCGCTGCGCGCGGGGGACCAACTTCGGCGCCTCGCGGCGCCGTCACATGCGCGTTGTCTTCGGCCCCTGCCGGCGCCGTCACGTAGGTGGAGCCGGCGGCCGGCGCTCTGGCGTTGTCCGCCGGCATGAGCGCCACCCCGGCGCCCGCCAGGCCGATGGCGCCCGTGAGCCCGAGGGCCAGCGTGAGCGTGCGCCCGCGCGGCGCCCTCACGGTGCCCCCCCGCCCCGGCGCAGCTCCAGCAGCAGCCGCTGCGCGTCCGGAAAGCTGGGCGCGATCTCCAGCGCGCGGATGACCTCCGTGCGGGCGCCCTCGGCGTCCCCCGCCCGGTGCAGGGCGGCGGCCAGCTCGTAGCGCGCCTGCGCCATGTCCACGGGCCGGAGCGCCACGATAGCGCGCCGCTCCTGGACCTCGCCGCCCGGGTCACCCGCCGCCCGGTGGAGCAGGGCCAGGCGCTGGTGCTGCTCCAGATCGTAGGGCCAGATGTACATGGCCGCCTCGAGCACGCCGGCGGCGGCCGCGCTGTCTCCGCTTTCCTCGTACAGGCGGGCCACCTCCAGATGGGCCGCGTAGTCACTCTCGTTGACGGCCACGTGGGCGGCCAGCTCACGGGCCGCGTCCGCCAGCTCCCCGCGCGCCTCGGCCAGGCCGGCCAGCAGGAGGTAGGGCCCGCCACCCGTGGGAGCATGGCCCGGGAAGATGTCCCGGGCGCGCTCCAGGTAGGGGCGCGCCGCCTCCGGCCGGTCCTCCGCCAGGAGCTGCTCCCCGCGCTTCAGCTGGCTCATGAAGTCGTCGGCGCCCGGCTCGGCGCCGGCCACGAAGGTGCGCGTGGCCAGCATCTCGGCGGCGGCATCCCCCGCGGGCAGCCCCGCCAGCACGCGCCCGTAGCGCGCGCGCAGGAAGTCCTCGAAACGCGTGTCGAAATCCTCGGGGTCCTCGTCCAGCACGTCCCCGAAGATGGCCGCGGTGCTCCGCCCCTGCCGGTAGCCGTCCAGCATGCGCCGCACGGCGGCGAAGCCCCACTCCCGCTCGATCAGCTCCACCACCAGCGAGGACTGCAGGTAGGCGTGCTGGATCTGCTCCGGATACGCGGGCCGCGTGAAGCCGCGGTTCAGTTCGGCCACCGGCAACAGCCGGTCCGCGTTGAAGGCAACCAGGAAGGACAGTCCGGGGTCATCCCCCCAGCCGGGGCGGGCGCGGCGCTCCTCGGCCACACTGATCCCCTCGGTCAGCCAGCGCGGCACGGCGTGGTCCGTGACCCCCAGCGTGACCGAGTGGGCCAGCTCGTGCCAGAAGGTGGAGCCCCAGTTGAAGGTGCCCGCCTCCCGCGCCTTGGGGGAGTCCATGGCCAGCACGTTGCCGAAGGCCACGCCGAGCGCGCCCAGCCCCGCCAGGCCCACCGTGCGCACCGAGAAGTCGGCGTGGCTGGGGTAGACCTCCACCCGCACGGGCGTCTCCGGCCGGTAGCCGTAGCGCGCCGCCAGCCCCGCGTAGGCCTCCTCCGCCAGCGGCCCCAGGTAGACGGCCAGCAGCTCGGCCTCCGGCTCCTCCAGGAAGAGCTCGAAGTTCTCGGTGGCCACCGTGGCGTAGCCGCTGTAGGTGTCCATCAGGTCCAGCGAGTTCTTGATCCAGACGTGGAAGGGGTCTCCCGCGAACGCCCGCTCGAGGTGCGTGCGCGCGTCGTCCACGCGGCCCAGGCGCAGCTCGTTCAGCCCCAGCAGCCCCCAGGCGTTCCAGT
The DNA here is from genome assembly GCA_040905425.1 of Gemmatimonadota bacterium. Lineage (GTDB taxonomy): Bacteria > Gemmatimonadota > Gemmatimonadetes > Longimicrobiales > RSA9 > JBBDRO01. The sequence goes on along the minus strand of JBBDRO010000007.1, from coordinate 5,561 downwards.
CCAGCGAGTCGACCGTGGTAGCCTCCGCCGCCAGCTCCACCGACTCCCGGTAGCGCCGGTGCTGCACCGCCAGTTCGCCCACGGTGGTGAAGAAGCGGCTGCCCGCCGGATTGGCCTCCAGCGCCCGGGCGCGCAGCTCCCGATAGCCCTCCATGTCCCGGCCCAGGAAGCGCGTGGCCGCCAGCACGCCGAGCGCCTGCAGGTTCGTGCCATCCACGGCGAGCGCGCGCTCCGCCTCGCGCTCGGCGGGCGCGAAGGACTCACCCGTCAGGTAGAGGCGGGCCAGCAGCGCGCGGGCAGGCACCAGGTTGGGATTCACCTCGAGCGCCGCCCGCAGGTACTCGATGGCCTCGTCCCCGGCGTCATAGAGGCTGGCGCGGGCCAGCCCGGTCAGGGCTCGCGGCTGGCGCGGATTCACGGCCAGGATCTGCTGGAAGGCCGCCTTGGCCTCACCGAACTGGTACTTCTCCGCGAACAGCTCGCCGATGAGCAGCCGCGCCTCCAGGTACTCCGGCTCGGCGGCCAGCGCTTCGTCGAGCGCGCGCAGCGCGTCGTGGAAGAGCTGCGCGTTGGTGGCGCCCAGCTCCCGCACGGCGCGCGCGGTGGCCGCCAGCTCCTCCGCGCTCGTGGCCACGTTCTGGTTGTAGTAGCCGAAGAAGCGCTGGAATTCAGCGTGGGCGGCGTCCCGCCGGCCCCGCGCCAGCAGTAGCATGCCCAGGTTGGCCCGCGCGTCCAGGGAGTCGGCGGCCGCGCCCTCCAGCGCGGCGCGGAAGGCGGCCTCCGCGGCGGCGCGCTCGCCCACGGCCAGCAGCACCTCACCCAGGGTATTGGCAAGCGCTACGTCATTGCCCGCCCGCGCCGCTTCCGCGGCGTCCTCGTAGCGGCCCACCTCGGCCAGTGCGGTGACCAGCCCCTTGCGGACGCGCACGTCCTCCTCCCGGCGCAGTTCGGCCCGGAAGGCGTCGATGGCCTCGTCGTACGCGCCGCTCCGGAGCAGCGCGAAGCCGTCCCCCTGCGGTGTCTGGCGCGCGCACGCCGGCTGCGCCATGAGGGCGCCCAGCGCCACCACCGAGAGGAGCGCGGCCAGCCTCATCCGCCGCCGCCCAGCCGGCGGATCTCCTCGTCCACCTCCGCAATGCCCACCAGGACGTCCTCGAGCGCCGCCTGGTAGGCGGCGGGGTCCATGCTCGCGCGCCGGGCGCGCAGCTCCGCCAGCTGTCCCTCGAGCACGCGCTTCCGCTCCAGTGCCGCGCGCAGCTCGGGAGGCGCATCGGCGCCGGCCCGTGCCGCGGCGGGATCGCCCAGGAAGAGGATGCTGGCCAGCCTGCCCTCGCCGTCCGGCGTGAACGCCTCCGCGCCCTTGCCGTCCCCATCGTCATCCAGGACGGCGTGCTCCGTGAGGAGCTTGTTGTCATCCTCGTACTCGCGGGCGGTCTCGGCCCGCGCGTAGACAAAGGCTTCCAGCAGGGAGACGCGCCCGTCCTTGTCCGTGTCCGCGCCGTCCCCGGCGAAGGCGGCGGCGAAGTGGCGGCCGAAGACCGCTTCGTTGCGCTCCATGCCGCTCTTCGTGGCGGTGACCACCACCCGCTCGGGGGCCGCCACGGCCTCCAGAAAGGCGCCGCTGGAGCTGGCGGTGTTCACGAAGGCCACGCGCCGGCCGTCCAGGCGGTCAAGCTGGGCGGCCCACTCCGTCGCGGTGAGGTCCGGCCCCGGCAGGTTGACCCGGGGCCCCGCGCCGCCCACGGCGCCATGGCCCATGAGGACCACCACGACCGTTTCCCCCGGCCGGGAGCGCGCGGCCAGCGCGCGGAAGGCCGCCTCGATCTCGGCCTTCGTGGAACGCCCGTCGATGCGCTCGGGGTCCAGCTCCGTCCGCTCGGCCAGGAAGGTCACGTTGGCGGCGGGCATGCCGTAGCTCTCCTCCGCCGCGTCCACCAGGGTGGCGCCCCACTCGGTGAACCACTCCGTGTAGCGCGCCTCGCCGCCCAGGCCGCTCACCACGAGGAGGTGGCTCTGGCCGGCCGCGTGCGCCGGCGCCAGGAACATGACGAGCATCGTCGCTAGAAAGACGCGCCTCATGCCAGCCCCCGCATGCGGCGGAAGGCCCACTCCGCGCCCACCAGGCCGATCAGCAGCAGGAAGAGGATGGGCATGTTCCACAGGTCCCGCTCCTCGATCACGGTGATGCCCTGCCCGGTGTAGGAGATGTCCTCGGGGAGGTTGGCCAGGTTGGCCGGCGTGTAGAAGCGGCCGCCCGTCTCCTCCGCGATGCGCCGCAGCGCGGCCGGGCGCATCTGCGCCTCGAAGTACTCGGCCTGGCTCTCCTCCACGGAGACCCACGCCACGTCCGTCATCACGTGGCTGCTGCCGGGCCGGGTGGCCTCCACGCGGATCTCGTGGATGCCGGGCTCCATGGCGGTGAAGGTGCCGCGGTACTCGCCATCCGCGCGCACCGTCCAGCGCAGGGGCACGACCGACGCCTCGCCGATGGAAGAGATCACGTGCGCGTTCACGGTGCCGTCGTTGACGCGCAGGTAGGTCTCGTCGTCCACGGTGGCGCGCAGCTCGAGCGGCTCGCCGGGCGCCACGCGGTCGGAGGCCAGCGCCACGGTGACCTGCCCCGGCACGTCCGTCACCAGCCAACGCAGCAGCTGGCGCCAGAAGGTCTCGTGGGTGAGGTCCTCCAGCGGAATGTCCGCGTGCATCTGCCAGAGCCAGAGGTTCTCCACCGGCAGCGCCATGGACACCCCGCGGCCGAAACGCTGATGGGCCAGCACCACCTGCTCGCCGCGCAGACCGTCCCCGCGGCCCGTGAGCAGCGCCGTGGCGCCCGGCTTGATGCGCCCCACCCGGTTGAAGGTGTTCAACTCGGGCAGCTCGCCCCAGTGCTCCGCCGAGGCCTCGTCGGTGTCGGCCAGGCGCAGGATGGGGTGGGCGGAGCCGGCGCGCGTGAGTCCCACCTTGACCGGCGAGTAGAAGCTCGTGTCCCCCTGGGTGGCGCCGTCCAGCTCCACCGGCAGCACGTCCGCCACCGGGGTGCCCGCCCAGCCGCCCTCGGCAAAGGCCCGCCGCCCGCCCAGCATGAGGAAGCCGCCGCCGCGCAGGCCCACGAAGTCGGCGATCATGCGGAGCTGATCGTGGGTGAAGTGGCTGGCCTCCACGCTGCCCAGGACGAGCCCCCGGTAGCGGAAGAGCTCCTCGCGGGTGGTGGGGAAGCCGCCCAGCAGGTCGGTGGCGCTGTCCACGTTCATGCGCAGGTACTTGTCGGGCGCCGTGCGCTGCAGCACCACGAGCTGCAGGTTCGGGTCGTCTGCCACCGCGCGCCGCATGAAGCCCACCTCCCAGCGCGGCTCGCCCTCGAAGTAGAGGATCTTCTTGCGGTTCTCCTCCACGTGGATGACGGCGGCCTGCTCGTTGTTGCGCGTCACCAGCTCGCCGTCCTGGAGCGGCACGCGGAAGACGAAGCGCCGCGCGCCGGCGGCCGCGGCCGTGAAGTGCACGCGCACCACGGTGGGCTCCTCGGCGGCGGGCAGCTCCACCTCCTCGCGGCCCACGATCACGCCGCCGTCCTCCACCAGCACCTCCACCGTCTCCCCGCCGTAGCCGGAGTGCGCCACCACCAGGTCGGCCACCACGGCGGCGCCCTCCAGGACGCGCCGCGGCGTGCCCACCCGCCGCAGTTCGATGTCCTGCTCGAACTTCTCGTGGCCCACCCCCACCGTGTAGACGGGCAGGCGCTGCGCCTTGAGGGAGAGCAGCGCCGCGGAGAGCGCCTCACCGGAGTTGTCCGCGCCGTCGCTCACCAGCACCAGCCCGGAGAGCGGCACCGTGGAGAGATCGTCGCGGGCGTGCTCCAGGGCGCCGCCCACCCGCGTATGGGTGCCCTCCCAGCCCAGCTCGTCGAGTGACTCCACGCGGCCGGTCTCCGCGGAGAAGCCGAAGTAGCGGACCTGGAAGCGCTCGGCCAGCGCCGCCGCGATCTCCCCCGCCTCCTCACCCGTGCCAAAGGCGTGGCGCACCAGGTCGGCGCGCGTCAGGCCCTCCCCCTCGTCCGCCACGCGCATGCTGCGCGAGTCGTCGATGAGCACGCCCACGAAGTTCTGCTGCTCCACCACGGTCGGCACCGCCAGGAACGGCCGCGCCAGGGCAAAGAGCAGGAGCGCCACGACGCCCGTACGGAGGCCGGCCAGCACCACGCGGTCCACCGGGCGGGTGTTGGCCCGGGCGCGGGCATACGTATAGGCGGTGGCGCCGAGCACCAGCCCGCCCGCCACCAGCAGTACCCAACCGGGGACCGGCGCCCCGAAACCGAGGGTGCCTTCCTGGAAGACGATCGGCCGGTATTTGAAGAAGAAACTGAAGATGCGCTCCAACGACGGCTCTCTTCCTAGTGGCTCATGGCGTAGACAATGTAGTTGACGCCCACCTGAAAGGCGTAGGTGGAGAACTCGAGCGGGTAGTCGGGCTGCTCGGCCCACTCCCAGGCGTCCCCCAGGTCGGTATTCCAGTTGATGGCCACGAGCAGACGGCCGTCATCATCGAAGATGCCGCGCACGTGCGGCGTGACCCCGTCACCCTCCCAGGTCCGTCCGCCGCGCCAGTTGCCCACCGCCGGCACCTGGATGATGGTGTCGATCTGGTAGAAGGCGCTGAAGATCGGGTGATCCAGCGGGATCTCCTGGATCTGGTACTCGGGGAGCACGCGCCGGATCTCCCGCTCGAAGTTGCGCCATTCACTCGTGCCCCAGAAGTCGTCGATCATCAGAAAGCCACCCTGCAGCAGGTAGCTCCGCAACCCCGCCACCTCGGCGGCGGTCATGGCCATGCCGCCCACCTCCAGCGCGTAGAGCATGGGGAAGCGCCGCACGTCCGGATCGTCCAGCGTGATGGCGTTGGCATCCCCGTAGGCGTCGATGTCCACCAGCCGCTGGAGCACCACGTTGAACTGGTTGTCCGCCTTCGGGTAATCCGTGGCCCAGCTGCCGCGGCCCCGACCCCCCCAGCCACCGCGACCCCGCCCCGAGTAGATGGCGCGCGTGAAGACAAAACTGTTGGTGGGGCGGCGCACGGTGCCGGCCTGGTCGTCCGCGGCGAGTGGATCGACGGCAATGAAGCGGAGCGGTGGCGCGGTCGGCCCCGCGCTCGCTGCGGGGCTGAGGGCCCGGGCGGCATCCGCGGCCGCGGGACCGGTGGCGAGTGGCGCGTGCGCGGCCGCGGCGGCCCCGTTCCGAACGTCCGGCTCGCCGGTGCCGGAGGCGGGCCACCCGGCCAGACCGAGGGCCAGGACGCCGCTTAGGGTGGCGCACGACGAGAGCGCGATGGCGGTGGTGAGCTTCACGGCCACTCCTGCGGTCGGGTAGCACGGACGTCACGGTCTGCCGGAGGAGCCTTCCAGGGCGGGGGCGGGCGGCCACGGCACCGCCGCCACGGGGGCCTGGAGGTGCCACCGGCGGGGACGGCAACGCCGCGAACGGGTGAGCGATAGGCACGCACCCCATCCGCGGCGTCGCTTCCTATTGTATTCAGAGAGTGGGGAAGCGCGCTACCCCCCGGGGACGAAT
>JBBDRO010000006.1:3975-13025 GCA_040905425.1 Gemmatimonadota bacterium | reverse complement strand
GCTACCGGGCGTACAAGGACATCAAGGGCGCCTACGACGCGGGAGACTTCACCCTGGAGGTGGATTACGTCCAGGGGGACCCCTTCGCGGAGCCGTCCAGACTGCGGGCGCTCGTGCATCCGGCCGCGGCGGCACTACCCCCATGGACACGCGCCACCCCCGCCCGCCGCACCGCCACCGCCGACTTCCTGACGCGGGCCCTGCACCGGGAACTAGTGCGCGCCTCTTCGCACCGCGGCTCCGGCAAGAGCGGCCAGTTGCACATCCTGCGTCCTGCGCAGGAGGTACTGATGCGGGCGTGCATGAATGTGACGGAGGACGGCGCCGTGGAGGCCCGCTTCCGTGCGGGCCTGCCCGCCCGGGGGCGCAGCATCCTCGGCATGGCGGCGGCGGAACTGCTCTGTGACGACGTGGTGGCGGCCGTCCGCGCCGCGCTCCTCTTCCCAGCCCTGGACGCCAGGGCCCTGCGCGGCCATGTCGAAGCCGTGGAGGACGCCCGCGCACTCCGCGGGCAGCTCGAGGAGCACGGCCTGGTGGCGTTCGTGGCCGATGGCGCCCTCCTGGCGCGCCGCTCGGGCGTGGATGACCGCCCCCTGGAGGAGACGGCCTCCATTCCCTTCCGCGGGCCCGATGCGCTGGCTGTGACGCTCACGGCACCCAACGCGGGGCCCGTGCAGGGGATGGGCGTGCCGCGGGGGGTTACGCTGATCGTGGGCGGCGGCTTCCACGGCAAATCCACCCTGCTCGGTGCCATCGAGCGCGGCGTCTACGACCACCTGCCCGGCGACGGGCGGGAACGCGTGGTCACGGTGGCTACCGCGGTGAAGGTCCGTGCCGAGGATGGCCGCAGCGTGCCGGGCGTGGACATCTCCAACTTCATCGGCGCCCTCCCCGCGGGTGGAGACACGCGCCACTTCGTCACCGCCAATGCCAGTGGCTCCACATCGCAGGCCGCCGCCATTGCCGAAGCGCTGGAGGTGGGCTGCACCTGCCTGCTGCTGGACGAGGATACGTCGGCCACGAATTTCATGATCCGCGACGCGCGCATGCAGGCGCTCATCGCGGACGAGCACGAGCCCATCACCCCCTACATCGACCGCGCCCGTCAGCTGGCGGACGAGGAGGGGATCAGTACGGTGATCGTGGTGGGCGGCTCCGGGGACTACTTCGACGTGGCGGACACGGTGATCGCCATGCGGGCCTACGTCCCCGTGGAGGTGAGCGCGAAGGCACGGGAGGTGGCCATGGACCATCCTACCCGCCGGCGCCGGGAGGGGGGCGGATGGCGGCCGCTCGCAGCGCGCACGCTGGAGCCCGATTCCCTGGACCCGAGCAAGGGCCGCCACGACGTGCACGTGCGCGCCCGCACCGAGGCCCGGGTGCTCTTCGGCGCGGAGGAAGTGGAGCTGTCCGCCGTGGAGCAGCTCGTCGAAACGGCGCAGACCCGCGCCATGGCCCTGGCGCTCGCCCGGGCCCGCCGGGACGCGTTGGACGGCCAGCGCCCGCTGGCCGAGGGGCTCCACCAGGTGATCCACACGCTGGAGCGGGACGGGCTGGACGCCTTCCAGGAGGAGAAGGCGGGCGAGCTGGCGGCGTTCCGTGTCTTCGAACTGGCGGCACTGCTCGGGCGGGTGCGCGGCGCGCGCATGCGGCCGCTTACCTGAGGGGTGGACATCCAGCCCTGACAGGGCGAACCTGGCGGTGTATCATGCACGGATCCAGTGCACGCATCCCGAAAGGACGCACGTGAGCACCCCAGAAAAGCCGGCCGGCACGGACTTCATCCGGGCCATGATCACCCGGGACCTGGCCGCCGGGACGCATGACGCCGTCGTGACGCGCTTCCCGCCGGAGCCCAACGGGTTCCCGCACATCGGCCACGCCAAGAGCATGACACTGAACTTCGCGCTGGCGCGGGAGTTCGGCGGGCGCTGCCACCTGCGCTTCGATGACACCAATCCCGAGACGGAGGATCCGCGCTACGTGGAGGCCTTCAAGCGGGACGTGGCGTGGATGGGCTTCGACTGGGGGGAGCACCTCTACTTTGCCTCGGACTACTTCGAGCAGATGTACGCCTGGGCGGAGGACCTGATCCGGCAGGGCAACGCCTATGTGGATTCCTCCACCGAGGAGGAGATCCGGGCGGCGCGGGGCACGGTCACCGAGCCGGGCCGCCCGACGGCCTACCGGGACCGCGGCGTGGAGGAGAACCTGGACCTCTTCCGGCGCATGCGGGCGGGCGAGTTCTCCGACGGCGCGCACGTGCTCCGGGCGCGCATCGACCTGGCCTCACCCAACATGATCATGCGCGATCCGGTCCTGTACAGGATCCGGCACGCCACGCACTACCGGCGCGGTGACGCCTGGTGCATCTATCCGCTCTACGACTACGCGCACTGCCTCGAGGACGCCATCGAGCACGTCACCCACTCGCTGTGCACGCTGGAGTTCGAGAACAACCGCGAGATCTACGACTGGCTCATCGAGCGTGCGCCCGTGCCCAGCCGCCCCCGCCAGACCGAATTCGCGCGGCTGGAGGTGGACTACACGGTACTGAGTAAGCGGAAGCTGCTCATGCTGGTCAACGACGGCGCCGTGGACGGCTGGGATGACCCCCGCATGCCGACCATCTCCGGCATGCGCCGCCGCGGCTACACGCCGGAGGCCATACGCGCCTTCTGTGACATGGTGGGCGTGACCAAGACCAACAGCCGGGTGGACATCGGCAAGCTGGAGTACGCCATCCGCGAGGACCTGAACGCGCGTGCGCCCCGCCGCATGGCGGTGCTCCACCCACTCAAGGTGGTGCTCACGAACTACCCGGCGGACGGGGAGGAGAGCTTCGAACTGCCCGACTTCCCGCGTGACGTGGGGCTGCCCGGCTCCCGGACGGTGCCCTTCAGCCGCGAGTTGTGGATCGAGCGGGAAGACTTTGCCGTGGACCCGCCGCAGGGCTTTCACCGGCTGGTGCCGGGCGGGGAGGTGCGCCTGCGCGGCGCGTACATCATCCGCTGTGACGAAGTAGTCGAGGACGACGCCGGAGAGATCACGGAGCTGCGCTGCAGCTACGACCCCGACACACGCGGCGGCAGTGCCCCCGACGGACGCACGATCAAAGGGACCCTGCACTGGGTGAGCGCACGGCATGCGGTGCCGTGCACCGTACGCCTCTACGATCGCCTCTTCACCACGCCCGATCCCAACGCTGCGGCGGGCCAGGAGGGTGATTTCCGCAGCTACCTGAACCCCGACTCGCTCGTCACGGTGGCGGACGCCCTGGTGGAGCCGGCGTTGGCCGGGACGCCCCCTGGCGTCCACCACCAGTTCGAGCGCGTGGGCTACTTCATCACGGACGCGGAGGCGTCCGACCCCGAGCGGCTGGTCTTCAACCGCACCGTGACGCTCAAGGACACCTGGGCCCGGAAGACCGGCGGCGCCCAGCCCACCGCCGGTGAGGCCCGCGCCGCCCAGAAGAAGGACAAGGCCGCGCGCGACGCGGCGTCATCGTCGCCTGAAACAGGGCCCCGGGAGAAGGCGCCCCCCCGGCCGAAGAGCGCCGCCGAGCAGGCGCGCATCCAACGCTTCGTGTCCACCTGCGGCCTGGCCGAGACGGACGCGGAGATCCTGGCGCGGGATCCTGCAGTGGCCGAGCTCTACGAGGCGGCGGTGGAAACCCGCGGCCATTCCGCCGCCATGGCCAACTGGGTGATCCACGAGCTGCCGCCCGTGCGCGGTGAGCGGCCGGTGACCGACCTGCCGTTCGGCCCGGTCGAGCTGGCGGCGCTGGTGGCCATGGTGGAGGAGGGCCAACTCAGCAGCACGGCCGGACGCCAGGTGCTGGAGGAGCTGGGGGAGCATGGTGGGCGCCCCGCTGAGATCGTGGCTCGTCTGGATCTGCGCCAGGTGAGTGACGCCGATGCGCTCGGCGCCATGGTGGACGAGGTGCTGGCGGCCAACGCGGGCAAGGTGGAGGCGTATCGCGGTGGCAAGACCGGGCTGCTGGGCTTCTTCACCGGCCAGGTGATGCGCGCCAGCGGGGGGCGGGCCAATCCGGAAGTGGTGCAGGAGGTGCTGCGCGAGCGGCTGAACGCCTAGCCACGGGTCCGTCCGCTGTCACGGTGGGGCCTGCCTCCGGCGTTCTCTATATGCGTGAGACCCGCTTCTGGAGACTCCCATGAAGGCTATGTTCGCGTCCGGCGTGCTGCTGGCGGGGGCCCTGCTCCTGGCCGGCTGCCAGGCGTCCGTGTCAGCGCCCGAGGACACCTTCGCCGGCACATGGCGCTGGGTGGCGTCCGAGGGCGGCATTGCCGGCGCGCAGCACGACCCCACCTCGACGGGCTTCACCGTGACGCTCGAGTACGACCTGAACGGCACGGTGCGCGGCTTCCGCGATGACGAACTGGTGGCCACGACCAGCTACACGGCCCTCCAGCGCCTGTCGATCACCACGAACGAGCCCGAGTGGGAGGTGACGTACGACCCACCGCTGAACCATGTCTTCGGCTTCACCAGCCTGGACGAGCACGTGGTGCAGACCATCAGCCGGGGCGTCATCCGCTTCATCGAGCCGTGCTGCGACCGGTACGTGCACGTGTTCACCGGTGTCGGCGCCCGCTGACGATCGGGCTCATGGCCGCAGCACGTCGTAGGGTCCCACACGGGCCACCGTGCGCGCGTCCGCCAGCCACGCCGCGAAGCGCGCATCCAGCTCCAGCCAGCGCCGCATGCTGAAGCCGCTCGCCTGCGGGCGCTCCAGCAGGACCAGTCCCGGCCGCTGCCCCTCCACCGCCGCCCAGAGCCGCTCCAGAATCTCAGCCTCCAACGCCCGCCAGCGCCCCTCCTGCCCGTAGCGGAGCGGCGCCCTGCCCGCCCACGCGTCCCGATACATGGCCGGCACCATCCACAGGTGCCCGTACGGGGATGTCCACGACGCCCCGGTTACGTTGACCACCGGGAAGCCCGCGCTCAGCAGATGGCTGTAAGCGACGAAAGCGCCGTCTCCGCCGAAGCGCTCCACCACCTCCGCCAGCTCCGTCCGGTGACCGGGGAAGGCGTCCAGCAGCGCCTCCGTCCGGGCCACCTGGAAGGGCATCCACGCCAGTGCCGCGGCGGCCAGCGCCGCGGCCAGAAGCGGGCGGGCGCGGGAGAGGTACGCCCGGGCCGCCAGCGCCAGGAGCACCACGGCCAGCGCCACGGCCGGATACCAGTGGTAGCCCCACCCCTTCTCCTGGGCCAGCAGGGCCACGTACATGGCCGCGGCCGCGATGGAGAGGATGTCTCCCAGCCGCCGCTCGAAACCCGCCAGCGGCGCCAGGCGGACGGCCAGGATGCCCGCCAAGATCAGCGCCAGGCGCGGGTCCAGCAGCAGGCTGGCGAACGGCACCGGCGCGAAGCGCGGGTAGAGCGCGGCCAGCCACGGCAGGTTGCCAAAGAACTCCGGGGTGAAGAGCGCGGTGGCCGCCACGTACAGCACGAAGGCGCCGCCGATGAGCAGGTTCTCCAGACGCAGCAGTTCACGGGCACCGCGCTGCCGGGCGCGGTAGAGCTCGACGCCCACCCAGACCAGTGCGAAGTAGGGTTTCATGGCCAGCCCGAAAGCGGCGGCCAGCGCCACCGCCACCCGCCCCGTCCGTGAGCCAGGGACGCGCTCCTCCGCCCGCGCGGCCGCCACCAGGTAGGGCAGCGCGCAGAGCAGCGCCAGGTGCTCGCCCTGCGCGAAGTACGGTCCAGCCACCGGGAAGAGCGCCGCCGCGGCCGCGGCCAGCAGCAGCGGCGCGCGGAGCCCGAGCCGCCAGGCGGCCGCCAACGCGGCCAGCGTGGCCAACGCCACCAGCACCGGATAGATGCGCAGCCCGGGCACGCCCAGCGCGCGACCCAGCGCCGCCAGCGCCGTGGCGCTCCATGTGAAGAGCGGCGGGTGCATGTCCGCCGCGCCCACGTCCACATACATGCGGGCACCGTCCAGGAGGCGCTCCGCCATCCAGAACTGGTAGGCGTGGTCCGGGACGGGCGGCAGGAAGGCGGCCAGGGCGGCGCACACTGCGGCCGCGCCGGCCACCAGATACAGTGCGGCGCGGTCTCCGGACCCCGCTACGCCGGACCGCGTGGCCATACCCATCACCCGGCCCGCGCCGCCCACCTCAGCCCGCGTGCCGCGCCGTTACGTAGAAATTCGGGTCCACCTCGAGGTCACCGCCGGAGGCAGGGAGCTGGCTGCGCTGCCAACTGGTGGTGGGCCGGATCCACTCGTAGGGTGCGCCCGGGCTCGTGCGCACGCGCACGGGCATGTCGAAACCCTCGACCGTGTTCGTCCACCGGTGCCGCAGCGTGCCGCCCTCGCGGCGCCACTCCAGTACGGGGACGTCCGTGGTGCGCAGGTACTGGTCGAAGACCTTGGACAGCTCCACGCCCGCGCGGGAGGAAATGTACGCCTCCACCTCGGCGCCGCTCACCGTGGTGCGGCCCAGATCGGCGTTCAGCCCCCGCAGGATGCTGCGCCAGCGAGCGTCATCATCGATAATCTGGCGGATGGCGTGCAGCATATTGCCACCCTTGTAGTACATGTCCCCGGAGCCCTCGTAATTCACGCCGTGAATGCCCTGGACGGGGCGGTCATTGCGGATGCTGGCGCGCGTGCCGATGACGTACGCCGCGCCCGCGGCCGCGCTGCCGGTCTGGCACTCCACGTAGAGGTTCTCCGCGTAATTGGCAAAGCTCTCGTGGATCCACATGTCCGCCGCGTCGCGCATGGAGATGTTGTTGGCGAACCACTCGTGGGCCGCTTCGTGGATGATGATGAAGTCCCAGGTGAGCCCGCGTCCCGTGCCGGACAGATCCCGCCCGCGGTAGCCGTTTTGATACCCGTTGCCGTAGGCCACCGCGCTCTGATGCTCCATGCCCAGATGGGGCGTCTCGATCAGCTTGAAGCCGTCCCCATACCACGGGTAGGGCCCGAACCAGTCCTCGAAGCAGGCCAGCATGGGACGGGTCTGCTGCCAGTGCTCACGCGCTACCGCCTCGTTCACGGCCAGCGGCCAGAAGTCCAGCGTGAGGATGCCCGCCTCCCCCTGGTAGAATTCCGTCCAGTGGGCATAGTCACCGGCGTTGACGGCAATGCCGTAGTTGTTGATGGGGCTGCCGGCGAACCACTCCCACGTGGTGGTGCCATCCCCGTTCGGCCGCGCGCTCCGCAGCCGCCCGTTGGAGACGTTCACCATGGGTTCCGGCACGGTGATGGCCACGCGCTGGCTGTCCGGCTCATCTCCGCCCCAATCCTTGAGCGGCCACCAGACACTGGCACCGAGCCCCTGATTCGCGGTGGCCACCCACGGCGCACCGGCCGGATCCCGCTGCCAGATGAAGCCACCGTCCCACGGCGGATTGACCGCCGCGCGCGGCGTTCCGTGGTAGTGCACGGTCACGGTCTTGACGCCCCCCATCGGCTGGGGCGCACTGAGCGCCACGAACAGGGCGTTGCCCTCGCGCCGCACACTCAGCCGCTCACCATCCTGCACCACGCTGTCCACGACCAGCGGCTCCTGCAGATCGATCTGCATCCCGGCGGCCGGCTGGACCACGCGATAGGAGATGGCGTTCCACCCCGCGATGGTGCTGTCGGCAGGATTCACGCGCACGTGCAGGTTATAAAACGTGACATCCCACCAGGCGCGCTCGGGCCCGTGCGTGCCGCGCAGCGTGTCCGCGCGGGTGAAGACGGGCGGCTCCTGCGCGTTGAGCGGCACCGCCGAGCATGCCAGTGTGCCTAGCACGGCCAGCGCTGCCAGGGTGGCCGGCATGATCGAGCTGCGGCGCATGGACCATTCTCCTCGTGAGTCGGGATCGGCCGGATCGGGCATGTCACCTCGAGAATGGCGGGAATGGCGCCCGCCGTCCAGCCGTGCCGGTGCCGCCCCCCCCCCGGGAGGTCAGGCAGCGTTAGTCACCGCCTGCGCATCTCAGCGCAGGCGGGCCGCGCCGCCTCCAGCCATGCCACGATGCGTTCGGTGGCCGCCCGCATCTCCTGCCGCAGCGTGGCCAGGGCCAGGTCGAGATCCCGGCGCGCCAGATCCGCTCCCACGCGCTCGTGGATGCGGAGGAATGCCGCCTCCATGCCGCCATCCTGCCGCAGGTACGCCCGTGCCGCCGGTCGGATACGCTGTGTGACGCGCTCGATCAGGTCCAGAAGCAGCCGATTGGCGCACTTGGAGAGCAACGCCAGCAGCCACTCGTTATCCATGTCCATGGTGGTTTCAGGATCGCCGCGGGCGCGCCGCATGTCCCGGGTGAGCAAGCGCAAGCGCTTCCGGGTGGCGTGGTCGGGCAGGCCCGCCAACGCGAGCGCCGCGGGAACCAGCGCCGCGCGCACCTGGAACAGCTGCCGCACCGTTCCCGCATCGAGCGTCTGAACGTAAAAGCCGAAGCGCGGCCGGTGCTCGACAAAGCCGTCGGCGGCGAGCCGCGCCAGCGCTTCCCGGAGCGGCGTCCGGCTCACCTCCAGGCTGCGCGCCAGCACTTCCTCCGCCACCCGTTCGCCCGCGACGAGGTGGCCATCCGCGATCATCTCGCGGAGCGTGCCAGCAAGGTCGGAGGACAGGTTCTACCGCATGGTATCAGACGTTCGGATTCAGTCCGGGCGCCAGAGCCACCCGGGCAAGGTCGAATGAGCTGGCGCCGATCCGATCGGCCCCCGCCCGGCGCCGGGGCGGCCAACCCCTACCTGGCATGCCCTGAAAAACCTGCGGCGGCCGAATGACGAATTGAGAAAAACAAAAATAAACAATCGTCTCAAATACCTCAATAACAATGACTTACAATACATACATCCATCTGAATCCATACGTTTGTCCATAACACAGTGTACAGTATTATGGCTCAACCACGCGGCGCGGACTGGTTAAACTCCGAGCAGCATGAAAGGCTAGACGTTGGTCCAGCAGCCGCCTCTGCCAGCCGCCTCTGCCAGCCGCCTCTGCCAGCCGCCTCTGCCAGCCGCCTTTGCCAGCCGCCTTTGCCAGCCGCCTTTGCCAGCCGCCTTTGCCAGCCGCCTTTGC
>JBBDRO010000006.1:0-3875 GCA_040905425.1 Gemmatimonadota bacterium | reverse complement strand
CAGCCGCCTCTGCCAGCCGCCTCTGCCAGCCGGTGTAGGCGGTACCGCGCTCCACGCGATCCTACAGTGCAACTGGTGCCTGGGCGCCACAATGGGCGGACGGGACGACCGCTTCGGAGCCGCAGCCGGCAGGCGTGGGGGCACGGCCGCCGGGCTTGCGTGCACGGCCGCCGGGCTTGCGTGCACGGCCGCCGGGCTTGCGTGCACGGCCGCCGGGGGCGATCCATGGGAGCCACGGCCAACCCCCATCGGAGAGCGGCGGACCATGAGCAGAATCGCGCTGGCGGTCATCCTCGGTACGAGCCTTTTGGGCGTGACGGCGTGCGGCAGGACACCCGCGGCCGCACCGACACCGACACCGACGCCGGACGCGGCGACGGCGGCGACGGCGGCGACGGCGGCGACGGCGGCGACGGCGGCGACGGCGGCGGACGCCGGCGCTGCCGCCCTGACGCCGGACGCGCGGCCCATCCGCCCCGAGGCCAATGGCATGAACGGGGCGGTCGTCTCGGAGCACCCGCTGGCCACGGCCGCCGGCTACCAGGTGCTGCGCGCCGGCGGCAACGCGGTGGACGCGGCCGTCACCATGGCAGCGGTGCTGGCGGTGGTCCGGCCGCACATGAACGGCGTGGGCGGAGACGCGTTCGGGCTCTTCTACGACGCGGACAGCCGCGCCGTCACGGCGCTGAACGGTTCCGGGCGCGCGGCGGCTGCGGCTACCCCGGCGTTCTTCGCGGAGCAGGGCATCGAGCGGATGCCCGGCTCGGGGCCGCTCAGTGTGACCGTGCCGGGCGCGGTGTCGGCGTGGGCCGCGGCGCTCGAGCGGCACGGCACGATATCGCTGGCGGAGGCGCTGGCCCCGGCCATCCAGGTGGCCGAGGAGGGCTTCGTGGTGAGCGCCACGCTGGCGGAGGATCTGGGCGGAGCGCGGCGCCTGAACGAGGGCGGCCAGGCCATCTACCGCCCCGGTGACCGCCGTCTCCAGCCGGGCGACGTGCTGCGCAGCCCGGCGCTGGCCGCCACGCTCAGGCGGCTGGCGGCCGAGGGTCCCGGCGCCCTCTATGGCGGTCAGGTAGGTGCGTCGGTGGTGGATTTCCTGCGCGAGCGGGGCAGCCCCCTGCAGCTCTCGGACTTCGCCGCCCATGAGGTCACCTGGACGGAACCGGCCACCGTGAGCTTCCGCGGACACCGGGTGCACACCATGCCGCCGAACAGCCAGGGCACCGTGCTGCTGCAGATGCTCGGCATGGCGGAGACGCTGCCGCTCGAGGAGCGGGCGCCCGGCTCGGCGGAGTTCCTGCACGAGCTGATCGAGATCAAGAAACTGGCCTTCGCCGATCGGGATCGCTGGATCGCCGACCCCGAGCACGCGGAGGTGCCGCTCGACCGGCTCCTGGATCCCGCCTACCTGCGGGCGCGCGCCGCGCTGGTGGGCCCCGCGGCCGCGGAGGAGCGCGCGCCGGGCTTCGGCGGCAGCACCACCAACGGTCAGGACGGCGCGGCCTTCGACGACGGGGACACCATCTACACCATGGCCGTGGACCGCTGGGGCAACGCCGTGAGCTGGATCCAGAGCCTGTTCTCGAGCCTGGGCTCGGGGCTGGTGGATCCGGCCACGGGGATCGTGCTGCAGAACCGGGGCGCCGGCTTCACCCTGGAGGCTGGGCACCCCAACCGCATCGCGCCCGGCAAGCGCCCCTTCCACACGCTCATGCCCGCCATGGTGACGGGGGCAGATGGCAGTTTCGTGATGACGCTGGGCACCCCGGGCGGGCACGGCCAGTCCCAGTCGCTGCTGCAGACGCTGATCCCGATCGTGGTGCACGGCCTGGGACCGCAGCTGGCTGTGGAGGCGCCGCGCTTCCGCAGCGAATCCGGCACGCGGGTCCTCGTGGAAGACCGGCTCGGCGCAGGGACTCTGGCAGCGCTGGAGGCGCGCGGCCACCGGCTGGACGTCTCCTCGGGCTGGACGGCCACCTTCGGCAGCGTGCAGATCATCCACCGGCTGCCCTCCGGGGTGCTCCGGGCGGGCGCCGACATGCGCCGGGAGGCCGCGGCGCTGGCCTACTGAGCCGGCCTCAGCGCCGCACGCCCACCGCCGTCCCGGAGCGGCGCGGATCGGCCGCGCCCTCGAGCGTGCTGCCGTCCACGGCCACGGCGTGGACGCGGCCGAAATAGCCGGACGTACTCACCTCAACCTCGAAGCCCAGCTCCCGCAGGCGCGCCACGTCGGCGTCCGTCCAGCGGATGCGCTCCCCCTGCTCCACGTTGAGGCTGGCCTGTCCCCCGGGATGGACGCGCGGCGCGGCCACGGCCTCCTCGATCGACAGCCCCCGGTCGATGACGCCGCTCAGCGTCTGGATCACCGCGGTGATGATGCGCGCGTCCCCCGCGCCGCCCAGCGCGTAGCGGAGCCGCCCGGCGGGATCCGTGACGAGGGTGGGACTGATGGTGGAGCCGGGACGGGAGCCGGGCACGGAGCCGAGCCGGGTCGCATACAGAAAGCCGAGGCCGGGCGCTGCCAGAGCGGTGCCCATGGCGGGGCCGAGCGACTGGGTGTGCGTCACGGCCATGCCGTCCGCGTCGATCACCGAGAGGTGCGTGGTGTGGTCCGCGTCGGGGCGGAGCCACCACGGCTCGTCCTGCTCGGCGGCGCCGGCAGGCACGGGCTGGCCCACCTCGGGGCCGCGAATCTCCCGCGCGCGCTCGGCGGCGTGCGCCCTGGAAGTGAGGCGCGCCGCGCTCTCCTCCGGGGTGCCGAAGCGCCGCGAGCGGTCGGAGAGCGCCAGTTGCATGGCCTGCCCGGTGAGGGAAGCCCGCTCGGCGGCGCCCGCGCTGCCCAGGTCGAAGTGCTCCATGATGTGCAGGGCCTCGATGACCGTGTGGCCTGAGGCCGGCTGGTAGTTGCTCACCAGCTCGAAGCCGCGGTAGCTACCCTCCACCAGGATGGCCGGCAACGCCTCGTAGTCCGCCAGCTCCGCGCGCGTGATGAAGCCGCCGCGGCGCACCATGTCCGCATGGATGGAATCCGCGATCCAGCCCCCGTAGAAGGCCGCCACGCCGCCCTCGGCAATGCCGCGCAGGGTGCGCGCCAGATCGCGCTGCACCAGCCTGTCGCCCTCCTGGTAGGGTGAGCCGTCGGGCTTCAGAAAGTAGCGGCGCGAGCCCTCGTGCTGGCGCAGGTCGTCCGCCGCGCCCGCAATGAAGCCCGCCACCTCGGCGTTCAGGATGAAGCCCTCCTCCGCCAGCAGGATGGCTGGAGCCAGCAGCCGCGCGAGCGGCCAGCTGCCGTAGCGCTCCAGAGCGTGGCCCAGCGCCGCGGGCACACCCGGTATGGCGGCCCGATCGTAGCCCGCCGGCGCCCCCTCGGCATAGCCCTGCGGCACCTGATTCAGGCCGTCGATGCCGTAGACCTGTCCGTCGGGCGTGCGGATGACGGTGCTGGCCCGCCCGCCCAGACCCGACATCGGGGGCTCCGTCACGGCCAGCGTGAACGCCGTGGCCACGGCCGCGTCCACGGCGTTGCCCCCCTGCGCCAGCACGGCGGCGCCCACCTGCGTAGCGTAGCTGGACGCGCTGGCCACCATGCCGTGGGGCGAGCGTGCCACCTGCGCTGTGGGGTCGGTGAGTGAGACTGCCGGCGCCGCGGGTTCGACCACGGGTTGCGTGGCGCACGCGCCCAGGAGCAGGGCGAGCGCGAGCGCGAGCGCGAGCGGGAAGCGGAGGAGTAAGCGGGAAGATGGCATAACCGGCTCCGGGCTGAAGAATCCGGCTCAGAGATATGAATCCAGGGCGTCCGGCGCTAGTGATGTGTCGCAGGAGTCCCGTGTCGCACCGAGGGGCCGGATGCGCCCGGCCAGCTAGGCGCGAGGAGG
>JBBDRO010000005.1:0-13052 GCA_040905425.1 Gemmatimonadota bacterium | reverse complement strand
GGACGCTCTGAGTTCTCGCGCATGAGTTGTTGTGCCCCAACGACTATATTGTATACTGTATTACGGCCCGCGCGGCATGACCCCTTTCAAGCGACGTCCCCCGGAAGCTTCCCGGCGCGCGCGCGTGCGCGGCCCCGGCGGCTGGCGGGGCGTCGTCGCATGCAACGGAGAAGAACCATGAGGAGCTCCGTTTCCGTGACCGGTCGCTTGGCATTGCTGGTGGCTTTGGCGGGTGCCCCGCTGTCGGGCTGCGGCGGTGGCGATGCCGGCACGGGCTGGGCGGTCAGCGTGGACAGCAGCGCCGGCTACCCGGTGGTGGTGAACACGCCCCCCACCGAGGAGATCGCGCCCACGTGGGAGCTGGTGGAAGAGGTGCGCATCGGCGCCGTGGAAGGGGCCGGGCCGGAAGTCTTCGGACAGATCAAGGCGGTGGCCGTGGACCGGGAGGGGCGCATCGGCGTGCTGGACGCTCAGGCGCAGGAGGTGCGGTTCTTCGCGCCCGACGGCAGCTGGCTGCGCACGGTCGGTGGGCAGGGCGGGGGGCCGGGCGAGCTGACGGACGCCACCGGCATGATCGCCACGGCGGCGGGCAACTATCTGGTGCATGACCCGCGCGCCGGCCGCCGCACCGTCTTCCACCCCGACAGTGGCCTGGTGCGCACCTACCCACTGCAGGTGTTCAGGTACGGCTTCGTCTGGGAGGCCGTGGAGGACGAGCGCGGTGTGGTCTGGGACGAGAACCTGCTCATCGGGGACGACGGCACGCGCACCGACATCCTGCAGGGCTTCGATGCCGCCGGCACGTGGGTGGATACGGTTGCGCTTCCCACCCGGGACCCGAACGCCCCCGATCCGCCAGGCACCTACCGCATCGAGCTGGCGAACGGCTACGCCATGACCGGCGTGCCCTTCTGGCCGCGCGGCGGCCGGATCTTGGACCCCTCTGGCGCCTTCTGGGTCAAAGCACCCGACGTGAACGACTACCGCCTTGCCCGGACCACCTTCACGGGCGACACCACGCTGGTGCTCGAGAGTCTGCGGCCGCCGCAGCCCGTGCGCGGTGCGGAGCGCGATTCCATCGTGGCCTCGCTCCGGGACCGCTTCGACACCGAGCTGGACTGGTCGCGGATTCCCGACGAAAAGCCGGTGGTGCAGGGGTGGCGGGTTGCCGAGGACGGCCGGCTCTGGGTGCGCGTGGGCGCACCAGGCGACGGGCTCACGTGGGACATTTACGAGCCGGAGGGCGTCTACGCCGGCACCGCGGCCACCTATCTGTCGATGCGCACGACCATCCGCCCTACCATCCGCGCGGACACCGTCTGGGCCGTGGTCACCGACGAGCTCGACGTGCCGTACGTGGTACGGGCGGTGCTGCGGGAGGCGGGAACGGGGACGGCGGAGGTGGGGGCGGCGAACTGAGCCTCGGGCCCCCGTGCGGCCACCTTCCCTGACACCCTGAGTTTTCGTGCATGGTTTGTTGTGCCCCAACGACTATATTCTATAGAATATAGTAAAGAATCGTTGTGGCGCAACGACTCACGGTTCCGGATCCAGGGCGTGCGGCAGGCTGAGTCCGGCGGCGGGCGCGGTCCGGGATCCGGCGGCGGGCCCGGTCCGGGGTCCGGCGGCAAGCGCGTCTTGGACCCGGCGCAAGGCGCTGCGCTGCACCCCGCTGATCCACCCGGCCGCCAACGCTTGACAGCCCCCCATCCCTGGCATATCCTTCAAAGCTGTCCCGCTTTACGCGAGCAGCCGCGCACGTGTGCGGCCCAAACAGAGTGCAGATGAAGACTTATACGCCCAGAGCCCATGAGATCGAGCGCCGCTGGCTGCTGGTCGACGCGGAGGACAAGGTCCTCGGCCGACTGGCCAGTGAGATCGCGCAGCTCCTCCGTGGCAAGCACAAGCCCATGTTCACGCCCCATCTGGACGTGGGTGACTTCGTCGTGGTGGTCAACGCGGAAAAGGTCCGCCTGACGGGCCGCAAGGCGGAGCAGAAGACCTACTTCCGCCACAGCGGCTACATGGGGGGTGAGAAGCACATCCCCTACGCCACCATGCTGGCCGAGCATCCCGAGCGGGTGATCGAGTTGGCGGTCAAGGGCATGCTGCCCAAGAACAACCTCGGGCGCCTCATGCGGAGGAAGCTCAAGATCTATGCTGGCCCGGAGCATCCGCACGAGGCCCAGCAGCCGGAAACCATAGAGATCTGATATGGCTGAAATGACCCAGTATCACGGCCTCGGCCGTCGCAAGTCGAGCGTGGCGCGCGCCTGGATGAAGCCCGGTTCGGGTACCGTCCTGGTGAACGGCAAGCCCATTGCCGAGTACTTCCCGCGCCCCACGCACCAGACGCACGCGCTGGAGCCGCTGGTGGCCTCCGAGACGGAGGGTCGCTTCGATATCAAGATCAACGTCAATGGCGGCGGTCAGACGGGGCAGGCGGGGGCCACGCGCATGGCGCTGGCCCGCGCGCTCATGAAGTATGACGAGGAACTGCGGCCCACCATGCGGCAGAAGGGCCTGCTCACGCGGGACGCCCGTGAGGTGGAACGCAAGAAGCCCGGTCAGCCGGGCGCCCGCAAGCGCTTCCAGTTCTCGAAGCGCTAGCCAACGATCGAGCCGGCGCCGCGGCGCCGAGCACACACACCGCTGGACGGCGCGACCGGGGTCCCCTCCGGGGGCGGTCGACCGGACGAAGGCGGTGGAAGCGCGGGAGGCAGATGCCTTCCCCGACAAAACCCGAGCTACAGGAAACACACGGATGGTGGACACCCAGGTCACGGAGCTGCTGAAGGCCGGCGTACACTTCGGTCATCAGAAGAGCCGTTGGAACCCGAAGATGAAGCGGTACATCTTTGCGGCTCGCAACGGCATTCACATCATCGATCTGAAGAAGTCGGCCGAGCTCCTCACGGAAGCACAGGCCGCGGTCCGGGAGTTCATTCTCCAGGGAGACCGCATCCTCTTCGTCTGCACCAAGCGCCAGCTCCGGCCCATCATCGAGCAGGAGGCGGAGCGCGCCGGCGCCATGTGGGTCACGGAGCGCTGGCTGGGCGGCATGCTCACCAACTTCACCACGATCAAGAAGCAGATCCGGCGCCTGAAGGAGCTCGAGCGCGGCATCGAGGAAGGTGCCTACGAGTTCTACACCAAGAAGGAGCAGCTCCTGCTCACGCGTGAGCAGGACAAGCTCAAGAAGTACCTGAACGGCGTGAAGGACATGACGCGCCTGCCGGGGGCCCTCTTCGTGGTCGACGCCCGCAAGGAGACGATCGCCATCAAGGAGGCCAACAAGCTCGGCATCCCCGTGATCGCCATCACGGACACCAACGCCGATCCGGACCTCATCGACTACCCCATCCCGGGCAACGATGACGCCATTCGCGCCGTGCAGCTGATCAGCGGCGCCATCGCGGACGCCATCGAGCAGGCGCGCCGGGATCTGCCGCCCGACGCGCGCAAGCGCTCCGAGCAGGGTGAGACCACCACGTACTCCACCGAGGGCGGACTGGCCCAGGAGACGTCGGGGGATGATCGCAGTCGCAAGAAGCGCCCGCGTCGCAAGCGCAAGCCGCGTCCCGAGGTCATTGCCAATGTCCGTACGGAGGGTGGTGACGAGGGCGAGGCGGCGGACAAGCCCGCCAGCGACGAGGGCAAGGCCGGAGGCGAGGAGAGCTGATCGCCGCGGCCCACACGCTCAGCGCATGAGAAGGCGCTGCGGCGCTGCATGCCCTGCAGCCCTGCGGCGCTTTTTCACGACCGACACAAGCACAGGAAAGAATCAACATGGCCATTAGTGCAGCGCAGGTGAAGGAGCTCCGCGACCGGACCGGTGCGGGGATGATGGAGTGCAAGAAAGCCCTGGCCGAGACCGACGGGGACATGGAGGCGGCCATCGACCTCCTGCGGGCCCGCGGCGCCTCCAAGGCCGCCAAGCGCGCCGGCAAGGAGACCAGTGAGGGTGCGGTGGGCAGCTATATCCACATGAACGGCACCATCGGCGTGCTGGTGGAGGTCAACTGCGAGACCGATTTCGTGGCCCGCACGGATGACTTCCAGGGCCTGGTCCGCGATCTGGCCATGCACATTGCCGCATCGGCCCCGCTGGCGGTGAGCGCCGAGGAGATCGATGCCGGGCTGGTGGCGCGCGAGCGCGGTGTCTACCTGGAGCAGGTGAAGCAGGAGGGCAAGCCCGAAGACATGCACGAGAAGATCGTGGACGGGAAGCTCAAGCGCTTCTTCAAGGACAACACGCTGCTCGATCAGCCGTTCGTGAAGAACCCCGATCAGACGGTCGGCAAACTGGTGGAGGATATCTCTGCCAAGACGGGCGAGCGCATCGTGGTGCGGCGCTTCACCCGTTACGCACTGGGCGAGTAACCGTGGCGGGCGCGGAGGCGGGCACGGAGGCGGCAGCGCTGAAGTACCGGCGAGTGGTCCTCAAGCTGAGCGGCGAGGCACTGGCCGGCCAGCAGGGCTTTGGCATCGCGCCCCCGGTGGTGGATGCGCTCACCGACCAGATCAAAGGCCTCTACGACATGGGTGCTTCCATCGGGCTGGTGATCGGCGGCGGCAACATCGTGCGCGGCACCACCGCCAGTGCCGAGGGCATGGATCGGGTGAATGCCGACTACATGGGCATGCTGGCCACCATCATCAATGCCCTGGCTGTCCAGGATCTGCTCGAGCGCAAGGGCGTGGAGACTCGCGTCCTCACCGCCATCCGCATGGAGGCGCTGGCCGAGCCCTACATTCGCCGCCGGGCGCTCCGCCACCTCGAGAAGGGGCGGGTCGTGATCTTCGCGGGTGGCACGGGGAATCCCTACTTCTCCACCGACACGGCCGCCGTGTTGCGCGCCGTCGAGGTGCACGCGGACCTGCTCATCAAGGCCACGAAGGTGAAGGGCGTCTACACGGCCGACCCCGTGACGGACCCGACGGCCGAATTCATTCCGCGACTCAGCTACCAGGACGTCTTGACCAAGGACCTGCGGGTGATGGACGCCGCCGCGGTCTCGCTCTGCCGGGAGAACGGGTTGCCGCTGGTGGTGCTGGACATCCAGGAGCCAGGTGCCATGGCCGCCGTGCTGAGGGGGGAAAGCAAGGGGACGCTGGTTTCCTGACTGCACCCTGCCTAAGTTGCGGCCGGCGGCGGGGACTCCCCGCCATTGCGAAAAAAACGGTACGGGAGGGGATGAATGCCCACGATCGGTGAAGCACGGCAGCAGATGGATGCCGCCGTGGAGGCGGTGCGCCGCGAATTCACGTCGGTGCGGACCGGGAAGGCCTCGCCGACGCTGCTCGATACGGTGCGCGTGGAGGCTTATGGCAGCAAGGTGCCGTTGAACCAGGTGGCCACGGTGAACGCGCCGGAACCGCGCATGCTGCTCGTCCAGCCATGGGACAAGAGCGTGCTGGCCGATGTGGAGAAGGCCATCCGCAACGCGGACCTGGGCCTCAATCCGGCCAACGACGGCAACGTCATCCGCGTGCCGATCCCTGCGTTGAACGAGGAGCGGCGCCGGGACCTGGTGCGCATGCTCCACAAGCTGGCGGAGGAGGGGCGCATTGCCGTGCGCCACGCCCGTCAGGAGGCCAACAAGGCCATCAAGGAGCACGAGGCGGAGCACGAGATCGGTGAGGACGTGGCGCGCCGCGAAATGGACGAAGTCCAGAAACTCACCGACGAGCACGTAGCGCGTATCGACGAACTCATGAAGAAGAAGGAAGAGGAGGTGATGGAGGTCTAGCCTCTCACCTCTGCTGGACCTCTCCCATGCAGCATTTCCTCGATGACCTCCGGGCGGGACCACTCCCGGAGCACGTAGCCGTGATCATGGACGGCAACGGCCGCTGGGCACGGGCCCGCGGCCTGCCCCGTGTGCGCGGTCACTCGGCCGGTATGGACGCCGTGCGGGACACCATCGAGGGGGCTATTGAGGTGGGCGTGCCCATTCTCACCCTGTTCGCCTTCTCCCAGGAGAACTGGAACCGGCCTGCGGCCGAGGTCTCGGCGCTCATGCGCCTGCTGCGCCAGTACGTCATCAAGGAGCGTGACGAGCTCAAGGCGCAGGGTGTGGAGGTGCGCATCTTCGGTCACCGTGACCGGCTCGCGCCGGCCGCCCGGCGCGCCATCGAGGGGATCGAGGCGCACACCGCCGGCGGCGCCAGCCTGCGCCTGAATCTGCTCATCAGCTATGGCAGTCGCGCCGAGATCACGCGGGCGGCCCGCCTGCTGGCGGAGCGCGTGCGGGCCGGTGAACTGGATCCTGCCGACATCACCGAGGAGCATGTGGCCGCCAACCTCTACACGGCGGGCATTCCCGACCCCGATCTCCTCATTCGCACCTCAGGCGAGCAGCGCATCAGCAACTTCATGCTCTGGCAACTGGCCTACACGGAACTCTTCATCACGCCGGTCCTGTGGCCGGATTTCCGGCGCCAGGAGCTCTTCGCCGCACTGGCGGACTACCAGAAGCGGGAGCGCCGCTTCGGCCGTGTGAGCGCGCCGTCGTGACGCGCGGCCACCAGGCGAGGCGTGGCCACCATGGCGGGTGACCTCGGCAAGCGTGTAGCCGTGGCGGCCGTGGGTATTCCCGCGGCCGTGGCCGTGCTGTGGGCGGGCGGGTGGGTGCTGGGCCTGGCGCTCGCGCTGGTGGCGGCGCTGTGCGTCCGGGAGCTCTTTCTGCTGGCGGAGCCGCGCGGCGTGCGGGCCTTTCAGGCGGCGGGCGTCCTGTTCGCGGCGGGCCTGGTACTGGTGGCCACCGCTACCGGCACGGCCGCGGCACAGGCGGCCTATGCCTGGCCCACGGTGCATGTCCTGGTGCTGCTGGCGGCCGCGGCCGGCATCTGGCTGCGCGGCGTGGACGCCAACCCGCTCGGCGCCGCCGCGCTCACGGTCTTCGGCGCCGTCTTCGTGGGCGGCACGCTGAGCTACGCCGTGCTCCTGCGCCACATGGACCTGAGCCACGCGGGCGGCCCGGCCGTGCCCGACCGGTGGGCCGGGGCGGCGTTGCTGGCGTTTCCCATCGCGCTGACCTGGATCGGCGACTCGGCGGCCTACTTCGGTGGCCGGGCGTGGGGGACCACCAAGCTCATGCCGTCGGTGAGCCCCGGAAAGACGCGCGCCGGCGCGCTGTTCAGCCTGCTGGGAACCGCCCTCGCCGGCGCGGCGTACGCGGCCTTCGTGTTGCAGGCCTGGCACGCCATCCCGGTGGGGGTGGTGGCGGGCGCCGTCGGCGGCGTGCTCATCTCGGTCGTGGCCCAGGTGGGGGATCTGGCCGAGTCCCTGTTCAAGCGGGAGGCCGGTGTGAAGGACTCCGGGACCCTGCTGCCCGGCCACGGTGGCGCCCTCGACCGCTTCGACTCGCTCTTCTTCTCCATCCCCGTGGCCTACTGGTACCTGTCGTGGGTGCTGGGCATCGGGGGGAGCGTCCCATGGCCATGATCGGCGTGGCCGTACTCGGCTCCACCGGCTCCATCGGCCGGAGCGCGCTCCGTGTGCTGGAGCGCCATCCCGACCGCTTCCGGGTGGTGGCGCTGGCCGCCCATTCGCGCGGCGCGGAGCTGGTCGCGCAGGCACGCGCACACGGCGCCCGGCTGGCCGTGCTGGCCAATGGCGGGCCGGTCCCCGATGCCCCCGGCGTGCGGGTGCGCACCGGCCCGGAGGCGCTGCTCGAGGTGGCCGCCCACCCGGACGCCGACGTGGTGCTGAACGCCGTCGTGGGCGCCGCGGGGCTGGAGGCCACGCTGGCCGCGCTCGGTGCCGGCAAGCGGCTGGCGCTGGCCAACAAGGAGTCGCTCGTGGCGGGCGGGGAGCTGGTCCAGGCGGCGCTCCGCGCGGGCGGCGGCCAGCTCGTGCCGGTGGACAGCGAACACAGCGCCATCCTGCAGTGCCTGGCGGGCAGCGGTGCGCGCACGGCGGACGTGCGGCGGGTGGTGCTCACGGCGTCGGGCGGTCCGTTTCGTGCCTGGAGCGCGGAGCGTCTGGACGGGGCGGAGCCGAGGGACGCGCTCAAGCATCCCACATGGGACATGGGCGCCAAGATCACCGTGGACTCCGCAACGCTGGCCAACAAGGCGCTCGAGGTCATCGAGGCGCACTACCTCTATGGCCTGGACTACGACGCCATCGAGGCCGTGGTCCATCCGCAGTCCATCATCCACTCCTTCGTGGAACTGGTGGATGGCTCCGTGCTTGCGCAGCTGGGCTTCCCGGACATGGAACTGCCCATCCTCTACGCGCTCTCCCATCCGGAGCGGGTGGCGGACAGCGGGACGCGGCGCTTCGATCCAGTGGCGGCGGGGCCGCTCACCTTCGAGGCGGTGGATCGGGAACGTTTTCCGGCCTTCGCGCTGGGGGAGGCGGCGGGACGCGCCGGTGGCACGGCGCCGGCGGTCTACAACGCGGCCAATGAAGTGGCCGTGGCGGCCTTCCTGGAGGGCCGCCTGAACTTCACGGGGGTAGCGGAAGTCATCCGCGCCACCCTGGACATGCACGATCCGCGCGCGGCGGACACGCTCGAGAGCGTGCTCGAGGCCGACGGCTGGGCCCGGGCCACCGCCGCGGATGCACTGGAGAAGCAATGCTGATCACCATTCTGGCCACGATCGTGGTGCTGGGCGTCCTCATCTTCGTGCACGAGTTGGGGCACTTCCTGGCGGCCAAGGCCGTGGACATCGAGGTGCCGCGCTTCTCCATCGGCTTCGGGCCGCGTGTGATCGGCTTCACGCGGGGCGAGACGGAGTACGTGATCTCCCTCCTGCCGCTGGGCGGCTACGTCAAGATGGCGGGCATGGAGGAGATGGAGGCCATCGAGGGCGGCGGGGCGGACCGGAAGGGCACAGCTGACGAGCAGGATGGGGCAGCCCGCAAGGGTGAGCCCGACGGGCAGGGCGGGCTGGACGGGCAGGGGGAGACACCGTCCATGGCGCCCGATGGGGGGGTGGCCAGGCGCACGCCGAATCCGCGCGACTTCGAGTCCAAGTCCCTGCTGGCGCGCACCATGGTCATCTCGGCCGGCGTCATCTTCAACATCATCTTCGCCTGGCTGATTTTTGCCGCGAGCGCCATGATCTGGGGCGTGCCGCAGGCGGGTCCCGCCGAGGTGGGTTTCTTCCGCGAGGCGCTGCTCCCCGAGGGCACGGAGGCGTTGCTCGAGGTGCCGCCCGGCAGCGTGGTGCGGGCCGTGAACGGGCACGACGTGGATGACGCGGCCGAGCTGGAAATGCGCCTCATGACGGCGCCGGCCGGCGCGGCCACCCTGAGCTTTGCCGACGGCCGCACGGTGGACCTTACGCTGCCGTCCGGGGACACCGCCCGGGCCATGCTCGTCAGCCAGTTCGCCGCCGACCACCCCGCCGAGCTGGCGCAGATCATTCCCGGCGGCCCGGCGGCCCGTGCCGGCCTCCAGCCCGGCGACGTGATCGTGGCGGTGGACGGCCGGCCCGTGGAGACGTGGCGCACCTTCCAGGAGCTCGTGGAGGAAGCTGCCGGGCGTGAGCTGGCGCTGGAGGTGGCGCGCGATGGTGAGCGCGTGCCCATCCGCGTGACCCCCGAAGCCCAGACGGTGGAAGGGGGCAGGGAAGCAGGCCGCATCGAAGTGGCTGCCGCGCTACCGCCGCGGCCCCGCGACCGGCTGGGACCGGTGGGGGCCACCGTCTATGGCGCTGACCGGACATGGACCTTCACAGCGCTCACGGTGGATTTCCTGGGAGGCCTCTTCAAGGGCGAGCAGTCCGCGCGGGACGTAGGCGGCCCGATCCTCATCGGCCAGCTGAGCGGCCAGGTGGCGCGCCTCGGGTTGGAGGCCTTCCTGGGCTTCATGGCGCTCTTCTCCGTGAACCTGGCCGTGCTGAACCTGCTACCCATTCCGGTGCTCGACGGCGGCCACCTGGTCTTCCTGGGCATCGAGGCCGTGCGCGGCCGCGCCCTCTCCTTCGAGGCGCGCATGCGCTGGACGCAGGTGGGCTTCGTCATCGTGCTGGCCATCATGGCCTGGGCGCTCGGCAACGACGTGCTGCGGGCGCTGGGGCTGTAGCGGCCGGGATTGCTCCTCGCGCGACACTGGCATCCAGCCGAGCGGACGGTCTCGCGGGCGGCGCCGCCGCCGCGAAGCACCCCTCAGTCCGGCTCCCCGTAGACGAGCAGGTCCCCCGGCTGGCACTCCAGTTCCCGGCAGAGCGCTTCCAGTGTGGAGAAGCGGACGGCCCTGGCCTTGTTGGTCTTCAGGATGGAGAGATTGGCGAGTGTCATGCCCACCCGCTCGCTGAGCTCCGTGAGCGTCATGCCACGCTGCTCGAGGACGCGATCGAGCGTCACCTGGATCCCCATCTAGATCACCAGCGCCTGCTCGTCCTCGAGCTCGGTGCCGCGACGGAAGATCTCCGCCAGGGCCAGCAGCACGAGGCCGAAGAAGACCATGGAAAGGTCGAGGGACAGCCCCGTCGGAATACTGAAGGTGCTGCTGACCAGGGCCGGGCGCACGGCCAGCGACGTGACGGTTTCGATCACGCCGTTCAGCAGCGCGAGCGCGAGGGCGATCACACCCAGCCGGCGGAGCCGCCGCGCGTTGGCCGTGTCGAAGGGGGTGCCGTCGCGCACGCGCTGGAATAGGCGGCGCAAATTGTGGAGGAAGAGGAGCATCAGCGCGCCCAGCAGCGTAATGTAGGCCCACAGCAGGACGAAGAGCCCCCAGGGGAGGATCGAAATCGGCAGCCTGAGTGAACCCTGCACGTCCTCGACCTCGAGGCGGGCTTCACCCCAGCGCGTGAGCACGGCGCCGTCCACGTCCACGAGCTCCGCCGGCACCGTGAGCCCGATGACCCAGTCAGGATCGTCCCCGGCCAGCAGCTTCACCGCCGGCAGTCCGATCACCAGGATGGCCCCCACGAAGGCCAGCCAGAAAAAGGCGATGGTGGTGAGCCTGGTCAGCCAACCCACGACCCGGTCCGGACGGTAGCCTGGGATCGTTCCTCCTGCGCGTCATGAATATCGATTGTCGATAATATCGATAAGCGATAAATCACGCAAGCCCGAGGTCCCGTAGGGGGTGTGGCGCATGGCTTGGGCGGTGATCGCGGTTCGGTAGGCGTGTGGGGCGTGGCGTAGGCTGTGGACCGCACTTCGGCAGGTGTGTGGCGCGCGGGGCCGGCCGTGAGCGCGGTGCTAGTGATGTGTCGCAGAAGTCCCGTGTCGCACCGAGGGGCCGGATGCGCCCGGCCAGCTAGGCGCGAGGAGGAGAGCATAGCCGTAGCTATGCCGACGACGAGCAACGACGCTGGCTGGGATGCAGCCGGTTCCGAATGCAACGTGACTTCTGCGACACATCACTAGGAGCTATCCGCGTTCTCCGGGCCCTCCGTCAGCAGCCGGGTCGTGAACTCCTGGGCCTCCTCCATGGCGTCAAGGCGCCGGGCGGTGCCGTCGAGCCCCTCCTCCATGCGCTCCAGGCGCCTGCGGAGTTCGGTCAGCTCCGCCAGCTCAGCGGCCGCCCCGCCGCCCGCACCGCGGCCTTCCAGCGCACGGACGAATCGCAGAGCCAGATAGAAGCCGCCGCCCAGGATGACGATCCAGAACAGCATCGGCATGAGGAAGAAAAAAGGTGGCATCAGCTCTCCAGAGTGGTCACAACAATCGCAGCTGCGGCGGCGCTAGCGCGCGGCGGGCCTCCAGCAGCTCCACCGGCGTCATGGGCTCGTGCTGCCCGGCCACCTCAAGGGCGCCGCGGTAGCCCGCGCGCTCCAGCGCCCGGCCCACCACTTCGCGCGCCAGCCCACCGTCATTGCAGTGCACGCTCAGGTGCGCGAGCACCACGTGCGCCAGCTCGTCGTGGTGGAGTTCCGTGGCCAGTTCGGCGGCGGCCTCGTTGGACAGGTGGCCGTGGCTGGAGGCAATGCGCTGCTTCACGGACCAGGGGTAGGGGCCGTTCCACAGCATCGGGGTGTCGTGGTTGGCCTCCAGCACCAGCATGTGGCAGCCGGCCAGCTCGGCGCGTACGCCGGCGTTGGGACGGCCAAGGTCGGTGGCCACGCCCAGGCGGCAGCCGCTCTCGGGGTGTGTGAGCGTGACGGCCACGGGATCCACGGCGTCGTGCACCGTGAGGAAGGGGCGCACCTCGAAGGGACCCACGCGGAAGGGCGTGGCGGGGCCGTAGGCGCGGACCTCCTCGGTGCCGTTCAGCAGCTTCGCGCACGCGGCACGGGTGCGTTCGGTGAGGTGGAGCGGCACGCGGAAGCGACGCGCCAGCACGCCCATGCCGCGCGTGTGATCCCCGTGCTCGTGCGTGATGACGATGGCCGCGAGCGTCTCCGGATCGGCTCCCACGCTGCGCAGGCGCCGCTCCAGGTCCCGCCCGCTGAAGCCGGCGTCCACCAGGACGCGGAAGTCACCCGCCTCCACGAGGGTGGCGTTGCCGCCGCTGCCGCTGCCGAGCACGGTGACCCTCATGGGGCCCGCCGTGGCGCGCGGCCCCGCGGCTCACACCGGATGCGGACGGGGCTCCTCACGCGTCGCGCCGTTCGAAGAGGCCCCGCAGGATGGTGCGCATACCGTCCGCGAGCGGGATGTCCCGTCTGGCCATGGCCTTCTCGGCAACGGGGAGGAATCTTTCGATGTCGTAGGGTCCGGCGTCGGCGGCCGCGCCCCAGGTGAAGGGCGGCACGTACTTGGGGGGCATGCCGCCGAACAGGTTGGCGCCCACGCCGGCCACCGTGCCGGTGTTCAGCATGGTGCCGATGGCGGTCTTGACGTGGTCGCCGAGCAGACAGCCCAGCTTCATCTGCCCGGTGTCCGCCTGGCCGTCGGGGGTCCACATGCGGACGGTGCCGTAGTTGTTTTTCAGATCGCTGTTGGTGGTCAGCGCGCCCAGGTTCACCCAGCGGCCCAGGTAGGCGTGGCCCAGGAAGCCGTCGTGGGCCTTGTTGCTGTGGCCCAGGATGACGCTCTCCTCCACTTCGCCGCGCACCTTGCACGCGGGGCCGATGCTCACGGCTGCGAAGCTGCCGCCCAGGAGCGTGCTGCCGGGGCCCACGTAGGCGGGCCCGGCCAG
>JBBDRO010000004.1:0-13166 GCA_040905425.1 Gemmatimonadota bacterium | reverse complement strand
GACCGGCAAGCTACATCCTCGGCGCCCCCTTGTCAACGCTAAGTGAACGGTATTGACCCTAGGGGGCTCTTCCCAAACGCCCTGCTGGGTGCCCCCTCCAGCTGGATGCGGGTACGCCGCGTGATCGACCAGCCTCTGCGACCCGGCCACTCCCACCGGTGGACGGCCGCCGGCCCAGGAAGCGGGTCGGATCAGCCGATGCACAAATCCGTCCGACGAGTAGATGTGAAGCCGCCTGAGCCTCACGTCCCAAACGACCAAGGAGTCGGCACGCGAGGTTGAAACGAGCACCGGATCCTCGAATTCGCCGGGGCCATTGCCTTGCCGGCCGATGCGCCGGAAGAGCGTTCCGTTTTGATCGAAGAACCGCAGCTCCCTGTCGCCGCTGTCTAGGACGACAACGTGCCCCCCGGGAAGCTGCCTAACCCCGGCGATTCTGTGAAACTCATGGAGCGGACTATCGTTCGCTCCCAGCTCGAAGTCAGCGGCTGAGTCGAAGAGCCAGCCGAGGGAGGCTCGAGCTGCCGTTTCGGCAGTGACGGATATGATGGTCCCGGCGCTGTCATACCGTGAAAAGGTCCCGCCAAAGTCAAACTGAGGCGTATTTACATCATCTCCGACACAGCCGGCAAGAAGCCAAGCCGCAAGTACTGCGGCGTGCCCTCCCACCGCCATCGAAGCTCTCACCCTGCCTTCGCTCAATCCGGGGGGTTGTCCACCATGCACCACAGTGCAACAGGATTTGACGGGTCTTCGTCGCAGTTCTCGTGACCCCCGCAGACATATTGGCCCGGGCACTGCACCGTTCCGGCGTTGCACGAATCTCCCTTCACGTCATCACACTGCGGGTCTGAGGTGCAATTCTTAAATACGTTACTGCAACCCTCCTCCGCTGCCGTGATCTGCGCGTCGTTTGCCAGGCCAGCTATGACGAAAATCACGGCGAGCCCACTTAACCGCATGACCTTCATCGCCCTTGTCCACTTGCCTTCCTCAGCCATCTCGCCTCCTGCTCGAGAGTTCTTGAAGATCCATCGTCTCCGAGACCAGTAGATCCTGCACCAGCGCTCGGTGGATCGTCCATGCACATCGAAGCATGGGTTAGGCCCACGCCATTCGCAACCAGGAATTGTTCGAGACTTGTTCGAAAGTTGTTCGGAAGTCGTTATGCTATCAGTGGTCATATTTTCCTGGCCCGGGGGGCGATACGACAAGCCATGCGCTCCCACGGGACGGCAGGTGGTCGTGGGCCTGAGCCGGCCTCATCCCGAGCTGGGCTACCGTTCCTGCCACGGCCTCATTCGGCTGGGCACCACCTTCCCACCCGTGCACCTCGAGGCTGCCTGCGACCCGGCCCTGCAGATCCGCGGTTGTCCTCCGGATCGGTAAAGTCGATTCGCAAGAACGGCGTAGACCGGGTCCCGCTGGAAGAGCAGGTGGTTTTCACCTAGACCAGGAGCACGAACACGTCGGCGGAATGCAGGACGACGCGATCTGCTCAAAGTACTCGAATGCCGCACCGCCAGGTGAGCCGTCCGGGTCACCAAGTCAGACGATTCCCGCGCCGACTCCGAGAAAGAAACACGCCACGACCACGCTGGTGTCCACGACGATAAACGGCGCGTCCGCTCCATGGTGGCCCGCATCTGCTCATCCGTGAGCGTCGGGAGCTCCTGCTCCGGTATCGCCACCGGACCCCCGCCACGATCCACCAGCGTCATGGACGTAGCGGCAGGTTCGATCTCGATGATGCCATCCCGTTCGCGAATCTGGATGGTCTGGCCTCCAGTCCGCCCCAGCCTGGCCCGCAGACCCTTGGGAATCACGACCCGGCCGGCGGCGTCAATGGTAGATTTCATGGTAGAAATCTGGTAAGACAAGGGCCTGCCCGGGATCGGTCGGGTGGACACCTCGCCTACCGGATCCCCACGATCCCCCGCACCGACTCCATCAGCGCCGGCGCGTCCCAGCCCACGCCGTCCCGGAAGACAATGCGCGTGTTACGGATGTGGCCGAGCGCCTCCACGTCCCCCTGGATGACCACCAGCTCCGCCAGCTTGCCGGTCTCAACGGTGCCCGTGCGGTCGTCGATGCCCAGCGCCTTCGCGCCGTTGGCCGACATGATCTGCACCACCTGCGGGTGCGTGAAGCCGGCCTCCAGGAGCAGCTCGTAGTTGCGCTGGTCGCCGAGCCCCGGTGGCGCGGCGCCGTAGCCGGTGGGGTCCACGCCCGCGGTCAGCAGCCCACCGGCGTCCACGAAGGCCTTTTCGTACTCCAGCGCCTTGGCGTAGACCGCCGGGTCGATGCCGCCGCGGGAGTTCGGATCTCTGCGCTGCACGGAGATGGCGCGCACCTCGGCGGCGATCTCCGGCGCCAGCATCTCGAAGACCCGCTCGTCGATGGGCGGCCGGCCCGGCACGGAGATCTCGTAGACCACCAGGGTGGAGGTCATGGCCACGTCGTTTGCGATCATGTCCCGGAAGGTGGCCTGCACCTCGGGACCGTTCACGTCCAGGTCGGGGAAATGGCTGCGGAAGCCGCCGGGGCAGTCGTCCGGCTCCTTGCCCGGGTAGTACTCACTGTTGGCAAAGAGGCCGTGCTCCAGATTGTCGATACCCATGGCCACCGCCTCGCGGTAGCCCACCGAGCAGAGGTGCGCGGTCACCTTGACGCCGTGCTGGTGCGCCTCGTCGATGGCGGCGGCCAGCTCGGCCCGACTGATCCAGGTGTAGGCCTTGAACCAGTCCACGCCCTCCTCGGACCAGTAGCGCACCACGCGGCGCGCCTGCTCCGGCCCGTCCAGGAGCGTCATGGTCCCGGGACCCTGCTCGCCCGTGAGATAGGGGCCCGTGGCGAAGAGGCGCGGCCCGATCACCCGCCCGGCCTCGATGTCCCGCTTCAGGTTCAACTCCTCGTAGGGCGCACGCGCGCCGGTGGTGCGGATGGTGGTCACGCCCGAGGCCAGGTAGAGGCGCGGCCCCGAGAAGGAGAGCTGCGCCGCGCGCCCGTTGCCGCCCGTGTAATAGCTGTGGTTGTGCATGCCCACGAGGCCGGGGATGACCGTGTGGCCGGTGAGATCCAGCACCTCGGCGCCAGCGGGCACGTTCACCTCCGAGGCCGGGCCCACGGCACGAATGCGGTCCCCCTCGATGAGGATGGTCTGGTCGGTGCGCGCGGGCGCGCCGGTGCCGTCCAGCAGCTTCACGTGGGTGAGCGCTACCACCGGTGCCTCCACGGCCACGAACTCCTGCTGGGACGCCGGCCGCTGCGCCTGCGCGGCGGCGGGCGTCAGGAGTGCGCAGAGCGCGGCCAGGGCCGCGACCGTGCATGAGGAATGGAACGCGGACAGGGGACGCGGCATACTCATCTTTCCTCCACGTCGAGGACGAATTTCATCCCCGCTTCCAGGTGCTCGGCAATGTGGCAGTGGACCATCCACCGCCCCGGGTTGGACAGTTCCAGCAGCAGCTCCGTGGTGGAGCCGGCGGGCAGCAGCACGGTGTCCTTCCAGACCAGGTTCTGGGTGGGCGCGCCGTTCTGGCTGAGCACCAGGAAGCGCTGCCCGTGGAAATGGAGCGGGTGCTGCATGGCGTGGAAGACGTCCCGCCGGTTGACCACGCGGATGCGCACCACGTCACCCACGCGGAAGCGCCAATCGATGGCCATGTTCTCGCGGCCGCTGTCCGCGTCACGGAGGATCCACTCCACCTCGCGCGCGGTGGACGCCCAGTTCATGTGCGGCATGGTGCCGGCCCACTCCACCGGGTTGGCGTAGACACGGTCGTAGAGCATGGACTCGCGGACGGGGCGGGCCAGCGAGTCGGCCTGCAGATCAAGCTCCAGGTGGTGGTCGGGCGGGTCCTCGAAACGGTGGCGGTAGCGGTCGATGTCGGCCACCACGTCAGCGTGCGTGCGGAGCTCCTCGTGCGCGTGCGCGTGATCGTCGGTGGCCGCCGCGGGCGTGACGCGCACCTCCCCGAGCGTGCGTTCCTCGGGGAAGTAGACGCCCTGGCGGTGGTCGATGGCCTGCACGCGGTTCCTCAGCACCCAGCGCCCCGCCTCCGGAAAGCGCGCCTCCACCACGTAGCGCTCGGCGGGCGCCAGCACCACGCTCTGGACGCGTTCCTCCCGCTCGAAGCGGCCCACGTCCGAGGCCACGAGCTTGAGCGGCAGCGTTTCATAAGCGACGTCCCCCATCACCTCCATCCGCGCCTCGCGCTGCGCGGCGGCGTCCGCCTCCGCGGTGCGCGTGAAGCTCAGGTTGAAGGTGCGCGTGTTGGAGGCGTTGGTGAGGAAGAAGCGCACCACCTCCCCGCGCGCCACATCCAGCTCCCACGCGGGCTCGCCGTTCACGAGCAGCTGGTTGCCGAAGCGGCCCATGAGGGCGTGCGTGGCCGCCTGCGCGCCGAAGGGCGGCATGCCGTCCTCACCGAGCAGCAGGTCATCCAGGATGAGGACCTCCTCGCGGTTGGCCGGGCCGTAGTACGCCGGCTCGAGCGCGTCCACGAGCATGTTGCCGTAGAGCCCCAGCTCCTGCTGCACGTCCTCGCGATGGTGCGGGTGGTACCAGTAGATGCCCGGGTCGGGGAAGTGCACCTGGTAGCGGAAGCTGCCGCCGGGCGGCACGGCGTCCTGGGTGACGCCGGGCACGCCGTCGAAGCGGTTGTCCAGGCGCAGGCCGTGCCAGTGGACGGCCGTGGGGAAGGGCGTGCCGTTGGTGAAGTTCACGAAGATGGTGGCCGCCTGGCGGACGCGCAGCAGCGGCCCGGGCTGCTGGCCGTTGAAGGCCAGCATGACCAGCTGCTGCTGGCCGAGGCGGCGGCGCACGAAGCCGGCCTCCAGGTCCAGCGTGCCGCCGTCGGGCAGCTCCACCAGCTGCGCGGGGCGCACCTCGGGCAGCGTGGCCGGATCGATGCCGGCGGGCAGCACGCGCAGGGGGTCCACGCGCGGCTGGACGGCCATGACGCCGGGCAGCATGGCCAGCCCCGGGTACATGGGCGGCGGGCTCCAGCTGGGGGTGTCCGCACCGGGCGCGGCGGCGTGCTCGTGCGCCATGGCGTGGCCGGCGTGCGCGCCCGTGTCGGCCGCGGCCGCCTGGCGAGGTGCCTGGGCGGCGGAGGGCGCCTGGGCCAGCATGTCGTGCGCCTCGATGCGCGTGGAGGGGGAGCGGCCGCGCAGGATGAGCGGGCCCTGGCGCTCGGTGACGCTGGCGCTGGCCTCGGCGCTGATCATGAGCAGGAACTTGTTCAGCGATACCCGGCCGAGCGCGTTCTCCCCGTTGCTTACCGGGCCCAGGCGCAGCACCGGGTCCAGCGCCATTGGGGTGACCCAGGCCACGTAGGTGGTGTAGGGCCCCAGCTCGGCGGGGTCGGGCAGGCCTTCGATCCAGGCGGTGAGCTCGTACGTCAGGTGCCCGGCCGGCGTGACCGCCACCTGGAAGGGGGAGGCCGCGCGGCCCAGCTCCACGATGGCGCCGGCGTCCTCGGCCCGCGCGGTGGGGAGCAGCTCCATGCAGTAGATGGCCGTGGCCAGCGGCGGGGCGCACCGGGGTGAATACGCGCGCGCGGCGGGCTCCGATTCCACCGTCTGGGCGGATCCCGTGGAGACGAGCGTGCAGAGGAGAATGCCAGAGAGGAGTCTCGGCGGCATGCAGGCAAGGTAGCGCGCGCGAGGGCGTGCGGTCCAGCCTCCCGGCCGGAGTCTTGCACGGCCGGCGGCTCCGTGCGTACACACGAACCGACAGATGAGGTATGACCGCCATGAAGCGCTTTTTCCACCCGATGCTCGTACTCATGGCCGGCGCCGTCCTGGCCGGCTGCGAGACCCAGGAGACCACCGAGGATTCGCTTACGGCCATGGACACTCTTGTGACCGAGGTCGAGCAGCCCACCGGCACCGCCAGCATCCAGGTGACCCTGCGCGCACCGGATGGGACGCAGCTCGGCACCGCCACGCTGCGCCAGGCGGAGGGCGGTGTGGAGATCAGCCTGGAAGCCCAGGGGCTGCCTGCAGGCGAGCACGGCTTCCACATCCATGAGACAGGGGGCTGCGAGGCGCCCGACTTCGCGTCGGCCGGCGGGCACTTCAATCCCACGGAGCGCGAGCACGGCTTCGACGCGCCGGCAGGCCCGCACGCCGGTGACCTGCGCAACATCACCGTGCAGGAGGACGGCACCGTGACGCACACCACGCTGGCGGAGAACGTGACGCTGCAGCGGGGGCAACAGACGTCACTGCTGCGCGACGGCGGCACGGCACTGGTCATCCATGCCGGACCGGATGACTACACCTCCCAGCCGTCCGGTGACGCCGGAGCGCGGCTGGCGTGCGGCGTGATCGAAGGGTCGTAGCTCTGCGGGGGGGGGGGGGGGGGGGGGGGGGGGGGGGCCCCCCCCGCACCCGCCCGTCGTATGAATCCTCCGGTCCCCACCCCCCCTTCCGGAGGTCACGCATGCGCCGCTCCCTGCCCGTGCTCCTGGTCCTGGCGCTCGTCCAGCCGCTGGGCGCCCAGCAGGCGGGCCTGGTGGCCGCCGACGGCGCCATTGACCTGAACCGCTTCTACACGGCCGACGAGACCAATGCCATCATGGCCGCGTGGGCGCGCATGTATCCGGAGCTCACCAACCTGTACTCCATCGGGCAGAGCTTCCTGGGCGCCGAGCTGATGGTCATGGAAGTGACCAACGAGCGCACGGGGCCCGCGGAGGAGAAGCCCGCGCTCTACGTGGATGGCGGGCTGCACGCCGCCGAACTGACGGGCTCCTCGGTGGCCTTCCATTTCCTGGAGCACCTGCTGCGCGGCTACGGGGAGGACGAGCGCGTCACGCGCCTGCTGGACACGCGCACCTTCTATATCCGGCCCAAGTTCAACCCGGACGGCTCGGACCTGGTGCTGCGCACGGACCTCTCGCTACGCAGCAGCGTGAACCCCGTGGATGAGGACAATGACGGGCGCTTCGACGAGGATCCCGCCAACGACCTGGACGGGGACGGCCGCATCCTGCAGATGCGCTACCGGGGGCAGGACGGGGAATGGGTGACGATGAGCGAGGGGATCGACGATGATGGCGACGGTCGCTTCAACGAGGACGGCATCGGCGGCCTGGACCTGAACCGCAACTACCCACGCAACTGGGAGCGCGAGCACCTGCAGCCGGGTGCGGGCGTCTTCCCGCTGAGCGAGCCGGAGACGTACGCCGCCGTCCGCTTCCTGAGCGACCGTCCGAACGTCACGGGCATCGTGCACGGCCACACCTCGGGTGGCTTCGTCTACCGGCTGCCCTCGGCCGTGAGCCCGGCGCTGCTGGACGAGCGGGACCTGGGCCTCATCCTGGAGCTCGGGGAGGAGTACACCGCCAGCACCGGCCGGCCCGTGCGCCCCAGCTCCACGCACCCCACCAACCACCGCTACGGCACGCTCATCAGCTGGGGCTACTGGGACCGCGGCATCATCGGCTGGGTGCCCGAGTACGTGGCCAGCGACTCCTGGGTGACGGACTACGACGGGGACGGGGACATCAGTGAGGAGGAAAGCCGCCGCTTCGACCGTGAAGAGCTGGGCGGCCGCTACTTCAAGGAGTGGGAGGCGTTCGACCACCCGCAGCTCGGCCCGGTGGAGATCGGTGGCTGGCATCGCAAGTACTGGGGCCAGAACCCGCCCGCGGAGATGCTCGAACGGGAGACGGAGATGCAGCTCCACTGGATCCTGCATCTGGCCGAGCAGTCGCCGCTGGTGACGGTGGCCGCACCGCGGGTGACACCGCTGGGGGACGGCGCGGTGCGCGTGGAGGCCACGGTGACCAACGACGGCTATCTGCCCACGCACCTCACCGTGCGCGGCCACGTGGGCAGTGAGTCCCGCGACGGTGGCCTGGCGGACCAGGTGGTGGCGCCGCCCGTGGTGCGGCTGGAGCTGGACGGCGCGGAGCTGGTGGAGGGCGCCGCGCGCACGATCATCCCGCACCTGGCCGGCGCGGAGGCCTTCACCGGCGTGGTGAGCGAGCGGAGCCACACGGTGAGCTGGGTGGTGCGGCCGGCGGGGGCGGGCGCCACCGTGCGCGTGGTGGTGGACGCGGGCCCGGGCGGCGTGCGGCGCAGTGAGGCAGTGGGAATCGGCCGATGACCGAAGGGTGGGGCGCGTCCACACGCTGCGTGTGGGGGGGAGAGCCGGAGCGCGGCCCGGAGGGGGTCACGGTCACGCCGATCTTCCATGGCGTGACGTACGCCTACGATGACCTGGACGAGTGGCGCGCGGTGGGCGCCGGGGAGAAGCCGGGCCACATTTACTCCCGCAACACCAACCCCACGGTGGCCGTCTTCGAGGACAAGGTGCGGGCGCTGGAGGGCGGGGCAGCGGCCACCAGCTTCGCCACCGGCATGGCCGCCATCAGCAACACGCTCTTCGCGCTGCTGGAGCCCGGCCGCCGGGTGGTCAGCGTGCGCGACACGTACGGTGGCACCAATCGTCTCTTCACGGAATTCCTGCCGCGCTGGGGCGTGGCGGTGGAGCTGTGTGACACGGGTGACCACCCCGCCATCGAGGCCGCCGTGGCGGGCGGCTGCGACCTGCTCTACCTGGAGACGCCCACCAATCCCACGCTGAAGGTGCTGGACATTGCTCGGCTGGCCGAGGCCGCGCGGGCGGCGGGCGCCGTGGTGGCCGTGGACAACACCTTCGCCACGCCCATCAACCAGCGGCCGCTGGAGCTGGGCGCGCACCTGGTGCTGCACAGCGCCACCAAGTTCCTGGGCGGGCACTCGGACGCCATGGGCGGCGTGGTGGTGGGGGACGCCGAACGGGTACGGCGCATCTTCCGCTTCCGGGAGATCAACGGCGCCACGCTGGACGCCCACTCCGCCTCCCTGCTCGCGCGCGGCATCCGCACGCTGGAGCTGCGCGTCAGCCGCCAGAACGCCAACGCCCAGCGGGTGGCGGAATTCCTGGCCGCGCATCCGGCCGTTGAGGCGGTCTTCTATCCGGGGCTACCCGACCATCCCAATCACGACGTGGCCCGGCGCCAGATGAGCGGCTTCGGCGGTGTGCTGGCCTTTGCGCTGAAGGGTGACTTCGACGCGGTGCGCACGCTGCTCGGCGGGCTCCGCCTGGCGCACCAGGCCGCCAGCCTGGGCTCGGTAGCCACGCTCGTGGGCCCGCCCGCCACCACCAGCCACGTGGAGTCGAGCCCCGCCGAGCGCGCCGCCGCCGGGATCCCCGAGGCGCTCGTGCGTTATGCCGTGGGCATCGAGGACGGGGCGGATCTGGTTGCCGACCTCGAGGCGGCGCTGGACCGGCTGTAGATGGCGCTGTCGAGCACGGAGGCCCGCGTGCTGGACGCCCTGGACCTGGAGGGCCTGCTCAGCGCGCTGGACCAGCTCATGGCTTTCGACACCTCGGCGGGCGGGGAGACGCCAGCGCAGGAGTGGATGGCCGCCACCATGGCGGGCATGGGGTTGGAGGTGGACCGCTGGGAGCTGGATCTGCCCGCGCTACGCCGGCATCCCGCGTACACGGAAGAGCTGGACCGGGAAAGCGCCATCGGGGTGGTGGGCCGCCTGCGGGGCACCGCACCGGTGGAGTCCGAGGCACGCACGCTGGTCCTGAACGGCCACGTGGACGTGGTCCCGGCGGGGCAGATCGACCGGTGGTCGGCGCCGCCGTTCGCGGCCACCCTGCGCGAGGGTCGCGTCTACGGCCGCGGCGCCGCCGACATGAAGGGCGGCCTGCTGTGCGCCCTGTGCGCGGTGCAGGCGCTGATCAGGGCGGGCGCGGAGTTGGCGGGCAGCGTGCTCATCCACAGCGTGGTGGGCGAGGAGGACGGCGGTCTGGGCACGCTCGCGGCCATCCAGCGCGGGCACACCGGCACGGCCGCCATCGTGCTGGAGCCCACCGGGCTGGTCGTGGCGCCCGCCCAGGCCGGCGCCCTCAACTTCCGCGTCACGGTGCCGGGGCGGGCGGCCCACGGTGCGTTGCGTGCCGAGGGCGTGGACCCCATCCACCACTTCATCCCGCTCTACCGCGCCCTGCAGGAGCTGGAGACGCGGCGCAACGCGCGGCCGCGCCATCCGCTGTTCGCCGACCACGAGCTGCCGTACGCCCTCTGTATAGGCAGGGTCAGCGCGGGCATCTGGGCATCCACGGTGGCGGAGCAGCTCACCTTCGAGGGGCGCCTGGGCATTGCGCCTGACGAGGACGCCCGCGCCGCCCGCGCCGAACTGGCCGGCGTGCTCGACGCGGTGGCGCGCACCGATCCGTGGCTACGCCAGC
Source organism: Gemmatimonadota bacterium (assembly GCA_040905425.1). Lineage (GTDB taxonomy): Bacteria > Gemmatimonadota > Gemmatimonadetes > Longimicrobiales > RSA9 > JBBDRO01. The sequence goes on along the minus strand of JBBDRO010000004.1, from coordinate 2,902 downwards.
ATCCTCCGATCCTGGCATGGTGGGGCGCGCAGTTCGCGCCCGCCGCAACGGATCCCCGTGATCCGCTGGTCACCACGCTGCGCGGCGCCCACCTGGACGCCACCGGCGCTGCGGCGGCGGTGCACGGCATGCCCTACGGTGCCGACATGCGTCTGCTGGTGAACCAGGGCGGCATGCCCACCGTGCTCTACGGCCCGGGGGACGTCCGCCAGGCGCACGCGCCCGACGAGTACGTGGAGGTGGCGGAGCTCGAGGCCGCCGCCCGGGCGCTGGCGCTGACGATCCTGCGCTACTGCGGCGGCACCACCGTGAAGCGGACGGTATCCGCCACCTGAGTTAGCACGCGGTGGACCAGGTCTCCCATCACCGCCACCGCGCGTACCTTCGGGATGGGGAAGCGCGCAAACCAGCCCTCCGGCGCGAGCGCACCCCTCAGCGGATCAGCCTAACGGGCTTTGCGGTCACCGACGCCGTCGGTCCAGCAGGGAGCCCGGCCGCACCGCGTCCGCGCCGAAGCGCCGGCGCACGTCATCCGCCGCACGTGACAGGGCGCGGTCCCGCTCCGTCTCCAGCTCCGCCTCGGGCGCGGCCTCGTCGAAGAGCGCCAGCTGGCGCGGCCCCTGGCCGCTGGACAGGCCGGACGCGGAGATGGAGAGCAGGCGGGCGGGCACGCGACGGTCGCTTCGTAGCTTGGTCATCAGCTCGCGCCCCACGGCGTAGAGGGCCCGGTCCGATTCGATGGGCTCGGGCAGGGTCCTGCCGGCGGAGCGGTTGCGGAAGTCGTCGTCGCGGATGCGCACCGTGACCGTACGGGCGCGGAGCCCCTCCTCGCGCAGGTCGCGGCCCAGCTTGAGCGCCAGGTAGAGCAGCTCGGTCTCGAGCTCCTCCGCCGTGTCCAGATCACGCGCGAAGGTCTCGTCCCGTGACAGGGACTTGGCCTCGTGGTCCGGCTCCACCCGCCCCTCGTCGATACCCCGGATGCGGCGGTGGAGCCAGGCCCCGGAGTTCTCCCCCAGCCACTGGCCAAGGGTGGCCTCCTCGTATTTCAAGGCGTCTTCCACGCTCACCATGCCCAGCCGCTTCAGCCGCTCCGCGAAGACGGGCCCCACGCCCGGGATGGCGGCGAGCTGGAGGGTGCGCATGAAGTCCGCTTCGCCGCCCGGCGGGACCACGTGCACGCCTGCCGGCTTGGCCTTCGTGACCGCCAGTTTGGCGATGAGCTTCGCGGTTCCCCCACCCACGCTGACGGCAATGTCGGTCTCCGCCTTCACGGCCTCCTGCACGCGCCGCGCGGTGTCCGCCAGCGCCTCCCCGCGGTAGAGCCCCTCCGTGCCCGACAGGTCCATGTACGCCTCGTCGATGGAGGCCGGCTCCACCACGGGCGCGAAGCGCTCCAGGACGGTGCGGATGGCGCGGCTCTTCTCCCCGCACAGCCCGCGCGGCACCCCCACCACGGTAGCCTCCGGGCAGAGACGGAGGGCCCGGCCGGTGGGCATGCCGGAGCGCACCCCGAAGGCGCGCGTCTCGTAGGAGGCGGAGGTGACCACGCCGCGGCCGTCCACGCTGCCGCCCACGAGCAGCAGCGGTGTGCGGCCCGCGCCCTCCGGGTCGGCTATGCGCGCGCACTGCACAAAGAACTGGTCACAGTCGACCAGCAGGATGCGGCGCGGTGCGGGTGTGCGGGGTTCGTTCACGAGCGGCTGTTTTGGGGTGGTTGGCTACCTTCGAAAGGTAGCCTCCGGGAGCGGGTGTGGCGATGAGGCTGCGAGGGCCGGCCGGCCCCGGAGCGCACCTCCGTGTGCCCGGCCGGGCACCCGGCTCGAGCGAGCGCGGCCTGCGGCTGGATTCTGCTGGGTTGCGCCTTCACGGACGCTCTGGGCTTTGCAACATAAAGGGCGTGGTTGAGCCAGAATACTATATACTGTATTTTGGCGGGCCTTTTTAGATAATCTATGGCTTATCGCCACTCTATAACTTAATGCTTTTCAACGAATTGTAGCGCTTCAATTATCAACAAACATTTGACTTGAAGCCTGTTGTCAGAGGGCCGTTTCCCGAGCATCCCAGAAGGAGCACCGCTCGGCCACCCATCCGAGGACCTCACCCGTGCGCACCTCATCTACAACGCCACCGGCCCCGCGGCGCCCATGACCATGGCCGAGCAGCTCCACGGTATCCGCGCCGCCTTCCCCGGCAACGACCCCGACCTGCGCTTCACGTGGGTGCCGGCAGGCCGGGTTGCCGCCCGAGCGGGAGGCGGCGGTGCTGGCGGCGTGGGCGGCGCCTACTCCGCCCCCGCCGGATCCAGCGGGTGCCGCCAGGAGAGCTCCGGAAAGCGCTGGAAGCCCCGGTCCGTTGTGATCCATTCGCTCCCTGTCTCGATCGCCAGCGCAGCGTGGTAGGCATCGGGGATGGTGTTGCCGGTGGCCCGGCTGACCCGGCAGAGCTCGATGAAAAGTCCCCAATGGCGCTCCCCCGGCGCCAGCACCACGCAGTTGTCCCTGCTGCGTAGGACCTCCACGAACGCCAGGGCGGTTTCCTGCGGAGTGGGCGTAGACGAGGACGTTGACGTCGAGGAGCTTCACCCGTCCATCCGGTCCAGGAGCGCGGCCGAGTCATCAAGACAGACGCCGTTCCGGAGCCCGTCACCGGAGAAGGTCGGGAGCTCGGCGGAGGGCGAGGACCGCGCCGGCTGCTGGCGAGCGAGCACCTCCCTGAGACCGTCCTCGATGAGGGCGGTCAGCGACGTCCCCGCTTCCGCGGCGAAGCGTTTGGCGGCGCGTAGCAATGCGGGGTCGAGACGAACGGTGGTGCGCATGCTAGAAATCTAGGGACAAAGCCTTTGCGACGCGTCCGGCTATTGCCATCGGCTCGCCAAGATCTCATGTTCCCATGAGAACAT
>JBBDRO010000003.1:21449-63043 GCA_040905425.1 Gemmatimonadota bacterium | reverse complement strand
GGGCCCGGGCCCAGTTCCAGCAGGCGGAGCAGCTGTCGAGCGACTACCAGGTGCGGGCACCGTGGCGTGGTGTGGTGGCGAAGGTCCACGTCCACGACGGCAACTACGTGGCGCCCCGAGCGCCGCTGGTGGAGCTCTTCGATCCCGGCGTCCTCGTGGTCCGGCTCGCCATCCCGGAATCCGGCGCGGCGGAGGTCCGGGAAGGCCTCCCGGTTCGGATCTATCTGGACGCGTATCCCGGCCGTGAGTTCCGGGGCCGGATCACCCGTATCTTTCCGGAGCTCGACCGCGAGACCCGAACGCGGACGGTGGAGGTGGCAGTCCCCGGCGCGGACCTCGCGCCGGGGATGTTCGCCCGGGTCGCCTTCGAGCTCGAGCAGGCGCCGGAGGCGCTGGTGGTCCCGGACGCGGCGGTGGTCGTCGACACAGACGGTGAGCTGACGGTCTACGTGGTCCGGGACGGCGTCGTGGATCGCCGGCGGATCGAGACGGGGATCGAATCGGGGCGCCGGGTGCAGGTCCTGTCCGGCGTCGAGGCCGGCGAGCGGGTGGTGATATCGGGGCAGAGGAACCTGCGGCAGGGCATGACCGTCACGCCGCGCCCGGCCGCCGGGGACGGGGCCCGGCCATGAACCTGACCGCCGCAGCCCTGAAGCGCCCGGTGGCCGTGACGGTGCTCACGGTGGCCGTCTTCCTGACCGGTCTCTTCAGCCTCACCCGCCTGCCGGTGGACTACCTGCCGGACGTCACGTACCCCATGGTGAAGGTCCACATCTGGTGGCGGGGCGCCACACCGGACGAGATCGAGACCAACATCGCGGAGCCCGTGGAGCGGGTGCTGGCCACGGTGGACGACCTGGACTACCTGGAGTCCTCCACCATCGAGGGGATGTACACCCTGCTGGTCAACTTCTCCTACGGCGTGGATGTGGACGTGGCGTACCAGGACGTCATGGCCGCCATGGGTCGGGTGAACCGGAGCCTGCCACCGGACATGGACCCGCCCGTGGTCCTGAAGGCGGACCCCTCCCAGCTCCCGGTCATGGAGCTGGCCATCGCGTCCGACAGCCGCGACCTGGTCTGGCTCCGGGAGTGGGCGGACAACTGGCTCGCGGAACGGCTCACCACCGTGGAAGGGTCGGCCGGCGTGGAGGTGGTCGGGGGCCTGGAGCGGGAGATCCGCATTCACATCGACCCGCAGCGGCTCCTGGCCTACGGCCTGGCCCCCGGCGACGTGGCCCGGGCGGTGTTCGAGAGCAACCGCGCCATGTTCGCCGGGCGCGTCACGGTGGAGAGCCGGGAGATCATCGCCCGCACCATGGGCGAGTTCGAGTCGCTGGACGAGATCCGCGACGTGGTGGTGTCCACGGGCTCCGAGGGTCGGCATGTGTACCTGAAGGATCTGGCCACCGTGGAGGACTCGCACCGGGAGATGCGTGTCAACACCCGCTTCAACGGCGAGCCGGCCGTGAAGCTGAACGTCCTCAAGCAGGCCAACGCCAACACGGTGGCCGTGGCCGACGGCGTCCAGGCCCGGCTCGACGAGCTCGGCAGGGACATACCCGACGACATCCGATTCGGCGTGGTGGAGAACCAGGGCGACTACGTGCGCGGCGCCATCCAGAGCGTCCAGGGCTCCGCGCTCCTCGCCGCCTTCCTGGTGATCCTGGTGGTCTACCTGTTCCTGGGCCGGTGGCGACAGATCCTGGTCATGGCGGCGGCGCTGCCCGTGACCGTGCTGGCCAACTTCTTCCTGATGAAGACCGCCGGGTTCTCGCTGAACCTGTTCTCCCTCGGCGGGCTCGTGGTCGCCCTCGGCGTCATCCTGGACAACTCCATCGTGGTGATGGAGAACATCACGCGATTCAAGGACGAGGGGGAAGAAGACTACGCGCGGCGGGGGAGCGACGAGGTCGCCCCCGCCATTGTCGCCGCGACCCTGACGTTCCTGGCCCTCTTCCTCCCGTTCCTGTTCGTCGCGGGACTGTCAGCGCTGCTGTTCAAGGAACTGGTGCTGGTGGTGGCCGGGATCGTCTCCATCTCCCTGCTCGTGGCCCTGACGCTTACGCCCGCGCTGACCGGGCGCCTGCTGGCCGGAGAGCGAGAGAGCGCCCCCCGCGGGCCGGCCCGTGTCTTCGACGCCGCGCTCGGCCGCCTCACACACCGGTACCGCGCCATCCTCGCCGCCGGCCTGCGGCGCCCGGGGATCGTGGTGGCCGGAGCGGTGATCCTCTTCGTTGCCGGGGTCGGGATGGCGCGAAGCGTGGGATCGGAGTTCCTCCCCCGGGTCGACGACGGGCGCGTCATGGTGAAGGTCGTCATGCCCACGGGGACGGCCGTGGCCGAGACCGATCGGGTCCTGGCCGAGATCGAGCAGGTCATCGAGGGGGAGCCCGAGATCCGGAGCACGTTCTCGCTGGCGGGCGGGAAGGTGTGGGGGCTGGCCACGTACGAGATCGCCAACGAGGGCGAGGTCGACATCCTGCTCGTGCCCAAGGGCCAGCGCGGCGTTTCCACCGCGGAGTTCATCCGGCGGATCCGACCGCGCGTCGCCAGCGTCTCGGCGCCGGGCGCGCGCATCGGCGTGATGCAGATGAAGACGAAGGGGATCCGGCAGGTCGGCACACAGCAGGTGGAGATCAAGATCAAGGGCGAGGAGATCCCGGTCATCTTCGGGTTCGCCGGGGCTGTGACCGACGAGCTGGACCGGACCCCCGGCCTCACCAACGTCAACCTCTCCATGGAGATGACCAAGCCCGAGTACCGGGTTCACATCGACCGGACCCGGGCCTCGGCGCTGGGCGTTCCTGTGGGCGCCGTGGCCGCCCGGCTCCGGGACCTGGTGACGGGCGCCGTCGCCTCCCAGTACCGGGACGGTAGCGAGTATTACGACATCCGGATCATGGTGCCTGAGTCCCAGCTCACATCCCGGGAAGATCTGGAAGGGTTGGTCCTCGAGGACCGGCCCGGCGGCGCCATCTACCTCCGGGACGTGGCGCAGGTGCGCCGGGCGGTGGGGCCCGTCGAGATCATCCGGGAAGACCAGGCCAAGGAGGTGATCGTACGGGCCGACGCGCTGGGGACCAGCGTGGGCGAGGCCGCGGCGGCGGCCGAGCAGGTTGTGGCGGCCCTCGAGCGGCCGCCGGGCGTCTGGGTGGAGATGGGCGGCCAGGCACAGATGATGGCCGAGGACCGGAAGGCCATGGGCCTCGTCCTGGCCTTCGCCACCCTCTTCGCCTACGTGGTCCTGGCCGTCAAGTTCGAGGCCTTCGGCCTCCCGCTCCTCATCATGCTGAACGTGCCGTTCGCCCTCTTCGGCGCCTTCTTCGCACTCTTCCTCACCGGAACGCCCCTCGGCTCCACCGTCCTGATCGGGCTCGTGATCATGATGGGCGGCATCACGTCCCAGGGCGTGGTCCTCCTGGACCTGGCGGAGCAGTACCGCAAACGGGGCGACGACGCATACGTGGCCATGGTGCAGGCCGCCCCCATCCGGCTCCGCCCGATCCTCATGACCCAGCTTACTACGATCCTCGGGCTCACGCCCCTGGCCCTGAACCTGGGCGAGGGAGCCGACATGCTCCAGCCCATGGCCATCGCCGTCATCGGCGGGCTCCTGTACTCGCTGCCCCTGACTCTGTTCTTCCTGCCGGCGGCGTACTCCCTCGCGGATCGACCGGGGAACCGGCTGCGGCGATTCGAGGCAGAGCGACAGATTGCCGCCGCCACTTCCGCGGCAGGGGGGTAACCATGTACGCCGATGTGCTCGCGGTGGGCATCGACACCGTGTGGCTGCCGCCCGGGACCTCCACCCGGGAAGCTGTGCCATGAGCGCCATCCAAGCCTGCGCCGCTTTCGTCCGCTCGAGGTACTCGGCCATCATCACGGCCACGCTCATCGCCGGGTTGATCCTGGGGTTCTTCACCTCCACCCCCGGTCAGCTCATCCGCCGAGTCAATGCCCCGCTCATTGCGGTCATGATCGCCGCCATGGGCTTCACCATCACGTTCCGCAGCCTGGGTGCGGCGGCCCGGGACTGGAGAGGGTTCTCTTTCGGGCTCGCCCTCAACTTCGTCTTCGCGCCGTTGGTGTGCTGGGTCCTCGCCGCGGCGTTCCTCTCCTCGCACCCCGATCTGGCCACCGGGCTCATCCTGATCGGGACCGTGCCCTGCGCCGGAATGGCCCTGGTATGGGCCGGCCTCCTCGAAGGCGACGTGCCCCTGGCCTCGGTCATCAACGCCGCCACTATGGTCCTCGCGCCATTCCTCGTACCGCTGCTCATGTCCCTCCTCGCGGGCGCGTTCGTCACCGTCAGCGCGGGGCAGATGTTCCTGCAGCTGACCCTCACGGTCCTGCTCCCCCTGCTGGCTGGGGTCATCGTCAGGGAGGCGCTGGAGAAACGGGTTCGGGTCCGGCGAATCCTGCCCCTCATGCCGGTGGTCTCGGCGGCCGCGGCGGCGCTGCTCCTGTTCATGGCCATCAACACGAACGTGCCCACGATCGTGGAGAACGCCGAGCTGATCACGCCCCTGCTGACCTCGACGGTGCTGCTGTTCCCGATTCTGTTCGGCACGGCATACCTGGTCGGTACCCGGCTGTTCTCGAGGGGGCGGAACATCGCCATTACGTACTCGTCCGGCATGAAGAACCTGCCGATCGCCATCGGGATCGCCGCCCTCAGCTTCAACGGTGCCGAGATGCTGCCGGTAGCCGTCGCCTTTGCATTCCAGATGCTGACCGCGGTGGTCTTTTACCAGATATTCAAGGCAAAGAGCAGCCCACTGGGGCACGCAGAGCGGGTCGGCAACTGGACCGGGCTGGGGTGGTAGTGCTTACGGGAATCCTCGGCGGGGTGGGCGGCTGCGCCGGCCTCTTCGTGGCGTATGGGCTGATCGCGCGCAGGACCAGCCGCGAGTCGGCCGGGTGCGCGTCGTGCGAACTGGGCGCGGCCGGGGTGTGCCGCACGGGATCGCTCCTCATGCGACCCGGCCAGGCCGGCGACGACGCGCGGCGCACGAGATCCCCGTCCGGTGCTGCGTCCCGGCCGCCTGAGGCCTACCCGGGCGCGCTGGCGGAGGTCATGACCATGAAACCCCCGGGCGCATAGAGTCGATGGAGGAAGGGATGTACCAGATCGGTGGATAACGCGTTGAGCCCTGTCGACCCGCAGGAACGACCCAACCCGCATCCCCACGCGCTGGCCGTGTGCGGCTACTCGGGTTCGGGGAAGACCACGCTGCTGGTGGAGCTCATCGAGGCGCTGTCGCCGGAGCACCGGATCGGCTACGTGAAGCACGACGCCCACGGCTTCCAGATGGACCGGCCGGGAAAGGACACCGCCCGGGCGGTGGCGGCCGGGGCCGTGGACATCCTCATCAACGACGCCGGGCGATCGGCGCGGATCTCCGCGCGGCCCCTGGGGCTGTTCGACGCGGCGTTCACCCTGCTCGACTGCGACTGGGTCTTCGTCGAGGGCTACAAGCACAGCGACCTCCCGAAGATCCTGGTCCTCGACAGGGAGGGGCGGGCGGAGCGGGAATGGCGGGACGGGCGATTCCGGAACGTACAGGCGTGCGTGGGAGGGTCATCTCCGGAAGAGGTCCCCGTGCCGTTATTCCCCCGCGACGACGTGGACGGGATCACCGAGTTCATCCGGACCTTCTGGCGGGAGGCGGCGGCCGCCGTCCCGCTGTACGGCCTCGTGCTGGCGGGCGGCGGGCCCCTCGCCCTCGACGTCCACCGCCTCCACCGCCTCCACCGCCTCGTCTCGGCCCACTGCGACGCGGCCTTCCTCTCCGTTCGGCCCGACCAGGCGGATGAGGAGGCGTTCGATGGCGTGCCGCGGATCGAGGACCGCTTCCTCGGCCTGGGGCCGACGGGCCGGATCCTGTCCGCCATGCAGGAGCACCCGGGGGCCGCGTGGCTGGTGGTGACGTGCGACCTGCCCTTCATCGACGACGCCTGCATCCTCCGCCTGCTGGCCCACCGCTCGCCCTTCCGCTTCGCCACCGCGTACACGAGCCCCCACGACGGGCTGCCCGAGCCGCTCTGCGCCGTCTACGAGCCCAAGTCCAGGCTCCGCCTTCTCCAGGCCGTCGGCCTGGGGCACCGGTGCCCGCGGAAGATGCTGATGAGCGCCGAGATCGAGCTCGTCACGAACGAGAACCAGTGGAGAGCGCCCCACACCCTGCCGCGGGATATTCCCGACACCGCGGTCGGCCCTCACTCACTACCATTCCATCGACCGAAGGGGCCACAATGACGGACGGCGGCGCGGGGCCGTCGCGTCCAGCAACCAACCATCATCACTGGAGGACCGATGACGAGGAAGGCCGGGAGCGTCGAGGCGGTCAAGCCGCCCGTGCAGTTCGAGCAGCTTACGAGCCGGTACCCGGAGATGGCGGAGGCGTACGAGCGATTCGGCCGCTCTGCCACCGAGGCGGGCCCGCTGGAGGCCCGGCTGGTCCATCTCCTGAAGCTGGGCATGGCCATCGGCATGCGCCACGAGGGTGCGGTGCACGCCCACACCCGCAAGGCGCTGGCGGCGGGGTTCCAGCCCGACGAGCTGCGCCACGCCGCGCTTCTGGCGGCGCCCACGATGGGGTGGCCCGCCATGATGGCGGCGTTCCTGTGGGTGGAGGACGAGCTGAAGGCCGCCGGCGAGAGTCGCACCGTCACCACGGAAGGGATGAGCTGAAGCCGGGAGGGGTCGCGGGCGAAGCGCGCGGGCATTGCCGGCGGACGAGGACAGAAGGTATGGAGACCGAGCCATGGGCATGAGTCGCAGGGAGTTCGCCAGGGCTGGAGCGTTGGCGGGCCTGGGGGTGGCCGGGGCGGGGGCCGTGGTGGTGAAGGACCGGCTGGCGCCGCCACCGGCGGACCCCACCGGGCCCGACACCGTCCGACGGCTCCCGGTCCTCAACAACATCCCCGAGGAGCAGGGCGAGGACCTGCTGCTTCGGATGCAGCGGGATCTGAAACGGGCGATGGCCAAGCCGGTGGAGGAGCGCCGGTGGGTGATGGTCCTCGACCGTCGCAAGTGTGTGGGCTGCCACGCCTGCACCATCGCGTGCGTGGCGGAGAACAAGCTGCCGCCCGGCGTGGTGTATCGCCCGGTCGTGACGGAGGAGTCAGGGGAGTTCCCGAACATCAACATCCGGTTCACGCCACGCCCGTGCATGCAGTGCGACGCGCCGCCGTGTATCCCCGTCTGCCCCGTCAAGGCCACATGGAAGCGGCCGGACGGCATCGTGGTCATCGACTACGACCAGTGCATCGGGTGTCGGTACTGCCTGACAGCCTGCCCGTACGGAGCGCGGACCAGTGATTTCGGTCTCTACTACACGGATGCGGACGGCGGGCAGAATGCGGACAGTCCGGCCACGCTGGGTGAGGGCGCGTCGGTCTGGGAGGAACGCCCGAGCCACGAGTACGCCAAGCACTGGGACCGGGATCACCACCAGTCGCCCGTGGGCAATGCCCGGAAGTGTCATTTCTGCCTGCACCGACTGGAGGTGGGTCAGCTGCCCATGTGCACCACCACGTGCATCGGCAGGGCCACGTATTTCGGCGATCAGAGCGATCCGGACGCGCTGGTCACCGAGCTGATCGCACGGGAGAACGTGCACACGCTGCTCCCACACCACGGCACGCGCCCGCGCGTGTTCTACATTGACTGATTCGACTGGTCGAGGCGACGGATCGAGGCGACCGACGCGGCCGAGCTTTGAACCATGACCACAATGACGACACCTGCTCCAGGTAGCTGGAGCATACAGGGACGCGGCGTTCGAACGGGTCTATGGGCGCTGTGGATCGGCCTGTTCATCCTGGGCGCGATCGGCGTCTACCTGCGGTTTACGCAGGGTCACCTGCCCGCCGGATACGGCTCCTACGTGCCCTGGGGGTTGTGGGTGGCTCTCTACTTCCACGGCGTGGGGATTGCCGGCGGGGCGTTCGTGCTCGGGGCCGGCGGGTACATCCTGGACCTGCCGGGGTTCCGGAGCCGACGCGCGCTCCGGACGGTCATCGTGCTGAGCGTTGCCGCCATCATCCCTGCGTTCATGGGCGTCTGGCTCGATCTGGGCCACATGGAGCGAGCGCATCGCATCTTCACGTCGCCGGCGTTCACCAGCATGATGGCGTTCAACGCGTGGATGTATAACATCTTCACCCTCTGCGCCGTCGTCGCCTGGCTGCTGAGCTTCCGCGACGACCGGGAGTGGTTGAAGCCGGTGCTGTTCCTCGCGCTGGTGTTCTCCGTCCTGTTCCCGAGTCAGAGCGGCGCGTTCTTCGGCGTGGTGGATGCAAAGGCATACTGGCACAGCGCCCTGCTCCCCATGGTGTTCCTGACGTCCGCCATCACCGCGGGCGCGGCCACCCTCCTGCTGGTCCGGATGTTGACCCGGGCGGACGAGAGCGCCGAGGAGCACGAGGCGGCCGTCCGGCGGCTCCGGCTCATCACCATCGTCGGGTTGTGCGTGTACTTCGTGTTCGAGTTCGCTGAGTTCTCCATCGCCCTGTGGAACCCCATCAGCGATGCCCCGGCCGTGGAACTGGTGCTCTGGGGGCCGTACTGGTGGGTCTTCTGGATCGTGCACCTGGCCATCGGTGGGGTGGTGTCACTCATCCTGCTGGCTTCCCGACGGCCCCGACTCTGGGCCGCGGGGGCGCTGCTCGTGGCCATCACGTTCGTGAGCGCCCGTCTCAACGTGCTGATCCCGGGCCAGGCCGTGGCGGAGATCCAGGGCCTGCAGGAAGCCTTCTCCCACGAACGCCTCCGCTACATCTACCGCGCCACGCCCATGGAGTACCTGGTAGGCCTGTTCCTGCTGGCCGTGGGCATGGCGGTGTTCTACATCGGTCGGAAGATCAACCGCGCCGTCGAAACCAGGAGCGCGACGAACACCCGAGGTGCCGCATGAGCCCGCAGTCCGGATCCACGCCGAACCCGAAGCGCCAGTCTCGCCGGGAGTTCCTCGCCGGAGGCGCGCTCCTCGGCAGCAGCCTCGTCCTACCCGGAACGGCGTCGGGCGCCGTGGCCCGGCGGCACGGGGCCGTGCTGCGCAGCGATCGGCCCGATGCGCCGTACGACCTGGCCGATCCGGGCAACGTGATCCACTCGACCTGCCTCCAGTGCAACACCGGCTGCGGGATCAAGTGCAAGATCCAGGACGGGGTCCTCACCAAGATCGATGGGAACCCCTACAGCCCCTGGACCCTGGTGCCTCACCTGCGTGAGGCCGTACCGCTCGACGACGCCGTGGCCGTGGACGGGGCCATCTGCCCCAAGGGCCAGGCCGGCCTGCAGACGGCCTATGATCCCTACCGGCTGCGCCGGGTCCTCAAGCGGGCCGGCCGGCGGGGCGAGAACCGCTGGGTCTCCATGCCGTTCGAGCAGGCGGTCCGTGAGATCTGCGAGGGGGGTCGCCTCTTCGCGGACGCGCCCGGCGAGGAAGATCGCGTGGTGGAGGGTCTCGACCAGATCATGGCGCTACGGGACCCGGCCGTGGCGAAGGAGATGGCCGCGGACGTGGACGGGATCCTGGCGGAGGAAGACCGGGCCCGGAAGCAGGCGCTGGTGGAGGCGTTCAAGCGCCGGCACGCGGACCACCTCGACGTCCTGATCGACCCGGACCACCCCGACCTGGGTCCGAAGAACAACCAGATCCTCATGGCCTACGGCCGACTGAAGGCCGGGCGCAGCGAGTTCTACAAGCGCTTCGCAGCGGGCCTCGGTTCGGTCAACCTGCACGGCCACACCACCGTCTGCCAGGGCTCGCTCTACTTCACGTGCAAGGCCATCAGCGAGCAGTACGACACCGCCACGGGCGAATTCGGTGGCGGCAGCAAGTTCTACTGGCAGGCCGACACGGAGAACAGCCGCTTCATCCTGTTCGTGGGCGCCAACCTGTTCGAAGCCAACTACGGTCCGCCCAACCGGTCCCCGCGCCTGACCAACAACCTGGTGTCGGGGAGGGTGAAGGTGGCGTGCGCCGATCCGCGCTTCAGCAAGCTGGCCAGCAAGTCCTGGCGCTGGCTGCCCCTGAAGCCGGGCACCGACACCGCGCTGGCCATGGCCATGATCCGGTGGATGCTGGACAACGACCGATTCGACCGGGACTTCGTCTCGTGCGCGAACAGGGCCGCCGCCAACGCCAACGGAGATCCGAGCTGGGTCAACGCCACGTGGCTCGTGGATGTCACCGAAGGCCGGCCCGGCGGGTTCGTCCGGGCCCGCGACGTCGGCCTCGCCTACGGCAACGAGCTCGTGGTGATGGTCGACGGCCGCCCCGTGGCCTTCGACCCCAACGACGCCACCCGCCCCGTGCACGGCGACCTGTACGCGGACACGACGCTGCCCGATGGCACGGCCGTCAAGACCGGCCTCCAGCTGCTCCGGGAGGAATGCCACCGGCACACCATCGAGGAATGGTGCCGGATCGCCGACGTCCGGCCCCGACACGTCATCGACGTGGCGCGGGAGCTGACCAGCCACGGCAAGCGGGCGGCGGTGGATATCCACCGCGGGCCCGCCCAGCACACCAACGGCTTCTACAACGTGCTGGCGTGGATGACCATCAACATGCTGCTCGGGAACTTCGACCATAAGGGCGGCATGTGCAAAGCCAGCAGCTGGGACATCGAAGGGAAGGGCGGCTGGTTCCAGCTCAAGGATCAGCCGGGCAAGGCCACCGCCTTCGGGATCAGCGCCATCCGCCACGACGTGGACTACGAGCAGACCACGCTCTTCGAGGGGTACCCCGCCCGGCGCAACTGGTACCCGCTGTCGTCCGACGTCTATGAAGAGATCATCCCCTCCATGGGCGACGCGTACCCCTATCCCATCAAGGCGTTCTTCCTGTACATGGGTGCCCCCACGTATGCGCTCCCGGCGGGCCATACCAACATCGAGATCCTCTGCGACCTCGCGACGGTCCCCCTCTTCGTGGCCAGCGACATCCTCGTGGGCCCCACGTCCATGTACGCGGACTACATCTTCCCCGACACCTCCTACCTCGAACGCTGGGAGTTCCAGAAGAGCCATCCCAACATGACGTGGAAGTCCAACCCGATCCGCCAGCCGGTGATCGCGCCGATCCCGGAAGCGTGCACGGTGTTCGGCGAGACCCAGCCGATCTGCTTCGAGACCATGATGCTGGGCATCGCGGAACAGATGGGGCTTCCCGGTTTCGGGGAAGAAGGCTTCGGGAACGGAACGCACCTGCGGCACATGGACGAATTCATGCTCCGCTGCGTCGGCAACATCGCGTTCGGCGAGAAGCCTGACGGCTCACAGAACCTCCCGGAAGCCGACCACCGGGAGATGGAGCTGTTTCTCAGTGCCCGACGACACCTGCCGGCCAGCGTGTTCGACCCGGACCGCTGGCGACGCATCGTCGGCGAAGAGATGTGGCCCAGGGTGGTGTACGCCCTCAATCGTGGCGGTCGCTTCGAGGACCACGAGCTGGGTTACGACGGGGACCTGCTGGCCCACCCCCACGCCGCCCAGCTCTCGCTCTACCAGGAGAAGACGGCCTCGAAGATCCACAGCGGCACCGGCGAGCATCATCCCGGCCTCGCCACCTGGATGCCCGTGCGGGACTTCCACGGCAACGAGCCCCACGCGCTTCGTGACGGCTACGGGCTCGCTATGATCACCAACCGGACCATCGTCCACACCAAGAGCCGCACCATCGCGGACCCGTGGCTCTCCGCCCTCATGCCCGAAAACGGCATTCAGGTCCACCCGACCGATGCGCAACGCCTCGGCCTCGAGCACGGGCAGGAGGTCCGGGTCGTGAGCGCCACGAACACCGCCGGAGAATGGCCGCTCGGCAACGGCAGAACCAAGCCCATGGTCGGCAAGGTCCAGATCACGCAGCAGGTCCGGCCCGGGGTCATCAGCTTCCCCCTCGGCTTCGGCCACTGGGCCACCGGCGCCGCCGACATGCTCATCGACGGCCACACCGTCCAGGGCGAGCCGCGACGCGCAAAGGGGATCCACGCCAACGCCGCCATGTGGGTCGACCCCGCCCTGAAGAACACCTGCATGATCGACCCCGTCGGCGGCAGCGTCAGCTTCTACGACACCCACGTGAAGCTCGTACCGGTGGCCGGCTGAGCAGGCAAGCCACCAGCGCCGTCCGCCCCGCCGATCGACCAGGCCCCGCCGGCCGAAAGAGCCCCGCCCGGGATCGCGTCCCGGGCGGGGCTTTGTAAGAGAGTCACGCTACCGTCAGCGCGGAGCGTCCACCCTGGCGCAGCACGGTCCCGCCGCGGCGGCTCGGTCGCCGAGTCCCTTCAGCTCCTCATCGAGTTCCTCCAGCCCCGCCGAACGGATGGCATAGCAGTGGATTCGCCCCTCCGGAACCAGCTCGATCAGCCCCGCCTCCAACAGGATCCGGAGGTGGAACGACACCAGCGACTGCCCGCAGCCCATCGCATCCGTCAGGTCACGGACGCACTTGCGCCCGTCCCCCAGGACCTCGAGGATCCGCAGCCGATGCGCGTCGCCCAGGGCCTTCAACCCTTCCAGCGTTTTCTCGCTTGGCGTCTTCATTGGCTTCCATCCCGTTCGTCAATTTACGCGCGACCGCGTTCATTGGGGATCGGGAGACCGCCCAGACTTCCGTGGCGCTTTTCCCTCCAAGGAGTGCGGGACGGTTCCCGACTTGAGCCAGGGCGTCGGCCCGGTTACCATCGTTCGTCAAATAACGAATAAAAATGGGACGCCCACACTGTCGCCGGGCCGCGTTGCCTCGAGGCGCTGAGCCGGGACTCCAAAGGGACTCGATTGCAATGACCGAGAAGGTGAATGGAAAGATGCTCCAGGTATACGATCCCGCGCTCTGCTGCTCGACAGGGGTGTGCGAGCCCCGGTTGGATCCGAGACTGGCCCGCTTCGCTGCGGACCTGGAGTAGCTGAAGAAGCAGGGCGTGGCCGTACAGCGCTACAGCGCCTCGCGGGAACCTGGGGAATTTGTTGAGAATCCCGTGGTCCGACGCGACCTCCGTACGAACGGGACCCGATCGCTGCCGGTGGTTCTCTGGGGCGAGGAGAAGGTGGCGACGGGGGCGTACCCGGACCGTGAAGCGATGGGGCGGGTGGTGGGCCTATCGACCGCCCCGGGCGCGGGAAAGTAGGGCGTTTCCCCGGATCCTCACGAGGATCGACCCGCCCTGGTGTCCGGCCTGTGGTCCCGGGGGGCCGGGCGGCTGCTGCGGGTGAGCCCGGATTGGCCGCGGCGGCCACTGACGGCCCTCAGCCTGCTCACTCCTCGCCCGCGAAGAGCTCCGTCGAAAAGTAGCGCTCCATCCGGTCCGGAAAGACCGTGACGACCTCGGCGCCGTCTCCGAGCTGTCGCGCGACCTTGATCGCCGCGGCGAAGTTCAGGCCGGAGCTCGGGCCGACCGGGAATCCGCGCCGGATCAGCCGCCGCGTCGTCTCAATCGCGAGTTCGTCGCTGACGTCGAGCTCCACGAGGCCCGGTAGCGCTTCCGGCGTGTACAGTTCCGAGACGCAGTCGACAACGCCGGGCACGCGCGAGGAGAATCGCGGCGAGATGCTACAGCACTCGAGCTCCGAGACCACACTGCCGTCCACCGGACGCGCGGCGTACGGTGTCACCGGACAGCCGTTCTCGCGGAACGCCGCGAAGAGACCGACGATCGTGCCACCGGTGCCGACGCCGCTGACGACTGCGTCGACCGAGCCTCCCGGTAGCTGCGACAGGATCTCCTGGCCGGTCCAGATGCGATGCGCCTCGGCGTTCTCGGGGTTCTTGAACTGCCGTGTCTCGAATGCGCCTCGCTCCTCCGCGATCGCGGCAGCCCGCCGCAGGGTCTCACGCATGCCTTCGTCGCGCGGCGTCAGCTCGAAACGCGCGCCGAGTGCCGACAGGATCAGGCGCCGCTCGCGACTCACGCCTTCGGGCATCACCGCCGTGAATCGCAGGCCGAACTGCGCACAGACGAGCGCGAGCGAGATGCTCGTCGAGCCGCTCGACGCCTCGACCACCTCGGAGCCCGGGCGCAACTCACCGCGCCGCCACGCCTTCTCGATCATGTAGCGCGCGATGCGGTCCTTGATCGAGCCGCTCGGATTCAGGAACTCCAGCTTGACCCAGACCCGGGGCGAGTCGCGGTCGAGCGAAACCGCGACCAGCGGCGTCGGGGCGATCAGCTGCTGATAACGTCCCTGGGTCGGGAGCTCGAATCGGGACACGACGTCTAAAGGTTCCAGGTCGAGGTGTCACAGCGCGTCGGCGACACAATAGCGATTCTCAGACGTTCGTGCATCGCTCCGTGTGACCTTCGCGGAATTCGACCGCCGAGCGGGTGGCCATGGTGAGCACCGGGCACCAGACGGCCGGGATCCCGGGGTCCACGGCGCCATCGGCGAGCCTCTCGAACCCCGGCCGGAGCTTGCGCAGGTTCACGGCGCTGGCCACGAACATGATCGACATCCCCAGCATCACGGCGATCGCCGCGAAGCCGAGTGCGGCCGGCCAGGCAAGCGCCGCGTCAGTCAGCCAGCGGAGGCCGACGGCGAGCGCGAACGAGATGAGCAGCCAGCTCCCCATGACCACCGCGTAGGCCGGCAGGTTCTTCGCGGAGACGAGCGGGAAGCGTTCCATCGGGATCTCCCCTCAGCAGCAGCTCGACGTATTCCCGATGGCAATGGGCGCCGCATCGGACCCACAGCACCCGCTCGTGCCGGCGGGCGTTGCTCCGGCGGGCGCTGCTCCGTCCTGCGCTTCATCTTCACGCCCAAGGTAGCGCTGCGCGAGATCGAGCATCGCCCGCGCCGGGGTGTCCTTGACGTTCTGCGCGGTCGTGACGGCCCGCAGCATGTCCTCGCGTGACACGCCGAGCTTGCGCGCCTTGTCGTAGTGGAACTTGAAGCAGGGATCGCAGTTCGAGGCGAGGGCCGCGCCGATGGCGACGAGCTCGGCCACTGCTTCAGTGTAGAGGCTCGGGGTGGACGCGAGCCCGGCCCAGGCCGCGAGCTCATCGCGCGACGGGTAGGCGCCGCTGCTGACGACGGCATCGCCCGCCTTGATGAGCGGGAGGGCAGACTCGCCGCTGCGTTGCAGCGCTGCTCTGGCATCGGCGTCCTCGGCGAAGGCCCCCGGCTCCTGGGCGAGGTTGAGGCGCCGTACGGTGACGCCCCGGGAGGACAGCCAGTCCAGGTCGGCCGAGAATCGCGCCAGCTTGGGGTCGACCTCCGGTCCGCACACGCCTGTCGAGCAGCACATCGCGGGATCGTAGATCGTTATGTCCTTCGGGGTCATCGGTTCTCCTTGGTTGTCATCCATCGTCCGAATGCGATAGGCAGGTCGTGAAAGAAGAGGGAGCATCATGCCGTGAACTCCTCGGCGCTGTCGTCGGACCGGACCACGCGCAGCGTACCCTCGAGCTCGCACGCGGCCGCCAGCGTGTTGGTGATCGTCCCGAACTTGCGCACGTTCTTGTGGAGCAGCGCGCAGCGAGGGGCGGGCTCATCGCTGTGCACCTCGAGGACGTAGCGCGCCCCTACGATGGCCGGCGGCGCGTCCCGTCGCTCGAGCTCTACGTCCGCCGACGCGGTCGAGTAGGCGAAGGGCAGCATGTGATGGAAACGCTCCACGTTCTTTAGCAGACACGCCACCAGCGAGCCCGCCAGAAGGTGCGCGGGCCCGGGAACGGCGTCATCCATACCCTGACTCCCGTCGAACGCGATCGTGGCCGCCAGCGTCTCGATCTTCGCGTCGCTACCGGGCGCGTTGGAGCCCCTGGCTCTGTAGACGCTCGTCGTCATCGCTCGTCTCTCGTCATTGTCTCAGCCCCTCGACCAGCGCCTGGAGCAGCGCGAGCGACCCCTCATCGACGCAGTAGCAGACCCGGGGGCCGTCAACCCCACCCCGGATGAGACCCGCCTCCCTGAGCTGCTTCAGGTGCTGCGACACCGTCGACTGGGCGAGCGGAAGCTCATTCACGATCTCCCCGGTCATGCACTCGTTGCGCCGGAGGAGCAGCCGGATAATCGCCACCCGGGCCGGGTGACCCAGCGCCTTCCCGAGCCGCGCGAGCTGCTCGTCGGCGAGGGCCTCGTCGCGCGGCACCGCGGCAGCCGTCCCGGAGGGCGGGCAACACTGTGGGGTCGACTTCATGATCGAGGCACTCCTCGCGGACGAGTCATCGTCTATCGTAGATATACGATAAAAGCGGGTCCGTCAAGCCCGGACGCTTGAGAGTGGCGATCCCTCCCGGGGAGACGACCGTGACATCTTGATCCGAACCCTCATGGCACCGCGGCGGCGGCTGTCCGCGTAGGGCGTTCCCCCTCCTGGAAATGGAGGTTTTCCCGACTTGATCCGGGGCCCCCGGGCACCTTATACTACCGTTATTCGTGTATCGACGAACAACGAACATAGTTCTCGGTGTCCTGCCGGGCCCGTCGAAGGAGGCTACCGATGAGTCGAGATCGTTTCCGCGCCCTCGTGGAGGACCTTCTGGATAAAGCCGAAATAACTGTAGACGGTCCGAACCGGTGGGACATCCAGGTGAAGGACCCGCGGCTGTTCCGGCGGGTGTTGACGAAGGGGGAACTCGGGCTGGGCGAGGCATACATGGATGGGTGGTGGGAGGCCGACCAGCTGGACGAGTTCATTGCCCGGGTCCTGCGGGCGCGTCTCGACCGGGAGGTCCGGCGCTCGTGGTCCACGCTGATGACGGTCGTCATGGCTCGGACGCTCAACCTCCAGTCCCGGCGCCGCGCCTTCGAGATCGGGGAGCGGCACTACGATCGGGGCAACGAGCTGTTCCGTAACATGCTGGACGCACGTATGAACTACAGCTGTGCGTACTGGGAGGATGCGTACTCGCTGGACGAGGCCCAGGAGCAGAAGCTGGAGCTCATCTGTCAGAAGCTCGAGCTGGAACCGGGGATGCGTGTGTTGGACATCGGGTGCGGTTGGGGGGCGTTCGGCAGGTACGCGGCGGAGCGGTACGGCGTGGAAGTGCTCGGTGTCACGGTGTCGAAGGAACAGGTGGAGCTGGGTAGGCGCCTGTGCGAGGGGCTTCCGGTGCAGTTCGAGATCATGGACTACCGGGACCTCGAGGGCACCTTTGACCGGATCGTCAGTATCGGCATGATCGAGCACGTGGGCTACAAGAACTACCGGACGTACCTGGAGGTGGCCCACCGCTGCCTGGCCGACGACGGCCTCTTCCTCCTGCACACCATCGGCGGCAACCGCTCCGCCACCAGCACCGAGCCCTGGACCCAGCGCTACATCTTCCCGAACGGCATGCTTCCGTCCATCGCCCAGCTCGGACCGGCGATGGAGGACCTCTTCGTCATGGAGGACTGGCACGGCTTCGGCGCACACTACGACCGCACGCTCCTGGCCTGGCACGAGAACTTCACCTCAAACTGGCACCGGATCAGGGAGCAATACGACGAGCGGTTCTACCGGATGTGGAGGTTCTACCTGCTGTCCAGCGCCGGCGCGTTCAGAGCCCGGCACATCCAGCTCTGGCAGATCGTGCTCTCCAGGCACGGCGTTCCAGGCGGCTACCGGTCCATCCGCCGACTCAGCCGGGCGGAGGCCTGGGCGTGAACGAGGACTTCGACGCGAAGGCCCTGACCTGGGACGACGACCCGGCCCGGATCGATCGCGCGGCGGTCGTCGCGCAGCGGATCATGGAAGCCGTCCCGCTGGACCGAGACATGGACATCCTTGAGTTCGGCAGCGGCACCGGACTGCTCGGGTTCGAGCTGCTGCCCCATGTCTCGAGCGTGACCTTCGCCGACACGTCCGACGGGATGCTGGACCGCGTCCGCGAGAAGCTCCGCGCCGGACGGCACCCCCAGGGCCGCGTCCTGCGACTCGATCCCGACACCCCCCGCCTGCCTCGCCGGTACGACGCCATCGTCTCCCTGCTGACCCTGCACCACATCCCCGAGATCACACCCGCCATCCGGCTCCTGGCCGACCACCTCACGCCGGGCGGCTGGTTGGCGCTGTGCGACCTCGACACCGAGAACGGGTCGTTCCACGAGGATCCCGCGGCGAACGTGCACCACGGGTTCGACCGCAAGGAATTGCTCGCGGTCCTCGACCAGGCGGGCCTGACGGAAGGTCGGGCCGAGACCGCCTACACGATCCGCACCGAACAGGCCGGCCCCGCCCGTGAGTACACCCTGTTCCTGATCACGGCCCGACGGACCGACCCCCGGGGCCACCCGTGGGGAAACGGCCGGCCCTCGGTGGGGCAACTCCCGACTTGATCGGGCCGGCTCGTCCCACTACCATGTATCGGTGATCTACGAACAACGAACTGAGTACTGTGACACAGCTCTGGGACTACGCCCGGACCTGGAGCAGACTCGAGGGAGGTTTGCATGAATGATCCCGCCTTCAGACGCCGAGACCGCACGGTGCTCGACGTGGCGCCGGACACGGTGGTGAAGCAGGCGGCCCGGGACTTTGCGGGGGCGCTGGCCGATACGGATGCGTACCGGGCTTTCGAGGAAACCGAACGTACCCTGCGGAGCGACGCGGCGGCACAGAGCGCCATCCATGCGTACCGGCGCAGGCGCGCATCTCTGGCGTCCGGCCTCCGTTCAGGCGCCATCGGCGAGGAGGAGCAGCAGGAGCTGGGGCGTTTCCAACAGTCCATGGTCGAGCAGCCCTCTGTGCGGGCGTTTCTGGAGGCACAGGAAAGCCTGAAGGAGCTCTGCCAGGCCCTGGGCGACAGGCTCTCCGGCGAAATCGGGTTTGACTATGCATCCGCCTGTGGAGGCGGCTGCTGTGGATAGGGGTGGACGGATGGCATCGACGAACGACATCGAGATTCCCACGGCCGTGGCGGAAGCGCTGACCGTGCTGTCGGCAAACATCGTGGCCTCGGCCGCCTTCCTCCGCCATGAGGACGCGCTGGAGGCCATCCGGAGCGACCCCGAGGCCATGGAGCTGCTCACCGGGCTGGAGCAGGCGCAGGAGCGCGTCCAGGGCGGGCGGTTCGAGGCGGAAGACCTGCGCACTCTGGAGAATATCCAGCAACGGGTTCGCGCCCATCCCGCTCTGATGGAGTACTTCCGGACGCAACAGGACGCGGTCGCGTTTCTGCGGGAGATCAACCGGGAGGTCACGACCCTGCTGTCCCTCGACTTCGCTCAGATGGCGGGGACCGCCACCTGCTGATGCACCGGCCGGAGAACTGAACTATGCCGACCTACGTGTACGAGTGCCTTCGTTGTCAGGACACCTTCGAGGTGCGTGCCTCCATCGGGGAAAAGGCGGCCGGCCTGGCGCCCACGTGTCCTCGTTGCGGGGCGAAGAGCGCGCGCCAGCTCCTCACCGGCGCCTTCGTCATCGGATCCTCACGAGGGCTTGACCCGATCCGGCGCTCGGCCTGTGGTCCCGGGGGACCGGGCGGGTGCTGCGGGTGAGCCAGCCCGATCGGATCGAGGCGAAACACTCACCGGCGGGTGGGGAATTCCCCCCTCGGCGGTCGCGGGCAACCCCCGACTTGATCATGCTGGCTCGTCCCACTATCATTGTTCGGTGATCGACGAACAACGAAGGAGAGTAATGGCCACACAGCATGCAACCCGACCGCCCCTCGACCTGCCCGGCGCGGTGCCGGGAGCCGTACGGGAGGACGAGGACCTGGCGGTGCTGACCAAGGCCATGGGCCACCCAGTGCGTGCGGGGATCGTGCGGCTGCTGGCCGCCCAGGAGAGCTGCCAGTACGGGGATCTGTCGGACCGACTCCCGCTGGCGAAGTCGACGGTGTCACAGCACCTGAAGGTGCTGGTGGAGGCGGGGCTGGTGCGGGCCGAAGTGGATGGCCAGCGGGTGTGCTACTGCATTGACGCAGCGGGGCTCGAGCGGCTGAAGCTGCTGGTGGCGGCGCTGTAAGAACGGAAAATGAACCGGAACGGCGAGGCAAGAATGAATGATGGGGTGCTGCGGGTCTACGATCCGCCGATGTGCTGCTCGACGGGGGTGTGCGGTCCGGAGGTGGACCCGGCACTGACCCGGTTCTCGGCGGACGTGGACTGGCTGATCCGGCGGGGCGTGACGGTGGAGAGGTACAATCCGGCGCAGGAGCCGGGGGCGTTCGTGAGCAACCCAGCGGTGCGGCGGGCGCTCCAGGAGCGGGGCACCGCCAGTCTCCCGCTGGTGCTGTGGGGTGAGGAGATGGTGGCGTCGGGGCAGTATCCGGATCGGGCGACGCTGGAGCAGATCACTGGAAACGAGACGTCCGCGGTGGGGGGTATAGCGTGAAGTGGATCGACGAGGCACCGAGGCACCTGTTCTTCACGGGCAAGGGCGGGGTGGGCAAGACATCGCTGGCGGCGGCTGCGGCCGTCCGGCTGGCGGACGCGGGGCGGCGGGTGCTGCTGGTGAGCACGGACCCGGCGTCGAACCTGGACGACGTCCTGGGTACGCCGCTGGACCGTGAGCCCCGGCCGGTCGCGGACGTGGACGGTCTCGAAGCGCTGAACATCGACCCGGAGGAAGCGGCCCAGGCGTATCGCGACCGTGTGATCGGCCCCGTGCGGGGCGTGCTGCCGGACGAGACGGTGGCGGGGATCGAGGAGCAGCTTTCGGGGGCGTGCACGGTGGAGGTGGCCGCGTTCGACGAGTTCACCATGCTGCTGGGCGGCGATGGCGCGGCCGCCGGGTTCGACCACGTGGTGTTCGACACGGCCCCCACCGGCCACACACTCCGGCTGCTGCGGCTGCCGGCCGCGTGGTCGCAGTTCCTGGAGACGAACGAGCGGGGCGCGTCGTGCCTGGGCCCGTCGTCCGGCTTGCAGATGCAGCAGGAGCGCTACGCCGAGACGGTGCGGGCGCTGTCGGACGCCGCACGGACGCTCCTGGTCCTGGTGACCCGGGCGGAGACGGGGGCGCTGAACGAGGCCGCGCGCTCCAGCGGTGAGCTGGCGGAGGCGGGGCTCCGCAACCAGCAGCTGGTCGTCAATGGCGTATTCGAGGCCACCGACCGGACCGATCCGCTGGCCGTGGGGCTGGAGGAAGCGGGCCGCCGGGCGCTTGAGGCGATGCCGGAGAACCTGCGCAGCGTGCCGTCGTCGGAGATCCCGCTCCGTGGTGAGAACATCGTGGGGCTCCCGGCGGTGCGGCGGATGCTGCAGCCGGTGGGCGACGGGAGCGCCAGCGCTACCCTCCCTGCCGATTACGTGCCGGCCCTGCCAGCCGACGTCGAGGCGCTGGACGCGCTGGTGGAGGAGCTGGTCCAGCGGGAGCGGGGGCTGGTGATGGTCATGGGCAAGGGCGGCGTCGGCAAGACGTCGGTGGCCGCGGCGCTGGCCGTGGAGCTGGCGTCGCGGAACGTCCCGGTCCACCTCACCACCACGGACCCGGCCGCCCACGTGGCCGACGTGGTGGGCGAGTCGGAGGGTCTTCTTCAGGTGACGCGGATCGACCCGGAGGCCGAGGTCGAGGCGTACCGTGCCAAAGTCCTGGCCCGGGCCGGCAAGGACCTGGATGACGAAGGCCGCGCGCTCCTCGAGGAGGACCTGCGCTCGCCGTGCACCGAGGAGGTGGCGGTGTTCCACGCCTTCTCGAAAGTCGTCGCGGGGGCGCGCCGGGAGCTGGTGATCATGGACACGGCCCCCACGGGCCACACGCTCCTGCTGCTGGACTCGGCGGGGTCGTACCACCGGGAGATCATGCGCAACGCCGGCGACCGGCAGGGCGCCGTCACCACGCCCCTCATGCGGCTCCGGGACCCCGAATACACGCGGGTGCTCCTGGTCACGCTGGCCGAGACCACGCCGGTGCTGGAAGCCAGCGCGCTGGCCGATGACCTGGCCCGGGCCGGCATCGAGCCGTACGGCTGGGTCGTGAACAACAGCCTGGCGGCGGCCGGGCCCTCGGACCCGCTGCTGCGGCGCCGGGCGGCCGAGGAGGTGGAGCAGATCGAGCGGGTGGCCTCCGAACTGGCCGAGCGGACCTACGTGGTCCCACGGCTGGTGGACGAGCCCCGGGGCGTTGAAAGCCTGCGGGCCATGATCGCCAGCTCGAAGAGCACCGCCCGAACGGCGGCGTGAAGGGCCGGATCACGCAGCGACAATCCGATCAACCTGACATTCGATAGAGGCGAACGATGACGGAACGAGTGAGCGTAAAGCTCAATATCCTGGACCGGTACCTCACGCTGTGGATCTTCCTTGCCATGGCGGCCGGCGTGCTCCTGGGCTGGGTCTGGCCCGGAGCGGCGGTGGCCATCGACAGCGTGAAGGTGGGCCCGGCGCCGCTGCCCATCGCCATCGGCCTGATCCTCATGATGTACCCGCCGCTGGCCAAGGTGAAATACAACAAGCTCCACCACGTCCTCAGTCACAAGCGGGTGCTGGGGCTGTCGCTCTTCCAGAACTGGGTCATCGGGCCGGTGGTCATGTTCGCCCTGGCGATCCTGTTCCTGTACGACATGCCCGAGTACGCCGTGGGCCTGATCCTGGTGGGGCTGGCCCGCTGCATCGCCATGGTCCTGGTCTGGAACGACCTGGCCGAAGGAGACCCGGACCTCGTGGCAGGGCTGGTTGCTTTCAACGCCATCTTCCAGGTCCTCTTCTACGGCGTCTACGCCTGGTTCTTCCTGGCCGTGCTCCCGCCGTTCTTCGGTATGGAGAGCGTGATGGTGGACATCGGCGTGTGGCAGATTGCCAGCATCGTCCTGATCTTCCTGGGCACGCCCATGGTGGCCGGCTTCCTGAGCCGCACGCTCCTGGTGCCCCGCAAGGGCGAGGAGTGGTACGCGAAGACGTTCATCCCGAAGATCAGCCCCATCACGCTGATTGCCCTGCTCTTCACCGTGGTGGTCATGTTCTCGTCCAAGGGCGAGCAGATCGTGGAGCTCCCGCTGGACGTGGTCCGGGTGGCCATCCCGCTGGCCATCTACTTCGTCCTCATGTTCCTCATCACCTTCTTCATCGCGAAGGCGAAGTGGGTCGGGGCCGACTACCCGCAGAACACCACGGTTTCCTTGACGGCAGCCAGCAACGACTTCGAGTTGGCCATCGCCGTTGCCGTTGCCGTCTTCGGTGTCCACTCGGCGGAGGCATTCGCCACGGTGATCGGCCCGCTGGTCGAGGTACCGGTGCTCATCGGCCTGGTGAGCGTGTCGCTCTACTTCAAGAAGCGGTATTATGACAGGCCTGCAGTCGTTGGCGCGCCGGAGGAGGTGGCGCCGCCGATGACCACCGGGCCACGAGGCTGAGGCCCGAGACCACGAAGCCGCCGAGCCCGCGGCGCAACACCATTGGTCGCGCCGCGGGCTCGTGCGCTTCTGGGCCACTCAGCCCGCATCCCGCGGCTTCGGCATTCCCCCCGTCTCCAGAACTTCCGCGAAGTCGTCCGGCAGCTCGCTCTCCCGGATGGCGGCGGCCGCGCGCGCTACATCGTATTCCACGCGGACGAACGTCACGTCCACCGCCTCCCCGTCCAGCGCCACCACCACGTAGCCCGCCCGCCAGTCCCCGTCCTTCGGGCGGCCCACCGATCCGGTGTTCACGAAGTGGACGCTCTCGACCGTGCGGTACCACGGCTTGTGCGTGTGGCCGAACGCCACCACGTCCCCGGCCTTGGCGCCCAGCTGCTCCGCCATCTGGAGGCAGAACTTGTCGGAGCGGTCCTCCGTCCAGTAGACCGTGTTCAGCACGGGGTTGCCGTGCACCAGGATGAGCCGCGGACCCGCGGTGTGCCCGCCCAGCGGCCGGACGTCGATGCGGAACGGCAGAGCGCCGAGCCACCGCTTCGTCTCCGCGGAGACGTTCGCCCGCGTCCACGCATAGCTCTCGTGGCTCAGCTCCTCCTGCCGCGCGTCCTCGTACTTGCACCCGCAGTGCTTGTAGTCCGTGGCCGTGGTCGAGTCGTAGTTGCCGGCTATGCCGGGGACGGCCCGCTCCCGGAGCGCAGCCACCACCTCGTTCGGCCACGGTGCGTAGCCCACGAGGTCCCCGAGATGGTAGACGCCGCCGAGATTGCCTCGCTCGTCGAGGTCCGCGAGCACCGCCTCGAGCGCCGGCAGGTTCCCATGGACGTCGCTTATCAACGCGTAACGCATGCCTTCACTCCAGTTCCAGGACCATGGCCACCGCGGACGCCGGACACGCCTCGCGGAATTCCACACTCTCCCGCACCGCCGCCGCAACCTCCTCGCGCTGGATGGTGTGAAAGCCGTGGCGCGGAAAGTATGCCGCGGCCGTCGTCGTGAGGAGATATAAGCGACGATGCCCCGCCGAGCGCGCCGCGTCCATCACCCCTTCCGTGAGCCGCGCGCCCAGCCCGCGGCCCCGGTGGGCCGGCGCCACCGCTACCGACCGCAGCAGCCCGTCCTCCCCGTGCCTCTCGACGCCCGCCACTCCCACGAGCTCTCCGCCATCCTCCGCCACCACGAAGCCTTGGAGGGACTCGGCCACACCCGCCACCGGGAGGTTGGCCGCCGCCAGCATGGCCTCCACCTGCGGGAGGTCCGCCTGCAACGCCGGGCGGAGCGTCGGAGCGCTCGGGCTCACGCGCAGCACCCCGGTCCGCAGCACGGCTCCGCTTCCTCAACCGCCAACGCAGGCCCCGCCGCGGACCCCTCCGGCTTCCGCGCCCGCACGAACGCCGACATGAAGCGCCCCTCCACCGCCGCGGCGAAGGCGTCCGCGTCCAGCCCCGCCTCCTGCAGGAAAGCACGCGCGTCCTCCACCTCGTAGATGCGCGTGGGCTCCAGGCTGGGATCCTCGAACCCGGCCTCCCGCAGCAGCGCCTCGAACTCCTGCTCCTCCAGCGCCCCGGCCACGCATCCCACCCAGAGCTCCATGCTGCGGCGCACCTCCGCCGGCACCTCCCCCCGCACCACCACGTCCGACACCGCGAAGCGCCCGCCCGGCTTCAGCACGCGGAACGCCTCCCGCAGCACCCGCCCCTTGTCGGCGGACAGGTTGATCACGCAGTTGCTGATGATCACATCCACGCTCCCGTCCGGGAGCGGGATGCGCTCGATGTCCCCCTTCAGGAACTCCACGTTGCTTGCCCCGGCCTCCGCCGCGTTGCGCCGCGCCAGCGCCAGCATCTCGTCCGTCATGTCCAGGCCGTATGCCTTCCCCGTCGGGCCCACGCGCTTGGCGCTCAGCAGCACGTCGATGCCGCCGCCGCTGCCCAGGTCCAGGACCACCTCACCCTCCTTCAGCTCCGCCAGCGCCGTGGGGTTCCCGCACCCCAGCGACGCCAGCACCGCCGTCTCCGGCAACTGCGACGCCGTGACCGCGTCGTACAGGTCCCGCGTGATGGGATCCGTGGCCTCCCCCGGACCGCACCCGCATGAGGGTCCGCAGCAGCTGCCACGCTCCCCGCCCACGACCCGCAGCGCCGCCTCCCCGTACTTCTGCTTCACCACCGCCTTCACATCGTTACTCATGTAACCCTCGCAGCGCATCAACGTGATTTGATGTTTACGCCCAAAAAAACTCAGCAGCACCCTTCGTCACTCCGCATCACCGGCAGCCACCCCTCACGCGGCTTCACCTCGCCCAGGAAGGCTCGCATCTCTTCGAGCGTCTCCGGCACCAGGGAATAGTAGACCCAGCGGCCGTCCCGACGATCGCACACCACGCCGGCGTCCTTGAGCTTCTTCAGATGGAACGACAGCCGAGACTGCGCCGCACCGCCGAGGTCGGCCTGCAGGTCGCACACACACCGCTCGCCGGAGGCCAGGATCTGTACGACCCGGAAGCGCGTCTCCTCGGCCACCGCCTGGAAGCGCTGCAGCAGGGCATCGGCCTCGAGGGCGCTGTCGGGCATGGTATCAGAAGCCATGTCGGAAGAATACATCAATTCATGTGCATATATCAAGGCCCCTGCGCCTGCGCCACCGGGATCTCGAACCAGAATTCCGCCCCCTCGCCGGCCGCGCTGCCCACGCCCATCCGGCCGCCGTGCGCCTCCACGAGCGTCTTCGCGATGGCCAGGCCCAGGCCTGATCCTTCACCCTCCGAGCCCCTCGCCTGCCAGAACCGCTCGAAGATCCTGGCCTGATCCTCCGCCTCGATCCCCGGGCCGTTGTCGGCCACGGAAAATCGGACGCTGCTGCCGGCCGCGGCCGCTCCGATCCGTATCTCACCGTGTTGAGGCGCGAATTTCAGGGCATTGCCGATCAGGTTTCCGAACAGCTGGTCCATCCGATCGGGATCCGCGCACACCTCCGGCAGGCCATCCTCGATCTCACACAGAAGCCTGATCGACTTTGCCTCCGTGACTTGATCGTGCTGTGCCCGCGCGCTCTGTATCAGGAACTCCGGCGAGACAGGACGGCGGCGAATATCCAGGTGGCCGGACTCGAGTCGCGAGACGTCCAGCAGGTCCTGTGTGAGCCGGGTCATCCGGGCCACCGCCCGATGGATGCCCTCGATCCGTTCTCGCTGCCGCGGCTCCAGGGAGGATCCTGCCTCCAGGAGAAGCGAAGCGTTCGACAGCACGAGGTTGAGGGGGTTCCGCAGATCGTGCGAGACCATGGCCATGATCTCGTCGCGGGTCTGCGCGGCCTTCTCGGCCGCACCCGCGCGTTCCTGCAGTTTCAGCGACAGGCTCCGGGCGCGGAGGAGGATCTGCATCCTCGCGGATAGCTCGGGTCTCTCGATGGGCGTGATGATCAGCTCGTCCACGCTCCGCCAGAGGTGGCGAGTGATCATCTTCACGTCCGGTCGGGACGTGGTCAGCAGGACGGGGAGGAACAGCGGCTGCTCCCGGGTCTTGCGCCCCTGAATCTGTTCCCACGCGCGGTCCAGAGCGGGGCCGTCCACGACGAGCAGGTCGAACCGCTGCTCGAGGTCGGCATCCTCGGCCGCGATCCTGACCTCGTGGTCGCGGCTGAGCTCTTCCTGCAGGAGTTCCTGGTTCCGCTTCTGGTCCAGGAGGAGCAGGATGCAGCTCACTCCGGCACCGGCGCTCCCCCGGGAGCCACCGATTCCGGCGTGCCCGTGAGGATGCCGCGCAACCCGCTGAGGGGCTCGCCAACCTCGAGGCCGCGTGCCGTGATCTTCAACTCCCGAAGCGTCTTGCCGAAGTCGCCCAGGCGCTTCTTGAGCACGCCGATGGCCTTGCGCAGTTCGCCGTCGATCTCCAGGTAGCGGAGGAAGATCAGGTTGTCACTCAGGTAGCTGGCCCCGATCTCCGTGGCGCGGAAGTCACCCGTGATCCCCTCGACCTCGTTGATGAAGATCACCGTCACCCCCATGTTCTTGAGGTAGCGGCCAAGGGCATGCAGTTGGGCCACCAGGTCGTCTCCGGCAAGCGTGAGGCGGTATCCGGCGATGCCGTCGATCATGATGAGCCTGGCGCCGCGCTGCTCCACCTCCTCGCGGACGAGCAAGGCGAACTCCGCGGGAGAGAAGCGCAGCGGCTCCACATGCACCACCGCAAGCGTCCCCTGCGTGATCATCGTGCGCACGGGCATCCCGATGGCGTGGCAGCGGTGCAGAAGCGTTTCCTTCTGCTCCTCGAACGCGTAGATGACACAGCGCTCTCCGCGCGTGGCCGCCTCGTTCATGAACTGCGTCCCCAGCGTGGTCTTCCCCACGCCACTCGGCCCGCTCACCATGGTGATGGTCCCCCGCTCGATCCCGCCCCCCAATATCTCGTCCAGCTCGGCGATCCCCGATGCCACGATCTCCGGGTCGAAATCCCGATCGTACGCGCCCGGAATCAGCTGTGGATAGACCACAACGCCGCGATCCGTCAGGCGCATGGCGTGCCGCCCCCCCTCGAAATCCGATCCCCGGAGCTTCATGACGTTCAGGGACCGCCGCAGCGTGCCATGGTCCGGCGAGCCCTCGACCTCGATGATCCCGTCGCACATGAAACGAAGGTCGTCATCGGGGACGCTGCCGGTAGGCTCGGAGCTCATCAGGACGGTAGCCCCGTTGTCCACCAGGTAGCGGAGGAACGAAAGTGCCTGCCTGCGGAACTGGAAGGCGTCCGGCGCCAGGTAGCCCATGGTCGTGATGGCGTCAACGAAGATCCGCGCCGGCCGCTCCCTCTCGATGGTCTCGATGATCTGCCGCGTGGTCGGGTCCCGCTCCACGTCCCCGGGAGAGAAGAGATCGTAGCTCTGATTCTCCGCAAAGAACTCCCGGCTCGGACTCAGGTCCAGGAATGCTATGCCGGAGAGATCGAGGCCCTGGGCACTGGCATCCGCCCTCAACTGCTCCTCGGAGGACTCGAGTGTGATCAGCAGACTCGCCTCCCCCTGGGCCACGCCCGTCTGGAGGAAGTGCAGCCCCAGGGTGGTCTTTCCGGTTCCCGGGCCACCCCGCACGAGATAGGCTCTCCGCCGGATCAGACCCCCATGGAGGATCTCATCCAGCCCGGCGATGCCGGTCTGGCAGCGGTTGTTGTGTTCCTCCATGCACTTTACTCCGTTGCAATCATGTCCGGGGCATCACGCAGCCCGACAGTCCCCGACGATGGGCCACTTTCTACGGCAAGGGACATGCCTGTTTCCCCCGCCTCACGCACCGGAAATCCGCGCCGCCTCGGGGACCGCAGGGTCGGCCCCGGATGTTGCAGCGGTCAGTGAACCTAAGAAACGCCCCGGCAGCGCAAGCCACCGGGGCGCAACGTGGGATAACCGGTCGGGCCGGTGTGAAGGTCAGTCGCCCTGGCGGGTGAGGGTCGCGGCCCCGCTGATGCGGCCGGTGTATCCGCCCAGATCTCCACCGACCACGAAGCCGGTGTCCGTGATTTCGTATTCCCGATACGCCTTGCTGTGCTGGCTCCCGCGCATCTTCACCACGGCCGCGACCTTCTTGAGCGCCCTGTCCACCTCGACGTAGCGGAGGGAGATGAGGTCGTCCGCCAGGAAGGAGATCACGTTGGGCGTGAACCGGAGCTGGTCCTGCCCCTGGGTGACCTCCATGGTGGTCAGCACGGTGATCCCGACGCCGGTGAGCGCACCCACGAGCCGGTAGAGCGACTCGCGAAAGTCCGCCCGGAAGGTGGGAGCCAGGGCCAGCTCGAAGCCCGACATCGAATCGATGACCACGCGCCTGGCGCCCACCCGCTCCACCGCTTCCCGGATCTCGTGCAGGGTCTCATCCGGCGAGAGGTCGAGCGGACGCAGATAGAGCGCTTCCAGCGTACCGGCCTCGCTCATCTCACGCAGATGGAAGCCGAGGCCCTCCGCGCGGTGCAGGTACTCTTTCGGATGCTCCTCGAAGACCACGAGCACTCCCGGCTCGCCCTGCTTCCCCCCTTCGGCGATGAACTGCGTGGCCAGCACCGATTTGCCCGAGCCCGACGGACCGGCCACCAGCACCGAATCGCCCGTGGGGATCCCGCCCCCCATCATCTCGTCCAGTCCGGGCACGCCGGTTGAGGCCCGGCCGGTCGGTGTCTCCCGCTCCTGTTCGTCCACCACGAGCGAGAGTCGCGGGAATACCTGCACGCCGCCGTCCGTGATGCGGTAGGTGTGGAATCCCGGCATCGGCTCCTGCCCACGGATCTTCACGACCTGGAGCTTGCGAACCACCGAGTTGTTGTCGGTCACCTGCTCGAGCCAGACGATGGTATCCGCGATGGTGAAGACCGGATTCCCCGTCTTGTCCCCCTCCTCGTACTCCCCCACCAGGAACGACGTTACCTGCCAGGTGGTAAGGTGCATCGCGAGCCGCTGCAGGACACCGGGCAGCCCGGCCGGCGCGTCGGGCCTGGCAGCCACGATCCCGGCCAGCGAGCGAAAGGAGTCGACGACCACGATGCCCGCGTCCGTCCGTTCCACTTCCTCGATGATCCGCTCCAGGGCGCCTTCCAGACCGCGCTCGACAACATCGTCACCCAGATTGACGAAGCGGATGCTCTCGTTCACCTTCGCCGCGTCGAAGAAGGTGTACTGCTGCTGGTGCCGCAGCATCTTGACCGCTGGCTCGCCGAGAACCGTGAAGAAGAGGGCGGTCCGGTCGGGCGTGGCGTTCTCGAAGACGAACTGGTGCGCCAGCGTGGTCTTCCCGGTGCCGGGAGCGCCCGCGATGAGGTTGAACGAACCTTCCGGTACGCCGCCGCCCAGGACGAGATCGAGGCCAGACACTCCGCTCGACAACTGCCTGATTACAACGCTTTTCCTCTCACTCATTCGTCGGTCTCCTTGACGCTGGCCGCCCGCGGCCAGAGCTTTTGGACGGGCTTCATCCCCAGCTCCTCGCCGAGGAGAATTATCAGCAAGTCGAGCGTGTGCGCGAGTACGGCCGTGGCGGCGGCGGTCGCTTCTTCGTCAGTATTCTCGGGTAGCGATTCAGCCAGGCCGATGAAGCACACGCCTGGCTGCCCGCTCACGGATACCTGCTCCAGCAAGGGCTGCTCCCGCTGGGCCAGGTGGAGGGCGCGCCCGAGCACCGCGGAGACTCCGCCGGTGCCGAGCACGTCGACCAGATGGTCCTTCAGCCTCCGGCAGGCGGTTTCGACTGCGGCGCCCGTGGCGGACGGATTGGACCCGCCGGCTTCGTGCTCCACGATCCGTCGTGCCAGTGCAACGAGTTTGGGCGTGGATTGGGCCATTCCTGGATGTGGCATGTTACCCGCAGTGTCGGCCTACACGTTAGAGCCGGTATCGCCGGCAGGTGAAGGTGTGACCCTGAAATTAGGCCTTTCGGGGATGATACGCGAGTCCGGACGCATCGCGCGCTGCGGGCAGCTCGGGTTTCGCCGCGGGCCGGTGGGTGTCAGTTTATTGTCCAGTACCGTGAAGCCAGGCACGTCATGACCCAGCGTCCCGATCCGGAGTACAACACGCAACGGGCCCCGAACGGTGTGCCATCCCGGGGCGCCGAATCCGGGCCGCACTTCCTCGCGCGTGCGAGCCAGTTCCTTGCCGCCTCGCTCGACTACGAAAACACGCTCGTGACGGTGGCGGAGCTCGCGCTCCCGTACCTGGGGTCCTGGTGCATCGTGGACGTCCTCGAGCCGGACGGCTCCATGCGCCGCCTCGGCATCGTCCACCCGGACCCCCTCAAGCAGGAGCGGGCCCGCCGGCTGAAGGAGGGCTGGCCTCCCGGCCGCGACGATCCCATCGGCCTGCCCCAGGCCATCCGATCCCGTACGACGGAGCTGATCCCGAGCGTATCCGACGAGATGCTCGTCGACTTCGCGGTCAGCGCCGGGAACCTGGAAAACCTGCGCGCGCTCGGCATCGGCTCCGTGGTGGTCGTGCCGCTCATCGCCCGCGATCAGGTGCTCGGTGCTATCACGTTCGTCAGCGGCGACGTGGGTCACCAGTACACGGAGCGGGATGTCGAGCTGGCCGAAGACCTGGCAGCCCGCTGCTCGATCGCGCTCGACAACGCCCGCCTGTTCCGTGACCTGGAAGCCGCCCGACAGGGTGCCGCGAAGCTGAACGAACAGCTCGTAGTGTCGAGCATACGGCAGCAGGAGCTCGCGGAGGAAGCGCAGGATGCGAACCAAGCGAAGTCACGGT
This sequence comes from Gemmatimonadota bacterium, assembly GCA_040905425.1. Taxonomy (GTDB): domain Bacteria; phylum Gemmatimonadota; class Gemmatimonadetes; order Longimicrobiales; family RSA9; genus JBBDRO01. Next base: position 31,570 of record JBBDRO010000003.1, on the reverse strand, counting down.
TCCTGGCCACGATGAGCCACGAGATCCGCACTCCGCTCAACGCCATCGTCGGGTACGCCGAGCTCCTGGATAGGGAGATCGTGGGGCCGCTGACTGCCGGTCAGAAGAAGTACCTCGAGCGGTTGACGGCCAGCAGCGGCCACCTCATCGGGCTAATCGACAACATCCTGGACCTGGCGCGGGTGGAGTCGGGACGGATGATCCTCAATCGGGAGAGCAACGCGGCCCAGCGGTCCATTTCGGGCGCGGTGGCCCTGATCGAGCCGCAGGCCAGCTCGGCCGGTGTGGAGATCGAGACCGAGTGCCCCGATGCGAGCACCCTTTACCTGGGCGACGAGGATCGGGTACGTCAGATCCTGGTCATCCTCCTGAGCAACGCCGTCAAGTTCACGGACCCCGGCGGAACCATTACCGTGAGCTGTGGAGCGAGCACGACCCCGGACGAGGAAGCCGCGCTCGTCGGGGACGGACCGTGGACCTTCATCCGGGTCGCGGATACAGGGATCGGCATCTCCGAGACCGAGGCGGAGACGGTCTTCCAGCCGTTTGTGCAGACGGATCCCGGGAACACCCGCAAGCAGGGTGGTGCCGGCCTCGGGCTCGCCATCGGGCTCGAGATTGCCCGCCGCATGGGCGGCGACCTGACGCTGCGGAGCGCCGTCGGAGACGGATCCGCCTTCACCGTGTGGCTCCCGGGCGCGGCCGAACCAGGCGATCGAGGGGACTAAAGACACGGGCGGGTTCCCCCTACCCGATGCGCTCCTGCGCCACTTCGGCGAGCAGCCGGTGCGTGACCGACCGCACCCCGTCGTCAGTCACTGGACTCGTTCGGCCTCCCGCGTCACGCGAATCGAGAAGGTCGTGCCCCCTCCGCGGGAGGACTCCACCTCCAGGACTCCCCCGTGCGCCTCGGCCATCCGCCGGGCAATATAGAGCCCGAACCCGTGGCGCCTCCGATCTCCCGCGCCGGCCGCTTCCCCCGGGGACCCCCGCCGCGGATTGCCTTGACGAGGCCGTGATCCCGCTCCGACAGCCGAGCCTCCTCCGTCAGAAACTCCGAAGCGTTCAGGACGGCGTTGAGCGGGGAACGCAGGTCATGGCCCAGCACGGCCAGAAACATGTCCCGATACTGCCCTACCGCCTTGGAGTACTCGTGGATCGACTCGGCGATGGCCTTGTCGATCGCCTCGTTGAAGCGGACGATGTCCTCGAACTCCGACTCACCCGAACCGGTTCCGGCATGGGTCCAGTGCTTCATGACGCTCGCTCGCAGCGCCCGGTACTCCGCGAAGGTCTCATCCAGTGAGAACCCCCTGCGTGCGCGGTCGACGCCGTGTTCCTCGGCCGCTGTCGACTCGCCCTCATCATCCGGGGCAGCATCGCCCTTCGACTTCCGCTCCTGCTCCGCTCCGGTGAAAAATTACGAAGGATTCCGCGGCAGGCGGAGGAAGAAAGTGCTGCCCTCCCCCACCGCGCTCTCCAGCTCGATGTCGCCGCCGAGGAGCCGGGCGTGCCGTCGGGCAATGGCCAGGCCGAGGCCTGTGCCGCCCTTCTCCCGGGTAGCTGAGCCGTCCAGCTGAGTGAATGGCTCGAAGATCTCCTCCTGTCGGTCCGGGGGAATACCCGCCCCGGTGTCCTCCACCGAGACCTGCATCCGGTCCTCGTCCACGCTCAGCCGGATGTGCACCGGGGCCCCCGAGAACTTCAGGGCGTTGCCCACGAGATTGGCCACGATCTGGGTCAGCTTTCCTCGGTCCGTCACCACGAATACCGGCTCGTCGGGAACCGTCAGACGCAAGGCGACTTCGTTCCTATCCCACACGGGCTCGAGCATCTCCACGACATCGCGCACGACCTGCGTCACTGGCACTCGCTCCCGTTGGACCTCGGTCTTGCCTGGCTCGGAGCGGGCGTAGGACAGGATCTCGTCGATGATCCCGACCAGGTGCCACGCGTTCCTGCGAATCTGTGAGAGACTCTCCTTCTGCTTCTCGGTCGTGGGGCCCAGCAATTCCGTCTCCAGCAGGTCGGCACGTCCGATCACACCGGTCAGCGGGGTCCTCAGCTCATGGCTCATGGTCGCGAGAAACTGGCTCTTGGCCAGGCCGCTCGCCTCTTCGGCCGCCTCCTTCGCCGCGCGGAGCGCCTCCTCGGCCCGTTTCCGGTCGGTGATGTCCACGATCACCAGAAGGATGAGCTGGAGGTGGTCGAGGCGGCGCGCGTTGAGCAGCATGGCGCGCCAGCCGAGGTTCTCGAACTGATGACTGACTTCGTACCCATTGAAGCTGGCGTTCTCCGGCAGGATTTCCTCGAGCAGGGTGTGAAGCTCGGGGATGTCCCATTGCCCGTTGCCCAGTTCGTAGATCAGGCAACCGGTCGTCTCCACCGGTGAAACCTGGAAGTGCTCGTAGAAAACCGGGTTCACCACCTGGACACGGAAGTCGGGCGTGAGGATGACGAGCGGATCGTGAATGGTCTCGACGATGTCGCCGGCCGTGATCCCCGCCTCCCGCATCTCCTTATCGAGACGCTCGCGCTCGCTGGAGGCGGGCTCGGCAGGTGTGGCTGCCTCGTCGGACTGTAGTCCCTCCCTCATGAATTCGCTTCTCCCGATCGGCGTGGCAACGTCTCGCCCCTCGTAACGACCATACGGAGGGCACCTGGCCTCCGTTGTGAGTGTGCGGGCCATATTCGTGCCGCGCAGCGCACGCCAGCGGCCCGACCACAAAAAAAACGCCGCAATCCGTTGTCAACCAACGGATTGCGGCGTTCATGGTCGCGGTAGGACTCGAACCTACGACCTCACGGATGTGAACCGTGCGCTCTAACCAACTGAGCTACGCGACCTCGGGTGGAAGCGTGCAGCTTCCGGTCCGGCGAGCCTCGCCGGGAGCGGCGAACGCTCGGTTGCGTCGTCGCTTTGAGTACCCCCACGGGGAATCGAACCCCGGTTTTCTGGCTGAGAACCAGATGTCCTAGGCCACTAGACGATGGGGGCGTGGCTCCGGGCATTTTCTGCCCAAGACCATTAAATATAGAAAAGACGTCATCCTGGTCAAGCCCTCCCAACGATACCCTTGACCCGGCCATAGATCGTTGCCATATATGCAGTTGTCAGCCGCCATCGATGCGGTCGCCGACTCCTTGCCAATAACGTAGGACCGGACCCTCCCGGCGCAGCTGTCACCCCCGCAGGCGTTCGCCGCGCCGCCGGCGCGGCCGTCCGCATACAGCCTCATCGGCCAGCCGTCACCACGAGCGTGCGGCCGGTCATCGCGAAGGAGCGAACCATCTCCCGACCGCGTTCCCCGCGCGGCCCCACGGGTAGCCTCGTGGTCTCCGTCATCCTGCTGCTCGCCGCCGCCCCCGCGGCCGCCCAGGCGCCCCCACCGCGCCTGCCGGCCCCCTGGACCGCCGGCGCCACACCGCCCACGCCCATCGCGGGTATCGTAGACGTCCAGCCGCACGCGCCACTCGAATTCAGCCGCGCATGGCTGGGTCGTGTGGAGGGCGTCCTGCGCCGCCGCGCCGAATTGAGCGCCGCCGGCCTGCTCGATGGCCTGGCCCCGCGGGACGCGGCCCGGCTCGGTGCCGCCCTGGCCGGGACGCTCCGGGTCCCCGTCATCCCCATACACTATGCGGACGGCCGTCCGCCGTTCCCGATCGCGGAGCTGGACGAGCGCCTGTTCGGGCCGGGCGCGGGAGACACGGTGAGCTACGCCGGCTATTTCCGCGAAGTTTCGGGCGGGCTGCTGCGCGTGGAGGGGGACGTGAGCCCCTGGATCGCCATGCCGCGGCGCGCCGACCATTACCTCCCCGCGCGGGACCATGGCTGGGGCAGCTTCGGCCGGATCGTGGAGCTGCGGGACCACGTGCTGCTGGCCGCGGACCGCCACGTGGACTACGGTGCCTATGACAATGACGGCCCGGACGGCATCCCCAACTCGGGCGATGACGACGGCTTTGTGGACCTGGCCATTCTGGCCTACGCCACGCCGTGCCCCGGCCCCGGCGCCGCGGGCGGGATCTGGCCGCACCGGGCCGCCATGCCCCCCCTGCCGACCGACGATCCGGCCGCGGGCGGCGGCACCATAGCCATCGCGGACTACATCATCCTGCCGGCGGTGGATCCGGCCAGTTGCGGTCCCCTGCACGTGGGCGTGCTCGCGCACGAAACCGGACACGCCCTCGGGCTGCCCGACCTCTACGATTACGACGGCTCTTCGCGCGGCATCGGCCCCTGGGGGCTCATGGGCACCGGCAGCCACGCGGCCACCTTCTCACCCGCGCATCCGAGCGCCTGGGAGAAGGAGCAGCTCGGCTGGGTCACGGTGCGCTGGTTGACGGAGGGCAGCGAGCGCTTCGAGGTGCCGGCCGTGGAGCGCCACCGCACCGTATTCCGCTTCGACGTGCCGGATGAGGCGGGCCGCTACGTGCTCATCGAGAACCGCCAGCGCCTGGGCAGCGACGCCCACCTGCCTGGGCGCGGCCTGCTCGTGTGGCGCGTGGACCCGGAGCGGGGCGAACTGGGCGCCTGGAACCGGGACGAACGGGCGCCCGCCCTGACGCTGCTCGCGGCCGATGGGCGCGACGACCTGGGGCGCGGGTTGCAGGCGGATTCCAGCGACCCCTACCCCGGCGCGAACGGCGTCACGGACTTTGCCATCCGGCCGCTCGGCGCGCTCCGCCTGTCCGGGATCCGGGACTCGGCGGACGCCGTCCTGGCCCACCTCAGCGTGAGCGGTGAGCAACCGGTGCTGGTGCCGCGCCCCGGCGTGGTCCGGCTTACCGCGCTGCCCGGCGCCGCGCCCGCCGTGCGGCGCGTGGACGTGGAGCGTGCGGGGGGCACCGACGTGGTCTGGCGGGCCGAGTCCGACCGGAGCTGGCTGACGGTCAGCGTCACCGGTGACACACTGGGGGTCGTGGCCGCACCGGGCGCCCTCGGGGCGGGCATGCACAGGGGGACCGTGCACCTGCGCGGAGAGGACGGACTGATCGTAGGCCGCGTCCCCGTGGAGCTCTACGTAGCCCACCCCGGCGTGGGGCAGATCGTGGCCACGGCGCTGCCGTGGAGCTGGGGACTCTCCGCGCGTGACGGCCGCATCCTGCAGGCCAGCTACGGCTGGGATCCGCTGGGGCTCCGCCCGCGCCCGCGCGTGCTCTCCATCCGCGAGGGTGAGACGCACGCAAGCACCGCCTATCGAATCCCCGCGGATGCCCTCTTCGCGCCCGCCCTTGGCCCCGACGGCGAAGGGTACGTGGTGGCCCGTGCCCGGGACGAGAACTACCTGTATCGGCTGGAGCGTGACGGCAGCGCCACACTCCTGGCGGGACGCGTGGGCGAAGGACCGGCATACGGCACGGCCGCCTTCCCCGACGGCACGCTCCTGGTGGCCGAGTGGAGCGGTCGTATCCATCGCATCGAACCGGGCGGGCAGCCGCATCTCTGGGCGGACCTGGGCACCAACCTCTACCAGATCGCCGGGGCCGCCGACGGCACGGTGTACGGGGCAGCCCTCGACGGCCACGTGGTGCGCATTGCCGCGGACGGCACCGTGAGGCGCCTCGAGACCGGCTTTGCCCGAGGCAGGCTGGTGGCGGTGGCGGCGGGCAGGCACGGGGAAGTCTTCGCGGCCGAGCGCGGCGGCGCGGGCCGCATCCTCCGCATCACGCCGGACGGGCGGCGCCACACCGTCTTCGAACGCCGCGGCGCCGCCTTCTACGGCCTGGCGGTGGACGGCCGCTTCCTCTACGCCCTGGATCTGTCGGTGGGAGAGTTGCTGCGCGTGCCGGTGGGCGGGCCCGTGGCTCCGCTCAGGGTGGAGGGATCGAACGGCTGGTAAGCGACGACGCCGCGCCGCCTCACTCCCCTTCGTCCAACCGCTCAGCGACCGCCCATCCCAGCAGCGGCACCATCAGTTCGTGGTGGCCCGTGAGCTGATAGCCCTGCCCGCCACCCGTCCGGGTGGGCCGCTCCACCACGTTCACGCGCGGCCGATAGTGGCGGATCATGTCCAGGTCCGCCGTGACGAAGGCCCGGGGTCCCCCCTCGTTCACGTTCCGGCACACGGTGAGCGCCTTCAGGAAGACCTCCGGCATCACCACCGTGGACCCGATGTTCAGCACCACGCCCCCCTCCAGGCCGGTGAGGTGGGCGGCCAGGCGGCGGAAGTCCCGGTGGCTCGTGGCGCCGATGGCGGCGCCGTCCGCGGCCGGATGCTGATGGATGATCTCGGCACCCAGCGCCGCGTGCACCGTGAACTGGACGCGCAGGCGCCGCGCAGCCAGCAGCAGGGAGAGGTCACCGTTGGCCAGGCCGTCGGCCCGCACGAGCGCCTCCATGAGCGCCTCACCGAGCCCGCGGCCCTCCGCCGCGCCGCGCGTGATGGCCTCGTTCATCTCGCGCCCCGTCTCCTCCGCCATGCCGAACGTACCGTCGGTCAGGCCCGCCTCCACGTCCTCGCTCGTACCGCCCCAGCGCGCCATCTCGTAGTCGTGGATCACCGCCGAACCGTTGGAGGCCAGATGCGTGATGACGCCGCGCTCCATGAGATCGATGAAGACGGGCGCCAGGCCGGTCTTCACCACGTGTCCGCCCAGCATGGCCACCACGGCGCGGCGGTTCCGCCGGGCCTGCACCAGCGCGTCGACCACGGCCAGGAAGCTCCGGGCCTGGAGAAGGTCGGGCAGGGATTCCAGGAAGGCGTGGAAGGAACGGTCCTCACCCGGCGGCCGGGCAAAGTCACGGGCGCGCACCTTGTTCGGGCGCCCGCTGACGGGCACGGTGCGCACGGTGGCCAGGTCGATCTCCGGCACGGAGCGGCCCGTGGACGGCGGCGTGGTCACCGGCCGGTCAGCGGCTGACCCGGCGTGTAGCTCTTGAGCTGCAGATCCACGCTGGCGGGCCCGAACTTGGTCTTCAGCTGCACCACCAGGCGGCGCTCGTCATCGGAGAAGTATATCTCCGCTTTGCCGCCCTCGCTGAACATGCCGTCCGTCTGGATGATGGGGCGCACCACGATGGTGTCGAACTCCCCCGCTTCCACCTTCACGCGCTCCCTGCGCAGCACCTCCAACGTGACGGGATTGCCGTCTTCCTTCCAGTAGCGCCGGAAGGTGTAGGTCCTGCCCACCTCGAGCGGCACGGTGCGCACGAAGTAGAGGAAGGAGATGTCATCCAGGGGCAGGTCGGTGGGTAGCTCGCCAACGAGCATCTCCTTGCCCTCCTGGCGCTGCTCCCAGATCCCCCGGTCGGTGAAGAAATCCACCGTGCGCACGCGCTTGTAGTTGACCTCGTGCACGTCCTGATGGTAGCGGTGCGAATGGAGCCGGCGCACGTCGAACCACGACTGAAAGTGGTCATTGACCTTGAGCGCACCGAACAGCGCGCTGGCCTTCATGCGGAAGTCGATGAGGTAGACCGGCTGCCCGCGGATCTCCGCCAGCTGCGGAACGGACAGGGAAGCCTCTCCCACCGTGCCCGCGATCCCGTACTTGACGTTGTAGACGGTCTTCTCGCCCGGCCCGAACGGTACGGCGGCCGCGTCGGGATAGGCCGCGGCGGGCGGCGTCGCGGAGCGCACCTGGCTGTTCAGCGCCCCCGCCCCGAACGAGGGCAGGGTCATGAGCGCCACAAGGGCGCTCGGGAGCAGGATCTGTGACTTCATCGGCTATCCTCATATGCTGCGCGGCCGGCGCGCCGGCGGCGCGACGGTACGTTGGTCCAGGGCGCCTCAGCCGTTCGCGGCGCGCGGCGTGTCCCCCTCCGCGGGGCTGGCGTTCGGCTCCGTGCTGCCCTTGTCCACCCCACCACCCCGCCGCCGGTTCCGTCCGCCCCGCCGGCCGCGCCGGCGCCGCTTCTTCTTCGGCGCCTCCCCGCTCCCCTCCCCCGCGGCCTCTCCGCCCTGCGCCTTTACCTCCTCAGGCGCTGGAGCGGCACCGTTGGGTGAGGCCTGCTGCCGGCCCGAGCGCCGCTTGCGGCTGCGCTTCCTGCGGGTCCCCTGAGCGTTCTCGGCCTCAGCGCCCCCGCTGTGCGCCGCGGGCTCTTTCGTGCCGGCGGAGCCGCCCCGCTCGCGGCCACCGCTCCGGCGCGCGCCCGCCTTGCCCCCGGAGCTCGAGCGGCGGCGACCGTTGCGGCCCTTCTCGTCACCGCCATTGCCGTTCTCACGGCGCTGCGTGCGCGCCTCCTCGAGGGCATCCTGGTCCGTCAGGACGGACGCGCGCCGCCGCGGCGCCGTGAGCGCCGCTTCCAGTTCGCCGGTGGCCGCGAGCGGCTCCGCGCGCCGCTGCCCGAAGGCGTAGGCCAGCACCTCACGCAGCGTGGCCCAGCCGCCGAAACGGCTGTCCCGCTGGCGGCGATGGTAGCGGAAGGGCAGTTCCACGACGTCGGTGCGCCGTGCGTGCGGCAGCGCCGCCTGCAGCAGTTCGGCGTTGGCCGCCCAGCCTTCCCGCTGCAGCAACCGCTCCTGGCCCGCCTGCTCGAGCGCACCACCGATCGTGAAGACCCGGTAGGCACGCAGCCCGCTCAGCGGATCCCCTGCTTCGGCCGGCCACCGCATGCGGCGCAGCGCCAGCCGGCCCAGGCGGCGCGCCCAGCGCCACTCCCGCGGTCCCAGCGTGGAACCCCCGGCGGCGCTACTGCACACCACGTCCGCACCCGACTCGATGCGCTTGACCAGCGCGGCAATGTGCTCGGGCTCTTCCGTGAAGTCCGCCTGCAGGGTGACGATCGAGTCGCGCTTGGGGTAGGTGGAGCGGCGCACGGCTTCCCGCAGCAGCAGCTCGAGCGACGCGGCGTAGCCACGCCGTTCACGATTGCGCAGCACGGTCAGCGGCAGCACGCCGGTGTACGGCTCCAGGACCCGGGGCGTTGCGTCCGTGGAGGCGTCATCCACCACCAGGATCTGGAAGTCGCGTGGAAAATCGGCCATCACCTGGCGGATCTTCCACAGTACTACGCCGATTGTCTGCTGCTCATTGTGCGCAGGCAGGCAGATATAGATCACAATTTTTCCCTGCTCGGGGGGGCCGCCGAGCGCACGACCCCGTCAGGCGGGAGCTGCGCCGCAGCGCGCGCTCGACCGCACAAAGATTCGCTCAACGCCCAACATACGAAAAAGTCGGCCAACGGGCGCGGTATGTTCATACCTCGTTGGGCGTGCCCTGTTCCTCCGGCGGGCGCGAACGCCAGCGCCGGTGCTGCCAGAGATACTGTTCAGGCGTTGCCCGCACGGCCTCTTCGAGGCCCCGGGTGAAGGCGGCCGTGATGCGCTCCACCACCGCCTCCTGCGGGCCTTCCCGGTCCACCTGGACCGCGCGAATACGCAGCTCGTAGCTACCATCGGGCATGCGCAGCGGCATGCCCAGAAAGACCGGCGCCCCGGTGCGCAGTGCCATCACGGCGGGGCCCCGGTAGGTGGACGCCAGGCGTCCGAAATACGGCACGAACACCCCGGTCCGCCCCGCGTTCTGGTCCGCGCCGAAGCACACCACGTGCCCGGCGCGGAGGGCGGCCAGGGCCTCCCTGTGCGCCCGCTCCAGGTCGATCAGCCCCACCCCCAGGCTGCGCCGCGTGGCCAGAATCAGGCGATTGAACAGCGGGTTGCTCTGCCGCCGCACGATCACGTCGGTCGGATAGCCCCGGGCGGCCAGCCCCGCCGCGGCCACCTCCCAGTTGCCGAAGTGTCCGGCCACCATCACCACGCCGCGCCCCTCCGCCATGGCGGCGCGGAAGAGCGCCTCGTCGGGAAAGCGCGTCCGGCCGCGGATGGCCTCCGGCGCCAGCTCCGGCAGCCGCAGCATGGTGATCATCTCACGGCCGATGTAGCCGTAGGCGGCGCGCGCGGTGGTCCGCATCCAGCCCTCGTCGGCATCGGGGAACGCGATACGCAGGTTGGCCAGCGCCACGGCGCGGCGCACGCCGAGCGGATAGCCGAGCCGGCCCACCCATCCACCCACCGCCTCCGCCACGCGTACCGGCAGCAGGGTAATGATGGCCCGCAACAGGGCGAACAGGGCGTATTCAACGCGGTGGCGTGCGCCCGGCGGGCGCGCGTCCCGGAAGCCGGTGGGCACGAAGGGGCGAGCGGGCCGAACCGACCCGCGCTCCGACCCGCGCTCCG
>JBBDRO010000003.1:0-21349 GCA_040905425.1 Gemmatimonadota bacterium | reverse complement strand
CCGCGCTCCGGCCCCTCCCCCTGCGCCGGCTCCCGCGTCACTCGCGCTCCATGAGGGATCGATAGACGTCCAGGGTGAGCGCGCCCGTGCGCGCCGCGCGGAACGCGGGCAGGCGCTTGCGCTGCGCCGCCACCATGGCTTTGCGCAGCTCGGGTTCCGCCCGCACCCGGCCCACCAACGCGGCGGCGGCGTCCGCGTCCCCGGGGGGATAGAGTGATGCACCCGTGCTCGCGTGCACGGGCGCCAGAATTTCCTCCGGCCCGCCGTCGGCGGCCGCGATGACCGGTACGTCCCTGCCCATGGCGTCCAGCAGGCTGGTGCCCAGCCCTTCGCCTACGGCGGCATAGACGAACACGTCCAGCTCGGGCAGGTAGCGGCGGGCGTCGGGGAGGTGACCGGGCAGGTGGAAGGAGCCCCGGATGCCGTGCGCCACGATGGCCTGCCGGATGGCATCGCGCTCGGGGCCCTCGCCGATGACCACCCACTCGGTGTCCCGCAGGCGGGCCGCCACCTGGGTGAGAAAGATCTGATTCTTGGTGCCCGCGAGCGCGCCCACACTCCCGGCCAGAAAAGGCTCAGGCCCCAGCCCGATCCGCTCGCGCAGCGTGGGCACGGGCACCTCCAGGTGGCGGAGCTCCTCCGGATCCACCCCGGAGTAGACCGTGTGGACGCGCGCCTCATCCACCCCGGCGGCCAGCAGCCCCTGCCGCACGCTCTCGGAGATGGCCAGCACGGCGGCGGCCCGTTTCCAGCCGGATGACTCCGGTGGCCGCAGGCTGCGCCGCACCGCGATCACCGGCTTGCCACGCAGACGCCCCGCCCGCTGGGTGAGATGCAGCGCGTGCGCGTCGTGGCAGTGCACCAGCTCCCACTCCCGCACCTCGCGGAAGATGCGCAGGAACGTGCGCGGACCGCCCCCTCCCCAGGTGACGCCGCGCACGGGCAGGCCCTCGGTGCGCAGCCGCCGCTCCAGCGGGCTACCATCGGGGCAGAGGCAGAGCTGCCGCACACCGTGGTCGGCCAGCCAGCCCATGAGCAGGCGGACCTGGTTCTGTCCACCGCCCCAGGCGCGCCCCGTATCCACATGCAGGACGCTCATGGCGTCATCCCCCCGGGACCGCCGCGGCGGCATCATGCGGCGTCCCCCGGCACACCGGGGGCCTGGCCACCGTCCAGCGGGTTCACCCAGGGCGCGCCCGTGAGCAGGTAGGGCAGCCGTGCCGCGTACGTGTGGTGCTCCAGCACGAACGTGCGGCCGGCGGCCGCCACCCGGGCCCGGCCCTCGTCATCGGCCAGCCAGTGCTCGATCCGCTGCACGGCACTCTCCTCGTCATCGTAGAAGCCTGCGTGCACCCCGTCCGTGAGGAGCGCGTCCACCCCCGGCGTGGCGTGCGCGAGCAGGAAGGCGCCGGTGGCCATCACCCTGAACACCCGATTCGACACATAGCCCCACACGCCCTCCTCCACCTGGAACGAGGGCTGGATGTCCAGCATGATGCGCGCGCTGGCGCACACCCTGCCGAATTTCTCGCCGTAGGCGGTGCTGCCGTCCCAGCGGAGGCGCTCCGCCCACGGATCCCAGGCCTGCCCCCAGACGCGCACGTCGAAGCGCTCGGCCAGGCGGCACAGGAATTCGGCCCGAGCCGTATCATAACCGCGCCCCACGAAGGCCACGTCGCAGGCCAGCGCGGGATCGGGGCGGCGTGGCGTACTCTCCTCCGCGTCTCCGGCGCTGGGCAGAAACTGCACGTTGTGCGCGCCCGCCGCCTGCCACTGCGGAATCTGCCCGCCGGCGGCCACGTAGGTGACCTCCGCGTGGGCGGCGCGATCCGCGATGGCCTGATCCACCGGGATGATCAGGTCCCGCCACCACAGCGTGACCGGCCAGCGCGCGGCCAGCCAGGCGTACACGTCCAGGGTGATATCATAGGGCTTGAAGGTGAGAATCCGCTCGGGACGAAACGCCGCGGCCCGCGCCCGGATCCACTCACTCCCGGCGCGCCCCCCGATCAGCTGGCGCAGCTTGCGGTCATCCACGTAGGCCACCGTGTGGCCGCGCCTGCGCAGCTCCCGATCCAGGACCCAGGCGTCCGCGTGCCGGCGGGACCGGCCGATCACCATCAGGCGCACGGGCTGACCTCCCCACCGCGGCGGGCCGCCGCCGCGGTCAGCAGCGCCGCCGCCACGTCCTGTGGATCGACCCCGCCCAGGCAGGCGGAACAGGTGCCGCAGCCGGACGCGCACGCCGGCCCCGCCGCCCGCTCGAAGGCCACCTGCGGGACCACCGGCGCGGGATCGTTCCACACGGCGGGCATGCCGGGGAGGAAGACCGTCACGGTGGGCGTACCCACGGCCGCGGCCATATGCTTGGGACCGCCGTCATTGCCCCCCCACGCGGCGCAGCGGCCATACAGGGCGGCCAGTTCCCGAACCGTCGTGGCGCCGTAATCCCACACCGACGGGCCCGTCATGCGCTCGGCCACGGCGCGCGCCTGGTGGCGCTCCCCGGGGCCGCTGGTGAGCAGCACCCGCGCGCCGGCCGCCGTGAGGGCATTGCCCACCGCGGCCCAGGCGGCCACGCTCCACCGCTTGGCCGGCACGCGCGCCACGGTGGACAGCGCGATGACGGGCTCTGGACCGTCCAACCCGGCGGTGCGCAGGATGGCGTCGGCGCGGGCATGCGCCGCCGGCCCGGGGTGCATCTCCAGGCGCAGATCCCCGTAGGCCCGTGGCTCGACCCCGAGCGGCGCGAGCAGATCCATCTTCTGCCGCGCCATGTAGACGGGTCCTCCTTCCCGCGGACAGAGCAGCGTATAGAGACGGTTCCGAGGCCCCCGGCCGCGCACGCCGATGCGCACCGGGGCACGGGTGGCCGCCACCCAGCGGGCGGTGCGCGGCGTGGAATGGAAATCCACCACCACGTCGTAGGCCGCGGCGCGCAGCCGGCGCCGGATCCGCCACCAGGCCGCCAGTCCCTTGCCTCCCGCCACCACGCCGTCAACGTGGGGGTTGTCCGCCAGCGCCTCCGCACCGGCGGATCCGGTGAGGAAATCCAGGCGCGTACCCGGAAACGCCGCGCGCACGGTCCGCACCGCCGGCGTGCACAGCAGCACGTCACCGAGGTGGTGGAGCTGGACCAGCAGCACGCGCCCGGGGGCGGCCGGCGGCGGCCCGCTCACGGGGCGCCCGGGGCTCCATCGGGATCCGCACCGGCGCCCGCGTCGGCCCCCGCGTCGGCCCCCGCGTCGGCCCCCGCGTCGGCGCCCGCACCGGCGCCCGCACCGGCGCCCGCACCGGCGCCCGCACCCGCCACCCGCGCCACCCGCGTCAGCACGGTGTGGTAGGCGTCCAGCATGCCCTCCAGGCTGAAGCGCGCCTCCGCGTCGCGGCGCGCCGCCGCGCCCATGGCGGCCCGGCGGGCGGGGTCGCCGGCCAGCTCTGCCAGGGCGGCTGCCAGGCAGCTTGCCGAGGGCTCCGCCAGCAGCAGGCCGGTCTCCCCGTGCCGCACCTGCTCGGGGTGGCTGGTGGCGTTGGTGGCCACCACGGGCACGCCGCAGGCCAGCGCCTCCACCACGGCGTTGGCGAACCCCTCTTCGAGCGACAGGTTCACGGCCACGTCCGCCACCTGGAGCCAGCGCTCGATCGGCTCCCGGAAGCCCAGGAACTCCGCCGCCACGCCCAGTTCGCGCGCCAGGGCGCGGAGCTCCGCCTCCAGCTTCCCCGTGCCGGCAATGACCACCCGCAGCGGTACATCCGCGGGCATGGCCGCGGACAAGGCCGGCGCGGCGCGCAGCAGCACGTCCACGTTCTTGCGATCCTGCAGGATGCCGTGAAACCACACCACGAACGCGTCGGGCGGGATGCCCAGCGCGGCGCGGCACTCCCGGCGCGCCGCCGGGTCGGGGCGAAAGCGCGCCAGGTCCTTGCCGTTGTGAATGACCTCCATGGGCACGCCGGCCACGGCCGCGCGCTGGCGGTGCCGCTCCCGCATGGCCTCAGAATTCAGGATCAGGCACGCGATGCGGCGCCACACCAGCCGTGTGGCCAGACCCTCGGACAGCGGGCGCGCGGCACCGTAGCGGTGCACGATCGGCGGCAGGGAGCCCGGGAAGCGCGCGGCCAAGGCCAGCCGCACGTCTACGCGACGATCGGCCAGGATGACGTGCGGCGCACTGGCGTGGAGGAGGCGCCGGACGCCGGCGAGCGCCCGCGGCACGGCGGCCGGCAGCGCCTCTACGCGCGCCGCGCCGGGTACGGCCGTGGCGTCCGTCAGATGACCCGCATGCGCCACGCCCAGGCTCACCTGCCAGCCACGGCCCGCCAGGCCGCTCACCAGCTCGCGGGTGGCGCTCACCCCACCGCCGCGCTCCCTGGCGGTGTTCAGCATGAGGAGGCGCACTTCACGCCTCCGGCCGCCGATACGCCACCAGCGACGTGCCCGCCAGGTGCACCAGCGGCAGGGTGGCGGACAGCCGGTTGAGCTCCCGCCACACGTCCCGCGTGGAGCCGTGCGGCCCGCGGTAGTCGTGCCACAGGACCAAGCCGCCGGGCGCCACCAGCTCCAGCGCCTTCTCGGTGTCACTGCGCACGTAGGAGGCGGCGTGGGAGCCATCCACGAATACCAGGTCGCACTGCCCGGCCCACGGCGCCGGATCGAGCGCCTTGCTGTCTCCAAAGTGCTGGTCCACACGGTCCTCCACCGACGTGCCGTGGTAGCGGAAGCGCTCGAAGGCGGACTCCTTCAGCGCCCGCTGGCGCGCCACCCGGCTGTCCCCGCCCTCGGCCGCGTAGTCCGTGTGCTGGCCGGGCGCCAGCGTCAGGGTGACCACCCTGGCGTCGGACCCGGCGTTGCGCGCCAGCAGATAGGCGGTCTTGCCGGTGGCCGTGCCGAATTCGAACACCAGGCGGGCGTCCCGGGCCAGCGCGGCCAGCACCCAGGTCTCGCGATCCGACGCGCCGCCGCGCACCCCGCGGCCCGAGCCGATGAAGGCCACCTCGGCCGCCGTGGTGGGACCCAGATCATCCTGGCGGAAGAGCGGATCGAACTCGTCGAGCTGCACGGTGGGGATGGGCCCCCCGAGCGGACGGCCCTGCAGCGTGTAGAGGCGCCTCCGATAACTCAGCCATAGCCCGACGAACACGGCCGCTGCCACGGTCGCCAGCAACGCCCAGGCCACCATCAGCCCGTCCGTCATGTGAGTTCCCCCTCCAGTGCGGTGGCGGTCACGGCGGCCTCGTCCGCCGCGGCGAACTGCAGGCGGTAGAGGTGCCGGTAGCGGCCGCCCGCGGCCAGGAGCTGGTCGTGCGTGCCGCGCTGGACGATGCGGCCGGCGTCCAGGACCAGGATCTGGTCCGCGTGCCGCACCGTGGACAGGCGGTGGGCAATGACGAACACCGTCCGTCCTTGCAGCAGGTGCTCGATGGCTTCCTGCACCAGGCGCTCCGACTCCGTGTCCAGGGAGGAGGTGGCCTCGTCGAAGATGAGGATGGGGGGATCGCGCAGGATGGCCCGGGCAATGGCAATGCGCTGCCGCTGCCCGCCCGAGAGCCGGGTGCCGCGCTCGCCGAGCACCGTGTCGTAGCCCTCGGGAAGCTGCTCGATGAAGTCGTGCGCGTTGGCCATGCGCGCGGCGCGCTCCACCGCTTCCGGGCTGGCCTCGGGACGCGCGTAGGCAATGTTGGCGCGCACCGTGTCGTGGAAGATGACCGTCTCCTGCGTGACGATGCCCAGGTTGTCCCGGAGCGAGCGCCCGCGGATGTCCCGCAGGTCCACCCCGTCCACCGTGATGCGTCCCGCTGTGGGATCGTAGAAGCGGGCCACCAGATCCACCAGCGTGGTCTTGCCCGCGCCGCTCGCGCCCACCAGCGCCACTACCTCTCCCGGGGCAACCGCCAGGTCCACGTCCCGCAGCACGGCCTCGGCGGGATCGTAGGCAAAGCTCACGCCCTCGAAGCGGACGCCGCGCTCGAGCCCCGGGAAATCCACCGCGCCGCTGCGGTCCGGCACGTCGATGCGCGTATCCAGGAACTCGAAGACGCGTGCCGCGCCCGTGAGCCCCGGCTGCACCATGGAGGGGAAGCGGGACAGCCACTTGGTGGGCTCGTAGAGCTTCAGGGTGGCCGCCAGGAAGATGATCAGGCCGGTGGCGGTCAGGACCGGCGCACCGCCGGCCGCCACCGCCGCCGGGCTCTCCACGAGCACGATGCGGCCGCCGTACCAGAGCAGGAGCACCACGCCCACCGCGGACATGGTCTCGCTCAGGGGGCTGGCCAGCGCACGGATCCGCTCCGTACGCACCACCGTCCTGTAGTAGCGCTGCGCCAGCTCACGGAAGCGCCCGGCCTCGAAGTGCTCGGCGGAGGCCGCCTTCACCTGGCGCACCCCCGCCACCGTCTCCTGCAGATGGGACGTGACCTCGCCTGCCAGGTGCAGGATCTTCCGGTCGCCGCGCCGCAGCGGTGAGATGAGCTTGCGCCACACGGCGAACACGCCCGGAATCACCACCAGTGCAATCACCGTGAGGCGCCCCGACAACGCGATCATGATGGCCACGAAGAACACCACCTGCAGGACCGCGGTGATGAATTTGGCCAGGTTCCTGGTCACCAGGTTGCGCAGCAGCTCGATGTCCCCGGTCATGCGGGAGATGATCTGCCCGCCGCGCGTCAGACCAAAGAAGCGAAGCCCCAGCTCCAGCAGGTGATCGTAGACCTGCACGCGGACGTCACGCGCCACCCGCTGCTCCAGGATCACGCCCAGGTACTTCTGCAGATAGTCGAAGACGTTCTTGACCATGAAGACGGCCAGGATGAACACCGCCAGGGAGGTGAGCACGTCCAGCGGGGCGGCGTCCGGCGGGATCACCCGCCCCGCCGTGTTCGCGAGCAGCTCGCTCAACGACTCGTTCGGCACGAGGCTGAAATCCACGGCCCCCTCCTGCAGCAGCCCGGAGAGGAACGGCAGCAGCAGCGCAATGCTGAACGCGTCCAGCGCCGCGAAGCCCAGCGATGCCAGGAAGACGCCCGCGAGCAGCCCCCTGTAGGGACCCAGATAACGCAGGATGCGGAGGTAGAGACGCATGTCAGACGCGGGCGCGGAGCGCACGCCGGCCGGTGCCGTGAAGGGCATCGTCGCTTACCCGCATGACGTTCAACGGGGCCGCAGGGTGGCCACGGGCAGGATCATCTCCTCCGGGCTCACGCCCCCGTGCAGGAACGAGCCGCGGTAGCGGTTCTGATACTCGCGCAGCTTGGTGGGATAGACGAAGAAGCGGTCCTCCAGCGCCAGCAGGTAGTTGGTGGCCGGGCGCGCCGGCGGAAAGCGCAGCTCCGTCTCGTCCCGCACCGAATACACCGCGTCCGGCTCCTCCGCGCGCAGATCCAGCCCGTACTTGTAGCGCAGGTTGGCGCTGGCGTCCCGCCGGGCGTAGATGGTGGTGGGGGTCTGGCACAGAATGGAGCCGTGATCGCTCGTGACCACCACGCTCACCCCCTCGGCGGCGGCCTCGCGGATGACGCGCAGGGCGGAGGATTGCTCGAACCACTGCCGGGTCAGCGCGCGCAGCGCGGCCACGTCGCGTGCCACCTCCATGAGGATGGCCGATTCGCTGCGGCCGTGGGTCAGCATGTCCACGAAGTTGAAGACCGCCGCCACCACCGATCCCTGCCGGAAGGCGCCGCGCACCCGGCCCAGCAGCGCGTCGGCATCGGCATCGGAGAAGACCTTCTCGTAATGGACGCTGCGGTCGTGGCCCAGGGAGCGGAGCTGCGCGCGCAGCAGCTCGTCCTCGAAGGCGTTCAGACTGCCCTCCTCCTGCGCCCACCACTCGGGCCGCTCCCGCGCGATGGCATCGGGGTACTTGCCGCTGAAGATGGCGTTCCGGGAGAAGGGCGTGGCCGTGGGCAGGATGCTGGCATAGAGCTCCTCCTCCACGTCGAAGGCGCTGCCCAGCAGCGGCCGCATGACCCGCCACTGATCCAGGCGCATGCAATCGATGACCATGAACAGCACGGGGCCGCCGCCGTCCAGCAGGGGCGCCAGGTAGCGCCCCACGAGGTCCACGGAGAGGGTGGGGCGGTTCTTCTGCCGCCGGGCCGTCCATTTGCCGTAGCTGCGGGCCACGTAGCGCCCGAAGTTGCGGCGCAGGTCCACGAGCTGCGCCTGGACCGAGTCGGCCAGCCCGCCCTCGCCGGCGTCCTGCAGCCGCAACTCCCAGCGCACCAGCTCCTCGTAGGCGGCAAAGAAGCCCTGCCAATCGGCCGCGTCCTCCACCTGGCGGGTGAGTTCGCCGAAGCGGGCCGCGAAGTCCTGCGCGGCGCGCTGCTGCTGGAGCTGGGCGCCCTCCAGCAGCCGCGTCACCACCGAGAGGACCTGCCGGGGGCTGGCGGGCTTCACCAGATACTCGTCCACGCGCCGCCCGATGGCTTCCACCATGGTGCGGTCCTCCTCGGACTTGGTGACCATCACCACCCGCGCGTCCGGCTCCACGCGGCGCAGCTCCACCAGCACGTCCAGGCCGCGCTTGCCCGGCATCTGCTCGTCCAGCAGCACCAGGTCATACTTGCTGCGCCGCGCCAGCTCCAGGGCGTCATCACCGTTGGTGGTGACGTCCACCTCGTAACCGCGCTGGCGCAAAAAGAGGAGATGGGGCTCGAAGAGCTCCACCTCGTCGTCGATCCAGAGAATCCGGCGGGGTGCGGTCGGCATGGCTGCAAACTAACCACCGATGGTTGCGCACCGCACCCCTATGCGCGATTCATTGACCAGCCTTCATACAACGTCGAGCCTCCACGCCGGAGCCCCCATGCGCTACGCCGCCCTGCTCGTTCTGGCCCTGCTACCCCTTGCCTGCGGGGATTTCGAGCCGCCCTTCGATTTCCGCTCCTCCAGCGGTGCGGATGAGAGCGTGGAGAGCGCGCGCGTCACCTCGCCCGGGTCCGCCATCGCGCGGGTGGCCGGTGTCTTCGAGGCGCCCAACAGCTGCCACTCCCTCAGTGGCTCGCTCGAGGCCGGCAACACGCTCAAGGTGACCGTGCAGAGCAGCGGTTCCAACGACCCCGAATGTGGCAACGAGCCCGCCTTCATCAGCTACACCGCCACGATCAGCGGGCTGGCGAGCGGCAACTACGGCGTGCTGGTCATCCACGCGCCGCAGGGGCAGGAACCGCGCACCGTGCTCGACTCGAGCGTGTTCGTGGAGTGACGCCCGCGGGGTCAGCCCGCTCCGCGTAGGTAGCGCTCCACGGCCAACGCCACCTTCTCCGCCGCCATGGCCACGGTGACGCGCCCCATGCCGTCGGGGCGATAGACGGGCGCGGACGGGTAGTCCTCACCCTGGTGGGTGGCGTAGCCGTCCACGACCAGCTCCCCGAACGCCCGGTAGGGTCCGTAACGCCGGGGATTGGTGTAGCCGTAGAGGCCCACCACGGGCGTGCCCAGGGCGCGCGCCAGATGGAGCGGGCCGGTGTCGGGGCTCACCACCAGTGCGGCGCCATCCAGCAGCCAGGCCAGGCGCCGCACGTCGTCCCCCAGCGCGTCCACCACCCTGGCCCGCGTGGCGGCGCTCACCGCCGCGGCCGCGGCACGCTCGGCGGGGGCGGGCCCACCCACCAGGACCGGCCGCAGGCCGTGCTCCGCCTCGATGGTCTCCAGCAACCGCGCATAGCGCTCGGGAGCCCAGTTCTTGGCCCCCTTGCTCGTACCCACCACCACCGCGCAGGCCGGTCGATCCAGACGCTCGAAGAACGCGTGCTGGGCGGCGCGCTCCTCTTCCGTAAAGCGGAAGCGCCACGCCACGGGCTCCGGATCGATGCCCAGGTGCCGGACGAACTCCAGGTACTGGTCCTGGACGTGGTGCGGGGGGTGCGGCGGGATGCGGTGGGTGGTGAAGAGCCAGTTGAGGTCCCGCGCCCGCGCCCGATCGAAGCCCAGCTTCACGTCCGCCCTGACCAGCCCGGTGATGAGCCCGGCCTTGAAGTACACCTGGAGATTCACGGCCAGGTCGAAGCGGCGGCCCGTGAGCGTGCGACTGAGCTCGGCGTAGGACCGCCACGCCGCCACACCGCGGCGCCGCTGGAAGACCACGAACTCGTCCACCGCTGCGTGGCCGCGCACCAGCGCGTGCGGGACCGGCTGGATGATCCAGGTGAGGCGGGTCTCGGGCCAGTGCCGCTTGAGGGCGTTGGCCACCGGCAGGACGTGCACGGCGTCCCCCAGGGCGGAGAGCATCACGATGACCACCGAGCGCGGCGGCGGCAGCCGGAGCGGCTCCTGGTTCACCACACCCTCAGGCATGCAGCGCCTCCTCGAAGGCGGCCCGCGCCGACGCGGGCACGGCGCGCCCGGCCGCGGCGGCCAGCTTGCGCCTGGAGCGATGGAAGCGCGCCACCACCCGCTCACGTTGACGCTGCGGCAACGCCTCCTCCAGCACCCGGGCGCGGTCCAGGTCGATCAGCCACGCCCGCGGCGCCGCCCGGCCGCCCTCCACCAGCACGTTCATGAGATTCAGGTCGGGGTGGTGGAGGCCGGCCAGGAAGGTGTGGCGGAGGAGGCTGCCCGCGGCGCGCCAGGCGGCGCACAGCTCGTCGGCCGCGAGCGGCGCGGCGCCGAAGGTGGCGTCGGCCAGGTCCCGCGCCTCCGGTACCGCCAGCGTGGCGATGTCCGCGCGGTAGAAGAGCCCGGCGGGTTGGACCACCACGGCCTGCACGGCCGGCGTGGGGACGCCCCGCCGCCGGGCCGCATGGCTGGCGTGCAGCTCCCGGATGGGCCGCGGCGTGCCGGCGCGCAGGTAGCGATCACCCAGCAGGCCGGCCGCGGCGCCGCCCCGGCGATAGTGCCGGACCACCCACGCGCCGCCGGGCGCGGGGCAGCGGTAGGCTGTGCCCCGGCCGCGCAGCGCTGCGGCCTCGGGGTGGGCCGCGGCGTACGCGTACAGCGAGCCGGCGGCGCGCACGGCCTCCACGACGGTCTCCAGGGCCTCCGCCCGCGCCACGACACGCGCGCCCCCTGCAGCCGCCGCCGCGTAGCCGGGGGGCACGGGGTCCACGTCCCGCCCCGCCGCCGCTCAGCTCCGCGGCGCGTAGACCGCCGCCCGCAGCGGCGGCTCCACGCCCCACGTGAAGTGCAGCCGATTCTCGTGGCCCACCACCGTCGTGCGTTGCGTGGAGCGCAGACGCGGCCAGTCCTTGCCCGTCTCACTCTCCACCACCAGGTAGCCGCCCTCGGGCACCTGCTCCTCCAGGGCGCGCAGGTCGGCCAGGAGCTGCTCGAGCAGGCGCTCCTCCGCCTCGATCTGCACGTCCCCTTCCGACTTGCCCGTGATCTCGCCGCCGTCCCGGCGCTCGAAGCCCTCCTCGAACTCCTCCACCGGAATGGACAGCGTGCCGTCCCGGCGAAAGCCGACCTCGTTCATGGCCTTTGAGTTGAAATCGGGCTCGACGCTATGATACGCCGTGCCGTAGCGCCTGAGAATCATGCTGCCTCTCTGCCTGGGGTCGCGGGAGGGTGGCAAGATCCGTCGGTGGGCCGCCGGGTGCAAGGGAGCGGACGGCCGCTCCGCCGCCTTGACCGGCGCCTCCCCGCCGGCGTATCGTGGCTGGCCCCACCGCCGACAGGCCAGGAATGCGCATCACGTTCCTCAACATGCACTACCGCCCGGACGTGGCGTCCACGGCGCAGCACCTCACCGACCTGGCCGAGTACCTGGTCACGGCAGGCCACGAGGTGCACGTGCTGACGTCCATGGCCCGCTATGATGCCGGCGGGCGGGTGGGCACCACCGCGGGGGAGGTCCTGGACGGCGTGCGGGTGACACGCCTCTCCCTGCCCAGCCGGGGCCGCGCGCGCTTTGCCGAGCGCATGGCGGACTATCTCCTCTACCTGGGCAAGGCGCTGCTGCACGGCCTCTTCCGCGCGCGGCCGGACGTGTATGTGGCGCTCTCCACGCCGCCGCTGCTGGCGCTGGTGGTGGCCATCGTGGCCGGTGTCCGGCGGCGCCCCTTCGTCATCTGGTCCATGGACCTGCACCCGGAGGTGGAGGCCGCGGCGGGCGTCATCTCCCACCGGTCGCTGACCTACCGGCTGCTGAAGCGCGTGCATGACCGGGCCTTCCGGCATGCGGCGGTGGTGGTCTCCCTGGGCCCCGCCATGACGCGCCAGCTCCGCGCCAAGGGAGTGGAGGCGCGCCGCATCGTGGAGATTCCCGTGTGGTCGCGCACCGACGAGATCGCGCCCATGGAGAAGGAGAGCAGCCGCCTGCTGGACGCCTGGGGACTCCGCGACCGGTTCGTGGTCATGTACTCGGGCAACGCCGGCATGGCGCACTGCTTCGCGCCCGTGCTGGACGCCATGGAGCGGCTCCGCGAGCGTGATGACATCTTCTTCCTGTTCGTGGGCGGCGGCCCGCGCCGCCCGGAGATCGAGGCGGAGGTGCGGCGGCGCGGCATCCGCAACTTTGCCTACCGGGACTACGTGCAGCGCACGGAACTGAGCGATTCGCTGGCGCTGGGGGACGTGCACCTGGTCACGCTCGGCCCCGATCAGGGCGGGCTGGTGGCGCCGGGCAAGGTCTTCGGCATCATGGCCGCCGCGCGTCCCATCCTCTTCACCGGGCCGCGCGATTCGGAGCCGGGGCACTATATTGCACGGAGCGGCTGTGGCATACTGATTGATTCCTGCCAGGCCGCGGCGGGCGCCGACGTGGTGGCGGCCATCGAGGCGCTGCGCACCGATCCGGCGCGGGCGCGGGAGCTGGGCACGGCCGGGCGCCGGGCCTTCGAGGAGTTCTTTGCCTTCCACGTGGTGCGCAGGCGCTGGACCGAGCTGTTCGCCGAGCAAGGGGGGCCGCTGGCCTCCTCGGTGCCGAGCGGCACCTCACTTCCACGGGAGAACGAGTCGTGAAGAGTGCACTGGTATGTGGAGCGGGCGGCTTCATCGGCAGCCACATGGTGAAGCGCCTCAAGGGGGAAGGCTTCTGGGTGCGCGGCGTGGACCTGAAGTATCCCGAGTTCGCGCGCACCGTGGCGGATGACTTCATCATCGGGGACCTGCGCGACCCGGTGCTGTGCCGGAGCGCGGCCGACCGGCCCTTCGATGAGGTCTACCAGTTCGCCGCCGACATGGGGGGCGCCGGCTTCATCTTCACCGGTGAGAATGACGCGGACATCATGCACAATTCCGCGCTCATCAACCTGAACATGCTGGAGGCCTGCCACCGCCGGAACCTGCGCCGCGTCTTCTATTCGTCCTCGGCGTGCATGTACCCGCAGCACAATCAGCTGGACCCCGAGAACCCGGTGTGCACCGAGGACTCCGCCTACCCGGCCGATCCCGACTCGGAGTACGGCTGGGAGAAGCTCTTCAGCGAGCGCCTCTACCTGGCCTTCGGGCGCAATCACGGCATGGACGTCCGCATAGCCCGCTACCACAACATCTTCGGCCCCGAAGGCACATGGGACGGCGGCCGCGAGAAGGCGCCCGCGGCCATCTGCCGCAAGGTGGCGGCGGCCGCGGACGGCGGCGAGATCGAGATGTGGGGAGACGGCAAACAGACCCGCTCATTCCTCTACATCGACGAGTGCATCGACGGCACGCTCCGCCTCATGCGCTCCGCCTGGACCGGCCCGGTGAACATCGGCTCCGACGAGATGGTGAGCATCAACCAGCTGGCCGACATGGTCATGGACTTAGCGGGTAAGCCGCTGTCCGTGCGTCACGTTCCGGGCCCGCTCGGCGTGCGCGGCCGCACATCCGACAATCGCCTCATCCACGAACGGCTGGGCTGGAAGCCCACGCGCCCCCTCCGCGAGGGGCTCGAGCAGACCTACGAGTGGATCGTGGAGCGGATGGGGGAGCGGGCGCGGCCGGCGGCCGCGAGCGCCGGGCCGGCGGCCAAGGAGGCGCCGGCCGCGGCCAGATGATGGGACGGCGTGGCCTGGAGCTGTCCGTGGGTGGCCCGGCCCAGGGCCACCACGACGGCGTCCTCGCCAAGCGCCGGCCACGCATCGGGTAGGCCGTGGCGCTCTGCCGCCCCGCGCACGGCGGTGGCGGCCCAGGCGGTGGCGGCCGCCGTTCCGGCGCCGATCAGCGCCGGGACCAGCGGATCACGGCCGCGCCACCGGGCCGCCACACCCGCGGCCGCCGCGGCCAGGACCATCCGGCCAGCGAGGGGGAGCGGCCCGGTGCGAGGGGGGAGGGGGGCGAACTTATCCGCGAGCGCTTCTCCCGTGATGGCCGCGAGCGCCCCGGCCCGCACCACGACGGAGCGGAAGGGGGAGTTCCGGGGCGCCGCGTCGGAGGTGGCCAGCATGGCCAGCCCCGCCATGGACCGGATGCCCGTGCCCGCGCCCAGGAGGGCGGCCGCGGCATAGCCGTTCTGCATATCAACTCCATCCTTCCTCAAAGGTCTGCGTCCCACGGGTGAAGACCACCCGCGGCCCCTCGTGCGCCAGCCGCCTGCCGCGGCGGGACGCCACGCGCGTGCCGCCCCGCACCATCGCCGCCATCCGCTCGTGGGCCCGCCGGTGCCACTTCCGCTGGTAGCGCCTGCCCACCAGCGCAAACCCGACGCGGCTCCACCAGTTCGGGAAGTCGCCCGGCTGCCAGGTGGCTTCAATGCGCAGGCGCAGGACGCCGCTGGCCCCGTCCTGTTCCAGCAGGAACCACTCCGAGCCGCGCTCCACGTGGCCCTCCAGGGTGTCATAACGGAAACCGAACGTCCGGATCCCGTCATCGTTCGTATCCAGCACCCGGCCCACGACCACCCCGCACAGATAGCGCAGGAGCGGCACCTTGAGCTCCAGGAGCATGCGCCGTCCCTGGAGCGGGGCGGAGGGCGGAAAGTGGGCTTCCACGATGGCGGGATCGGAAAAGGCATAGCGGGTGAGCGCCTGCCGCCCCCGGTCGAAGAAGGCCTCGGACGGCGTTGTCCCTGGCGGGAAGGTGGCCAGCATCGATCGGCTCCCATGAACCTCCCAGGCGGGGTCCGCCAGGCGCTCCCTGTGGCTCCCCGCGAAGTTCCGGCCAAGCCCCTCGAGCGCGGCAAGGCGGGTCTCGAGTTCCGCCTCGGTCCAGCTCCGGCCTGCACGCCAATCAGCCATGTCAGGCGCCCGCTCCCTGCGCCACGGTAGGGTCGACGGCCCGGAACGTGGGACCCAGCCCCTCGGCGCACCGGTCCTCCGCCCGCTCGGTTACTTCCCGCGTGTCGGCGTGGATCACATCCCGCACGCCGGCGCCGACCGAGGCCGCCAGGCGATCGATAAACCCCGTCCAGGTGAGTGTCTGCATGGGTTCGCCGGCCGTGAGGAAGCCGAGCAGGCGGTTCCGCGAACTCGCGCGTGCCCGGCTGCGGATATGAAAGACGATCTCCCCCCGGGCATTCGGGTAAGCGCCGAAGGTGATGCGGCCCGCCTCGGGATGCCCGTCGAGCGTGGCTAAGGTGAGGCTCAGCTCGTCCCTGTGGACCACGCGAACGTGGCATGTGCCCGCCACCCGGATTTCCACCGCCATGACGTCCCCCGACTGGAGCGGATCGGTGGTGCCGTCCACGCGCTCGAAGCAGACCATATCTGGAGGTGGATACCGCCAGAAGCGCTCGGCCACCGCCCGGGCCACCTCCGCGGCGGTGCCCCGGCAGTGCCCGAGCACCGCCCAGTAATCGCGCTGGAGAAGGGGTCCCACGCCGCCGCCGGCCGGCGCGATGGGCTTTGCCGCCACCTGTGTGTCGGAATCGGCCACCGGCCGCCTCCATCCGGAGTGTGATGCCGGGCGTATAGGGGCCACACGCGCGGACTGCCGTGGGGTCAACGGGGTGCAAGATTGTTGCCGGCCCTGGCATTCCCCTTGCCCTCCGGGAAGGAGAGAGATGATCCCCGCACCCGGAAGGGCTCCCATGGAACAGGCCGCAATGGACCGGCTGGAAGTGAACCCCGCCGCCGGGGCTTCGGAGGAAGCTGTGAAGGTGTTCGAGCCGGCGCCCGTGGTCCGGGGCGAGCATACCGAGGCTTCCCTGACCCGCGCGTTGGAGCAGCAGTCCGCAAAGATCCCCTCCCACTGGTTCCTGGCGGCGTCCCTTGCGACCATGGCGGCATCGGCGGGATTCGAACTGGTGGGGAAGCGGCGCTGGAGCCGCTTCGTGGGGATGTGGGCGCCGTCGCTGCTGGTGATGGGGGTGTACAACAAACTGGTGAAGTCCCTGGGACCACGCTGAGGCCGCGGCCGCCGGGCCCCATCTTCTCGGGTGGGCTGGCCCGCCTTACAGGATGATGGTGTAGCGGAACCACTCCGCCACGATCTCCGCACCCTTGCGGGCGGGATCGAAGCGCCACTCGTTGGCCTGGTCCCGCAGGCGCTTGTCGAAGCCCCTGTCGCCCGTGCTGGGGAAGAGGCGGGTGGAGTCGGCCACCACCTGCCCCTGGACGGTGACGAACACCCAGACGTCCACCTCCTTGCCGCGCACCCGGTTCGGCCGGTCGCTGGGCGGCAGGATGAGGCCGCGCGGCGTGGGCGGGATGACGCGGAAGCGGCCCTCGTCCGAGGTGCCGCCGTCGCCGCGGCCCGTGCCGGCGTCCAGCCCTGGCCCCACCTTCTGCCCCTGGCCGCTGCCCGCCACGCCGCCGCCCACCAGATCGGGTAGCGTGTAACTCACCTCCTGCTTCTCCACCGGCTGCGTCTCCACCTCCACGTCCGGCACGGTGGGGGGTGGCGGCCGCGGGATGGCCTCGGGCGCGGTGACCGGCAGCGCCACGTTGAAGGCCAGCAGTTCGGCGCCGCCGCCCGCGGCGGCGCGGTCGTCACCGGCCCGTGGCCCAGCGGCCGAGAACGGAGACGGCGGCACCGCGAAGCGGGAGTTGAAGAGCAGCAGAATCAGCGCGTGGGCCACCAGTGACGCAAACAGCCCCCACCGCAGGGCGCGGCGGTGGCGTTCGTTGTGGACGTCGTTGCGGCGGCGGGTGTCTTCCATCCCTTCCTCGGGTCGGGGCGGATCCTGCTGTATGATACCAGCGCCGAGCGGCCAGGGTCCCCCGGCGGAATGGCCGCATCCACCCTATGTTGTACGCATGCTCTACGACCTGGCCATCATCGGGGGCGGCATCAACGGCGCCGGCACCGCCCGGGACGCCGCCCTGCGCGGGCTCTCCGTGGCCCTCTTCGAGCGGGAGGACTGGGCCGCCGGCACCACCGGCGCCTCCACCCGCATGGTCCATGGCGGCGTGCGCTACCTGCTCTACGACGTACCTACCACCAGAGTTGCATCCGAGGACGCGGGGCGCATCCGGCGCATTGCCCCGCACCTCACCTGGCGCATCCCCTTCCTGTGGCCGCTCCGCCCCGGCAACCCGTTCATGCGCGAGGCCACGGAGGCGCTGCTCGGCGCCTACGACCCGCACGCCGAGCGCAAGGGCGGGCTCCGCCACGCGCGCCTTAGCCAGGCGGAGGCGCGGGCCCTCGAGCCGGGGCTGGCGCCCGACATCACGGGCGCGGTGACGCTGGACGAGTGGGGCTGTGACGTCTTCCGCCTGGCGGCGCTGAACGCGCTGGACGCGCGCGAGGCGGGGGCGGACCTCTTCACGCACACGCAGGTGGAGGCCGTGCTGCACTCGGCGGACGCCGTGCGCGGCGTGCGCGCCCGCGACCGCATCACGGGCCGCGTCTTCGAGGTGGAGGCGCGGGTGGTGGTCAACGCGGGCGGCCCCTGGGCGCCGCGCGTGGCGGAGCTGGCGGGCGCCACCGTGCGCCTCCGCCCCGGCAAGGGCATCCACGTCACCTTCGAGCGTCGCATCGGCAACTACGGGCTCATCCTGGAAGGGCGCGACGGACGCACCATCTTCCTGGTGCCGCACGGCGCGGAAACCATCGTGGGTACCACGGACGATGACTACTTCGGCGACCCCGCCCGCGTGGACCTGGATATCTCGGCGGACGAGGTGGCCTACGTCATCGAGGCCACGGCCCACGCCCTGCCGCAGGCGCGCCAGTGGCGCCCCATCCGCGCGTGGGGCGGGGTCCGCAACACGGTCTTCGAGTGGGGCGTGGACCCGGACGATCTGTCGCGCCGGCACGAGGTGGTGGACCACGGGGCCACGGAGGGCGTGCACGGCCTGCTCTCCATCACCGGCGGCAAGCTGGCCTCCTTCCGCATCCAGGCCATGGAGACGGTGGACCGCGCACTGGAGCTACTCGAGCGGCCACCCGTGCCGTGCACGACCGGTGAGCGGCCGCTGCCGGGCGCGGAGGAGCCGCCCGACTTCGTGGCCCTCTCCGAAGAGCTGCACCTGCCCGCGTCGGCGCTGGAGCGCATCTGGCGGCGGGTGGGCGGCCGGCTACGCGACTTCCTGAGCGGGGCGGGCCCCGCCGAGCTCACGGCCGTGTGCCGCGCCGAGGCCGTGACGGCCGCCGAGATCCGCCACGCCGTGCAGGTGGAGGGCTGCCGCACGCTCAAGGACCTGTTCCGCCACAGCCACGTGGGCGCCGGCCCGTGCGACGGCGTGGACTGCGCCGTGCCCGCCGCCCACCTCATGATGGAGCTGCTGGACTGGACGCCCGAGCGCACCCGGGCCGAGATCGCCGCCTTCCTGCAGGCGCGCTGGATCCAGCGCCGCCCGGTGCTGGTGGGCGCCACGCTGGCGCAGGAGGAGCTGCTCCGGGGCGTGGTGGACGGCGAGCGGCGCAGCACGGAGGAGGGGGACCGGCGGGCGGAGGACCGGGCGGCGGGATAGCGGCTCAACGCCTCAACGCCGGTGCGCCCCCGGCGGCCCGCCCAGCAGCGGCACCGGGTCCGCGCTCCGTCCCCAGCGCCACACCTCGAAGTGCAGGTGCGCCCCCGTGGCGTTGCCCGAGCTGCCCACGGCGCCCACCTCCTGACGGCCGCGCACCCGCTCGCCCGCCCGCACGTTCACGCGCGAGAGGTGCGCGTAGACGGTGCGCAGCTTGGACCCGTGCTCCAGGATCACCACCTGCCCGTAGCCGCTCATGGTCCCCGCGAAGAGCACGCGCCCGTCCTTCATGGCCTGCACCGGCGTGCCCGCGGGGGCGCCCAGGTCCACCCCCTCGTGCAGGTCGGGCGTCCAGCCGCGCATGCGGAAGCCGTACGTGGACGTGAGCGGGGCGTCCACGGGCCAGCGGGGGATGGAGCAGCCGGCCGTGCCGAGCGCGAGCGCCAGCAGCGCGAGGCCCACGCGTCGGCTGAAGGAGCGCCGGGAACGGGGATAAGCGACGTCGCCTGGAAACAACCGGTGCTTCAGCTGCCCCCCCCGCGCATCCACACGTTGTCCGTGCGGTCCGTGTCCGGGAACCAGAGCTCGGGATCGATCTCCACGCGCTCCACGCGGCCCCGCGTGGGGAAGGTCAGCACCTGCTGGGTGGCGCCCTCCAGCCACGGTTCCACGGGCAGCGTGTGCCGCTCGGTGACGCCGTCGGCGTAGGTGACCAGCAGGTGGACGGGCATGGGCGCGGTGCCCTGGTCCTCCACCACCACGCGGGCGCTCGCGCTCTCGATACCGAAGCCCACGTCCACGATGGCCTGGTCCAGCCACGCCGTGGTGAAGTACCACGGGGTCCAGAACCAGTCCAGCTCCTGGTCCGCCACGTCCTCCACGGTGTTGAAGAAATCCCACGGCTGGGGGTGCTTCAGCAGCCAGCGCTCCGTGAAGGTGCGGAGGGCGGCGTCCACGGTCTCCGGACCGAGCAGGCCGCCGAGCGCGCGCAGCAGGCTGCCCGGCTTGCTGTAGGTGGCAATGCCGTAGGGCGCCATGGTGTGGCCCAGCCCGAAGAGGTCACCCTCGGTCATGGAGGGCTTCTCGTCATCGGAGTTGGCAATGCGCAGGTAGGAGTCCTGCGTGGCCAGCGCCGGCTCGCTGCCCGGGAAGAAGTCCGCGAAGGCGCGGTCCTCCAACCAACTGGCAAAGCCCTCGTCCATCCAGGCGTAGCGGCTCTCGTTGGTGCCCACCATCATGGGCAGCCACTCGTGGGCAATCTCGTGCGCCAGCACGCCGTAGAGGGACTCCGGAGAGCGGGCGCCGGTGATGAAGACCAGCATGGGATACTCCATGCCGCCGACGGGGCCCTCGGCCGCGGTGATCTGCGGGTAGATGTAGGGGTGGATGGCCGCCGCCGCGTAGCGCGTGGCGTGGCGCATGTAGCGGATGGCCTGGATCCAGTTGGCGTGCTCGGGGCGGTAGAGCGCATGGGCCAGCACCGGCCGCCCGTCGGGACCGGCGCCCGTAATGCGCCCGGCGTCCCACAGGTACCGGTTGGAGCTGGCGAAGGCAAAGTCCCGCACGTCGGTGGCCTGGAAGCGCCACGTCAGGCTGCCGCCCGGCTCCTCGGCCGTGGTGCGGCCGGCGGCCAGGTCTTCGGCGGTGATGACGCGCACCACGCCGTCGCTGGTGGCGGCGCGAGCCAACCGGGTGCGGGCCTGCTCGGGGAGGACCTCTTCGGCGTTCACAAGCTGCCCGGTGGCGCCCACGATCCAGCCCTGCGGCACGGTGATGGCCACGTCGAAGTCCCCGTACTCCAGGTAGAACTCGCCGTTGGTCCAGTAAGGCCGCGCGTCCCAGCCGCGCACGTCGTCGTAGACGGCCACCTGCGGGTACCACTGCGCCACCACGAAGGCTTCGTTGGCGTGGTGGCCCGTGCGCGGCGCCCCCGGCGGCGGCACGGTGAAGTGCCAGTCCAGCTCCAGCGATGTGGCCGCGCCCGGCAGGAGCGGCCGCGGCAGCCGGAGCGTCATGAGGGTGCCGTCCACCGTGTAGGAGGCGCCGATGGGCGTGCCTCCAGTGGCCGCCCGGACGGGCAGCCCCGCCACCTCCACGCGCTCCACGCGCATGCCGCCCGTGATGGGCACCTGGCGCACGCGCTGCGCGCCCTGGCGATAGGCGTTCTGGTAGAGGTGGAGGACCAGGCTGGTCAGCGTATCGGGCGAGTTGTTCCGGTAGGTGATGGTCTGGCTACCATTCACGCGCGCGCTGGCGGGGTCGAGCTCGGCCTCGATGCGGTAGGCCACCTCCTGCTGCCAGTAGCGCGGACCAGGCCGGCCGTTCGGCGCGCGCGTGCCGGCCGCCAGCGCGTCCTGGAAGCTGCGTGGCACGGGCACCGGCCGCACCTCGTGGCGCGTGCGCTGTGGCCCCACCGCTTCGATGACAGGCTCATCGATCACGGTGGCGGGCGGCGGCAACTCCACCACCCGCACGTCGCCCTCCTGCGTCGGCTCCGCGGGAGGCGCAGCTGGGGACACGGCGGGGGCACACGCGGAGAGTCCGATCAGGGCCATGCACATGGCCGGGCTAAGCCCCAGCCTGAGCGGCCGGACCATCGACCAGCGGGACATCGTTACCTCCAGCCAGCGTGACCGCG
>JBBDRO010000002.1:39730-64227 GCA_040905425.1 Gemmatimonadota bacterium | reverse complement strand
GGGTACGGCCTTGCGCCACAACAGTTCACAAGAGATTCCACCCTGGAACTTGGGTTTAGTCGAGGTGCGTGTTGACAGCCTGCCCCATAGAAGTAATTCCAACCCACCTTTTCTTCCCCGACCCAAGGCAGGGCGGGCTCCTCGGCGGAGGCAAGCGTGCTGTCGGTCGGGGAGCGAACCTGCGAGCGTGGGCCGTGCGCCATGGCGGAGCGGGCACGGCGTGGCGAAGCGCGGGGTCGGGGGAGTGGGGACGGGCCAGGCGCGGGGTGGAAGGGCGCCCGGCGGCGTTGTCCCGAGGTGTGCAGGCGTGGCTCCCCCCTCCGGCGCCTCAGCTCTGGTCGAAGTCGAAGTCCGGGATGGGGTCCGGCTCGGCGGCACCGAAGGCGGGCGTCTGGTCGAGGTGATCGGGCGCCTCGGTGTTTAGGGGGAGGTCGGGCTGAGGCGGCCCGCGGGCCGGGGAAAGCGCGGGCGGACGGGTGGGCAGGTCCAGGTGGCCCAGGATGGCCACGTTGACTGGGGGGTCGGTAAGGAGGGCCAGGATGCGCATCTGGGCGCTCCAGTTGGGGCAGGTGAGAGGCGAGACCTCGTAGATGCGGGCGATGAGGCGGGCCCAGCGGGAGCGGGCGGCGCGCCGGGCGGGATCGAGCGGTGCGACTTCGCCGGGCGGATCGTCCGGGGCGTCGGCGCCGCACATCCCGCGTACTGCGGGCACCCCGCGCGTCCCGGTCACCTCCTCAGCCACTTCGTCAGAGACGATAATCCCGGCGGCTGCCGCTGGATTCTCAAGGGCCGCCGTGTGCTCCTTGGCCAGCGCCACCACGGATACCACGACCCATCGACCTCGGCGAGCGTGGCCATGGTAGCTCCCTGACGGCTGCCGCAGCACTAGCGCCACATCCGTTTCATCCGGCGGTTGCTTGACGAGGATGTCAGGGTCTTCCCTCGCCACGATACCCGATGCGAGTGGATGAGCACACCAACGTTGCGATGCGACAGATCCGATGAGGTTCAGCCGAACGTCAGCGGCTGCGCTCCAGGCGATAGCGTCGGACATATTCTACTCGCAGGTCATCAAGCCACCGTCCCAGCACGTAGTCGGGACCGATATCGTGCACCTCGAGTCCGGATGGTAGGTCGACAACCCCGCGCGCGACACCGCTGGAATCAAAGACCATCCACTGTGGTGTCAGGTGATGCGGTGGGCGGTACAGTTCTGCCCAGATCCAGCCGAGACGGTCGACGCGCACAGACTTAAAGGTGGGCCAGTGGCTCGGAATATCCACACGCTCGTAGGCACGGCGCGCCTCGGACCGCGCCATGGCCGTGGTGAACCCCGCCACAAGCGAGTCAATCGCGCCCTCGACGTCATCGTCCGTTACGGGTCGAGGGGCCTCCATCAAACGGAAAATCCGGACCAGTCTGCCACCGTTATCAAACGCGCGCACATCCGGGGTATCTCCGCCAGTCACGAAAGAACCCAGGGTACCGACCGCCACGGAAGGACTCGTGGTAAACGGAACGTTGAATCCATAGGGGGCTCCGCCTAGGCTCTCCGCGAAATACACATACAAATGTGTGTTGAATCGGGCGATAGTGTCCGCGCGGCCGGATTCGACACTGATCCAGCTAACACCATGCGGCCACACATGTTGTCCTTCAACCATGGGAGGTGGCGCGAGAACAGTTGTTAGGACTATTTCCGATTCCGACGCTCCGCCCCCGTTGCCGATGACGCCGGGCCTGTCGGGCATGAAACTGCGATGCATCTGCCCGTCGCCCGAAAAAAGCGTGTAGCGTCGGTGTCCATCCTCGCGAACCAACAGTGAGTCATTCGAGACGTAAGGCACCAGGATTGGGGTCCGTCGAAACTCGCCAGGGCCATCCCCTTGGATTCCCCTGCGGTTCAGAAGATGTCCTTCCCGGTCAAAGACGAGCAGCTCTCCAGTACCAGCGTTCACCACTACGATGCGCCCGTCCGGGAACCCCGTCATCCCTCCCCGAATCCGCCCATCTATCTGGTGAAAATACACCGAACCCTGGCCAGCCGCACCGCCGAGTTGGAGTTCAGGCACCTTGCCAATGGTCCAGCCGATGGGGGCTCTGGCGACCGAGCTCGGGGTCTCGATGATGACAATGCCTGCGCTGTCGCGCTGCTGCACCGTGCCAGGCTCCGTTTGCGAGTGTTCGGCGCACGCGGCAATCAAGCACAGCAGCAATCCGAGTCGCACAGGCGGCCTCGGCCGTAGCCGAAACGTTATCGGAAAACCCCGTAGGCCGGGCGCCAAAACTACAATGGCCACAATTCAGCCAGCACCATCCGACGGGACGAGCGGCGTCGATTTGGAAGGAGATACTCCCAGTTCTTGCGCTATGTCCTGAAACCCGACAAATGACCTTTCTCTCGAAAGTGTGCCGTTCACGTAGATGGTCGGCGTTCCGGTAATGCCGATTCGCTCACCAAGAGCGCGGCCCGCCGCGATTCGGCTGAATTGCTCCGCCGGGAGTTGTATACACGCTTCGAACGCCGGTATATCCCCGATCTCGGCGTCGGCCGCAAGTTCGCGCCATGTTTTTCGGCCCACAGAGTCCATCTGCTCATATAAAGTATTGTACATCTGTCTGAACTTTCCTTGTCGATCTGCGCATTCGGCGGCAACTGCTGTTGGGACCGCAAGCTCGTGACTCGCCAATGGGAAATGGTGGATCTCCAGGGCCACTTCTCCATCGAATGCGGCCAGAACCGAGTCAAGAACGGGCGCAAAGCCACTGCAATACGGGCACCTGAAATCGACAAATTGAGCAATTACCATTCCGGCGTTGTCAGGTCCGATCCGGATGCCCGTTTCGGCCCAAGTCTGCCAGTCCGGCTCGTGCTGCTCCGGTGAGCCCGTCACCCGCGATCGCCGATCATACAAATACATGCCAAGCATGCCGATTACAGAAATGGTAATAATAGCGGTCGAAGCAATCTCCCATATATCACGCTTCGTCATGGTCGTCCTCGCTAGTGTAGTGGCGGACTATGTCTATATTTATATAGTTTATTGGGTTGTTTTTCCATGGCCGGCCCAAACCAGCACGACAGATCCCGTTGTACCGCGACGACGAGGCTACCCTTGAGCAGTGGATTCGCTCGCGTAAGATGCCGCGGCGCTTGGTCGAGCAAACGCGTATCGTTCTCAGTTCGGCCGAAGGTAAGCCCGCCCACCTCATCAGCCGCTGGGTGGGTACGAGCCGACTCACGGTGCAGCGGTAGCTCGACCAGTCCGAGGCCGAGGGAATTGCTGGAATCAAGGAGGACCGTCCGTGCCCAGCACGTCCCCGAACCGTCCCCGATGAGATTGCGACGGACGTGTTCGGCGCATCGTTCATGAGAAGCCACCGTCAGGCCCTGACCCGAGCCAGCGGCTGATGCCTCAGCAGGTGGGGCTTCATCAAAGCCAGGTAGGACGAGTCTGGAAGGCTCACGGCACCAAACCCCATCGAGTCCAGTATTTTAAGCTGTCCAAGGATCCCCGGGAGAAATTGCTGGATGTGGTCGGGCTCTATATAGTACCTCCCGAACGGGTGATCGTCTTCTCCTTCGGCGAGAAAAGTCAGATCAAAGCCCCCAACCGCACGCAGCCGAGTTTCCCGCTCAAGAACGCTTCATCGTCAATCGTACCGCCGGTCCTCACCTCGCTCTAAAACCAGTCACGCTACGCTTGTCTCAACTCCGAAATGCACTCCAGGTTATTTGACACCTTGGCATCGCGCAAAGGCTATGACTACCCGGAGGCAGACAACTACAACGGCGTTGCTCGATCCGCGGAGCGCGAGGGCTGTCGACTGCCTCGCGCTCCGCGTCCAACGGTCACGTGAATCCGAAAACGATGTCAGCCGCGCAGAAGCTAATGCGTCTGTTCAAGTCGGCTCCGTCACGCAATATGTCGCATCGCTCTGAGGGTTGGTGGGGCAATCCCGACATTCTTGGGTGCCGTGGCACCAGGTCTCCCCCTCTTTCCAACTACAGGCCAAATCGGGGGTGGTGCACGCCATGCAACTCTGGTAATGATCTGCGGGGCAATCATCCTCCTGCCCGGCAACGGCTTGTGACGTGAAACTACTGACCGCGATTGGCAGCATCGCCGTGACGGCGGCTAGCCGGATCCAGCGCGTGGTTTCGCTCAAACGATTCTTCCTGCGCATGGTCGCCTCTGCTTGTTAAAGAGCGGTTGCCAATTAGCGACGGGTCACTTCGCTGCTGCAATTCGTGGACCGATCTGTCGCTTTCAACGTCCGCGTCGACGCTGGGTGTCCAAGGCCTTGCAAATCATGCACTTCCATCACTCTCCGAACTGGGCCACCGAGGTCGATCTCTCATCTTGGACATCGTGGATACAGGCGTGTTCACGCTGTAGACACGCATGTCCCGCAAGTTTAGCAGCCTTATGCATCCGATTCTTTGATTCGGTAGAGGCGCATCCGCTCCCAGAGCGTCCGGCGCGACATTCCGAGGGCCGCGGACGCCTTCGTTCGGTTCCAGCCCGTCAGCCGGAGGGCCTCGATGATCATGCGCCTCTCCTCGGCGGGATCCTGAGGCGGAACGTACCTTTGCCGCCTCGGTTTAGGCGACGCATCAGGCGCGGGGGGCGTCCCGCTCAGGATGTGGCTCGGTAGGTGGTCGGGCTGAAGAACGGGTGCTCCGTCGGCTGCCAGAAGCGCGCTGGCGAGCGCGTTCGCCAGTTCCCGGATGTTCCCGGGCCATGGGTACGCACGGAAGGCGTCGAGGGCCTGCGGCGACAGGATTGGGGCGGCTCCGCTGGCGCCGGCTGCCACCATGTGACGCTCCAGGAGGATGCGGGCCATCGCGGGAATGTCGTGGAGGCGCTGCCGGAGAGGTGGGAGCGTGATGCGCAGCGGGCTGATGCGGTGGTAGAGATCTGCCCGGAACAGTTTTCGTGCCATCAGCTCGAGCAGATTCATGTTGGTGGCGAAAATAAACCGAGCGTCAGTACGCAGGTCTCCGACACCGCCGACGCGGCGATACACGCGGTTATCGCCCAGCAGCGTCAGGAGCCGCGCTTGGAGCCCTGGGGACATCTCCCCGATCTCGTCGAGGAGGAGCGTGCCGCCGCTCGCGTGATCGATGAGCCCGTGATGCGTGTTCTTCGCATCGGTGAACGCACCTTTCTCGTGCCCGAAAAGTTCGGACTCGAGCAGCGTCTCGGAAAGGCTGGCGCTGTTGACGCCCACGAACGGACCCTTAACCCGCGGTCCCCGGTCGTGGATGGCGCGCGCGACATACGTCTTTCCCGTGCCGGTCTCGCCCTCCAGCAGCACGCATAGCCAGATCGCTGCCGCTGCCTTTGCGATGAACTTTCGCACGTGCGCGGACTGCGGCCATTCGTTGGCCGGGCCGACAGGCCCCCGGCCGCTGGCGCCCTTCACCGACCCACACTCCCTGAACGAACCACGTCAAGCAGTGCGATCGTACCGTCTTGCATTTCCACGCAGGGTACGTGGAGCTTTCCGGCAGCGTGTGTGCTAAGAGACATAACCGACGCGAAGACAGCAGCCGACTCGCCGTTGACAACCGTTGTCTCCTCGCTCGCCTGGGATTCGGTTCCACGCGCGTTCATGCACCCAACCGAGCGGATTGACACCCAATGCAGGAGCCACAACCGAGGTCGCAACGGGTATTCTGGCATCTCAGGCCAGGATCTCGGAAAAATCATGTTCGCCCAACCTTGCCGACGATCAGGAGTTGGCGTCCCAGCTTGAACGTCGCGTTCTGGGGCTAAGCCAAGGCAT
The DNA here is from genome assembly GCA_040905425.1 of Gemmatimonadota bacterium. Classification (GTDB taxonomy): domain Bacteria; phylum Gemmatimonadota; class Gemmatimonadetes; order Longimicrobiales; family RSA9; genus JBBDRO01. The sequence goes on along the minus strand of JBBDRO010000002.1, from coordinate 58,434 downwards.
TTCATGCTTGTGAGCCGCTCCTCTTTCGGCGAAAGGCAATTCTGGCTCCCCGCTACTTCAAATGGGTAGGCCCGGCAAGCTGAACTTGCCCGTCAGCATGTAGATCATTGTGATGAGGTTCTCCACGGACCGATAGCCGCGTGCCCTTGCCTTGGCCGCCTGGATGAGGCTCGATGTGCCTTCGAGTAGTCCGTTGCTGGCTTTGGACCGGAACCAATTGATCAGCTGCTCCCGGAACTCCAGTAGCGTTGTAGCCACGCGCACCACCGGAGGCAGAGCGCTCTTCACGGCCATGTTGTACCAGCGGTACAGATAAAGGCGTGCTCCCAGGATGGCTGATCCCAGAACTTCTGAAACGCGAGCTTGATGCGGTACGCCTCCGCAGTTCGCAGTCCGACCTCTTCTGGGAGGAGCGCCTCGATCCTGTGCTGAACGTCGCAGTAGGTGAGGATTCCTGAGCCAGATCCAGCGCGTCCGCTTCAGCTCGGGTTGTTCCTTCTGTTCCTCCCGGCGGACCTGATCGACGACATCATTCAGGAGCTTCATGACGTGGAACCTGTCAATCGTGACACTCGCCTCCGGGAAATGATCGCGGGCACGCTTCAGATTGGCTGGTGACATGTCCACGCAGACCTCTTCGATCTGCTCAGGTACGCCCCTATGCGCGACCAGATCCTCGCGGAATGCCTCGAACGTCTCCTAGGCCCGTCCGGGCGTAGCAAAGAGCATGCGCGGCTCATCCATATCCATGAAGAGGCTAACGTATTTGTGCCCGCGGCGGCTGCTCGTCTCATCCACGCCGACACGGGGACCACCTGCGAGTGATCCGCCTCAGTTCGGGCCACCTCAACGTAGTGGCACAGCACCCGCCAGAGCCGCGTGTCGTGCTCAGCGGCCAAGCGCGCATCGGCCGCCACCAGCAACGCCTTGCACAGGGTCAGCAAATAGGCCTCGAACAGCAGCGTGAAGCCGCTGCCGTGCCGCGCCCAAGGCACCTCGACCAGCTTCACACCACACTGCTTACACGACACACGCGGCGTGCGCACGTGAAGGTAGGCTTGGTGCTCGAAGAAGTTCAGGTGCCGCCACGTCTTTTCCGTGGTGTCGTACGCTTTGCAGCCGCCCGTACCGCAATCCGGGCAGGAGAACGTGCCGCCCGGCTGGAAGTCGATATGGACATCAAGGCGTTTGGCATCAGCATCAATCTCGGAGCGCTCGACCCGCCAAGGCGGCAACCGCTTGTCTTATGTACGTGGCGCCCGGCTGACTGGCAGCCTCGTCTCCCGACCGCTCGCCCTCCGGGGGTCAACCTGCCCCGGGGTGGAAGGGTGGCGGGGCATTCGCGGGGCGGATGGGCGCGGAACCCATAAGAGCAGGATTGCAACATGGGGAGTGGAGGCGGCTGCGTCAAGGTGCTGCTTGCTGGGAGCGCTCATGTGCGGCGCTCGGTGCGCTCGCGGCCCGGTATTGGGTGGCGGTTGGCTGGCGCGTGGCCGCGGTCGGAGGTGCGCGCATCTAGAGTGGAGCTGGGTCGCTTACCCTGGAGGGATGGGCGGGCGGCTGGGGGGATAGTAATTCCAACCCACCTTTTCGTCCTTGACCCAAGGTTGCGCGGACTCCTCGGCGGGCAAGCGTGCTGTCGGGCATGGAGCGAAGCTGGGAGGGTGGGCCGTGCGCCATGGCGGATGGGGCACGGCGTGGTGAAGCGCGGAGCCAGGGGGATGAAGGCGGGCCAGGTGCCGGGGGGAGGCGTGCCAGGTGGCTCGGGCTCGAGTGGCACGGGCGCGACTCCGCCCTCATGCGCCTCAGCTCTGGCTCTGATCGAAGTCGAAGTCCTGGGTGGGGTCCGGTTCGGCGGCATCGAAGGCGGGCGTCTGGTCGAGATGGCGCACGATGGCCAAGATGACTAGGGGTCGGTGTTGAAGGCCAGGATGCGCCGCCCACTCGACCCCGCCCCGCGGCCCGCCGGGTTCACCGCCCAGCTATTGACGCCACGCGACTAGTCTACTAACGTGGCGTAAGTAAGAGCAACGAACCCCACCACGCGCACCGCCATGAACCCACACCACGACCCATACGCCCATCTCCCCCTCCGCGAGGTGGAGCTCAGCGTCCTCCTCTCCGTGGTGGACCGCCCCCGGCACGGCTACGCCATCCTGCAGGAGGCGGATGAACGGAGCGGCGGTCGGCCGGGCTTCGAGATCCCCACCCTGTACCGGGCGCTCCGGCGAATGCGGAAGGACGGGCTCATCCGCCCCGCCAAGGCGCCGCCGGCGGAGGCGGAGGAGGACGCCCGGCGGGAGTACTGGCAGGCCACGGCGCTGGGGGGGCGGGTGCTGGCGGCCGAACTCCGGCGTCTGGAGGTGCTGCTGGCCGCGGGCCGGGCGCGCGTGGCGGAGGCGAGCGCATGAGGCGGCTCCGCCGTCCGCCAGTGCACGTCGGCTCCGGCCCGCGCCGCCGCGGCATGCCCCGCACGACGGTGGCAGCGTGAGCCTCGCCGGCCGCGCCGCCGCCAGCATGGCCCGGGCCCTCCTCCTCCTCTATCCGCCCGCCTTCCGCCGGGAGGCCGGAGCGGAAGTGGTGGAGGCGCACCGTCTCCGTGCCGACGCGCTCGTGCGGGAGCGCGGCGCGCTCCACGCCCTCCTCTGGCTGCCCCGCGCGGCCGCCGCACTGCTGGGCAATGCCCCGGGCGCGTGGCGGGAACGGGAGGACACGGCGCAGGGGGAGCGTGTGGCATGGACGCCGGACGGGCATCGTCGCTTACCGGAAAAGAGGCAGATCATGACGGCAACGGACCTCCGCCACACCGCGCGCGGGCTGCTCCGCACGCCGGCCTTTACCCTGGTGGTGCTCGTCACCCTGGCGCTGGGCATCGGCGGCACCACGGCGGTCTACACGGTGGTGCGGGCGGTGCTCGTGGAGCCGCTGCCCTATCCGGAGCCGCGGGAGCTGGTGCGCTTCTACCAGTATGACATCGAGGACCCCACCGCGTTCGGCAGCGTCACCCAGCCCCACTTTCTCCACTACCGCGAGCACGCGGCCTCCTTCGCGGGCGTGGCCACCGTCTACGCCTACGACGAGACGGCGGCCGATCTCATGGTGGGCGGGCAGGCGGAGCGCATTCGCGTGCTGCGTGTGAGCGGGGACTACTTCGACGTGCTGGGCGTGCCGCCCCGGGCGGGGCGCGGCTTCACGCGGGCCGATGAAGCGCCCGCACCCGTGGTGGTGATCTCGGAGCGGCTGCAACGGCGGCTGGGTCCGGATGGCGCCCCCGGCGCAACGGTGGAAATGGACGGCACGCGGCGCACGGTGGTGGGGGTCATGCCCGCGGACCTCGAGGACCCGCTGATGGGCGCCGTGGAGGCCTGGATTCCCGAGGACCTGGTGAGGGAGCAGAGTCCGGGCAACCACTACCTGGGGATGATCGGCCGGCTACGTGACGGCGTGACGCCGGCGGCGGCCCGGGCTGAGATGGCGTCGCTGGATCGGGCGCTGGCCGAGCGCTTCCCCGACGCGGCGGATGACACCCACTTCCATCTGCGCCCCCTGCACGAGGACGTGGTGCGGGCGGCCCGCCCCGGGCTTCTCCTCCTGGCGGGTGCGGTGGGCATCGTGCTCCTCATTGCCGTGGTGAACGTGGCCAACCTGCAGATGGTGCGGGCGCTGGGGCGGCGGCGGGAGATGGCGGTGCGGGCGGCGCTGGGGGCGCGGAGGGTGCGCATCGCGGGGCAACTCATGACGGAGAGCCTGCTGCTGGCGGCGGTGGGCGGCGCGGCGGGGCTGGGCGTAGCGGTGCTGGGCGTCCGCGGCCTCCTGGCGCTGGGTGGCAGCGCCCTGCCCCGCGCTGCCGAGGTGGGCGTGGACCCGGCGGCGCTGGCCTTCGCCGCGGCCGTGACGCTGCTCACCGGGGCGGCGTTCGGCCTGGCCCCCGCGCTCCGCCTGGGCGGCACGCGGCCCGGTGAGGCGCTCCGCGACGGGGGCCGCGGCAGTTCCGCGGGACGCGGCTATGCCCGGGTCCGGGCCTTCCTGGTGGCGGGCCAGGTGGCGCTGGCGGTGATGCTCCTCTCCGGCGCCGCCGTGCTGGGGGCCAGCATGCACCGGCTCCTGGATGTGGACCTTGGTTTAAGCGACGACGCCGTGCTCACCTTCGAGCTCAATCTTCCCGCCGCGCGCTACGACGGTCCCGCGCGGGCGGCGTTCCACCGCCGGATGACGGAGCGCCTGGCGGCGCTCCCGGGGGTGCGCGCCGCGGGCGCCACCACCTGGCTCCCCGCCACCGGGATGGCCTACAACTGGGGCACCTTTCCCCTCACCGGGCCGCTGGCCAGCGACGAGCCGTCCTTCTTCCCCGTGGACCAGCGCGTGGTGGCGGGAGACTACTTCCGCGTGGTGGGCATCGAGCTGCTGGAGGGCCGGCTCTTCGATGCCCGCGACGTGGCAAGCCCCGACACGGTGGCCATCATCAGCCGCTCCACGGCGGAGGCCCTCTTCCCCGGCACCTCGGCCATCGGCCAGCGCACGCGGGGGGGCGGGCAGAACCGTACCGTGATCGGCGTGGTGCGTGACGTGGCCGGGGACACCGAGGGGGAGCCCATGCCCCACCTCTACCACCTGCATGACGAGTACGCCGAGCGCTTCTGGACCATGAACTATCTGGTAGGGGCCGAGGGGGAGGACCCCATGACGCTCCTCCCGGCGGTGCGACGGGAAATCGCCGCGGCGGATCCCCTCCTGGTGGTGCATCAGCCCGCGCCGCTGGCCGACGTGCTGGGGCGGGGCCGGAGCCAGCGGAGTTTTGCCTTCGTGTTGACGGCGGTCTTCGCGGGGCTGGCCCTCTCCCTGGCGCTCCTGGGGCTCTACGGCGTGCTGGCCTATGCCGTGGGGATGCGGCGCCGGGAGCTCGGCATCCGCCTGGCGCTGGGCGCCCGCGCCGCGCAGGTGGCGGGGCTGGTGGTGCGGCAGGGGCTTGCCCTGACGGCTGGCGGGCTGGTGCTGGGGATAGCCGGGTCGCTGGCGCTGGGGCGGGTGCTGGCGGCGCTGGTCTACCGCACCTCCCCGGGAGACCCGCGCCTGCTGGCCGGCACGGCGGCGCTGCTGGCGCTTGCCGCGCTGGCGGCGTCTCTGCTGCCGGCGCTCCGGGCGGCGCGGACCGAGGTGCGGGTGGTGCTGGAGGGGGAGTAGCCGGCCGGGCGACGACCATATTCTTGACACCGATGCAACGTTCTGTTACCCATCGCTGTCTTATGTGTCAACGGCCATCGTGGCCGGATCCCTCACGCCCGCCGGAGAAGCTGCACATGACCGACCGGTCCATGGAACTGCTCAAGGGCACGCTGGACGTCCTCATCCTCAAGACCGTGTCCTGGGGACCCCTGCACGGCTACGCCATCTCACGGACCATCCGCTCCGCCACGGAGGAGGCCTTCCGCGTGGAGGAGGGCGCCCTCTACCCGGCCCTCCGGCGCCTGGAGAAGAAGGGGCTCCTGAAATCCGAGTGGGCCACGACGGAGACGGGCCGGGACGCCCGCTTCTACGAACTCACCCGGGAAGGAAAGGCAGCGCTGCGCCGCGATGTGCGCGACTGGGGGCGCTACGTGGAGGCCATGGGCCGGGTGCTCTATGCCACCGCGCCGGCGGCCGCGTGAGGCGGCGCCGTCTGACGCGCCCCGTGCTGCATGCCGTGCCCGTGCGGGAGGACGTGGCCCGGGAGCTTCACCACCACGTGGAGGAGCGGGCCATGGAGCTGGTGGCCGCCGGCTGGGCGCCGGACGCGGCGCGGGCCGAGGCGGAGCGCCTCCTGGGCAACCGGGTGGCCATCGAGAGTGAGATGCAGACCATCGAACGCGCGTCCCGACGGGCGCGGAGGAGGGCGGGGATGCTGGAATCGGTACTGCAGGACCTGAAGTTCGCCGGGCGGACGTTGCGGCGGAGTCCGGGCTACACGCTGGTGGCGCTCCTGACGCTGCTTCTGGGCATAGGCGCCAACACCGCCGTCTTCAGCGTGGTCAACGGCGTACTGCTGCGGCCGCTCCCCTACCCCGAGCCGGAGCGGCTGGTGCGGGTGTGGGAGGTCAATCCCGCCGGGGATCGCATGGGCAGCGCGTGGCGCAACTTCGCGGACTGGCGCGACCGGGCACAGTCCTTCGACGCGCTGGTGGCCCACGACAACGGGGGCGGAACCATCAGCGTGGTGGCTGGGGGCGTCGCGGAGCGGGCGCGGTCGGTGCTGGTCAGTCGCGGCTTCTTCGAGGTGCTGGGCGCGGTGCCAGCGGTCGGGCGGGACTTCGCGCCCGAGGAGCAGGTGCTGGGTGCCGCGCCCGTGGTGGTGGTGAGCCACGCCTTCTGGACCACCAGGCTCGGTGCCGCTCCGCTCGAGGGGCTGCGGTTGAACGCGGATGGCCTGGACGTGGCGGTGGTGGGCGTGGCGCCGGCGGGCTTCTCCTACCCGGAGGGCACGGACCTCTGGGTGCCGATGGAGATCTTCGAGCAGACGCAGTCGCGCACCGCCCACAACTGGCGCACCCTCGGGCGGCTCGCCTCTGGGGCCAGCATCACGCAGGCGGATGCTGAACTGGACGCGATCACCGCCTCCTTCCTGGAGGTGAGCTCCGCCGCGAACGTGGACGGCACCTCCGCGTTCTGGCCGGCTCAGGCGGAGGTGGTTGGTCTCCGCGAGGCCATGGTGGGCAACACCCGCCGCGCGCTCCTGATTCTGCTCGGCGCGGCCGGGCTGGTGCTGCTGGTGGCGTGCACGAACCTGGCGAGCACCACGCTGGCCCGCGGCACGGCACGGGTCCGCGAACTGGCCGTGCGCCGCTCCCTGGGAGCGGGGCGCGCACGGGTGATCCGGCAGCTCTTCACGGAGAGCCTCATGCTGGCCGTCCTGGGCGCGGCGCTGGGCACGGGCCTGGCCGTCTGGCTGGTGCGCCTCCTGCCGCTCCTGGCACCGGAGGGGTTCCCCCGACTGGACCAGGTCCGCGTGGACGGCTCGGTACTGGCCTTCACGGTGGCGGCGGCCGTCCTGACCGCTGTGTTGACGGGTCTACTCCCGGCGCTGCGCGACTCCGCCGGCGAACTGGCCGGCACGCTGCGCAGCGGCGCGCGCGGCGGTAGCGGACGCCGCGAGCACCGCGTGTGGTCCGGCCTGGTGGCGCTGGAGGTGGCCCTGGCCCTGACGCTCCTGGTGGGTTCGGGGCTGCTGCTGCGCAGCTTCTGGTCGGTGCTGGCCGTGGACCCGGGCTACGTCACGGAGGACGTCCTGACCGTCTCCATCTCGCCACCGGCGGGGCGCTACCCGGACGGGGCCACCCGCACGCGCTTTTTCCAGGCGGTCCTGGAGACCGCGGAGGCGGTTCCCGGCGTTGCGCGCGTTGGGCTGGCGAGCGCCGCACCGATCGCGCAGCTCGGCAACGGCCGCGTGGACGTGAGCCAGGCCGCCACGCCGTTCGCTACCGGCTACTACCAGCTGGTCACGCCTGGCTACTTCGACGTGCTCGGGATCCCGCTCGTGCGGGGGCGCATGTTCGACGGCGGGGAGGTGCCGGACCAGCCGCACGTGGCGCTGGTGAACCAGGCCTTTGCCGACGCTGTCTGGCCGGGGGAGGATCCCATCGGCAAGCGCCTCACCGGCGGCGGCATGGACGAATACTACGAGCAGGACCGCTGGGCCACGGTCATCGGCGTGGTGGGCAACGTCCGCCAGCGCGCCCTCACCGACGACCCGGAGCTGACGTACTATTTCCCGCTGGGGCAGCGATTGCAGCGCACCCGCAGCATGAGCGTGGTGCTCACCGCCAGCGCTGGGCCGCCCGTCGCGCTCGCGCCGGCCGTGCGGCAGGCCCTGGCACGGGTGGACGGCGAGGTACCGCTCGGCTTCAGCACCATCGAAGAGCGGCTGGCGGGCGCCCTGACGGAACGGCGCTTCACGCTCACGCTGCTGCTCGGCTTTGCCGGTTTGGCGCTGCTCCTGGCGTGCGTGGGGATCTATGGCGTGGTGTCCTACGCGGTGGAGCGGCGCACCAAGGAAATCGGCATCCGTATGGCGCTGGGCGCGGAGCCGGTGGCGGTCCGCCGCCTGGTACGCCGCCATTTCCTGGGAGCCACAGCGATCGGGCTGCTGGTAGGGGGTGCCGCGGCGCTGTGGCTGACGCGGCTCCTGGAAGCGCTGCTCTTCGGGGTGGCGCCCGCGGATCCGCTCACCTTCGCCGCCATGGTGCTGGTGCTGGCGGGCGCGGCGTGGACGGCCAGCTACCTGCCGTCGCTGAGGGCATCGAGGGTCAGTCCCATGGAGACCATGCGGGCGGAGTAGGCGGGGTGCGCCCCTGACGTGGGGCGCACCGCCGCTATCGGGCCAGGCAAAGGCACAAGAGCGAAGGGAAGGCTCCGGGGGCCGCCGCGCTATTCCCGCAGCACACGGGCGGGATCCGTGCGGGCCGCCCGCAGCGCCGGTACCAGGGACGCGCCCAGCACCACCGCCAGGAGCAGCCCGCTGACCGCTGCGTATGTGAGGGGGTCGGTCGCGGACACGCCGTAGAGGAGCGAGTGGACCAGGCGGGTCCCCGTCAGCGCCAGGATGGCGCCGAGCGCCATGCCCAGGACGGCCACGCGCAGTCCCTGAGCGAGCACGAGACGCACCAGCGCCCCCTCCCTGGCGCCCAGGGCCTTCCGGATGCCCAGCTCCCGATGCCGCTGCGCCACGTTGTAGGAAACCACGCCGTACAGCCCGATCGCGCCGAGCAGCATGGCGAAGGCGGCGAAGCTGCCCAGGAGCAGCGTGGCGAATCGTCGCGGGGCCAGGCTGTCCTCGTAAAGACCCTCCACCGGTTCCAGACTGTGCAGCGGAACGTCAGGATCCAGCTCGCGCAGCACCGACCGGATCGCGCCCCCCAGACCGCCCGGATCCACGTTAGGATCCGTCCGGACCACCAGGGACAGCCAGGACATCCACGCCCAGGTGCGCTGCGCATGGGGCATGTAGATGGCCGGGATGGGCGCCTCCGCCGCACTGGCGAGCCGGGTGTCCCCGACCACCCCCACGATCTCCCACCAAGGACCCTCGTCGGGCCCGGCAAAGCTCACGAGCGCCCCGACGGCACCGCCGTCCGGCCAGTGCTTGCGGGCTAGTGTCTCATTGACGATGAGCACGGGTGTGGTGCCCGCACGGTCCTGGGGCATGAAGCCGCGACCGCGGAGCACGGGAATGCCCATCGTCTCGAAATAGCCGGGCAGCACCACGCGCAGGTTGTCATCATCCTCCCGTCCGGAGGCGGTGCCGGCCGGTCGTCCCTGGATGGCGAAGGAGAAGGTCATCCCGAATCCGACCACCGGCGGCTCCGTCGTGCCGGTAACCGCCGCCACGCCGGGGATGGCCCGCACGCGCTCCGTCAGCTCCGCATAGAAGCGGGTGGCGGGCTCGATCCCTCCGTAGCGGGCCCCGGGCAGGTCGAGGGACGCCGCAGCCAGTGCCCCGCTGGTGAAGCCCAGCTCCACCTGGTGGAGCCGGGCGGCGGAGCGCACCAGGAGCCCCGCCGTTACCAGGAGGACCAGCGAGAGGGCTATCTCCCCCACCAGGAACGCCGACTGGAGGCGAGCCTGCACCCTGCCCGCGCCCGCGTCCCGCGTGCCCAGCCCCGTGCGCCCTGCCGGCAGGGTGATCCGCAGAGCCGGCAGGAGCGCGAAGAGCAGCACGCTGGCCAGCGTGGCGGCCAGCGCGAAGGCCATGGCTGCGGATCCCAGCCCGACGGTCTCGATGCGGGGGATGTCCGCCGGTGCCAGGGCCAGCAGCAGGGGCATGGCCACCGTGGCCGCACCCAGGCCGAGAGCGCCTCCCAACGTACCCAGGAGGAGACCCTCGGCTAGGAGCTGCCGGACCAGGCGTCCGCGCCCCGCGCCCAGGGCGGCCCGCACCGTCATCTCCCGGTCGCGACCCACCGCCCGGGCCAGGAGCAGGTTCCCCACGTTGGCGCATGCAATGAGCAGGATGAGCGCCACGGCGCCCATGAGCGCCACCAGCAGCGGGCGGGCCTCGGCCACCATGTCCCCCTGGAGCGGCTCCACGTTCACGCTCCACCCGCTCATGGCTTCGGGATAGCTCGTGGCCAGTCCCGCGGCGAGCGTCTGGAGTTCGCTCTCCGCGGACGCCACCGGGGCGCCTGGCGCCAGGCGCCCGATGACATAGAGCATGTGGCCGCGGCGCTCGTCCGGGTCCAGATCACCGTTGGTGAGCGGCAGGTACAGGTCCGGCTCGGGCGTGGGCAGGCGGAAATCCTCCGGCATGACGCCCACGACCTCCACGCTCTGCTGGTTGAGCAGGAGCTTCCGTCCAATGATCTCCCGGTCCGCGCCGAACCGGCTGCGCCAGAAGCCATGGCTGAGGACGGCCACGAGACCGTCACCCGCGGCGTCCTCCGGGAGTAGCCGCCGCCCCAGCAGGGCGTCCCTGCCCAGCGCCTCCATGACCGCGGGCGCCACGTCCAGGATGCGAACGCGGGCTGCCTCCCCTTCCCCCGTGAGCGAGACGCCGTAGGGATAGCGGTGGGCACCCAGGACCGCGAACGCACCGCTGCCCCGCCAATCCAGGTAGTTCCCGGGGGACACCACGTTGTGATCGTCACCTTCCGGGTTCACCTCGAAGACGCGGACGAGGCGGTCCGGCTCGGGGAAGGGCAAGGGGCGCAGCAGCACGCCTTCCACCACGGTGAACACGGCCGTGGCCGCGCCGATCCCCAGGGCCAGGGTCAGCAGGGCGGCGGTGGTGAACCCGGGCGTGCCGCGCAGACGTCGTCCGGCGTGCCGGAGATCCTGCATCAGGTCCGCCGTCCAGTCCCGGACCCGCAGCCGCCGCTCGCGCCGCAGCGCCGCGCGCCGGACGCTGCGCAGTTCGTGCTCCGAACCCAGGCGGCGGCGCGCCTCCCTGCGTGCCGCCTCCGGCTGCAGCCCCTGCGCAATCAGACGCTCGGTGCGCTGCTCCAGGTGGAAGCTGATCTCCTCCTCCACCCGGGCCTCCGTTAGATCCCTGCGCCGCAGCGGCAGGCGAAAGAGCCGGCGTATGGCATCCCGGGGCATGCGCGCCACCTACGCCTTTCCGGGGGCCAGCAGGATGCGGTGCAGCGCCTGGGTGAAGCGCACCAGCCGCGCCGTCTCCTCCTTCAGATGCCGACGGCCCACCCCCGTCAGGCGGTAATAGCGGGCGCGGCGATTGTGGTCGGAGGTGCCCCACTCCGCCTCCACCAGGCCCCTCTCCTCCATGCGGTAGAGCGCCTGGTAGAGTGCCGAATCGGTAACGTCGAGCGGCCCCCCGGCGCGCGCCTCGAGCCACGTCGTGATCTCGAATCCATGCATGGGTGCTTCGGCCAGGGCCTTCAGCACCACTGTGTCCAGGGTGCCCTTCAGCAGCGGCAGCGGAGCGTTCACGAGCTTCTTCCTCCAGAGTCTTTGTTTAAGAGTCTGTATGGAAGGTGCAGCGTGGGTGGGCGTACGTCAAGCTTGTTGCTTTCCGATGCCTGTGCGCGGACCCGCTCGTAAATACCGTTGCCGGCCCCCAGCGGGATTATGCAGTGTCCGATTCCGGGATACGGGCTCCCATCCCCGGTCAGCGTCGACCCGACCTCCGCAGGCCAGCATCGACGATCCCCTTACTCTCCCAGGGGATTTTGTCCCGCGAGTCGGGCGGCACGGAGCTTCCCTCAAGTACGGACAGGCCGCGCCCTGGGTGGTTCCCGGATGCAGGCCAGCGGCGCACCCGGTGAATCCTGGCGCGCGGCGCTCCGTAGGGTCACTCCGTCAAGCACACCGAGGAGCCGTTTCATGATCGCCGTACCAGGATCCCGCCGCTGCCGGCTGCCGCTGCTGCTGGCCGCGGCACTGCTCGCGTTGCCGGGGGCGTTGCTCGCACCGCCCTCCGCCCTGCACGCCCAGGAGGCGCCTCCCGCCACGCTGACGCTCGAGGAGGCCGTGGAGCTGGCCGCGCGCCACAACCCGGCCTTTCGCGCCACGGCCAACGATGCCGGGGTGGCGGACTGGCAGGTGCGCGAGGCGTACGCCAACCTGCTGCCTCGCTTCTCCGTGGGGATGGGCGCCAGCTACCAGGCGGCGGGCAAGCCGGAGCTCGCGGGCGGGCTCAACGCCGCGGACTTCGGCATCAGCGCCACGCCGGCCTACCTCTCCTCCAGCTACGGGCTGAGCCTGCAGCTGGGGCTGAGCGGCGCAACCTACTTCAACATGGCTGGCCAGCGCGCCGCCCGGGCCGCCACCGACGCCCGTATAAGCGCCGCACGCTACGATCTGGCTGCCACCGTGACCACGCTCTACCTGGCCGCGCGCCGGGCGCAGGACGCCGTCCAACTCCAGCTCCAGGTGCTGGAGACCGCCGCCGACGCCCTCCGTCTTGCGGAGGCGCGCATGGAGGTGGGTGAGGGCATGCGCCTGGACGTGGCGCAGGCGGAGGTGACCCACGGCCGGGCCGAGGTGGCCCTCATCCAGGCGGAGCACGCGTTCGAGACGGCCAAGCTGGCCCTCCTGCAGGGCGTGGGCGTGGAGCTGGATCGGGACATCCAGCTCACGAGCCAGTTCCAGGTATTCGAGCCCACCTGGGAGCTCGAGACGCTGCTGGAGCAGGCGCAGCGCGGCCATCCGCGCATCGTGGCGGCCCGCCGGGGCCAGGCTGCCGCCACGGCCAGCTCCCGGGCTGCACGCATGTCCTACCTGCCCACGGTGAACATTCAGGCGGGCTGGAGCGGCTCCACGCGCGCCGTGGCGGACGACAGCGTGGCCATCGGCTCCGCGCGCAGCTCCATCGAAAGCCGGCGATCTAGCTGCGAGGCCAACAACGAACTGAACGCGCGCCTAACTTCCCCGCTTCCGGGCTATCCCAAGGACTGCTCCGGATTCGTGTTCACGGATCAGGACAGGGCCACCGCGCTGGCGGCCAACAGCCTCTTCCCCTTCGACTTCACGGGCCGCCCGCCCTCCGTGAGCATGTACGTCTCGCTGCCGATCTTCAATGGCTTCAACCGCGAGCTGCAGGTGCAGCAGGCGGCGGCCGCGGCGGAGGACGCCCGCATGAGCGTGCGGACGGAGGAGCTGAACCGGCGCTCGCAGGTGACGGGCGCCTACCTGGCGCTGGAAGCAACGTACCGGACGGTGGCGCTGGAGGAGAGGACGGCGGCGGCCGCGGCGGAACAACTGGAGCTGGCGCAGGAGCGCTACCGCGTGGGCGTGGGCTCCATCGTGGAGCTGTCCCAGGCGCAGGAGGGCGCCGCCCGCGCTGATCAGGCGCTGCTGGCGGCGCGCTACGCGTTCTTCGACAACCTGGCCGCGCTGGAAAGCGCCGTGGGGCAGCCGCTGCGCTGAGCCAGCCCTGACCCGGCCCTCTGGCAAGCGCCGAGGGGCAGCCGCTCTGGCGACCGGGCCCTGGACGGGTGTCCGATCCCGGGACCGAGGCTCCCGGAGACGGTCGGCGGGCGTGGGAGTTGAAGGGGGACGTCGCTTGAAAGGTATTGTGCAGGAACGGAATTCGAAATGAGCAGGGCTGGCACGGCCCTTTAATAGTCCGATGGGCAGTGAGCCGGACCATCCCCATCGGTCAGGGAGACCATGGACAAACCGAGAGCCAATCCGAAGAAGAAGCGTGGGCCGCTGTACATCGGCGCGGGGGTGGTGGCGGTGGTGGCCATTTCCGTGGCACTGGCGCGGCTGGAGCCGGCGCCGCCCAGCGTGGACCGGGCCAGCCTGTATACGGACACCGTGCAGCGCGGCACGTTCGTCAAGACGGTCCGCGGCAACGGTACGCTGGTACCCGAAAACATCCGTCTCATCACGGCGGTCGTGACGGGGCGCGTGGAGCAGGTCTACGAACTGCCGGGCGCTCAGGTGGAGCCGGGGACGCCGCTCGTGCGCCTCAGCAATCCGGACGTGGACAATGCGCACCTGGAGGCGCTCAGCCAGCTTTCCCAGGCCCGCTCCAACCTGGTGCAGCTGCAGACGAACCTGGAAAGCGTCCGCATTCAGCAGGGCGCCGCCATTGCGTCCGTGAAGCGCCAGTACGACGAGGCGGTGCGCCAGGCCGACTCGGACAGGGAACTGCTGGAGAAGGGACTCATCCCCACAAACCAAGCGGCCAACTCCGCGGCGCTCGTGGAGGAGTTGCGGCAGCGGCTGGAGGCGGAGCGGCAGCGGCTGGAGCTCATGGAGCGCACGGAGGAGCCGCAGGTGCGAGCGCAGCAGGCGCAGGTGGACCAGCTGCAGCGCATCGTGGAGTTCCGCGACGGGCAGGTGCGGGACATGATGGTGACCTCGCCGGGTCGGGGCGTGCTGGAGGATCTGGACCTGGAAGTGGGGCAGTACGTCACCGCCGGGACCGAGCTGGCTCGCGTGGTGGAGGACCCGCCGCGGCTGAAGGCGGAGCTGCGCATCCAGGAAGCGCAGGTGCGGGAAGTGGTGGTGGGCCAGCGTGCCATGATCGAGCTGCGTCCGGACACCGTCTGGGGCACGGTCACCCGCATCGATCCCTCGGCCGATGTGGGGAACGTGGGCGTGGACGTGGCCTTCGAGAGTGCCCTGCCCTCGGGCGCCCGTCCCAGGCAGACGGTGGACGGCTACATCGAGATCACCAGGATGGACGATGTGCTCTTCGTGGCCCGTCCCTCCTACGGTGGAGCCAACAGCACCATCAGCCTCTTCGTGCTGGAGCCGGACGGCAACACCGCCCGCCGTGTCCAGGTGCGCCTGGGTGAGGCCTCCGTCAGCGAGGTGCAGGTGCTGGAGGGTCTGAAGGAGGGGGACGTGGTCATCCTCACCGGCACGGACCGCGTGGAGGACAGCGACCGGATCCGCATCAGTAACTAGCAGCACCGGGCAGGGGTTGGGCCGGTGCTCCATTCACGCCGTCAGCGAGCCGCTCGCGCGGCCGATCATCCGGTTCTCATGGCGGGAGCCGCAAACAAAGAGGAGTTCCACATGGCGCAAGCGACGCAGGCGAGTCCCCCGGCGGGCGGCACGGCCGTGATGTCCGACGTACTGATCCACCTGGACAACGTGGCCAAGGTCTTCTACACGGACGAGGTGGAGACCCACGCGTTGAGCGGCATCCAGCTCGAGATCAAGCGGGGGGAATTCATCTCCATCGCCGGTCCGTCCGGTTGCGGGAAGACCACGCTGCTCTCCCTGCTCGGGCTCCTGGACTCCCCCACCTCGGGGACGTACTCGTTGGACGAGAACGACGTGTCCAACCTGTCCGCGTCGGACCGCGCCCGCGTCCGCAACCGTGAGATCGGCTTCATCTTCCAGGCGTTCAATCTCATCGGGGACCTGAACGTCTACGAGAATGTGGAACTGCCCCTCACGTACCGCGGCATGGCCGGCAGCGAGCGCAAGGAGCGGGTGCACGAGGCGCTGGAGCGCGTGGGCATGAGCCACCGCACCAAGCACTATCCGTCCCAGCTCTCCGGCGGTCAGCAGCAGCGTGTGGCGGTGGCCCGCGCCATCGTGGGCAAGCCGCTCATCCTCCTGGCCGACGAGCCCACGGGAAACCTGGACTCCAAGAACGGCGAGGCGGTGATGGACCTGATGCGGGAGCTGCACGCCGACGGGGCCACCATCTGCATCGTGACGCATGACCCCCGCTACGCCCGGCACGCCGAGCGCACCGTCCATCTCTTCGACGGCCAGATCGTGCGGGACGAGGACAGCCAGCGCGCCGAGGAGCTGGAGGAGAGCGGCTTCGACATGCACCACGGGGGGCACACGCCGGGGGAGGTGTAGCGTTCGCTGGCGGCCGACGTGTGGCGGCTGCGGCCCCGCCACCTAGATTGAAGGCACCGCCACCGCCACCCCGAGAGCGCGCACCGTGAGCGACCCGAAAGCCCGCATCCTGATAGCCGACGACCAGGCCGACGTGCTGGAGGCCCTCCGCCTCCTGCTCAAGGGAGAGGACTACGAGACGGAGTCCGTGAAGTCCCCGCAGGGGGTCCTGGCCGCCCTGGAGGCCCGGGACTTCGATGCCATCCTCATGGACCTGAACTACACCCGGGACACCACGTCGGGCCGGGAGGGGCTCGACCTCCTCCTGGAGATCAAGGACCTGGACAGCACGTTGCCTGTCATTGTCATGACGGCATGGGGCAGCATCGAGGGCGCGGTGGAAGCCATGCGACGCGGCGCGCGGGACTACGTGGAAAAGCCGTGGGACAACAACCGGCTCCTGGCCACCCTGCGCACGCACGTGGAGCTGGGGCGGGTCATCCGGGAGAGCCAGCTCCTGGAGACGGAAAACCGCATGCTCCGGTCGGAGGGGCTGCCGGAGATGATCTCCGAGTCCCGCGCCATGCAGCCGGTCCTCCACCTCATCGAGCGAATGGGCCCATCCGAGGCCAACGTGCTGGTGACGGGGGAGCACGGCACCGGGAAGGAATTGGTGGCACGGCGCCTCCACGCCCTCTCGGCGCGCGCGCGGAAGGCGCTGGTCATCGTGAATGCCGGCGGGCTCTCCGAGGGCGTCTTCGAAAGCGAGCTATTCGGCCACGTGAAGGGCGCCTTCACCGACGCCAAGACGGACCGAGTGGGCTACTTCGAGCTGGCGGACGGCGGCACCCTGTTCCTGGATGAGGTGGGGAACATGCCCCCTTCGCAGCAGGCCAAGCTGCTGCGCGTCCTCCAGACGGGGGAGTTCCAGCGCGTGGGTTCCTCTAAGACCCGCGCCGTGGATGTCCGCGTCCTCTCCGCCACGAACGTGGACATCGGTCTGGAGGTGGTGGAAGGCCGCTTCCGGGAGGACCTCCTCTACCGCCTGAACACGGTGGAGATCCACGTCCCCGCGCTGCGCGAGCGGCCGGACGACGTGGCCGTGCTGGCGCTGCATTTTCTCAGGCGGCAGGCGGTGCGCTACAAGAAGGACGTGGCCGAGTTCGACCGGGAAGCGCTGCAGGCGCTCCGGGAGTATACGTGGCCGGGCAACGTGCGGGAACTGGAGCACGTCGTGGAGCGGGCCGTACTCATGGCGCAGGGGCCGCGGGTACGCGTGCAGGACCTGGGGCTGCGCGGCCGGGTGGACGGAGCGGAGCGGCTCGAGGAGATGACGCTGGAGGAGGCGGAGCGCTACCTCATCCAGAAGGCCCTGGACCGCTGTCAGAAGAACGTGAGCCGCGCGGCGGAGGCGCTGGGGCTCTCCCGCAGCGCCCTCTACCGGCGGCTGCAGCAGTATGACATCCCCACCACCTGATTCCGCCGGCCGCACCCGGCGCCCCCGCCTCAGCTTCGAGGCACGCCTCCTCCTCCTGGCCCTCCTGGCGGGACTCCCAGGTGTGCTCGTGGCCACGGCGCTCCTCTTCCTGGGCGACTATTCGCCCCGGGTGCGCTGGACTTTCGGGCTCCTGGTGGTGGGCTCGTGGTGGTGGTTCGGCTTTGCCCTCCGCGAGCGTGTGGTGCGCCCCATCCAGACGCTCTCGAACCTCCTGGCCGCCCTGCTGGAGGGGGACTACTCCATCCGCTCCAGGGGCGCCGGCACGCACGACGCCCTGGGGCTGGCCAGGCTGGAGGTGAACGCCCTCAGCCAGACGCTGCGGGAGCAGCGGCTGGGTGCCCTCGAGGCCACGGCCCTGCTGCGCACGGTCGTGGAGGAGATCGACGTGGCGGTCTTTGCCTTCGACGCGGAAAACCGTCTGCGACTCGTCAACCGGGCGGGGGCGCATCTCCTCCAGCAGCCGGAGGAGCGGTTGCGGGGACGCACGGCCGAGGCGGTGGGGCTGGCGGACTGCCTCGCGGAGAAGGAGCAGCGCACCATCGACGCCACCTTCCCGGGCGGCAGCGGCCGCTGGGAGGTCCGGCGCTCCACCTTCCGGCAGGGCGGTGCCCCCCACCGTCTCCTGGTGGTCTCCGATCTCAGCAGGACGCTGCGGGAGGAGGAATTGCTGGCCTGGCAGCGCCTCATCCGGGTCCTCTCCCACGAGATCAACAACTCCCTGGCCCCGATCAAGTCCATTGCCGGCAGTCTGCAGGAGCTGCTGGCCCGCTCCGAACGTCCCGCCGACGCGGAGCTGGACCTCCGCCAGGGGCTGGCCGTCATTGCCGGGCGGAGCGAGTCCCTCTCCCGCTTCATGCAGTCCTATGCGCACCTGGCCCGCCTGCCCGCGCCGGAGCTGGCACCGCTCGAGGTGGCCGCGTGGGTCCGCCGGGTAGCCCGGCTGGAAACGCGGCTGCCGGTACACGTGGAGGAGGGGCCGCCCGTGGAGATCCGCGCGGACGGGGACCAGCTCGACCAGCTGCTCATCAACCTCATCCGCAACGCCGTGGACGCCTCCCTGGAGACGGGCGGCGAGGTGAGCGTGGGGTGGGAGCGGCACGACGGCACGGTGGTGGTGCGGGTGCGAGACGAAGGTCAGGGCGTGGCGGATACCGCCAATCTCTTCGTGCCCTTCTTCACCACCAAGCCCCATGGAACGGGGATCGGCCTGGCACTCTCGCGCCAGATCACGGAGGCGCACGAAGGCAGTCTCACCCTGGAGAACCGTCCCGGTGGCGTTGGCTGCGAGGCGCGGTTGGTGCTGCCGTTGAGGCCTTGAGAGGCGTCACGCGTCGAGGCCCACTTGCTCCAGCACCGGTCACCGCCCCCCACAGCCACTCGCCGCCCCGTCGCCACAGCTCGCGGGCGCATCCGTGACGCCAGGGCCGGCCCCGCGCCACCTTGCGGCAGAGCCCTTTGACCGCGAGGT
>JBBDRO010000002.1:31343-39630 GCA_040905425.1 Gemmatimonadota bacterium | reverse complement strand
GAGCCAGCTCGGCGTGGCCACGGACACGGTGGTCATGGAGCAGGGGACCCTCCGCCCCCTCACGCACCGCAGCCACGCCGTCCCGCGGAAGCTGTTTCTGAACTTCGACGGCACCCGCGTGACGGGTCTGAGCACGCCCACCGACAGCGCGGGCCGGCCCATCGAGCACACGACCGAGGTGCCCACCTTTGACGCGGCGTCGCTGGAGACCATCCTCGGCGCCCTCCCGCTCGCGCCGGGTTACGCCACGCGCCTCCCGCTCTTCATAGCCGAGCAGGGCGGCCTCACCTGGGCCGAGGTGGAGGTGGCGGGCCAGGCCACGGCTGCCGACCGGCCCGCCTGGGAGGTGCGGGTAAAGCTGGCCGGCTACCACGTCACGTACTACCTGGACCGGGAGGGCCGCCTCCCACTGGGCGGCCGTGTGGATTATCCGAACGGCGCCGTGGTGGAGATGCGGCGCACGGGAGGTTCGGGGCGTTAGGTTGGAGGGATGAGCGCAGAGCTGCGTGGCCAGTGGGCGGTGGCGCTCCTTCTGTGGAGTGTCCCCGCCCTCCTCTTCACCGTCCCGGCCCTCGGCCGCGGCGAGCCGCTCGGCACCGTGCTGCTCACCGAGTCCATGCCGTGGCTCTACTGGGCGCTGGTGACGCCGCTGGTGCTGGCCCAGGCACGGCGGCACCCCATCGAGGCGCCGCGGCGCCGCCGGGCGCTCCTGGTCCACGCCGCCACCGGCGCCCTGGCGGGGGTGCTGTTCGCCACGGTGAACGTGATCTTCTTCCGCATGCTGGGAGCTCCCACGGCGGAGCCGGGCGCCGCGGGGACGGGCTTTCTGCGCATGTGGGCGGAGGCGGCGCTGGTGTGGACGCCGATGGGGCTCATCTTCTACGCCGCCATAGCCAGCGTGGGCTTTGCGCTGGCCTACCAGCAGCGCCTGGCGGAGCGGGACCTCCACGCAGCGCGCCTCGAGGCCCAGCTCGGGGAGGCCCGCCTCCAGGCGCTCCGCAACCAGCTCGACCCCCACTTCCTCTTCAATACCCTGAACACCGTGGCTATGCACGTCCGGGCCGACGACAAGGAGACCTCCGTCGGCCTCCTGGCCCGCCTCTCCGAGCTCCTGCGCCACATGCTGGAGGAAGAGCGGGCGGCGGAGGTGCCCCTGCGCACGGAGATGCAGTACGTAAAGCGCTACCTGGAAATCGAAGGTGCCCGCTTCGGAGACCGCCTCACCACCCGCGTCCGTGTCCCGGAGTCGGTGCTGGACGCCCACGTGCCGAACCTCCTCCTCCAGCCCCTGGTGGAGAATGCTATCCGCCACGGCATTGCCGCCCACCCTGCGGCGGGGACCCTGGTCCTCTGGGCCGATCGTAGGGGGGACCGCCTGCACATCGAGGTACTGAACGACGGCGCGGCCCTCGCGGACGACTTCTCCCTCGACACCACCCGCGGCGTGGGCATTCGCAACACCCGCGCGCGTCTGACCCACCTCTACAACGGTGGGGCAACATTCCGTCTGGAGAACCGCGGCGGCGGTGTGGCCGCCGTGGTGGAGCTGCCGTGGCGGACGTGATTCGCGCCGCGCTGGCGGACGACGAGCCGGTGGCCCGGCGGGGCGTACGCGGCCTTCTGGAATTGGATGAGGAGGTGGAGGTGGTTGGGGAGGCCGCGAACGGTGCCGCGGCGGTGGAGCTCGTCCACGCACAGCGCCCCGACCTCCTCCTGCTGGACGTGCAGATGCCCGGCCTGGACGGTTTCGAGGTGCTGACCCGGGTGGAGCCGCAGGTCATGCCCGTGGTTGTGTTCGTCACCGCCCACGATGCCTTTGCCCTGAAGGCCTTCGAGGCGCAGGCGCTGGACTACCTGCTGAAGCCCTTTGACGACGACCGCTTCCGCACCGTCCTCGAGCGGGCCAAGCGCCACGTGCGCATGCTCCGCGACGGCCGGACGGGGCTCGATCCCCGCCTCGAGGGTCTCCTCCGGCAGCTCGGCCCACGCCACCCCGTGGCGCGGATCATGGTGAAAGACGGGGGCGCGGTCTTCTTCCAGCCGGTGGAGGAGATCGACTGGATCGAGGCGGCGGACTATTTCGTCAAGCTCCACGTGGGTGGCACGGTCCACCTCGTATCCGAGACGATGGCGGCGCTGGAGGAGCGGCTCGACCCTGCGCGCTTCCTGCGCGTGCATCGCTCCGCCATCGTGAATCTTGCGCGCGTGCGGGAGCTGCGGCCCGACTACCGCAATCGCCACATCATCGTCCTTGCCAATGGCGAGCGGGTGCCGCTGAGTCGCGGCCGCCGGGAGGCGCTGGAGATGGCGCTGGCGGGGGACGGAGGAGCCTGAACCCCGTGAGCACCGTGTAGCTGAGGGTATCCGTGGGGCTGATACCGTACAGCATACCCTCCGCCATGGCACAGGCACCCGACCAACGATTGCTCCACGACGCTAGTCGTCCCGGAGCGTGCGCATGGGCTCCACGCGCCCCGCGCGCCGGGCCGGCCCGAAACCCGCCGCCAGCACCGTACCCACCAGGATCAACGCCGCCCCCGCGAAGGTGGCCGGATCATGGGGCGTCACGCCGTAGAGGTGCGCCTCCAGAACGCGCGTAGCGCCCCACGCTATCCCCGTCCCCACCGCCACACCCACCAGCGCCAGTGTGCCGGCCCGGCGCAGCACGGCCATCATGATGCCGCTGCCGGTGGCGCCAAGGGCCAGGCGGATTCCCAGCTCCCGCCGCCGCCGCCCGATCATCTGGGAGAGGACGGCAAAGACCCCCATGGCCGCCAGGAAGAGGGCCACGGCGGTGACCGCCCCCAGCACCGATGCCTGGAAGCGGGGGACCACCACCGACCAGGAGACGAGCTGCTCTAAGGGCGCCAGCTCGCGGATGGGGACCCCCGGATCCACCGCCCGCGCCGCCTGCCGCACGATAGCGGGGCCCACCGGAGCACCGGGCGGTGTGGCCACAACCAGGTGGAAGCGGCCGGAGGGGAGCTGGGGGAAAGAGGCGTACACCTCCGCGCGGGGTTCGGGACCCCGCAGGATCCAGGCGTCGCGGACCATGCCCACCACCCGCAGGGGGCCGCGCTCCTCCGTGACCTCGAGCGTCAGCTCCCTGCCCACCGGATTCACTCCCTCGCCCCAGAGGACCCGCGCCGCGCTCTCGTTCACCACCGCCACAAGGGGAGCGCCGTCGCCGTCGCCGGGGCTGAAGCCCCTGCCCAACAGCATCGGCATCTCCATGAAAGCAAAGTAGCCGGGGGTGACGGCGCGGAAGTGGACCCCGCTCGGCCCGTCCTCGGGGAGGGGCTCCCCGTCCACCCGCGGCACGGTCATGTAGCTGGACATCCCCGTAAGGGGGAGGTCGGTGGCCACCACGGCGGGGGCGTCGCCGGTGCGGGCCCGCACCTCCGCCAGGAGCCGCTCGGTGAAGCGGAGCCGGTCCGCGGGTTCGGGGTAGGCGCTCGCCGACAGGTTGAAAGACGCTACCAGCCGATCCTCCACGCGGAAGCCCGGATCCTCGGGGCGCAGGGCGTCGTACGTGCGGGCCAGGAGGCCGGCGCCCACCACCAGCACGAGGGCGGCCGCCACCTCGGCCACCACGAGCGCCCCCTGGACCCGCCCCGCACCGCGGCCCTCCGTGGCGCCCCGGCCCCGGGCCGGCATGGCGGCCCGCCGCGCCAGCGCCCACGCGGGGAGCACGCCGAAGAGGAGGGCGGACGCGAGCGCGGCCCCCAGGGCGAACAGCCCCGCCCGCCACCCCAGGGTAATGTTCTCGGCCCGGGGCAGGTAGTCAGGGGCCACCGCCAGGAGTGCCGGAGCCAGGGCGGCCAGCGCCAGCCCGAGCGCCGCTCCCGCCCCCGCCACCAACACCGCCTCCACGGTGAGCTGCCGCACCAGCCGGCCGCCCCCGGCGCCCAGCGCCGCCCGCACGGCCAGCTCGTCGCGCCGGCCCAGCCCACGTCCCACCCAGAGACTGCCCACGTTGGCCACGGCCAGGAGGAGCACCACTCCTCCGGCCCCCAGCAGCACCCAGAGGGTCGAGCGCACGCTGCCGAGCATGGCCTCCGCCACACCGTGGGCATTGACCGGAGAGGCGTCGATGCGCGCCACGAAGGCGCGGCGCTCCGGCGTGGCCATGCGGTCGGCCAGCGCCTCGAGGCCGGGGCGAGCGTCCTCCACCGTGGTGCCGGCCGGGAGGCGCGCCAGAAGGGAGAGGCCGCGGATCTCCCGGTTCTCCAGCGGCGTCCACACCACCGCGTCCCGGTAGCGGAAGAAGCCGGCATCGGCGGGGAGAAGACCCACTACGTCGTAGCTCAGGCCGTCGATCTCCAGGACGGCGCCCGGGGCGGGCGCCTCCCCCCACCACAGCCGCCAGAAGTCCTCCCGCACCAGCGCCACCGGCGGAGCCCCCGGTGCGTGGTCGCCGGGCATGAGGCCGCGTCCAACGCGGACACGTGCACCAACGAGGTCGGGAAAACCCTCCCCCACCGGGAGAATCTGCACGCTCTCCGCCCCCTTCGGCGTGCGCGCCGTGCCGCTCTCGATGGTGAAGGCCGCGGCCGCCTCCGCCAGCGGAAGATCCTCCAGCCACTCTGCCCGGTTGTCCGGATTTAGATAGGGACTGTTCACCATCACGAGGCGCTCAGCGTGGGGCCACGGCAGCGGCCGCAGAAGCACGCCGTCCACCACGGTGAAGAGGGCCGTCAGCGTGCCGATCCCCACGGCTAGCGTGAGCACCGCGCCCAGGGTGAACGACGGAGCGCGCAGCAGGGTGCGCCGTGCGTACCGGGCGTCGAGGCGGAGATCCGCCAGGAAGCCGGCCAGGGGACGTCGCTTCCTTCCGGAAGAAGAGGGCGGAGCCGGCCGCAGACGCTCCGCCATCGCCGCGTGGAGGACATCCGCCACCGCCCGGACGCGAACCCCCGCACGGGCGGCCGGGCCCGACGCCGCCGCCAGGCGCGCCGCCAGCATGCGGACCATCTCCTCCCCGTACGCGGCCCGGAAGTCCGCCGGCAGGAGGCGCAGCAGCACGCGGTAGAGGGCCATGGTCACGCGCTCCCCAGCAGGTCCGCCGCCCGGGCGTCCCGCACCAGCGCCTGGAGGCGCTCCGCCTCGGCCCGGGCCACGCGCCTCCCCATCGGGGTCACCGCCACGTAGCGGCGGCGGCCCTCCGGATCCTCGCCGCGGGGCGCATCCGCCTCCCGCAGGAGACCGCGGGCCAGAAGGTCCCGGATGCGGCGGTAGAGGTTGGCCGGATAGATGGCCGCGCCCGGCTCCCCTGCCTCGATGGCCCGGACGATCTGGTAGCCGTGGCTGGAGCCCTCGAGCAGGACCAGGAGGATGCGAAACTCGAGGGGGTGCAGGGGCAGGAAGTCTCCGGCGTGGGTCGTGACGCTCATGGACGCGCTCCGGTAATGGGTTCGCGTGCATGATAGTGTCAGGATGATTCTAGTGTCAAGAAGACACTAGCCCCCTGGCCGCCTACTCCCCCCCCAGGCTCTGCATGGGCCGCAGCAACGCCGCCCGCAGCGCTGGCAGCGCGCACGCTACAAGCGCCACGGCCATCACCACCGCCATGACCGACGCCAGCGTGAGCGGATCACCGGGGGCCACATCATACAGTAGACTGTTCAGCAGACGCCCCCCCGCGGCGGCGGCGGCCGCGCCGAGGAGCACACCCGCCAGGGCCAGGGACATCCCCTGCCCCACCACCAGCCGGAGCACATCCCCTGGGCGCGCGCCCAAGGCCATGCGTATGCCGATCTCCCGCCGCCGCTGCGTCACGCCGTAGGAGAGGATGCCGTAGATGCCCACGGCCGCCAGCAGCAGCGCGAGCACGGCGAAGGAGCCCATGAGGAGCATGACCAGGCGCGGCGGGTCGGCGGTGGCACCCAGCACCCGCTCCAGGGGCTATACCTCTCCGAGCGGCAGACCGGGATCCAGGCGGCGGAGTTCGGCCCGCACTGCGGCCACGAGTGCGGTGGGATCGCCGGCGCCGGCCACCACCAGGTGCATCCGCAGGAAGGGGAACTGCCGCAGGGGGAAGTAGACGGCGGGCTCCGGCGGCGCGCGCACGTCCACGTTCTTGACGTCCGCCACCACCCCCACCACCACATGCTCGTCTCCAGCGGCCTCCCGCCTGCCCAGGGGACCTATGCCGCGCTCCAGCACGCCCAGGCGCTTGCCTAGCGCCTCCTCCCCGGGCCAGTACCGATCCGCCAGGGCACGGTTCACCACCACCACCGGTTGCCCGTCCGCACCATCCCGCTCATCGAACGTGCGGCCCGCCAACACCGGCACGCCGAGCGCCTCGAACCAGCCCCCGTCCACCGTGTGGAACTGCGGCCGCGGCGCCCCGCCGTCGGCGGGTGTGCCGTGGTCCGGCACACCCACCGGGATGGGCCAGCCCACCTCGAGGGGCAGGAAGTTGCTTGCACCCGCGTGCGTCACCTGCGGATTGGCGCGCAGATTGGTCAGCAGGCGGTGATAGAAATCGCCCGCGGTGGCCCAGGTGGGGTAGTTGTCACCCGCCAACTGCACGTCCATGGTCAGTGCGGTGGGGGCGTGGACGCCGGTCTCCTCGGCCATGAGCCGGGCAACGCTGCGCACCAGCAGCCCCGCGCCGGCCAGGAGCATGACGGCGAGCGCCACCTCCGCCACCACCAGCAGGCCGCGGCCGGCGTCCCGCGTGGAGGCGCTACGGCTGCGCTGACGCAGCATACCCTGGAGGTTGGTGCGTGCGGCGGCCAGCGCGGGCACCAGGCCGAACAGGACGGTCACCACCGCCGCCAGCATTGCCGCGAAGCCCAGGGCGCCCAGATCCACGGCCACGGTGTCGGCGCGGGGGATCGCCACCGGCGACCACGCCAGAAAGGCCCGCACCGCCACCACCGCCACCCCGAAGCCGACCGCGGTGCCCAACACCCCGAGCACCAGACTCTCCGCCAGGAGCTGGGCGGCCAGGCGCGCGCGGCCCGCGCCGAGTGCCGCCCGCACCGCCATCTCACCACGCCGCGCCGCACCGCGTGCCAGCAGCAGGTTGGCCACGTTGATGCACGCGATGAGCAGCAGCAGCCCGGAGGCGCCGAAGAGCGCGTAGAGGCCGGTGCGGAACACGCCCACCATATCATCGGCAAGCGGCTCGGCACGGGCGCTCCACGCGGCGTTGCTCCCCGGATAGGCCTCGGCCAGCCGCGCGGTGAGCGTGCCCAGCGCCTGGTTGGCCGCCGCCGGAGACACATCCTCGCGGAGGCGTGCCAGCGCGCCCATGAAGTGCGCGTTCCGGCTGTGGTCGTGCAGGTCCCAGCGCAAGCGCTGCCAGACGTCGGTGTCCCCGGGAAAGTGGAAGCCCGGGGGCATGACGCCCACGACCTCGTAGCTGCCTTCGTTCAGCCGGATCGTCGTGCCCAGGACGGCACGCTCACCGCCGAAGCGGCGCTGCCACAGCGCGTGGCTGATGACCGCCTCCTGCTCGCTTCCGTGCAGCGTCTCGTCCATCGGGAACGCACGGCCCATGGTGGGCTCCACCCCGAGCAGGGCAAAGAAGTTCTCGGCCACCTCCACGGTGGAGGCGCGCACCGGCTCGCCCACGGCGTCCGTGAGCACGATCTCCGGGCGCCACCATGCGGTCGCGTCGCTGAACACCTCCAGCGCCCGATAATCCATGAACGTCACAGGGGAGAGCGGCTGCCGATCCAGCCCCTCGGACGGCTTGCTGTCATAGAGCCGGACCAGCCGATCCGGGTCCGCGTACGGCAGCGGCCGGAGCACCACGCCGTCCAGCAGGGTGAAGACGGCGGTGGCAGCCCCGGCACCGAGGCCCAGGGCCACCACCGCCGCGACGGTAAAACCGGGCGCGCGGCGCAGGGAGCGGAGCGCCAGTCGGACGTCCCCGAGAAATGCCTGCATGAGCCTCACCATAGTGATTGTGTGTGGTTGGGGCTCCACGCCCCCCCTGCCGGGCTCGAACGCCACCCGGAGCGCCACCCCCAGTGCGTGGCGCATGTACCACGCGTCGGCACTGCGCAGGCCCGAGCGGTAAGCGACGGTGTGCCATTCCTCCTCCAGGTCGCCGAGCACGCTTTCGACGTACTCCGGATCCGCGAGGAGGCGGCGCAGGAGCGCCGCCGGAAGAGCGGGCGGTCCCCTCATCCGCCCTGCTCCTCCAGCAGGCCGGCGGAGCGGGGCCAAGCCTCCAGGAGGGCCGAGCGCGCCTCCCGTAGCGAGGCGGCCCCCGCGGGGCTGAGTGTGTAGAACCGCTTGGCCCGGGGGGGGGGGGGGGGGGGGGGGGGGG
>JBBDRO010000002.1:29328-31333 GCA_040905425.1 Gemmatimonadota bacterium | reverse complement strand
GCTGGCCCCGCCCCCCCCCCCCGGGGGGGGGGGCCCCCATGCGTGAGCGGAGCATCCCTTTCCCCTCCAGGCGCATGAGGGTGGTGTAGACCGCGCCCCGGGCCACGGCGCCGCCCGTGCGCCGCTCGATCTCCTCGCGGATGCTGACGGCATAAGCCTCCTCACCCAGGTGCAGCGCGGCCAGGAGGACAACGTGCTCGAACGAACCCAGCGTGGGTGCCATGAAGCCTTCCTGATGTGGGGGCCTCGGCCCACTTCCTGGGCCGATCCGCATTTTGCCTACTTCGTAGTCCTTAGATACGGCGGGAGCGGGCATGAGGCAAGGGTCGCGTGGATCCGGCCGGTGGAGAGCGGTCTTTCCAGCCGCGCTACTCGTTGCGCAGCACCTCCATGGGTGAGATGCGCGTGGCGCGGCGGGCGGGCAGCCAGCTGGCCGCGGCGGCCACCAGCAGGACGGCGACCATGCCGCCCACGTAGGTGGCGGTGTCCAGGGCATGCAGGCCAAAGAGCTGCGCGCGCAGCGCTCGACCCACCACGGTGGCCGCCGCGATGCCCGCCACCCCTCCGACCAGCGCCAGCACCAGGCCGCGCGCCACCACGGAGCCGAGGATCTCCCCGGGCGCGGCACCCAGGGCGGCCCGCACACCGATCTCTCTGCGCCGCTCGGCCACCGCGGACGCCATGACGCCGTAGAGTCCCACGGCGGCCAGGAGGAGACCCAGGACGGCCAGCGCGCCCGCGGCGCGGGCCAGCACCGTGCGCTCCATGAACTGCAGCTCGGCGGTGGCACGCACGGAACGGACGTCGTACACGGGCAGGCCCGGGGCGGCCGCCGCCAGCGCCCGCCGGACCTCCGCGGCCACCCGCCCCGGACCATCGGCGCTGCGCACCCATACCTGCATCTCGGAGCCGCGGCTCATCTCCGCGAGCGGGCGGAAGAGCGCCCCCGGTATCTCCCCGGTGACGGCCGCCGATCGGATGTCCTCGAGTACCGCGGCTACGCGCATGGCGCCGCCACCCATGTGGTCATGCTCCCAGATGGTCCGTCCCACGGCGGCCTCCGCGGGGCTGCCCGGCCAGAGGGCCGTGGCCACCGCCCGGGTGATGACCACGCTCCCGCTGTCCGCGCGCCACTCCGACGTCCCCGCCAGGACGCGCGCACCGAGCGTGGCCACGAAGCCCGGCGTCACGTAATAGCCGGCTACCCAGTTGGCGCTCTCGTCCTGGCTCCGGACGCCGTGCGTGATGAAGCGGCCCTGCAGCGGCGGCGGGCTCACCACGCCAGCCTGCGCCCCGGGCAGGTGCTCCACCATGTGCCGCTCCACGCGCTGCGCAAGGTCCGCCACGCCGGCCGCACCCAGATCGTGCTCCTCCGGATGGAAGGTCACCGTGGCAATGCCGGCCCCGTTGAAGCCCAGGTCCACCGCGCGGAGGTTGGCCACCGTGCGCGCGAGCAGCCCCCCGCCCACCAGCAGCACCACCGACACCGCCACCTGGAACGCCACCAGCAGCGAGCGCACGCGCTGCCCGGCGCGGTCCCCGTGGCGCGCACCCCGCAGCACCGCCAGCAGGCCGGCACGGCGCGTGGCCAGGGCCGGTGGAATACCCGCCAGGAGTCCCGTCACCACGGCCGTGGCCAGCGCGAACGCCACCACGGGCACACCGATCGGCATCCCCTCCAGCGACGCGCTCGCCCCGCCGAGACGCGCGTGCTCGAACCAACCGCGCCACGCCACCGCCAGCAGGAGGGCGCCCGCCGCGCCCAGCACGCCGAGCACCATGGTCTCCACCAGGACCTCGCGCGCCACCCGGCCGCGCCCCGCGCCCAGCGCCAGGCGCACCGCCGTGCCGGTGGTGCGGCCCGAGACGCGCGCCAGGACCAGGCTGGCCAGGTTGGCCACCACCAGCAGCAGGAGGAAGGCGGCCGCGCCGGCCAGCAGCGCCAGGGTGCGGCTGGCCTGCGCACGCACGGCCGGATCCAGGCCCACGCCGCCCCACACGTCGA
>JBBDRO010000002.1:23554-29228 GCA_040905425.1 Gemmatimonadota bacterium | reverse complement strand
CGGCTGGCCTGCGCACGCACGGCCGGATCCAGGCCCACGCCGCCCCACACGTCGAGGCGGGACCCCACCATGATCCCCAGCGAGGGTGGGTACGGACGCTGCTCCTTGGCCAGCTCCACCTCGGCGTTCGCGGCCGCAGCCACAGCGGAAACCGGCACGCCGGCCGCGCGCCGGCCCACCAGGCGCTGCCAGAACTGTGCACCGCCACGGCTGAGCACGTCGGGCGGTGTAGCGGGCGCCACCGCGGGTAGCGCTGCGGGCGGGAACCAGAGACGCGCACGACCGGGCAGCTCCGCACCGCGGAAGCCGGGCGGGGCAACGCCCACCACCTGGACCGTACGATCATTGACCCGCACGGTACCGCCGACGGCATCGGCTAGGCTGCCGGCCAGCTCGAGCGCCAGGTCGTAGGCCAGCACCACCACGGCGGCCGGCGCGGCCATGTTCCCCTCTTCCGGAAGAAAGCCGCGCCCCGCCACCGTGCTTACCTGCAGCACGTCCAGGTAATCGGCCGTGACCAGCTCGGCGGCCACCCGACGCGGCTGCCCGTCCGCACCGATGACGTTCACACTGCGCGGTGTGCTCGCCGCGAGGCCCGTGAGGCCGGGGATCCGCTCGCGGAGGCGGACCAGATCGGGCTCGGACACGCCAAAGCTGACGTGGGGCGGGGCGCCGTCCGCCCCGAGCCGCAGCGTGACGAGGTCGGCGGGCGCGCCCACGCCGGGCGGTGGCCGGAGGACCACCCAGTGCGCGGCCGCATACACCGTGGCCACGCCGCCCACGCCCAGCGCCAGTGTGCAGATGAACGCCGCGGCATAGGCGGGGTCCCGCCGGCAGGTGCGCAGCGCAAGGCGGATGTCCCGGCCCAGGAAGACCGGGCCCGTGCCGGCGGCCAGCAGCCGGCGCGGCCCGAGCCGTACCGCGCAGCCGGCCACCTGGCGCAGGTACCAGCCATGGGCCGCCCAGCGCCCGGACCGCGCCGCACGGGCGGCGTACAGGTCGTCGAGCTCCGCCACCAGGTGGCGAGCCTCCGTGGGTAGAACGGAGCGCAGCAGCCAGCGCGCGAGGCGTGGTGGGCGCGGGGACGTCGCTTGATTCATGTCACCCTCCCACCCGCACGGCGTCCAGTCCTTCCCACAGTGCCTCCAGGCGCCGGCGGGCCGCCCGCGCCAGCTCCACGCCTGGCAGTGTGACCGTGAAGTAGCGCCGCTCCCGCCGCTGCCCCCCCTCGCGCGCGCGCCGCATGCGCGAGCGTACCAGGCGGTGCTTTTCCAGGCGGCGCAGCGCAATGTAGACCGCGGCCGCCGACACCTCGCGCCCGGTACGCACCTCCAGCTCGGTCAGGATCGTGCTGGTGTAGGCCTCCTCCCCCAGGCGCAGCGCGGCGAGCAGCACATGGTGCTCGAATTCCCCCAGCACGGCCTTGTCGGTCATGACAATCCCTAACGTTGCTAGTTGATGTGTCTAGCAATGCTAGGGGTCAGGGGTGGGTTGCGCAAGGGCGCTCAGCGCCCCATCACCTCGGCCAGGAAGTCCAGCACCGCTCGCACCACCGCACCGTGCG
Source organism: Gemmatimonadota bacterium (assembly GCA_040905425.1). Classification (GTDB taxonomy): domain Bacteria; phylum Gemmatimonadota; class Gemmatimonadetes; order Longimicrobiales; family RSA9; genus JBBDRO01. The sequence goes on along the minus strand of JBBDRO010000002.1, from coordinate 27,664 downwards.
AACGGGCGTGCTCCGGCGGCCGTAGCCCCAGGTGGACCCGCATGGGCGGATCATCGGAGAAGGCGCCGTGGTCGCTGTCGGGGATGGCTACCATCAAACCGCGCATCCGACCTCCATTGTTGATTTCGACAATCTTCCGCACTATCTTGTGTCGGAACTGACAATTCACGCAAGGACCTGATGCCTTCACCCTCTGGTAGTGAGCCCCTGCGCGGCTCCGTGGACCTCCTCATTCTCCGGGCCCTGGAACTCGAGCCGAGCCACGGCTGGGCCATCAGCAACCGCATCCAGGAGCTCAGTCAGGGGGTCCTGGAAATGAACCAGGGCTCCCTCTACCCGGCGCTCCAGCGTCTCGAGCAGAAGGGGTGGATACGCGCCTCGTGGCAGCAGCTCGAGGAGATGAACCGGCGCGCCCGGGTCTATGCGCTCACCGCCCGCGGCCAGCGTGAGCTTGCCCGGGAGACCGAGAGCTGGCGCCGCTACGCGCGGGCCATGAAGCGGGTCCTCGCGGCGGAGCGGGTGTGAAGCCGGCCATGGACGCGCTGCGCATTCTGCTGGCCCGCCTGCGCCTCCTCCCCCGCCGGCGCCGGGCCGCCGCCGAGGTGGACGAGGAGTTTGCGCTCCACCTGGACCTGGAGGCGGCGCGGTTGGCCTCCGAGGGGGTGCCACCGGCGGAGGCTCGGCGCCGGGCACGGCTGGCCTTCGGGGGCGTGGAGCGTCACCGGGAGGCCATGCGGGCGGGGCAGCGCGTCCCCCTCGTTGAAACGGTCGTCCGGGACGTGCGACACGCCCTGCGGAGCCTGCGGCGGGCGCCGGCCTTCACCGGTGCGGCCGTGTTCACGCTGGCGCTCGGCATGGGCGCCGCGGGCGCCGTATTCACCGTGGTGGACGCGGTTCTGCTGCGCCCCCTCCCCTACCCTGAACCGGAGCGGATCCACACGCTCTGGGAGCCATACGCTGACGGCCGCACGTTCGGCATCACCGAGCCGGAGGCGCTGGAGCTGCCGGGCCGCGTGCCGGCCTTCGAGCACATGGGTGTGTGGGCGCGCGGTCCCTTCAACCTGCTGGAAGGTGGCCAGCCGGAGCAGGTGACCGGGGCGGTGGCGTCGGCCGGCCTCTTCTCCGCCCTGGGCGTGGGAGCGGCGCACGGCCGCGTCTATGGAGCCGCCGAGGACGCGCCCGGGAACGACGCCGTGGTGGTCCTCTCCCACGGCCTCTGGCAGCGGCGCTTCGGCGGCGACCCCGCCGTCCTGGGACGGGCCGTCCGCCTGGACGGCCGCATTCGCACCGTCATCGGCGTCATGCCGGCGGCGTTCCGCTTCCCCGATCCGGCGGTGCAGCTCTGGGTCCCGCGCGCCATCGATCCAGCCGCGCCGGAGCTGAGCAGCCGGTACCTGCGCGCGGTGGTGCGCCTGCGGCGCGGCACGGACGCGGCCGCCCTGGCCCCGGAGCTGAGCCGCGTGGCTACCGCGTTGGCCGCTGACATCCCAATCCGCTACGGTTCCCGCAACAACGCGGACGGCTTCAATCTCGTGCCACTCCAGGAAACGGTCGTAAGCGACGTCCGCTCCATCCTGGTCCTGCTTCTTGCCGGCGTGCTCCTGGTGCTCCTCCTGGCGTGCGCGAACGTGGCCAACCTCCTCCTGGCCCGCCACGAGGCGCGGCGGCACGAACTGGCCGTGCGCGCCGCCCTGGGCGGCGCGCGTCTGCGCCTGCTGGCCTTTACCATGACGGAGAGCCTGGTGCTGAGCGCGACGGCGGGCGCCCTGGCCGTGCTCCTGGCGTGGGCCGGCGTGCGGGCCTTCGCGGCGCTGGCGCCCGCGGAGTTTCCGCGCATGGCGGAGGTGGCCGTGGGCGGCGCCACCCTGGCCGCCACCGCCGCCGCCGTGGTGCTCACGGGCGCCGGCTTCGGCCTGATCACGGCGCTGGCCGGCCGTGGGCACGTCCCCACCGCGCTGCTACGTGGCAGCCGGGGGGGGACAGCGGGCACGGCTGCGCGGCGCTTCCGCTCCGCGCTGGTGGTGGCCCAGCTCGCGCTGGCACTGGCCCTCATGGGCGGCGCCGGGCTTCTCCTCCGTACGCTGCACGCCCTGTCGGCCGAGGCGCCGGGCGTGGACACCGCCGGGGTGCTGACCGGCAGGTTCTTCGTTCCGCGGGCCGATTACCCCACGGCGAGCGCCGTGCAGGCCTTCGCGGCGCGGCTGGTGGAGGCGGTGGAAGAGGTCCCGGGCGTGGCGGCCGCTGGACTGGTGGACGCCCTGCCCATGTCGGGCGGTTACAGCGTGGCCGGATGGCGGCTGCCGGGCCAGGCACGACAGGAGGACGAGACGCCACCCCAGGCGCACCACCTCACCGTGACGCCCGGCTACCTGGACGCCCTCGGCGTGCCCCTGCTGCGGGGCCGCACGCTGATAGCGGGTGACACGGCCGGCCCGCGCGTGATCCTGGTGAGTGAGGCGCTGGCGCGGGAAGCATGGCCCGGTGAGCCGGCGCTGGGACGTCGCCTTCACCTGGGCGGGCCGGACACCCTGCTGCATACCGTGGTCGGCGTGGTGGGGGACGTGCTCCACCACGGCCCCGGCCAGCCCGCGCCCCCCACCCTCTACTTCCCGCACCGCGCCTACCCCTGGGGGGAGGTAGCGCGCGGCTTCACGCTCGTGGTGCGCGCCCCCGACCAGGGCCCCGGCGTGCTGGGCCACGTGCGCGCCGCGCTGCAGCGGCTCGACCCGACCCTGCCGCTCGCGGAGGTGCGTGGGATGGATGAGATCGTGGCGGCCGCCAGGGCGCGGCCCCGGCTGGCCACCGTGCTCCTCGGCGCCTTTGCCGGGGTGGGGCTCCTCATAGCCGGTGCGGGCGTCTACGGGGTGCTGGCCTACACGGTGTCCCGGCGGCGCCGCGAGTGGGGGATACGGATGGCGCTGGGCGCCGCGCCGGCGGCGGTGCGGCGGCAGGTGCTGCGGGACACGGCGTGGCTGGTGCTGGCGGGGAGCGCGGCGGGAGCCCTCCTCTTCACCGCCATGGCGGCGGCGCTGCGGGGGCTACTCTGGGGCGTGAGCCCAACCGACCCACCGGCGCTCGCGGGCGCCGCGGCGCTCCTGGTGGCGGTGGCGCTGGCGGCCGGCTACGGACCCGCGCGGCGAGCCTCACGGGTGGACGCGGCCGTCACGCTGCGCGAGGAGTGAGGGTGCGCCGGGGCGCCACACTCCCGCCGAGCGCCACACGCGGCTACAGGTCAGTCCCAAGAATTAGAGTGGTGCTGCCGCTGAGACGCTGGGAGGGTGCGTACGGGGGTGTGCGGAACTCGGAGCTTCCGCACAGTCCGCCGCGTGGTTGAGCCAAAATACTTTATAAAGTATTTCGGCGGCAGACCGGGCCGGGACTGGCTTCCGGGCCGAGCGTTCCAGCACCCCCTCCCGGCGCGTTGTCCACGGCCAGGTGCTCGATCTGCTGTGCGAAGTCCCGCACGCCGGGGGTGGGTGCGCTACGGAGCCCCTCGGCGGGCATGGCATCGACCATGGCCAGCACATTGACGCGTATGCGCTCGAAGTCGGCCACGAACTTCTCACCGGGCGTCTGGGCGGCGGCGGGCAGCGCGGCAGTACCCAACGCCCGCGCCGGCGAACAGGCCGGCGCACGCCAGGCCACCACTGCCATCCGCTCGCCCCATTCAGCTATGGCATGTCGGTGGACTGCCGCTTCGTGTGAAGCGTCGCGTGATCCGGATGAGATTCTGCGGCATTTCGGCTGCTCGCTGGCGGCTGTCGAGCGGGCACGTGATCGGCCGCTCCCCGTTATCGTTGCCGCGTACCGCGACGTGTATGGAAGACTGCCGGGAGGATGGCCACAATGATCGCGCGTTCTCCTCAGGCCGGCGTGGATACCGGCCTTGCCGGAAACACGGTAAGACGCGATCTTACTTTCATGAAGACTACCGTTTCATCAAAGGGCCAGATCGTCCTGCCAGCCGAGATCCGGCGCCAGGACTCGATTGAACCAGGTCAGGAGTTCGACATCGAACGGCTCGAACGCGGGCAGTATCTGCTGGTGCGCAGGCGCGGCCGAACACGCGCTGGCGTAGTGGACTGGCTGATGTCCTGTCCGCGGAAGGGC
>JBBDRO010000002.1:9485-23454 GCA_040905425.1 Gemmatimonadota bacterium | reverse complement strand
CGGCCGAACACGCGCTGGCGTAGTGGACTGGCTGATGTCCTGTCCGCGGAAGGGCTACTTCGTGCCGATCGAATCCGAGTCGACCGACACACTGTGACATATCTGGTCGATGCGAATATCCTGAGCGAGCCAACGAAACCGGCGCCGGACACGCGCGTCGTGGAGTGGCTGCGGAGAAACGAGCAGGACATCGTGGTCGACCCCATCATCCTGGGCGAACTTCGCTTTGGTATTCTCATCCTGCCGAAGGGGCGGCGGCGGACCGGTTTGGAGCGTTGGTTCAATGAGGGCGTGGATGGCCTGGAATGCCTGAGCTGGGATGCAGCAACCGGGCTGCGCTGGGCGCAGATCCTGGGGGAGCTCCGTGCAGCGGGACGGCAGATGCCGATCAAGGACAGCATGATCGCCGCAACCGCGCTCGTGCACGACCTGACGATCGCGACGCGCAATGTCTCGGACTTTCGTGCGGCCGGCGCGCAGGTCCTCGATCCCTTCACGAGCGACTGAAGCGCAAGACGTAGCCCAGTGCCTGCCACACCCCCGTACTACCATGGGGCCATGCCAGCCCGCATCGCCCATGCCCAAAGCCAAACTTACCACAGTGTCAGCATGTTGCAGGTCGGTACGCCTTCGGTCCATTACTTGACACATACAGCCCTCTCCACAATTATCTGTCATGCTTCTCGACGCCCCCGTCAGCAACTTCGTGTATTCGAGCTTCAGCTTCTTCGGCTCGGTGCGTGGTGGTGAACTGCCCGGCCGCTGGTTCGTCACGGCGCTGGCGGAGGTGGGCTGCGACGAGCCGGCGGTCCGCCAGACGCTGTACCGCATGGAGCGCTCGGGCGAGTTGCTGAGTCGTCGGGAGGGGCGCGAGAAGCTTTACCGCGTCACGGGCTACGCGCAGGGAGAGATCACGGCGGGCACGGGCAAGATCTTCGACCCGCCGGCGCCCTGGGACGGCCAGTGGACGCTCCTGCACGCGCGTTTCGAGAAGGCGGAGCGCATGCATCGCGAGCGCCTGCAGGTGCTCCTCCAGGTGGAGGGCTTCGCCAATCTGGGCCCGGGCCTCTACATCCACCCGCGACCGCGCGGCGAACGGGTGCTGGCGGCGGTCGACCCGGCGGTGCGCGAGCGCGTCATCGCACTCCGGGGCGGGCGCGTGGGTGAGGAGCCCGACGCGCGCTTCATTGCCCGCCACTGGGACGTTCCCGCCCTGACCTGCCGCTATCGGGACGCCCTCGGCGCGCTGGACCGGATCGCGCGCGAGACGGGCCGAAGGTGCGCGGAGGTGGAGGCCTTCCGACGTCGCTTTGAAGTGGTGCTGCGGTTCCTGCGCGTGGCGTGGGATGATCCCGACCTGCCTCCGGACCTCCTGCCGCCCGACTGGGCGGGTACGGCGGCACGGGAGCGGGCGGAGGAACTGTACCGTCGATTTCTCCCCGGGGCGCTGCGCTTCGGGGATCGTGTGCTCGCGGACATCGGGCACGCCAGCCCTGTGGCGCTGAGGAGGTAGTCATGAAGTGGATCACGCACCTGGCCCTGGCCCTCATGACCGGCACCGCGTGTGCCGCGGCGCAGGATCCGGGCGGCGTCACGGTCTTCCGCAACGTCAACGTGCTCACCATGCAGGAGGAAGCGGCGCTGCCGGCGCACGCCGTGATCGTGGCGGGCGGGACCATCACGTGGGTGGGTGCCATGGCGGACCTCGTGGTGCCGGACGGCGCCCGGCTGGTGGAGGGTGGGGGCCGCTACCTGCTGCCGGGCCTGGCCGACATGCACGTGCACATGGGAGGCGTGGACGTGCCCCTGTTCCTGGCCAACGGCATCACCACGGTCCGGGAGCTGAACGGGGCGCCCTTCCACCTGGCGCTGCGCGATTCCATTCGTGCCGGCCAGCGTGTGGGGCCCCGCATGTTCGTGACGTCCGCCCTGCTGGCGGGGGCGGAGCAGCCGTGGCGGCATCTGCTCGTATCGGACGCGGCGGCCGCGGCGCGCATTGCGCGCGAGTCCGCGGCGGCCGGCTATGACGCCCTGAAGGTCTACGACGCCCTGAGTCCGCAGGCGTATCGGGCGCTGGTGGAGGCGGGCGCCGCCACCGGCCTGCCGCTGGTGGGCCACATCCCCCGCGACGTGGGCCTGGCGGCCGTGCTCGCGGCCGGGCAGCGGACCATCGAGCACAGCGAGCAGATCATGTACGCCACGGTGGGTCACGAGCCGGCGCCCGACCGTATCCCCGAGATCACGGCGGACGTAGCCGCGTCCGGGGTGTGGGTCGTGCCCACCCTGGCCGCGCAGCGCATCCTCACGCAGTCGGGCACCGCGGACTACAACGCGCGCTTCGAGGTGCCGGAGATCCGCTTTGTGGATGAGGGGACGCTGGCCTGGTGGCGCACGCTCCGGGCACCCGACGGCACGCCCCCGGCCGCACCCGATGATCCCCGCAGCGTGCGCAGGAACGCCTTCTACGGCTTCCAGCGGGAGCTGGTGGCGGCGCTGCACGCGGCCGGCGTTCCGTTCCTGGTGGGCACCGACACGCCGAACCCCCTGCTCATACCGGGCTACTCCATTCATCTGGAGTTCGAGGCGCTCACGGGCGCGGGGTTGCGTCCCATCGACGTGCTGCGGGCCGCCACACGGGAGCCCGCCCGCTTCATGGGGCAGGAGGGGGAGTGGGGCGTGGTGGTGCCCGGCGCGGCCGCCGACCTGGTGCTGGTGGAGGCCAACCCACTGGAGGACATGGGCACGCTGAAGCGGCCGGCGGGCGTGATGGTAGGTGGGCGCTGGCTGGAGCGCGCGGCGCTGGAGGCCATGGTGGCGGAGCGGGGGTGAGCGGGCGGGCGGGCGGGCGGGCCGGCTGAGATGCGCGTCACGCTTGTCCGATCCTGGGACCCGGCGCCGGGGTGGCGAAATGTAGCTACCGGTAGCTATATTAGCGACATGCGCGTTGTCGGCATCAAAGTTCTCAAGAACAAGCTGAGCGAGTATGTGAAGCTCGCCGCCGGGGGTGAGCGCGTCCTCATCACCGATCGCGACCGCGTCGTGGCCGTGCTGTCGGCTCCCGATGGCCCGCCCGGCACCTTGGCCGCCGACGCCCGGCTGGGCGAGCTCGTGCGCACGGGGCTCGTGCAGCCTCCCCTCATCCGGGGTCAGGGTCCACCTCCCAACCTTCCTGTTGGCACGTTCGCCGAGATCATGCAGGAGCTGGACGAGGACCGCGCGGACCGGTGATCTACCTCGATACCTCGGTGGCTCTCGCCAGCCTGCTCGTGGAAGATCGCCGGCCACCGGATGCGTTCTGGGATGACGTCCTTGTGTCAAGTCGTCTCCTGGAGTACGAGATCTGGACCCGGATCCATGGGCGTGTACTCGGGGCTTCTCACGCGGAGGCGGTGCAGGGGCTCCTCGCCCGCGTGGGCATGATCGCGCTGATACCCGAGGTGCTCGGCCGCGCTCGCGAACCGTGGCCGATGCGCATCCGCACGCTCGACGCCCTCCATCTGGCCTCCGCGCACTTCCTTGCCGAGCAAGGACAGCAAGTGGCAGTGGCCTCCTACGATGCTCGCATGCTGGACGCTGCCCGAGGTATCGGCCTCGGCATCCACCCGCTTTAGCCCGAGCCCAACCTCAGGCACCTCAAGAAACACCACCCTCTTCACGGAGACCGTGCGGCTCAGGACCGCGGCGCCGTGACCCCACACCACGCTAATGCTGAAGGCCAGCTACTGGGTGGGATCCTAGTCATCCGTCCGGAGCGCGGTCATCGGATCCACGCCCGCCGCGCGACGCGCGGGAAGCAGTGCGGCCAGCGCCGCCACGACCAGCAGGAAGCTGGCCGCCCCGGCGAAGGTGAGCGGATCGCGCGCGTCCACGCCGAAGAGGAGCGAGCCCACCACCCGGGTGGCCCCCCAGGCCGCGGCCAGCCCCACGGCCAGCCCGGCCAGCACGGGCACCATGCCCTGCCGCACCACCAGCCGCACCACCTGTGCGGAGGGAGCGCCGAGGGAACGGCGAATGCCAATCTCGGCCGTGCGCTCCGCGACGAAGTAACCGAGGACGCCGTAGAGCCCCACCGCGGCCAGTGTGAGCGCCAGCGCCCCGAAGATGCTGAAGAGCGTTGCGGCCAGGCGGTAGGGCAGCACGCTGGCACGGACCGTCTCGGTCAGCGGCTCGGCCAGCACGTAGGGCAGGTCGGGCCGCATGCCCTGGACGGCAGCCCGCACGGCCGCCGCTGCTGCCGCGGCCGGAGCGCGGGTGCGAACGATCAGCGCCGGCCCGCCCCACGTGATTGCGGTCGGGTCGCGCTCCCGAGGGAGGAAGATCATCGGCACGTCTGCCGCCTCCAGGAAGCGGTGTGCGTAGTCCTCCACCACGCCCACGATGCGCGTGCAGCCGCCGTCGTTCACCTGGCTGCCGAGCGCCACGCACAGGTTCAGCGCGCTGCCACCGGGCGCCAGCCCCCGGGCCATGCGCTCGTTGACGATGGCGGTGGGTTCACCGGCACGGTCGGCGGCGGTGAAATCGCGCCCCGCCGTGATGCGGGCGCCGATGGCCGCGAAGTAGCCGGGACTGGCCAGGTTGCGATACGGCCCCTCCCTGAAGCCCGGCTCCTCCACGCCGGCCAGGCGCCAGCCGATGCCGTAGGCCGAACTGGCGAAGGGATGGAAGTGCACCATGGCGGTGGCGGCCACCTCCGGCAGGGCATCGAGCCGCGCCCGCGCGGCCTCGTAGAAGGCCTCGCGCTCCTGCGGGGTGAAGCCCGCCTTGCCCAGGTCCACGGACACGCGCGTGACATGCGCGTAGTCCAGCCCCGGATCCACGGCGGCCACCTGGCCAAGCGAGCGGATGAAGAGCCCCGCGCCCACCAGCAGGAGGGCGCAGAGGGCCACCTGCAACGCCACCAGGCCACGCCGGGCCCTGCCGGCTGCCACGCTCTGGTGGAGCCGGCTCTCCTTGAGGGCGGGCACCGTAGCCACGCGCCCCGCCCGGAGGGCCGGCGCCAGGCCGAAGAGCAGACCCGTGGCCAGCGAGAGCGTGGCCGTAAACGCCAGCACCCTGCCGTCCAGGCGGCCGGCGCCGGCCGGCAGGGGGAACTGGCGGGCCAGCGTCAGCCCCAGAAAGGCCAGCGCCACGCCCGCCGCACCGCCCAGCGCCGCCAGCACCAGGCTCTCCGCCAGGTGCTGGCGTGCCACCCGCCCGCGCGTGGCGCCCAGGGAGAGGCGGACGGCCGTCTCGCGGCGCCGCGTCATGCCGCGCGCCAGCAACAGATTGGCCACGTTGGCGCATGCGATGATCAGGACCAGCCCGGCCACCGCGGCCAGCAGGAGCGAGAGGAAGGCCGCGGGGCTGCGACCCGGACCCGCCGCGGGGGTGATTCCCGACGTGTGCGCGACCGGTGTGGGATCGATGCCGGGATGCGCCTCGGCCAGGTTGGTAAGGATGCCCGTGGCCTCCCGCTCCAGCGCCGCGCCGTCCACGCTCTCCCGCAGGCGCACCACGTAGTCAATGGCGATCATCTCGGCTTCCGCGCGCCAGCCCTCGAACATGAGCCCGAGCGACACGGCGAGCGCCGTGGGGGCCCACGCCTCCGTGCGGGTGGCTTGCAGACCGGTGAAGGCCTTCTCGGTAACGCCGAGCACCGTCACGCTCCGGCCGTTCAGCAGTAGCGCGGCGCCGGGCGCGGCCGCCGCCCCGCCCAGCCGCCGCTCCGCGAAGGCGTGGCTCACCACCACCACGGGGTGCGTGCCCTCCACGCCGTCCTCCTCGGCGCTGAAAAAGCGGCCGGCAGCGGGTCGCACGCCGAGGGTGGCGAAGTAGTTGGCGGACACGATGCCCGCCCGGATCTGCTCGGCCTCGGCGCCGCGGCCCAGATCCACCAGGCGCGGCGCCACGTCCGTGGCCACGTGCGCGGCGCCCCGCAGGTTGTCCCGGAGCGCTGTGTAGTCCAGGTAGGAGCCGGAGCCACCGCCGGGACCCGTCCGGACCACGCCCTCGTTGCGCTCGATGTAGACGCGCCGTAGGCGCTCCGCGTCCCGCGTACCCGCCGGTGCCCGCAGAAAGAGGCCGTCCACCACGCTGAAGATGGCCGCCGTGCCGCCGATGCCGAGTCCCAGCGTGAGGGTGACGGCCGCGGTGAAGCCGCGCCGCCGGGCGAGCGAGCGGATCCCGTAGCGCACGTCCGCCACCAGATCATCGAGCAGCCGCACCCGGCTTGCCTGACGCCGTGCTTCCCTGAAGCGCTCCACGCCGCCGAAGGCCACGTGCGCCGCACGGCGCGCCTCCGCGGGGGCCATGCCCGCGCGTAGGTATTGCTCCGCCTGCATGTCCACGTGGAAGGCCATCTCTGCCCGCTGCTCGCGCTCCACCGCGTCCTTGCGAACGAGCGTGCGGAGTTGGCGCAGCATGGCGCGCAGCCGGCCAATCATGGCGCACCGCCCAGGATCAGCTCCACGTTGTCCACGTAGCGCCGCCAGGCGGCGGTTTCCTCACCCAGCGCCTTCCGCCCGGCGCGCGTGAGCGTGTAGTACCTGGCGCGTCTGCCCTCATCCGTGTGGCGCCATTCGGCGTCGATCCAGCCACGCTCCTCCAGGCGCTGGAGCGCCGGGTAGAGCGAGCCCTGGCCGACCCGGAAGGCATCCGCGGAGATCTCCTGGATGCGCTGACTGATGCCCCAGCCGTGCTGCGGCTCGAGGCTCAGCGTGCGCAGGATGAGCAGGTCGAGGGTGCCGCGCAGGACATCGCTGGCATCGTTACGTGGGGCCATGGTGCCTCCTGTTGTCGCGTTCCGACATGAGCCGAATATGGAGCGGCTGGTGTCGGAAGTCAACAACAGGATGGATGCGGAGTGAACGAAGCGCAACGCCGCCCGGGAAGCTGACGGGCGACGTCGCATACAACCGGCTCAGCCGGCGCCGTTGCCGGAGGTGGCGCCGGCCCGCTCGAGTCAGCCGCCGGGCGCGATCCCGTAGGAGTGGGGCGTGCCGCCCTGCAGGCGGACGTAGGGTACCGTGGCGCCCAGCGTCCAGATGCCGTGCTCGTAGGCCGCCTGCACGATGTGCCACTTCGGCATGGCCATCTGCCCGAAGAGCATGCCCTCGGCCCGCAACTCTTCCTCGGTGAGCGCGGTGAGCATGTCCCGCACCCGGTCGAAGGCCACGTTCACGAAGCGCTTGAGTGCGGCCTTGTCATTCAGGTAGACCTCTGGCTCCATGCCGAGCGGGATCCGATCGGCGTCCACGCCCGACGCGATGAGGTTCACGTTGCCCACGGCCACGTGCTCGATCTGCTGCGCGAAGTCCCGCACGCCGGGAGTGGGTGCGCTACGCAGCCCCTCGGCGGGCATGGAATCGACCATGGCCAGCACATTGACGCGCATGCGCTCGAAGTCGGCCACGAATTTCTCGCCGGGCGTCTGGGCGGCGGCGGGCAACGCGATGCCCAGGAGCAGAAGGGCGGCCAGCGGCGCAAGCGCGCGCCCGGGGCGGAACGAGAGAGGCATGGTGGTTCTCCGGATTGCGGGTGGGAGGAGCCGGTTCACGCGAAAGCTGTGACGACCAGGCGCAAGCTATCGTCCGATCCGGGCCCGCACCACGGAATAGAGGGTCAGGCTGTGCTGGTCCGACGATCCTCGGAGCCAGGGCGATGGAGCCGATGCGGGTGCTCCGCGGTGGCCGCTCGACGACGAAAAGGTGGGTTGAACTTCCTTCTATGGGGCAGGCTGTCAACACGCACCTCGACTACACGCTGACCAATGTCGTTTTGACGGCCAGCGTCCGTAGTTTCTGCAGGCCGGGGCGCTCGTGTGCGGCGTGAGGTTGAGGGTTCGACGGTGGCTCTCGTCCTGAGCACCCCTCCGCGGGGTACCGTTGGGGGCTTCGGCCTCTCCTTGATCGGGGTCGGGCTAAGGTACTTCGCTCTGGATCATCCGCTGCTCATACGTACGCATACGTTCCTTGCGGCCACGCCCACAGGGACGCCATCTTAAAGGATCTGGGCCAAGGGCCTTCCCCGGTATTCTGCCCCCTGCCCCCACCCTCGGATTCAGCCGGAGAATCCCGACTTGGACCTCAGCGCGTTCATCGGCGAGCTTCGGCGGCGCCACGTCGTGCGGCTCGCCCTGGCCTATGTCGTGGTCGCCTGGATCGTGATCGAGGCGGCCTCCACGATCCTTCCTGCCCTCCAGGTTCCCGACTGGGGGACATCCCTGGTGGTGGTGCTCGTCCTCCTCGGCTTTCCCGTGGCGCTGGTGGTGGCGTGGGGGTACGACGTCACCAGGCAAGGCGTTCGGAAGACGGGCGCCGCGGCGCCCGCCGTGGTGTCCCCCGCTCCGCCTTCGGCGCCGCCGTCCGCCCGGGAGGCGCGCGAGGCGGGCGGGATGCGGGAGAAGTCCATTGCCGTACTTCCGTTCGTCAACATGAGCGATGACCGCGAGAACGAGTACTTCTCCGATGGCATGACGGAGGAGATCCTGAACGCGCTGGTGCGGGTGAAAGAGCTCTTCGTGGCATCGCGCACCTCCTCGTTCGCCTTCAAAGACTCGAGGCAGGACGTGCGTGAGATCGCTGAGAAGCTGAGCGTGGCCACCGTGCTGGAGGGTAGCGTCAGGAAGGCCGGCAACCGCCTGCGGATCACCGCTCAGCTCATCGACGCCGACGAGGGCTACCACCTCTGGTCCGAGACCTACGACCGGGAGATGGAGGACGTCTTCGCGATCCAGGATGACATCGCGCGCTCCATCGTGGAGGCGCTCAAGGTGGAGCTGGTCGGCGAGGAGGAATCGGGTTCACTGGTTCAGCACTCCACGGAGAACTTGGAGGCCTACACGCTCTACCTGAAGGGCCGCCACGCCTACAACCTGTGGACCGAAGACGCCCTCGGCCGGAGCATGGAGTACTTCCGGCGCGCGCTGGAGGAGGATGCGGAGTACGCGCGCGCCTATTCGGGCATCGCGGATTCGCTCGTGCACCTGGCCGATGACTGGCTTCCCCCGGAGGAGGCCTATCCCCGAGCCAGGGAAGCGGCCGAGAAGGCGGTGGAATTGGACCCATCCCTCGCGGAGGCACACACGGCGCTGGGGAAGGTCCTCGGCTGGTACGAGTGGAGCTTCGACCGGGCCGAGCTGGTCTTGCGGAGAGCGATCGCCGAGAATCCGAAGTATCCGGAGGCCCACTGGGTGCTGGGATCGGTTTTGCCCTGCAATGGCCGCCTCAAGGAGGCCCTCAGGGAGGAAAAGGAAGCGCTCGCGCTGGATCCTCTCTCGGGGACGTTCCGCGCCTTCGTCGCCCGGATCCACTACTTCCTGCGCCAGTACGACGAGGCGATCGCCGAGTCCCGAAAAACCCTCGAGCACGAGCCGGGTGCCACCCGAGCGTACGTATACATGGGACAGGCCTACCTCGCCGGGGGCGAGCCCAAGCAGGCGCTGGAGGTGTTCCGCGAGGGAGCCGAGGTGGGCGATGTGCTCTCGCTGAACGCCTACATCGCGCAGGCTCTCGCGGCTCTGGGCGAGAAGGATGAAGCCCAGCGGATGCTGGAACGGCTCGAGGCCGGTGGAGACGGATACATCCGCGCCGAGTTCGTGGCGGCGGGATGGAGCGCGCTGGGGGACGCCGACCGGGCTTTCGCGGCGCTCGACAGGGCGCTCGGGGCTCGCTCGGGCGGTCTCATCTACCTCCACGTGGACCCCAGCTACGACGTCCTGCGTGAGGACGCCAGGTACGCGGCGATCGTCCAGGCAGTGGGAGTCCGATGAGGATACAGGAGCTCGCCGAGGAACTCCGCCGCCGCCGGGTCTTAAAGGTTGGCCTCGGGTATCTGGTAGGCGCGTGGATCATGGTCGAGGTCGCCGACGTGGCTTTTCCCCGACTGGGGCTCCCCGACTGGACGGTCACTCTGGTCCTCGCGCTGGTGATTCTGGGCCTACCCCTCACCCTCATTCTCGCCTGGGTCCTGCAGGTCACGCCGGAGGGCATCCGACGCGACGCGTCGGCCGTCCGCAGCCGCGACGGCGCCCAGCAGACCCGGAGCGCCTCGATCGCCGTCCTTCCTTTCGTGGACATGAGCGAGGACGGCGAGAACGAGTACTTCTCCGACGGCATGACCGAGGAGATCCTTAATGCCCTGGTGCGGGTGCGCGACCTGCACGTGGCATCCCGCACATCCTCCTTCGCCTTCAAGCGATCCACGGAGGACGTACGGGAGATCGCAGGCAAGCTGAGCGTGGCCACGGTGCTCGAAGGCAGCGTCCGGAAGTCCGGCAACCGGCTCCGGATCACCGCGCAGCTCATCGACGCGCAGAACGGCTACCATCTCTGGTCGGACACCTACGATCGGGAGCTGGAGGACGTCTTCACCATCCAGGACGAGATCGCCCGCGCAATCGTGGACGCCCTGAAGGTAGAGCTGGTAGGCACGGAGGAGTCGGGGTCGCTCGTCCACCAGACCACCGGAAACGTCGAGGCGTACGAGCTGTACCTGAAGGGCCGCTTCGTCTTCAACCGGTTCACCGAGCCGGACCTCAGGAAGAGCCTCGAGTTCTACGGCAGGGCGCTGGACGCGGATCCGGGCTATGCCCGCGCCTACGCAGGCATAGCGGATTCGTGGATGAACCTCGCCGACGACTGGATGGCTCCGGAGACCGCCTATCCCGAGGCTCAGCGCGCGGCGGAGCGGGCCGTGAAACTGGACGATACCCTGGCCGAAGCGCATACCGCTCTGGGGAAGGTCCTCGGCTGGCACGAGTGGGATTTCGACAAGGCGGAACTCGCCCTCCGCCGCGCGGTGGCCGCCAATCCGAACTACGCGGATGCCCACTGGGGACTCGGAACCATCCTCCCGCCCAACGGACAGTTGGAGGAAGGTCTGCAGGAGATACGGACAGCCCTGTCGCTGGATCCCCTTTCGCCTACCTTCGGCCGCTTCGCGGCCCGCTTTCTCCTGTATCTACGCCGCTTCGACGAAGCCATCGAACAGGCCCGGCGCACGCTGGAGATCGACCACCGGCACGTCCACGCGCGGATACACATGGGCCAGGCCTACCTGGCGATGGGGGAGCCCGAGAGCGCGCGCGACATCTTCATGGAGAGCATCGAGCTCGGGGACATCCTCTCCTCAAGGGCTTTCCTGGCCCAGGCGCTCGCCGCCCTCGGCAGAACGGACGAGGCGCGGGACCTGCTCGAGGAGCTGGAAGCCGGGTCCGGGGAGGGCTACGTTCGCGATGAGTTCGTGGCCGCGGCGTATGGCGCGCTGGGTGACTTCGACGGGGCGTTCGCGGCCTTGGACCGCGCCCTCGCAGCGCGCTCGGCGGGCCTCATCTATCTCCACGTAGATCCAAGCTACGACCCCCTTCGGGGGGATCCCCGCTACCACCGCCTTGTCGAGGCTGTCGGGGTGCGTTGACGGATCAGTCATCGCCGGCTGCGACGGGTGCAGCATCGCGTACCGCGCGGACGCGGTGCCCGCACCCCCTACTCCCTGCGCAGCGCCACCACCGGATCCAGCGCCAGTGCCCGCAGCGCCGGCAGCAGCACCGCACCGGTGGCCACCGCCAACAGGACCACGGGCACGGCGGTGAAGGTGAGCGGATCCAGCGGGTCCACGCCGTAGAGCTGGCTCGCCACGAGGACGCCGAGTCCAGCCCCGCCGGCCAGGCCCAGCACCAGCCCCACCCCCACGGTCCCCAACGTCTCCCGAAGGATCAGGCGGAGGACGTCCCACCGGCGGGCGCCCAGCGCCGTCCGGACGGCAATCTCGGCGGTGCGGCGGGCCACCATGAAAGCCGTCACGGCGTAGATGCCGATGGCGGCCAGGAGGAGTGCAAGCGCCGCGAAGCCCCCGAGCAGCCCGGCCCCGATCCGCGCCGGCACGAGGGCATACCCCATGTCCGCCTCCATGGGGCGGGCGGCCTCGAGGGGCAGGGCCGGGTCCAGCGCTGCCACCGCGTCGCGCAGCCGCCCGCCGGCGGCCCCGGCCACGCGGGCGTGGAGCACCATGTCCGTACGGTAGTCCTGGGCGAAGGGAAAGTAGAGGAAGGGGGTTGGCCCCTCCCCCAGCGCGTTGTAGACGGCGTCGGCGGCCACACCCACCACCGTGTACTCGGGCATCCCGTCATCCCACATGCGGAGCACCTGCCCCACCGCCCGCTCGCCCGGCCAGAGCGCCTGGGCCGCCGCCTCGTTCACGATGACCACCGGCGCCGCGCCCGCGTCGTCCGCGGGGGTGAAGTCCCGGCCTGCCCGCAGGGGCAGTTGCAGTGTTGCAAAGTAGCCGGGGGTGACCGTGTTGTAGTACGCCTGCTGGAAGGCGGTGCGGTCGTCGGGATCGGCGGCGGCCGGCTGCATGGGGGCGCCCCGGTTGGCGCCGCCCAGCGGCACCAGGTTGGCCAGGGCGGCGGAGCGCACGCCGGGCACGGCGGCGGCCCCCTCCACCACGGCGTCGTAGAAGGCGCGCCCGCGCGCCTCGTCATAGCCCCGCAGGGAGACGTCGATGGGCAGGTCCATCACTTCCGCCGCCGCGAAGCCGGGGTCCAGATCCCGGGCGTTCCGCAGGCTGTGGGCAAAGAGCCCCGCCCCCGTGAGGAGGACCGTGCCGAGGCAGACCTGGGCCACGAGGAACGCGGCGCGCAGGCGCGAGCGGCGGTAGCCCCCCCGGGCGTCCTCGCGGAGCGCCCCCTGCACGTCCGTGCGGGTGGCCCGGAGCGCGGGGACCAGGCCGAAGAGCACGCCCGTGGCCACGCTGAGGAGCGCCGTGAAGGCCAGCACCGCCGCGTCGGGGGTGAGGGACAGGTGGACGGGCATCCCCGCCGGGATGAGGCTGGCCAGGAAGCGGGTGGCCACCACGGCCAGCGCCACCGCGGCGGCCCCGGCCACCAGTGCCAGCACCACGCTCTCCGTGAGGAGCTGACGCACCAGCCGCCAGCGGGTCACACCCAGCGCCAGGCGCACCGCCATCTCCCGGGTACGAAACGCCGCCCGCGCCAGGAGGAGATTGGCCACGTTGGCGCAAGCGATGAGCAGCACCAGCGCCACCAGCGCCAGGAGGAAGACGGAGGCCAGGGTGGCCGGGCCGCGCACCTCCTGTGTGAGCCCCCTGGCGTGCTCCACCCGGAAGGTGACGGGCTGCCCCGCCGCGGCCGCCCCCGCCGCGGAGGGCAACCGCGCGGCCAGCGCCTCCACCTCCGCCAGCGCCTGGGCCCGGGAGCGGCCCTCCGCCAGCCGCCCCGTGACGTAGAGAGAGCCGTTCCAACTCCCGGGCTCCACGCCCAGGAGCGCGGCGTGGCTGGCCAGCGGCACGAACACGTCCGGCCGCCACGCCTGCGAGCTCACCCACTCCGGCGCCGCCACCCCCACCACGGTGAAGGGGCGGTCCGCCAGACGGAGCGTCTGCCCCACCACCCCGGGATCAGCCCCGAAGCGCGCCCGCCAGTAGCGGTGCGAAAGGACCGCCACCGCCCCCGGGTCCGCCCCCGGCGCGCCGGCGAAGACCCGTCCGCGCGCCGCGCCCACGCCCAGCCCCGTGAAGTAGTTGGCGCTCACCAGCGCCGCCTGCACCGGCTCGGTGCCATCCTCCGCGCCCAGCCCCACGCGGATCAACCGCTCGGCCGCGAGGGCGCCAAAGGTCTCCGTGGCCCCGGCGATGGCCAGGTAGTCCTCCATGGGCAGGGGGCTGTGGTCCCCCCGGTAGACCCGCGCCAGCCGGTCCGCATCGGCCACGGGCAGGCGTCGCTCCAGCAGCCCGTAAGCCGCGCTGAAAATGGTGGCGTTGGCGCCGATCCCCAGCGCCAGCACCAGCACCACCACCGCCGGCAACGCCGGCGCCCGGACGAGCACCCGGCAGGCGTGGCGCACGTCCTGTCCCCAGCCTTCCAGCCACGTCGTCATGCGCATGCGTCGATCCCTCTTCCGTGCCGTGTGGTAGAGCGCCGCCACCGTCTCCTCGCGGCGGGCGAAGCGGCGCCATGCCTCCGCCTCGGCCC
>JBBDRO010000002.1:0-9385 GCA_040905425.1 Gemmatimonadota bacterium | reverse complement strand
GCCGCCACCGTCTCCTCGCGGCGGGCGAAGCGGCGCCATGCCTCCGCCTCGGCCCGCTCCCTGTCCATCCCCTCCGCCACGAGCTGCGCCACCCGCTGCTCGATATGGAGGCGTACCTCCTCGTCCACATCCCGCCGAGCATTGCCCTGCGGGCCCGCCATGCCCCGCCTCACCGGGTTCCGGGCGGCTCGGTGACGAGCCCCGTCACCGTGTCGGTGTAGCGCAGCCACCAGGCGGTCTGCCTGTCCAGTTCACGCTGTCCCTGCGCGGTGATGTTGTAATAGCGGGCACGCCGGTTCTCCTCCGTCACCCCCCACTCCGCGGCCACCAGCCCCCGCTTCTCCATGCGGTAGAGGGCCTGGTAGAGGGCGGCGTCCTCCAGCTCCATGCGATGCTCCGAGCGCTCCTCCAGGAAGCGGGTCAGCTCGAAGCCGTGCATGGGGCGCCAGGTGAGCGCCTTGAGGGCCAGCATGTCCAGCGTCCCTTTCAGGACGGAGAGGGGCTCGGGCATGGCGCGCCTTAGGGAACGGGTCAATTGTCGAAGACTCTTATCCAAGACTCTTAGACTGTAGGACGGAAGTAGCCGGCGCACAAGCTTCGTCAACGGCACTACCTACGTTCCGGCGGCCGAGGCGGTTTCAGATGGACGCAGGCTGAGGCCCTACTCGTTGCGCAGGGCGTCGAGCGGGCTCACCCGGGTGGCGCGCCACGAGGGCAGCGCACCGGCACCCACGGCCACCAGCAGGAGCGTCACCCCCACGCCAGCGTAGATGAGGGGCTCCCGCGGCGAGGTCTCGTACAGGAGGGGTGCCACAGCGGGGGCGGCGAGCCATGCGGTAAGTAGCCCCACGGCCAGCCCCACCACCGTCAGCCGGAGGGCGTCCGCCATGACCATGCGCACCAGGCGGTCCCGGGTGGCGCCCAGCGCCGAGCGCACCCCCAACTCACGCGTGCGCTGGGCCACCCCGAAGGCCAGGATGGCATAGAGCCCGAAAGCGGCCACCAGCAGCGCCAGGATCCCGAACGCGGTGAACATGGCCGCGCCCAGCGTCCAGGCGCGCATCCGCTCCTCCACGAAGCCCTGCATGCGCTCCACCGTGGCAAAGCGGACGCGGGCGTCGGTGCCGAGGACGGCGCGCCGCACGTCTTCCATGGCGGCGCCCGGTTCCCCCCGGACCCGGACCAGGATGCCCCACGGATCCGATGCGGCGCGCAGCGGAATGTAGTACTGCATGCGCTCCTCCTCCTGCAGCTGCTGAGCCTTGGCCGCCTCCACCACGCCCACGATGGTGCTGCACGGCGCCTCCCCGTCACCGGCGTAGAGGCAGCGGCCGATGGCGCTGCCGTCCGGCCACGCCATCCTGGCCAACACCTCGTCCACCAGCGCCACGGGCGGGCCACCCATGTCCGCGGCCTCCAGGTCCCTGCCACGGAGGACCTCGAGCCCCATGGTGGCTGCATAGCCGGGCGTGGATTCCACGATGGTGGGCTCTCCGGTGGTGGGCAGGCTCGGCACCGAGTCCAGGCCCTCGAGGCGCAGGGACTCACCCAGCGTGGACTGGAAGGGGATGGCCCGGGAGGCCGCCGCATGCACTACCTGGGGAAGCGCCTGCACGCGCTCCAGGGCGCGCAGCATGACATCGCGCCGCAGCTCGGTGCCCGTGCTGCCCGAAGTCCCGTCGATGTCCGGGGACACCAGCAGGACGTTCTCGAGCTCCACGCCCAGGTCCACGGCGCGGATGCGGTCGAGGCTCACGATGAAGAGTCCCGCGCCCACCAGGAGCACTACGGAGAGGGCGGCCTGGAGGACGGTGAGGGCGTTACGCGCACGAGCGCTCCTGCCCTGGCCGTCGCGGCCGCCGCTGCGGATGGCGTCCTGGAGATTCGGGCGGCTGGCCTGGAAGGCCGGGAAGACCCCCGCGGCCAGTCCGGACAGGATCGCGGTCACGGCAATGAAGAGGAGGACCCGGCCGTCCACCGGGGAGGTTCCGAACGCCACGTCGGGGAGGAGCAGCGACCGCATGGCGTGACCGCTCCACAGGGTGGTCAGCACGGCGGCGGCGCCTCCCAGGATGGCCAGCAGGAGGCTTTCCGTGAGGATGTGGGCCAGCAGGCGGCCGCGGGAGATGCCCAGGGCCAGGCGCACGGCCACCTCCCGCCTGCGGCGCAGCGACCGGGCCAGCTGAAGCCCCGCCACGTTGGCGCACGCAATGAGGAGCACCAGGAGGGAGACGCCGGCCAGCCAGCGCGCCACGCGGGACTCGTCGGATGCCAGGGGGCTCCGGGCGGCAATGAGGGAAGCCGGGAGGAGACGCGCGTCCGGATCGTAGCTGCCGGCCTCGATCAGCTCGGCCCGGGCGGTGCGGTGGAGGCCCGTCATCTCCGTCTCCACGGCTACGGGGTCCGCTCCCGGGGCCAGCCGTGCCACCACCTGCATCCACCACCAGTTGCGGCTCTCCGCCCAGTTCGTACGCCCGGTGATGGCCTCCTGCGCGGGCATGATGGGCAGCCACAGGTCCACCGCGGAGAGGTCGATGCCGCTGAAGCCTCTGGGTGCCACCCCCACCACCGTCCACGGTCCCTTGCCGAAGTCCACGGTCCGGCCGAGCACGTCACGATCCCCGCCAAAGCGGCTCTGCCAGAGGTCGTGGCTCAGCACCACCACCCCGGGTGCGCCCAGGACGTCATCGTCAGGGCCGAAGAGACGGCCCAGCGCCGGCTCCACACCGAGCACCTGGAAATACGTCCCGCTGGCAAGCTCGCCGCGCACCTCCAGCGCCTCCGCACCCCGCCCGAGGACCAGCGGCCGGGAGGCGTAGGCAGCCACGGACTCCAGCCCGCCGGAAGCCTGCAGGTCACGGAAATCCGGGTAGGTGAAGGAACTGCTCGTTCTGCGGGCGTTCATGAAACTGTAGTACTGATCCGTGAGCACGCGGACCACGCGATCCGGTTCCACCACACCCTCGGGCGCCCGCAGCAGCAGCCGGTCCACGATGCCGAACATGGTGGCGTTGGCGCCGATCCCCAGAGCGAAGGCCAGGATCACGGCCGTGGCGAAGCCCGGCGAGGAGCGCATGCCACGCCATGCGAAGCGGAAGCTGTCCCGGGCCGCCGTGGCCAGATCCGCGCGGCGCCGCTGGCCGGCCGCCGCCTCGTCGATGCGGCGCAACTCGCCGCGCCACCGCTCCTCGTCACCGAAGCGACGGCGGGCCTCCTCCTTCGCTTCCCGTGGGCTCCTGCCCTCCGCCATGAGCTCCTCCGCCGTGCGTTGGAAGTGGTGATCCAGTTCTTCGTCCAGGTCCCTCTGGACGGTGTTGATCCGGAAGAGACGCTTGAGGCCGCGGAAGGTATCGTCAGCCATGGACGCCCTCCGGTGAGGCGGGCTGCCCACCCGCGGCGTCCAGCACCCGGAACACCGCGCTCACGTAGCGGCGCCAGGTGAGGGTGTCCCGCTGCATGGCCTTCCGCCCGGCGGGGCTCAGAGCATAGAACTTGGCCCTGCGATTGTTCTCCGAGACTCCCCACGTGGCCTTCAGCCAGCCGCGCTTCTCCATGCGGTGCAGCGCCGTGTAGAGCGCACCCTCCTCGATCTCCAGCTCGCCGTCGGTGGTGTGCCGGATCCAGCGGGCCACGCCGTAGCCGTGGTCGGGCTCACGGGCCAGGGCCTGCAGGACGAGCATGTCCAGGGTGCCCTGGAGGAGCTGGAGCTGGGAGCGGTCCATGACGCGATCCTGTTCAGAAGGGTGGCCTTGAGCGGAAATCCTGAGCGGCGCTGCTTCCCATCAAGCGTTCAGGGGTTGAGACGCCGGGATCCTGGAAAGGGTTGCATGCGAGCGCGCCGTAGGGCGCCCTGTAACGACCCGCTCGCCGCCTGGACCCTCCCCTTGCAACCGTAGGGGTGGGAGATTACCTTTCTCCCCTGGCAACCCGAGGGGTCACAGCGGTAAGCGACGTCCCTGCGCACCTCCCCGGCCCGCTTCCTTCATCCCGACACCAGCATGCGCGATCAGAGCCTCACCCTCCTCCGCGGTACCGTGGACCTCCTCATCCTCAAGGCCCTCTCATGGGAACCGCGGCACGGCTACGCCGTGTCGGAGTGGCTCCAGGCGGTCACCGGCGGCCGGCTCCTGGTGGAGGAGGGCACCCTCTATCCGGCGCTGCACCGGCTGGAGGCCAAGGGGCTCATCCAATCCGAATGGGGAGTGAGCCAGAACAACCGCAGGGCAAAGTTCTACGCCCTGACGCGTGCCGGGCGTCGTCGCCTGGAAACGGAGGCCACGGCGTGGCGCCGCTATGCGGAGGCCGTGGCCACCACGCTCGCGGCCGACGGCCCGGCCAGCTGAGGAGGAGCGCATGAGCCAGGAGCGTCCCAAGCGGCTACTGCGTCTGCGTTCGGCCGGGCGGCGAATGGGTGAGGAGGTGGACGAGGAGGTCCGCTTCCATCTCGAGCAAAAGGTGGAGCGGCTGATGGCGGAGGGATGGCCGCGGGACGCCGCGGAGGCGGAGGCGCGGCGGCGCTTCGGGGACGTGGATGACGTGAAGATGGAGATGCGACGCATGACCCGGAGGGGACTGGTGAGGATGCGCATGGCGGAGTGGTGGGACGGCGCCCGACAGGACGTGCGCTACGCGTTCAGGCAGCTCGGTCGGAGCCCCGTCTTCACGGCCGTGGCCGTGCTCACGCTGGGGCTGGGCATCGGCGGCGCCACGGCCATCTTCAGCGTGGTGGACGGCATCCTCTTCCGGCCGCTGCCCTTTCCGGAGCCCGAGGAGATCACGGTGGTCTGGGCCGATTGGACGGCCCGCGGCGGGCCGGACGACGAATGGCTTTCCTACGCCAGCTACCACGACCTGGAGACGGTCGCCGCCTTCGAGGCCACGGCAGCCTGGGGCGGGTGGAATCCCACCCTCACGGGGCACGGGGAACCCGAGCAGGTGCAGGGGGCGGTGGTCACGCACCGCATGTTCTCCGATGTCCTGGGCGTGACGCCCGCGGTGGGGCGCGGGTTCACGGCCGCCGATGACCTTCCCGACGCGCCCGTCACCGTGCTCCTGAGCCACGCCCTTTGGCAACGCGCGTTCGGCGGCGAGCGCGGCATCGTGGGACGCACGATCACGCTGAACGGCGCCGCGGCCGAGGTGGTGGGCGTGATGCGGCCCGGATTCCGCCCCCCGTTCCTGCCGGATGCCGACCTGTGGACGCCGCTTCGGTTCGACTGGAGCACGGCAGAGAACCGCCGCGGCGGCGCCAGCATCCGCGCCCTCGCGCGGCTGGCGGCAGGTAGCTCCGTGGCGGCGGCCGCCACCGAGGCGGGCGCGCTCGCCGCGCGCATGGAGGCGGCCTATCCGGAGCGGAGCACCGGGATGGGGTACAGCGTGGTGCCGCTGCAGGCGGACATGGTGGCACCCGCCCGCGCCGGCCTCCTCACCGTACTCGGTGCGGTGGGGGTGGTGCTGCTGGTCACCTGCGTCAACGTGGCCAACCTCCTGCTGGCGCGGGCCTCGACCCGCCGGACGGAGCTGGCCGTGCGCTCGGCGCTGGGTGCGCGGCGCGGGCGGGTGGCGCGCCAGCTCCTGGCGGAGAGCCTGGTGCTGGCCGCGCTCGGCGGGGCGCTCGGCGCCGCCGTGGCGTACGCGGGCACCGGCCTCCTGGTGGCGCTGGCGCCCGAGGGCACGCCGCGCATTGCCGAGGTGGCGGTGAACGGCCGCGTGCTGGCGTTCGGGGCCGCCGTGACGCTGCTGGCGGGCGTGCTCTTCGGGCTCCTGCCGGCGCTGCGCGCGTCGGCGGTGGACATCGGTACCACGCTGCGCGAGGGAGGACGCGGATCGGCCGGTGGCGCGGGGGGGCTGGGCATGCGCAGCGCACTCGTGGTGGCGCAGGTTGCGCTGGCGCTCCTGCTCCTGGTGGGGGCTGGCCTGGTGGTGCGCAGCTTCCAGAACCTGCGCACCCAGGATCTGGGCTTCGAGCCCGCGGGGGTGGTAGTGGCGCGCGTGGGTCTCCCGGCCACGCGCTACCCGGACGCCGCGGCGCGGCGAGCGTTCACCGGCGCGCTGGACGCGCGCATGCGCGCGCTGCCGGGCGTCACGGCGGCCGGCATCGGCAGCCCCGTGCCGCTGAGCGGGTACGACGGAGACGTTTCCTTCATCGTCGAGGGACGGCCCGTGCCGCCTCCCGGCGAGGGGCAGGCCGTGTGGTATCGCCGCGCCACGCCGGGGTACTTCGACGCGATGGGCATCGGCTTGGTGGCGGGCCGCGGTCTCGGGCTTGAGGACCGCGAGGGGGCGCCCACCGCCGTGGTGATCAACGAGACCATGGCCGCCGGCGTGTTCCCTGAGGCAAGCCCCCTCGGTCGGCGCATCAATGTGGGTCCGCCCGAGGACCCGACCTGGTGGGAGATCGTGGGCGTGGTGGAGGACGTCAAGAACTTTGGCGTCCGGGAGGGCAGCCGCTTTGCCCTGTACGTAGCCATGGAGCAGCTCCCCGCCACCACGATCTTCCCGGTGCTCCGTGCGGAGCTGCCACCCGCCGAGGTGGTGGCGGCGCTGCGTGGCGCCGTGTCCGAGCTGGACCCGCTGGTGGCCGTGGCCCAGGCGGGTCCCATGACCGACGTGGTGCGCGGCGCCCTGGGTCCCGAGCGGTTCCTGAGCGTCCTCCTCTCCCTCTTTTCCGCGGCCGGGCTGCTGCTGGCCGTGGTGGGACTCTACGGCGTGGTCTCCTTCAGCGTGAGCAGCCGCCTGCGTGAGCTGGGCGTCCGCGCGGCGCTGGGTGCCGGCGGAACGGAGATAGCCCGCCTTGTACTCGGGCACAGCATGCGGCTGGTGGCGGCGGGACTGCTGCTGGGCCTCGTGGGTGCGCTCGCCCTCACCCGGCTGGCCGCCACCCTCCTCTTCGGTGTGGAAGCGACGGACCCCGTCACCTTCGCCGCCATGGCGCTGGTGCTCGGCGCGGCCGCCTTCGCGGCCAGCGCCATCCCCGCCCTGCGCGCGGCGCGGGTGGATCCAGCGGCGGTGTTGCGGGGGGAGTGAGGGGCCGACCTCCCCCCAAGCAGCCCCCTTGTTCCGGCGGGATATATGCGCTACACATATATGCACAACGCCCTCGATTCCATCGGAGCCCCCATGGACCGCCGCCGCCGCCAGCCCGCTGACTTCCTCCCTCTGCGCCCCGTGGAATTCCACATCCTCCTGAGCGTGGCCGCTGGACATCGCCACGGCTACGGCATCATCAAGGACGCGGAAGAGCGGGGTGAGGCCGCCGTGCCCGACGTCGGCACGCTCTACCGTGCGCTACGCCGGATGCGGGAGCAGGGACTCATCGAGGAGACGCCGGCGCCTGCCACCGACCACGGCCAGGACGAGCGGCGGAACTATTACGGCATCACCCCCTTCGGCCTCGAGGTGGGCCGCGCTGAGGCCCGGCGCCTGGCAAGCCTGGCGCGTGCGGCCCGCGCCGGCGGGCTCCTGGAGGGATGGGCATGAGCGGGCACACATCCTTCAGAGGGACCGCGCTTCGGCTGCTTCTGCGGCTCTATCCGCGCGATTTCCGTGACGACGTGGGCGGCGAGTGGCTGGCCAGCTATGAGCGTCGCGCGGCGGCAGCCGCCGCGGCGGGTGTGCTGCCGTATGCGGCGTTCTGGGCCCGCGCGGTGTCCGATTCCGTGCGGAACGGCCCGGGCGAGCGGATGAACCCCGGCGTCTGGTGGCGGCGCCGCGGCGGCTGGGGGCTGGACATGCACCGGGCCACGCGCCGCCTCCTGCGCGCGCCCGGCTTCACTCTGGCCACCGTGGGCACACTCGCGGTCGGCCTCGGCAGCTTTGCGGTGGTGTGGAGCGCGGTGGACAACGTGCTCCTGGAGCCGCCGGCCTACAAAACGCCCGGCGATCTCTACTTCGTGTGGCGTGACTACCGCGCCATCTTCGACCTGGACCGTGGCTGGCTCTCGGGGCCGGACGTGCTGGCCTTCGACACGGCTGGGGGCGTCCTCGCCGGCGCCGCCGCCGTCCGCCGCGACCTGCCGCCCGTAATTCTGAACCCCGGTACGCCGCCCAGGGAGCTGGCGGTCATGAGCGCCAGCGGTGGCCTCTTCGGGCTCCTGGGCGTGGAAGCGGCGCTGGGCCGCACCTTCACGCCCGCCGACGACGAGCCCGGTAGCCCCCGCGTGGCGGTCCTGGGGCACGAGCTATGGGTGAACGAATTCGGCGCAAGTCGGGACGTCCTCGGCCGCACCATCCGGGTGGACGACGAGCAGTTTGGCATCGTGGGCGTGATGCCCCGCCCCTTCCGCTTTGCCCGGCACGGCTCGGGTGTCCCCCCCGCCACGGCCGAGCTGTACGTCACCTTCTCCGTGGACCTGGCTGCCGAGAACCCGGGCAGCGGCTCCTACGCCGGGCTGGTGCGGGCCCGGCCGGGGACTCCGCCGGACGCGGTGCACGCCGCCGTGGAGCGCCTGGGCCGGCAGCTGGACGAGCACTACTTCCAGGGTCGCGGGGTCCGCTACTTCCCCGTGCCCCTCATGGCCGACCTCGTGGCCCCTATCCGCCCGGCCCTCACCGTCCTGGGCGCGGCAGCCGCCTTCCTGGTCCTGGTGCTCACGGTGAACCTGGCCACGCTCCTCCTGGGGAGGGCGGCGCAGCGGGAGCGGGAGTTCGCCGTCTCCCGGGCGCTGGGCGCCGATGGCTGGACGCTGGGGCGGGCGGCACTCATGGAGGGTGCGCTCCTCGGCCTGCTCGGTGCCGGGGCGGCCCTCCTCCTTGCCCTCTGGGGGACGAGCCTCCTGGTGGAGATGGCCCCCGCCGACCTCCCCCGCCGTGGGGAGATTGCCGTGGACGGAAGCGTGGCGGCCACCGTCCTCATCCTGGGCGTGGCCCTCGGGATCGTGGGGGGCATCGTGCCCGCCCTGTGGGCCAGCCGCACCCACCTCTCCCACGCCCTCCGCCAGGCGGCGGTGCGCGGCGGCGGCGGGCATACGCGCATGCGCCGCGGGATGGTGGTGATGCAGGTGGCGCTCTCCCTCGTGCTGCTCGCGGCGGGGGGCGTGCTGGTGCGGAGCTTCGAGGCGCTCCTGCGCTCGGACCCTGGCTTCCGCACGGAGGGCGCGGTCACCTTCCGGATCCCGGTTTCGGGGCCTGCCTACGACAGCGTTTCCGCCGTGAACGCGCTCCACGATCGTATCCTGACCGCCGTGGGTGCCCTCCCCGGAGTCCAGCAAGTCGGGGGGATCTCGGGGCTTCCCCTCTCCGGTGACGTGAGCCAGCTGACCGTGAGCTTCCCCGGTGCTCCGGGAAACACCGGACAGGCGGAGCATGACGTCCCGCTGGTGGACGTGGTGTCCGTCACGGAGGGCGCCCTGGGCGCCCTGAGCATCCGACTCCTGGACGGCGAGGG
>JBBDRO010000001.1:0-13740 GCA_040905425.1 Gemmatimonadota bacterium | reverse complement strand
CCACCAGCTCCAGCGCGGCGGGTGCACCCGGTCCCGTGGCGTCCGCGCAGGCGAGCGGCAGCAGCAGACCCAGCAGGGCCGGTGCGGCGCCACGGAACCGACGGATGGCAGGGCTCATGGAGTGGACCTCAGGCCGGGTTCGTTTCGAGGATGGATGGGCGAATAGCCATGGCAACATACGCCCTTCGAGTGGTGAGGTTCCCCGCGGGCCCCGCATCTCATTACCATGAAGGACCGTAGGAACCCCGATGCATCGGCAAGGACGACCCATGAGAAGATGCAGGCTGCCCACCGCGGCCGCCATGCCGCTGGCAATGATCATGGCCGCGTCAGGCAGCGCGGCCGCACAGACGGCCGGCGGCGCGCCGGTGCCCGCAACCGTCCTCGCGTCGGCACCCGTGGAGAACATCCGCTACGCGCTTACGTTCGACAGCGCGGCCGCCGCCGAGCGCACGGTGCGCGTGCGCATGACCTTCGAGGCGCCTACCGCCGAGCCCGTGCTCCTTTCCCTGCCGGTGTGGACGCCGGGCGCGTACGAGGTGAGCAACTTCGCGCGCCGCGTCAGCGCCTTCACGGCCACGGCCGACGGGCAGCCCGTGGAGTGGGACAAGGTGGCGCCCAGCACCTGGCGTGTGCGGCCGGGTGTGCCGGGCACGCTCAGCGTGAGCTTCCTGTTCCGCGCCGACACGCTGGACAACGCCATGAGCTGGTCCGCCCCCGATTTCCTGCTCCTGAACGGCACCAACGTCTTTCTCCATCCCACGGGGCGGGAGCTGGACTTCCACGCCACCGTGCGCGTCACCACCGAGCCGCACTGGGAG
This sequence comes from Gemmatimonadota bacterium, assembly GCA_040905425.1. Lineage (GTDB taxonomy): Bacteria > Gemmatimonadota > Gemmatimonadetes > Longimicrobiales > RSA9 > JBBDRO01. The sequence continues at coordinate 12,919 of JBBDRO010000001.1, read as the reverse complement.
GTGGCCACGGGCATGCCCGCGGGACCGGAGGCCGGCAGCTACGTGGAGGACAGCTACCACGACCTGGTGGACATGCCCTTCTTCATCGGCGCGCTGGAGCTGGACAGCATCCGGGTGGACGGGCGCTGGAACCGGCTGGCCACCTACCCGCGTGGCGCGCTCACAGGCGACGAGCGCCGCGAGCTGTGGCGCCAGATTGCCCGCATGACGCCCGTACAGGCAGCGGTCTTCGGTGAAACACCCTGGGAGAGCTACACCACGCTGCTGCTCTTCACGGATGCGGTGGGCGGTGGCAGCGCGCTGGAGCACCAGAACTCGCACGTGGGCATCTACCACCCCGGCTTCGTGGGCAGCGTGGTGCTGCCGCTCATCACCGGCCATGAGATCTTTCATGCCTGGAACGTGAAGCGGCTGCGGCCGGCGGAGCTGTGGCCCTACCGCTACCAGGAGGCGCAGCCCACGCCCTGGCTGTGGGTGAGCGAAGGCCTCACCGACTACTACGCGGACCTCACCTTGGTGCGCGCCGCCGTGGCGCCCCCGGAGATCCTGTACGCGCTCATCGGCGGCAAGATCCAGCGCGTCATGGACGCTCCGCCGGTGGCGCTGGAGGACGCCTCCCTGTCCAGCTGGATCAGCCCCGTGGACGGCACCGCCGCGCTCTACTATGACAAGGGCTCGCTGGCCGGCCTCATGATGGACGTGCTGCTACGCCACGCCACCGCCAACCGCGTCTCACTGGACCACGTGCTGCGGGAGCTCTACGCGGCTACCTACCAGCAGGGACGGGGCTTCGAGCGCGAGGATTTCTGGGGCATCGTAGGGCGTCTCGCGCCGGGGGTGGACTGGAGCGATTTCGAGCGCCGCTACGTTGACGGCCGCGAGCCCTACCCCTGGGACGAGATCCTGCCGAAGGCCGCGCTCCAGCTGGTGATCGATGCCGTCCGTGAGCCGCGCATCGGCGTGACCACGACGCCGGCGGGTGAGCGTCTGGTGGTTACGGAGGTGAGTCCCGGCAGCAGTGCGGCGGCAGCGGGCGTGCGGGCCGGGGACGTGCTCCTCCGGGTGGGGGAGATCCAGGTGTCGGGCCCGGAGTTCGGCCCCACCTTCCGGGAGCGCTACGCCGGCGCGGCGGAGGGCGCTCCGCTAGTCTTCGGGGTTGAGCGGAACGGCGCGGAACTGCTCCTCGACGGCGCGCTGCGTTTCGAGGTGCGGATGAGCGTGGAGGTGCGGCCGCTCGCGGACGCTCCTCCCGGCGCGCAGCGCATCCTGATGGGCATCCTGCAGGGGGTGGTGGACCGCTAGCGGGGCTTCGACATCAGCCCCCGAGGCGCTCCAGTGCCCACACCACCGCAACGGCCACCGCCGCCACGAAGGCCAGCTTGAAAACGAGCTTGCCCAGGCGGAGCACGAAGCCCAGGACTACCCAGACGGCGAGCGCCGCCAGGGCCATCCACAACCAGTTCTCGAGCAGGAATTCCATGAGCACTCCGGATGCGTGAGCACGCGTCGCGATCGGCGCACGATGCGCGCCGGCGTGCGCGCGCGCCAGTCCGACGGGCGTCGTCGCTTACAAGAAAAGCGGGCCGACCCCCGGCAAGAGGATCGGCCCGCGGCGCGTCACGACGCGGCGCTCAGCTGGGCAGCGACGAGGGCGACAGCATCATGGTGAGCTGACGCCCCTCCAGCCGGCGCGAACGGCTCTCCACGTCACTGAACTCGTCGAGCTCCTCGATGACCGTGTCGAGGACCTCCTGGCCGAGGTCGGGGCGGCGCAGCTCGGGCCCGCGGAAACGAACGGTAACTTTCACCTTGTTGCCCTGTTCCAGGAACTTACGGGCGGCGCGCAGCTTGAATTCCATGTCGTGGTCGTCGGTGCGAGGCCGCAGCTTCACTTCCTTGACGTCCACGGTGTGCTGCTTTTTCTTGGCTTCTTTGGCCCGCTTCTGTTGTTCGAACTGGAATTTGCCCCAGTCCATGACGCGGACCACGGGCGGGCGGGCGTTGGGGGCCACCTCGACCAGGTCGAGGCCGGCGTCTTCTGCGGCGTGTTTGGCTTTCTCGAGGGGGACGATCCCCTCCTGTTCGCCCTCCGCCGTGATGAGGCGGACGGGGCTGATGCGAATGGAGTCGTTGACGCGGGTGGAGTCGTTCCTGGCTATAATGGCCTCCTTGCGGGTGTGTGATCGGGAAGCGCCGTGCTTCCTGCGCGCGCCTGAGCGTACCCTACATACTACACGGTAAGCGCCTTCGTGGTCCGAAGCAAAGGAAGGACACGGCATGAAAGCGACGTCCCCCTTCATCCTCACCGCGCTCCTGGCCTGCGGAGCGTGCGCGCCGGGCGCGCCGCCCGCCGCGCCGCCGCCGCCCGCTCCCCTGGACACGGCCGCCGCACCGGAAACGGTGCTGCCGTTCGCCGGCGGGCTGGCGCAGGCGGACACGTTCAGTCTGCGCACGCTGGTTCCCGGGGTGCGCCATATTTATGCCCGTGACGCCGCGGGGCCCTGGGCGGTGCACGTCGTGGAGGTGGAGCGCGGCGTGTGCCAGCCCCAGCTGCGGGCGGTGAAGGCGGGGCCGCCGCTCTCCGTGCGGGCGCCCACGAGCGTGCTGGTGCGCGACGCGCTGGCCGGCGTGAACGCCGATTTCTTCATGCTCCCCGGAGGCACGCCGGTGGGCCTCCACGCCATCGACGGGCGGGTCCTGGCCGGTCCCGGCTCCCGGCCCGCGTTCGCCAGCGGCCGCGCCGGGTACGCGGCGGGTGTGGGCCGCATCGAGGGCGCCGCGTGGCACCGCGCCGACAGCGCGCGTATCGACCAGGTCAACCGGCCGCTCGGCGGGGGCAGCCACCAGCCACCGGCCGAGGCGCTCACGCTGTTCACCATCTGGGGTGACTCCCTCCCGGCCACGGGTGGCCCCGCCGCCACCGTCGTGCTGGGCCTTCTCGAGGGTGACGAGGCGGCGGGGCGGGGCACCGTGATTGCCGTCTGGCCGGAGCTGGTCGGGCTCTACGTGCGGCCGGGCGAGGTGGCGCTGCGCGCGCGCGGTCCGGCGGCCGCGTGGCTCACGCGCAGGGAGCTGGACGATACCGTTGCCTGGCGCACCGCCGCGCTGCTGGAGGATCCCGGCGCACCGCCTCTGGCGGTTGAGGAGGCGGTGGGTGGTTTCCCGGTGCTGCTAAGGGACGGCGCCGCCGTCCTCCACCTGGCAGAGGGCGTGCCCGCTGGCTTCGGCCCGGCGCGGCACCCGCGCACCGCGGTGGCGTGGGACACGGCAGCCGACCGGCTCCTGCTCGTCACGGTGGATGGCCGCCAGCCGGGCTACAGCGTGGGCATGACGCTGCAGGAGCTCACCGCGCTGCTGGTGCGCATCGGCGCTACGGATGCCATCAACCTGGACGGCGGCGGCTCCACCGCCATGGTGGTCGGCGGGCGGGTGGTCAACCGCCCTTCGGACGACGTGGGGGAGCGTTCCGTGGGCAACGCGCTGGCGCTGGCGTCGTGCCCTGCCGTTGAACGTCCTTCCGCTGGCCGCGGTCACGTGGTAGACGCGCTGACCTTGCAACTGATCCCGGCGGTCAGGTGGTAGGCGCCCTCAGCCTGCTACTGATCGCGGCGGGCGTCTGGCTGGCGCTGGCGGCGGTGGGCTGGTGGTTCGGTGAGCGGTTGATGTTCCCGCGCCCGCCCGTGAGCTACGGGGAGCACGAGGATCTGCTCGAGCTGCGCGCGCCCACGGGCGAGCGGCTCGCCGCCCGCTGGTTGCCGGATCCGGAGGCCCGTCTGGCGCTCCTCTACAGCCACGGCAACTACGAGGACCTGGGCACCATCCTCCCCGAGGCGGAGCGGCTGCGCCGACTGGGCTACGCGGTGCTGACCTACGACTACCGGGGGTACGGCCGCTCTGCGGGGCGCTGCACCGTGCGCGGCGCCGTGGAGGATCTGGAGGCCGCGTACCGCTGGCTGCTGGAGGAGGCGGGCTACACCCCGGATCGCGTGGTGCTCTACGGCCGCTCGGTGGGCGGTGGACCCACGCTGGACCTGGCAACGCGGGAGCCGGTGGGCGGGGTCATCCTGGAGGGCACGTTTCTGACCCCATTCCGCGTGGTGACGCGGCTTCCCCTCCTGCCCTTCGATCACTTTCGCAACGACCGTTTGATCGGCAACGTGGATTGCCCCGTACTGGTCATCCATGGCACCCGGGACCGCGTGGTGCCCTTCAGCCACGGTCGCGCGCTCTACCTGCGGGCGCCGGAGCCGAAACGGCATTTATGGGTGGAGGGCGCCGGTCACAATGACCTGACGCTCGTGGCCGGCGCGGCCTACGAGGAGGCCGTGCGGGAGTTCTGCCGGGTGGTGGAAGAGCGGGTGGACGCGGGAGGCCCCACCGGCTGATGCCGGCGGGGCCCCGTGCTCCGACTGACTGCCCGCCTCAGCGGTGAGGGCGTGCCCCCGTCAACGGCCGCCGTTCAGCCGGATGCGGTCCACGCGGCCGTCACGATCGGTGTCCAGCAGCTGTGCCACCGGCGTCTGGCCGGCCTGCAGCCAGAGCACGCGCGGCCCGTCACGGCCCTCGAGCCAGCGGCCGGTCAGCGGCTCGCCGCTGCCGAGCCTCTGCGCCTGCTGATCGAAGCGGCCCAGGATGACGCTGCCCAGGACGTCCAGCAGGCCACCACGCTGGATCACGTCCCGCTCGTTGCGGGGGGCGCGCAGGATCACGTCCCCCCAGCCCTCTTCCTCCCAGCGGATGTCGCCGAGGGAGCCCAGACCTGTGCCCACGCCGAAGCCCTTCTCGGCGCACCAGCGGCGGCCGTGCACGGGGTGGCCCTGGCCGTTCCGGCAGAAGGGCGGGCCGGCCTGCGCGCGGCGGTCGGCCTGGCCGCGCTCCGCGTCCCGGCGGCCCAGAATGATGTCCTCCCAGCCGCGGTCGGAGCGGTCCTGCTCCACCCGCTCCTGGGTCGTGCGCGGGTTGACCTTGCCCTGTGCGGCCAGCTCAGCGGGGGCGCTGCTCAGAAGGAAGGCGCCGGTGGCGGCGGTAAGGATCAGTATGCGCTTCATGTGCTGCCTCCATGCTTGCTGGCGGATGCTCTGGCGGTAGCCTGCGAACGGCTTCCCGCGCCCCCTTACGAGGTTCACGACGCGTGCCGCGTATGGCGCGGACGCGCGCCGTGCCGGCATCTGCGCTGATTACCTTGCCCCCCAGTCGGATCCACGGTAGACGGCCCGCTCGCGCCGGGGGGGGCGCCCCGACCGGGTGTCCCGGTGAGGGGACACTCGCGAGGCCGATCGTGGGACAGCGCGTCCGGCGGACCATGGGGCAGCGCGTGCGGCCGGCCATGGAACAGCCCATGCGGCTGGCGTGACGCCGCCGCGGCCTTATCTTGGCAGTTCCCCCACGCCACGAACGGGGGAGCGTCCCCGCCCGCAACCGATCCCGAACCGCGACTGCGCCATGGCCGATCCCACCTGGATCTCCGTTCTGCCGCCCGTGCTGGCCATCGTGCTGGCCATCTGGACGCGGCAGGTCTACCTGGCGCTGGCGGGCGGGCTCCTGCTGGGGTGGACCATGCTGAGCGGCTGGAACCCCTTCGCGGGCATGGCGCGCTCCATCGACGCCCTGGTGGCCGTCCTGGGGGACCCCGGGAACGCCAGCGTCATCATGTTCACCCTGGTGATCGGCGCCCTCATTGCCACCATCGAGGTATCCGGCGGTGTGCGGGGTTTCGTGGATCGCTTGGAGGAACGCAACTGGGTGGCCACGCCGCGCCGGGCGGAGCTGCTGGCGTGGATCGTGGGCGTGGTGATCTTCATCGAGTCCAACATCACCGTGCTCGTGGCGGGCTCCATCGGCCGGCCGCTCTTCGACCGCTTCCGGGTGTCGCGAGAGAAGCTGGCCTACATCATCGACTCCACATCCGCCGCCGTCTGCATTCTCATTCCGTTGAACGCCTGGGGCGCGTTCGTGCTGGGTATCCTGGGCGGGCTGGGCGTGGAGCGCCCGCTGGTGGTGTTCCTGGAATCCATCCCGCTGAACTTCTACGCCATCGCGGCCCTGTTTCTGGCGCTGGCCACGGTGATCTTCCGCATCGACCTGGGCCCCATGAAGAAGGCGGAGGCGCGCACCCGGGGCGGCCAGCTCCTCTGGCCCGACGCCAAGCCCATGGTGGACCCCGACATCATCTCACCGCCCGCCAGCGGGAGCATCCCGCCGCGCGCGCTCAACATGATTGCCCCCATCGCGCTTATGGTGGTCAGCATGCCGGTCTACCTCTACATCACCGGCGGTGGGGACATCCGTGCGGGCTCCGGCTCCACCAGCGTGCTGTGGGCCGTCCTCACGGGGCTGGGCGCCGCGTGGATTCTCCTCAAGGCGCAGCGCGCGTTCTCGGTGGACGACCTGGTGCGCACCGGCCTGAAGGGCGCCGGCGGCCTGGTGCCGCTGGCGCTGGTGCTCCTGCTGGCGCTGGCGCTGGGTGCGGTGACCCAGGAGCTGGGCACGGGCGTCTATATTGCGGAGGTGACCTCGGGGCTGATGCCGCCGTTCGTCTTTCTGCCCCTGGTCTTCCTCACGGCGGCCGCCATCGCGTTCTCGACCGGCACCAGTTGGGGGACCTTTGCCATCATGATTCCCATTGCCGTGCCCGCCGCCGAGTCCATGGGGCTGCCCCTGGCGCCGTTCGTGGCGGCATCCCTCTCCGGGGGCATCTTCGGTGATCACTCCAGTCCCATCAGTGACACCACCATCATCTCCTCCATGGCCGCCGCCACGGACCACATCGACCACGTGCGCACCCAGCTGCCCTATGCCCTGATCGGCGGGGGCGTGGCGGTGGTGGCGTTCGCCCTTGCCGGAGCCGCCCTCTGAGCACACGCGTCCTGCCGCTCGTCCTGCTGGCGCTCCTGGCGCCCGAGCTGGTCCGCCCGGCCGCCGCCCAGCGCGGGCAGCCGCGGCCGGGGCAGGTGCCGGCCCACGCGGTGGGGGTGCGGCTGGAGCCGGGCGTGCTGCGGGCGGAGGCGGTGTTCCTGGCACCGCGTGGGGCCCGCATCCGCACGGCCGCCGACGCCACGGGCGGGGTGGTGCTCCGCCTGCCGCCGTGGGCCGGACTCGATTTTTCCGCGGGCGTGGATTCCGTGGCCGTGCTCGCGCCCGACGGATCGTGGGAGGCGGGCAGCCGCAGCCAGGACGGTTCCTGGATGGTGCCGCCGCGGTTTACCCGTGGGCGGTTGGCGGTGCGCTGGATGGTCCGCTCTGCCAAGTCTGACTTCGTGGGGCGTGGCCGCGCCGACGTCTTCCGGCCCACGCTGCTCGATGACCACGCCCTGGCCTGGGGCCACACGTGGGTGCTGCGCCCCGATGGGGTGGGCAACGATCCCGTGATCGTGAGTCTGGGCTCGGGCGCGTGGAGCGAGCCGCCGCGCCTGGTGGGCGCGGAGTCGGGGGTGGTGGGGCGCTTCCGGGCGCTGCCGCGCCTGGTGCTCCTGGCCGGCGCGTGGGACACGGCCACGGTGCGTGCGGCCGGACAGCCGCTGCACTTCATCCTGCGTCCCGGGGCGCGGGCCTTCACGCACGAGGCGTTCATGGGGGCCGTGGCGGGTGTGGCGGAGTCGCAGGCCGGCGCCATGGCGGGACTCCTGCCCGTGAGCCCTACCTTCATCCTCGAGGATGGCTCGGCCAGCGTGCACGGTGGCACCGTGGAGGGAACCGTGATGGTGCTCTACCCCGACCCGGACCGGGGGCTGGCCGAGGGTGGCGCGGTAACGCTCCGCCTGGTGGCGCATGAGCTCTTCCATTTCTGGAACGGCACGCACGCGCGCCCCGACACCACCGTGGCGGAGGGCTGGTACAAGTGGTTCCAGGAGGGCATGACGGAATACGTGGCGCGGCGCACGCTCCTGCGCGAGGGCTTCGTGGATGCCCCCGTCTTCATAGCGGAGCTGAATCAGGCCCTGCTGGAGTACACGTCCAACCCGGTGGCTCATACGGCCACCGCCGCGGTGCTGGCGGAGCACTACTGGGACGCCGAGGAGTACCGCCAGCTGCCCTACGTGAAGGGCTTTCTGCTGGGCTTCCTCACCGACCTGCGCATCCGGGAGGCCACGGATGGCCAGGCGGGCATCGACGCGTGGCTGCGCAGGGCGCTGCGCCCGGATGAGGCCCGCGGGCCGCTCTACGATGACGCCATGCTCCTGCGTGCCCTGGAGGAGGTGACCGGCCGGGACGAGCGCGCCTGGTACGACGCCTACGCCAGGGGTGCGGAGCCCCTCCCGTTCGAGTCCATGTGCGCCACGCTGCGCCTGGACTGCACGAGTACGGAGGGCACCGTCTTCGATCTGGGCTTCACGGCCGCACCCGACATCATCGAGGACGCCGTGGTGAGCGCGGTCCGGCCGGGCTCCCCGGCTGAGGCGGCGGGGCTCGAGGTGGGAGACCGGCTCACGGGCGGGACCAGCTTTTTCCCGGGCGATCCCACCCAGGACGCCATCGTGGAGGTGTACCGCGGTGGTACGGTGGTGCCGCTGACCTGGCGCCCCGCGCGCACCGCCCGAATCCTGCGCCTGGAGGACACGGCGCGGACCCGGGCGGTGGTGGAGACCATCACACGCTGACGGCTACGTCCTACTGCGCGGGCCGGTCGCTGTTGAAGATGTCGTAGAGCACCATCCAGGCTCCGTCCTGCTTCTGCCACGCCACCAGGTAGCTGCCCGCGTCATCGAAGCTGGTGCCGTCCGGCAGGGTGCCGGCCAGCGTGTAGCGCCCCCGCTCCACGGCCAGCTCACCGCTTTCCGCGAAGGTGATGTCCACCACCTCGAAGGCAATCTCCTCCACCGTCTCGAACATCGGCCCCATGGCTTCGGCAATGGCCGCCGGTCCCTCGGCCGCCGGCCCGTTGGGCGGCATGAGCACCCCGTCACTGGCGTAGAAGGCGGCGAACGCCTCGGGGGACTCGTTGGCCGCGTCCTGCCAGGCGGCCACCCGGTCGCGGATGGCCTGCTCCTCCGCGGCCAGATCCACCATCGTGGTGGCCTGATCCAGAGCGGCGTCCGCGTCGGGCTCCGCCGCGCAGGCGCCGAGGACGAATAGGGTCAGCGGGACGAGCAGGCCGACGGGTCGTTTCATGGATTTTCTCCAGGAGGCGGGAACAGGGTGTCCGGGGCCAATACCTCCCCCCGGCGCCAGGGTTGTCAAGGACCGCGTGTTATTCCGGCACCTCGGCAAAGACCACCCCGAAGGGGCAGGTCCCCACGGTCACCGTCCGCAACACCGCCAGGGACCCGCTGTCCAGGATGAAAGCCCTGCCAGGTTGGCCGCACTGCCCCTCCACGGCCCAGAGCCGCCCGTCGGGGGCCACCCCCAGCCCGGCGATGGCGGTGGCGCCGCCCGGACGCACCGGGTCGGTGGGCGCATGTACGAACGTGCCCGTGGCCGGGTTCCACACGGCCATGCCATAGCTGAAGGAGGATACCGCCAGCGTGCCGTCCGGCAGGAGGGCCACGGCGCCGGGAAACTCCCCGAAGCCCGGGTCGTGGCGCGTCTCCTCCCCCGTGCCCCGGTGCACCGTGGAGAGCGAGCCGTCGTTGCCGCCGAAGCTGCCGGCCCCGACCACGTACAGCGCGCTGTGGCTCAGGGCGGCGCCACCCGGATTGACGGCGCCCAGTTGGATGGTGCGCACGACCGCCAGCGGGCTCCCCGTCAGCACGCTGATGGTGCCGGGCCCCGTGGGCTGAAAATCGACCAGCTCCGCGTTCACGACCCAGACGGTGTCGTTGGCGGCCAGCACTCGCTGGGGGAACTGGCCAACGGCGATCGGCGTCCCCACCGTGCCGCGCAGCACGTTCACCACGGACACGCTGTTCAGGTTCGAATGGGCCACGACCACCGTGCTATCGTCCAGGAAGGCCGCGCCGGTGGCGCCCGAATTCTCCGGCAGCGCCACGGTGCGGGCCAGGGCGCGCTCCGCCAGATCCACCACCGCCAGCGCCGGCGTCCCGCCGAGGGGTACCACCACCAACTCGCCGCGCGCCGCCAGCGTCACCGGGGAGCCGGACGGCCCCAGCCCCACCGTGAACGCCTGGCCCTCGTCCTCGTCCAGCGGCAGCACGCTGAGTGAATTGTCGATGCTGTTCACGAGCAGCGCCGCATCGAACGTCGGCTCGGGAATGACGGAGGTCAGGCCGCCGTCCCCGCAAGCGGAGAGCGGGAGCGTGGCCAGGCAGAGCAGTGCGGCGGCGTGTTTCATGGCTGGGATCCTCGGGTTGGTGACGTGGGTGTGTCAGCGGACAGATGAAGTTCCAGGCGGAGCGTTCGCCCGGGTTCGGGGAAGCCGAAGATGAGGGTCTCCCGCTGGTCGAGGAGCCGCTCGGCGCGCAGCGTGGCCGTGAGGAACCAGTCCGCCACGCGCATCACGCGCGCGGCCCCGGCGTCCACGGTCCAGAACGGCGCCAGGCGGTTCACGCGGGTGGGGAAGGGGAAGCGCTCGCCCGTGTAGCGGGCGGTGGCGTCCACCCGCCACGGCCCGGCGTGCCAGCGGCCTTCCAGCGCGCCCGTGCGCCCAGGGCGGTAGACCACCGGCGCCCGGTCGGGGCGGTCATGCTCCACCGTGCTCCAGGCGTGCCATGCCGCCAGCCGCAGCGTGGCCCAGCTTGCCTGGCCGCGCACCTCGCCGCCGCGCCGCCGTACGTCCACGTTGGCCGGGCTCCAGACGAAGCGGAAGTCGGGACGCCACACGATCATGCCGCGGGTGTCTCCGCGGTACACCACGCCGTGGATGGAAGCCGCGGCGCCCGCGATCGTCCCACGCGCGCTCGCGCCGACCTCCACCTCCCCCGGCACGCGCTCGGCGTCGAGCGCGGGGTTGGGCTCCACCCCCACACCCGCGCGGAAAAACTGGTCGGCCAGCGACGGTGGACTGTAGGCGCTCCTGTGGGCCGCGTGGAGGGATAGCGGACCCGCACCGGTCGCCACGCTCAACGCGTGCGTGGCTGCCGCCCCGCCGCCCACGGGGTCCCGGTCCAGGCGCCCCGCCAGCGACAGGTGAAGCGGCACGCCCGCCGCCGTCAACGTCGTGGCGCCGTGAGCGAACATGCCGGCGTCCACACGTCGGCCGGGCGCGTCCAGCCGCGAGGCGCGAAACCACTGCGGGCGGCCTTCCGCGCCCACGCTGAGCTCCAGGACGGCAGCGTTGGCCGGCGCCGGCCGGGAGCCATCGCCGACCTCGCCCTCGCGTGGGCCGGCAGCGAGGGGGAGGCGCCATGCGCGCTCGAACCGGGCGTCGAGCTGGCTGACGGTGGCGCTGTCGTCGTAGGGTAGACCGAGCGGCGGGGCAGCGTCGCGGAAGCGCACGGTCTGGCGAGCGGCGGCCAGGCGCAGGTCCAGTGAGGAGGCGGGTCCGGTACGGCGCCAACCCGCGGAGGCCTGCACTCTGCCCGTGCGCTGGCGGGCGTGCCGGGACGGTGCGAAGGAAGGACCCGGCAGCCCCCGCTCGAGCGCCTCCCAGCGCGCGCGCAGCCGGAGCGGCGCGCCGGCAGCCTCCGCGCCGAGCGCCAGCCACGCGTCGCCGCCGGCGCGATCCGCATTGGTGCGCTCGGCGCCGCCGCCGCCGAGGCCGGCGGGCCGCTCGTAGCCAAAGTTGCCGTCCACGCTGCGGCCGCTGGCGCCGGCGCTCCAGGAGAGCGCGTCAGGCCCGCCACCGCCGCTCCACACCAGCGCGCCGCTCTGCTCCCCCAGCGAGCCGAGCGCGGCGCTGAGCGTGCGCTCGCCACCCGCCGCCCGCGTCTCGAGCAGCACCACGCCGCCCGCCGCACGGGGCCCGTAGCGGGCCGAGCGCGCCCCGGGGAGGACGGTGATGGAGGCCAGGCTGGCGGCGGGCAGGGATGACAGATCGGCCTCCCCCGTCACGGCGTCGTTCAGGGGCAGGCCGTCCAGCAGGACGAGCACCGCGTCCGCGCCGACACCGCGCAGGGAGACGGTCTGGGCGCCGCCGGGGCCCGAGCGCCGGAGCACCACGCCCGGCAGCAGCGCCAGCGCGTCCCCCGCGCTGCGGGCGCCCGAAGCGGCGATGGCGGCGCGCTCCAGGTGCAGAGCGCCGCTCCCGGCGGTGTGTGCGCCGGTCACATGGCCCAGCTCGATGGCCCGGGGCTCCAGGCTCAGGTCGAGACGGCTCTCGCGGCCGTTGTCCACGCGTACGCCCGCATGCGTGCCGGCGTAGCCCAGGCGTTCCACCGTGAGGGTGTGCGTGCCCGGCTCCAGCGCGCGGAAGCGGTAGCGTCCCGCGGCATCGGTGGTGGCGGAGAGGCCCGCTCGTACCACGCGCACCTGGGCGCCCTCCAGGGGCGCGCCAGTGGCGGCGTCGGTGATCCGGCCGGTGAGGGAGCCGGGGTGCTGGGCGGAGACCGGCAGCGCACCGGCGAGGAGGACGGCGAGCAGTAGCGCGCACCCGGTCCGGCGCAGCAGAGAGGGGCTGCGAGAGCCCGTGCCCGCCGCGTACGCGGCCCGGCGCAGCAGGGCGCGGCAGGGACAGCCCCTGCCCGCGGCATGCGCGGAACGGCGCCGGAGGGCGAGGCCCGGACGCTCCGCGTCCGCCACGGACGTGGCGATCGCGCGGCGCGCCGCTGGGCAATGTCGCTTACAGAATTCTGTGTCCGTCGGTCCGCGCAACGAAAAAGCCCGCCCCACCGGAGGTGAAGCGGGACGGACGCGGCCGGCCGGACGACTGCCGGAGACCATGACCCGAACCTTCCCTCGAAGGTGCTCTCATCGGGAACGAACGGAACCGGTCTCCTGGCTCGAGGCAGCGTCGCTCGCCTTCCCGGGACGCATCCCAGTGGCATGTTGAGCGGGCCGTGTGCGGATTGCTCCGCGCGCCTCTCACAGTGGCGGGGCCGCGCCGGTTTCTCACCGGACTTCCTGAGGGCCCCGTTCGTCGTATGTG